>CAVXIO010000021.1:0-513032 GCA_963761915.1 uncultured Acidobacteriota bacterium
TTTCGCAAGAAAACTTCGAGAAGACATAATTTGCTCCTTGTGAGGGAAATAGACGAGGGACTTATAAATGCGAGGATACTGTCGGAATAGTTACAGGAGTGTTAAGGTCAAATTAATTCCGAGGAAAGAAATTCACAACGTGAAATGCCATCGGAAATCGCATGGCGGTTGAAATCTGTTGTTACGGCCTAAGAGAATCTGTTGTGACGATATCAGGCAGTTCGGTGAGCGTTGCGATTTGCGCATCAGGCGTCTCGGGGATTCGCTCGGGTGTCTGGGCGAAACGGTTGCACCACAAAACGCGGAAGCCGAAAGCCTTGCCGGAATATGCGTCCCAGCCATTCGAAGATATAAAACATATGTGCGACGCAGGGACGTTGAACCGCTCGCAAGCCAAATGGTAGACAGATCGATGTGGCTTATAAACCCTCACATCTTCCACTGAGAGCACGGCATCAAGCAAACCGTCAATGCCTGCGCCGTGAGCTGCGGCATTGAGCATCGTTGGAGTCCCATTAGACAAAATGGCGAGCTTCATGCCGGCGGTTTTCAGGCGCTTTAATGTGTCCGAGACTTCCGGGTAAGCGCTGAGAGATAAATACAGGTTCATGAGCCGAGCGCGAGGAATTGCGTCTTCCAGATGCAGAGTCGACAGGGCAAAGTCGAGAGCATCGCCCGTCACCTGCCAAAAATCTGCGTGGCACCCCGCGAGACTGCGCAGCCAGGTGTATTGCAACTGCTTCGCGCGCCACAACTCGGCTAGCGGCTGCCACTTTTCTCCGAGCACGTCTTGGGAGTTGCGGGCTGCGCTGTTGACATCGAAAAGCGTGCCGTAGGCGTCGAATACGCAGGCTTCAATGCTGTGAAGCTTTAGCATTTTTATTGGAAGCTCCCTTTTTCAGCTTAACTCGCGGAGTATGCTTAATTTTGGCGGTGGAGAGCCGGGCCGAATTACGATCCCGTCTTTTGCAGCGCCTCTTGCGCAGAACGCGCGTCGTCTCCGCTGAGACCTGATTGCAGCGCCGCCTGCAAACTGGTGTGAGCCTGCGCGGACTGCCCGCTCGCAAGATAAGCCATTCCCAAGTGGAACTGAAATTTCGCCACGCGTGGATTTCTTGCCACAGCGGCTTCGAGGACGGGCACCGCGGAGCGGTACAAACCTTGTTTAAAGTAAATCCAGCCCAAGGTGTCATTGACGGCGGCATCGTCCGGTTGCTCGGCTTTGGCCTTCTGCGCAAGTTCGAGTGCATCGCTCAGCGATCCCCCATGGTCGGCATAGAGTCGCGCCAGATCGCTGAGGGACTGATAAGAATTCGGATCAATCTTCAGGGCGTCCTGGTAAGTCTGCCGCGCACGGTCGATGTTTCCGACATATTCGTAAACTTGGCCGAGCAGAATGTAAGTGGGTAGGTATTCGGGAAACTTACTGCGCGCAGCTTCGTATTCCTGGATCATGCCCCGTGGACGGTTGGTTGCGGCGTAGATGTGAGCCAGAGCGAGATAGCCATTCACATAGTAAGGATTCAGAGCCAGGACTTGCTGATAGCCATGCTCGGCACAGGCCCAGTCATTCTTGGCAATGCAAAACTCCGCCTTAGCAACGTATAGCTGGAAGGCTTTAGGTTGCGCCGCGATCTGACGATCGATGCGTACGATCGCCTGCTTTGTCTTTCCTTCTTTCGAGAGGACTTCCGACAGGCCACTGAGAGCCGGAGCGTAATCAGGAGTAATTGCCAATGCGCTCTCATACGCCTTTTCCGCATCGGCGTAATTGCCACGCATGCCCAGTACGTGCCCCAGGCGTTCCTGGGCCGCGGGGCTGCGAGGATTCAGTCCGGCTGCCAGTTCGAAAGCCCTCTGGGCCTGGTTCAAATCACCTTGCAGAAGGTAGGAACTTCCGGCCAGAACGTGAGCGTCAGCCAGCCAAAAGTTGGTGGCGATCACTTGACTGGCATAGGCGAGAGCGGCATTCCCATCGTTTTTCTGCAGACTGATGTTGCCAAGGCCCAGCAGAGCAGGCAAGTAGCCGGGCTGAACGCGAAGAGCATCGGTAAGCGCCTGCTGCGCCTGCGCGCTATCCTCTTGCGCCGAATCAATCTGGGATAGGTAGAAATACACGGCAGGCAAATCCGGGGAGTCTTGAATGAGGCTTTGCAGTTGGGCGGCCGCTTCGCGAAGTCGGAAGGCACCTAGGTAACTTCGCGCCCGAAGAAGGCGGAAATCAGGATCTTTACCATTTTTGTCGCGCTGATCGATCCATTGGTCGGCATCCTGCCAGCGTCCCAGCTGCAGATAGCATTCGGTAACTTTTCTGGCGGCTTCCTGATCGCTTTCGGTTTTGCTCACCAAAGCTCGGAAGCGGTCGAGAGCGGCGGCCGCGTCTCCATTGTCTAAATAGAAAGCGGCTACCGCGCGGCGGCCATCAGGATAGTTGTTCTCATCCCCTTCCAATTTATCGAGAAGGGTTTTCGCATCGGCCACGCGGCCTCGCTCTATATAGAGCTCAGCCAGCGCCACGGGCAACTCAACCGCTTTCGGAGTTCTTGCAATGCCTTGCTGCAGGACTTGCTCGGCGCGATCCGTCGCGTTTTGGCCTTTGTAGAAATTCGCCAGGCCGATATAGGTTTGAGGGTCGTCCGGTTGGATATCGATTGCGGTCTGAAAACTCTTCTCTGCCGCGCCGTACTCAGAGTCAAGTAATTCTGCGAGACCCAAATCTTCGTAAGTTTGAGTATTATGCGGATCGAGGATAATCCCTTGTTTGAATTCATTTTCCGCAGCAACGTATTGCATCTGATGAAGGGCGATTTCGCCCAATAACTGATGCGCGCCGGCATTCTTGTTGTCCTGCTGGAGCACCGCGTCGGCCTGCTGACGAGCTTCAGAATACTGAGTGGACGAGAGCTGCAGATCGCCGAGGTGCAAGCGAGCGTCCAAATTCCTGGGGTCTAGATCAACGGCCCGTGCGAAAGATTGACTAGCGGCGGTGGGATGCTCCTGCTGGATTTGCAAAAGACCCAGGCGGTAATAAGCTTCAGCGAAATCAGATTCGATCTGGATGGCCTGGCGGTATTCGTTCTCGGCCGCGGAGAATTGTTTTTGCGCGAAATACTGGTTAGCTTTTTCGACATGTTCTCGAGCGCGGGCAGAACTGCGGCATGCCGGCAAAAGCCCAAGCAGCGCTGCCAGCAGCACCACGGCGATGCCTTTACTAAGAAAGAAAACGCACGAACGGGATCGATTCATCTGTTTTTCAGGATCAGGGTTGGAGGAATGAGTCCGCGTTTTGATTCTAACCCAGCTCCCTGAAGCGGGTAAGGTTTACCGAATAACTCCTGCGCCTAACGAGAACAAGGCGCAGGGGCGCCGACGAACACCGAATTCTAGTGTTTGCCTTGCTTATCGGCCTCGATCAGTTGCGCTACTTTCGAGCTCGTTCCCACCGGCTCGATTAACACGACGTGACGCTGGTTCAGGAACATGCGATCCGGACCGTGCCACTCATTGCCCCGGCGTACAAGCACGCTGGTCACCGCTTTTGTCTCGGGGTTGGCCTGGCTTTGGATGTAGTACACGTCGGTTAGCTCGGGAAAACTCGATCCGGCATTGGTCAATTTTCCGTAATAAACCTGACCGGTGTCGAGCAGGATAGCGGCGTAGGGCGTCGTGATCTCCGGACCTTTTTGCCGGTGTCCACGCCCACAAGCGGTTAGTCCCACCAATACGACTACAGCGACCACAAACGCGATTACTTTCCTCACAGGAATCCCCTCATCCTACGTAATATCCGCGCCTCGATATTATCACCGCGCAATCCGTGGCAGCGACGGTAACATTATCTTCACTGGTACGCGGCGATTAGAGGATGAACCCGTCCAACCAGCGAAGTTCGCTGGGTTGCCGACGGGATGGTTCTCGCCCAGCCAACGATTTGCGGTGGGCACGTCGATGTGCTCGGCGCTGGAATCCACTGGGTTAGAAACGCGCGAGACTACCGCTACTGGTCTGGCAAAAAACACGGGCGTGACAGGCACATGTTCCCAGATGCGCACGTCATTCAATGGTTCTCCAACCCGAATCGGGTTCGAGCGTCCGGGGGCCCGTCCCCAGGCCGCAACGAAGATGGGTTTCGCTGTCTTGCTGGTTCCCACGTATTGCCGCCCGCCACTTACTCGAATGGGAGCTGTGCTCTTCGATGTTACAGTCGCCGGCTTCGCCGTGGCCATCGCGGCCGTTGCTGCTGGCTGACTGCCAGGTTTTGCCGGCGCTGCCGGACCGGCAGTCACCGTCAGCACCACGCCCGTGGTGGTGTAAGACACCACAAAGTGGAAGCTGGAGTTGATGGCGATTGTGCTGTTGGAGAACGTACCCGTCACGCTGCTCGCAGTCAGCACAGTGAAGGTTTCACCCGCCGTAAGGCTTGACTGGAAGGCGGTAGCCACCGTGAAGTTGATCGTCCCTGCGAGAGCCGCGGTCCCCGTGACGTTGATCTGGCTGAATCCGGTGCCAGCGGTGGTTCCATTGATCAAGCCCGTCATATTGCCGGTCGCCAGTTGCGTGTATGTGCCGGTAATCGAGAGTAGGCCAGCTTTGGCGTTGTCGCCCACGTTGATAGTGGCTGCGGTTCCGCTAGCGTTGCCAACAGAAGTGTTGGCGTTCACTGTGCCCGCTCCCAGAATTGTGCCACCGGTGACATTGACAGCGCCGCTGGTGCCGCCAGAAAGGGTTCCGTCGACCGTGGTGGTTCCCGCCGTTTGGTTGTAGCTATTGCCCGTGCCGCCGACGGTCAATGTCGTGCCCTTCGCGACCGTGACGGTACCCGAGTTGCTGAAGTCTGCGGAGGCGGTGGTCAACGCACCGCTCGTCAGGCTGATTGTACCTGTGTTCTTGTCGAGAGCGGCTAGCGCGTTGGAGCCGTTGGAATTGATGGTGCCTCCTTCAAGCGTCAGGTTAGCCGAGTTCGTCGCGATGCTGATGCCGCTTGTGGTCAGATCCAGATTGCCGGCCAGAACATAAGTTCCACCAGAGAGCGTCGTGCCACTGATCTGACTTAATTTGGCAGCCGTAAAACTGTCGCCGGCATTGATGGTCAGGTTGCCGGTGTTGCTGAAACTGGCAGCGCTGGTCGAAACGTTATTGCTGGAGCCTGCAATGGTGAGGCTCCTGGTATTCGACGCCAGTGCGCTCAGAGCGTTCACGCCATTCGAATTGATAGTGCCACCCGACAAGGTCAGCGTGGAGGAATTGGTGGTGACGCTGATTCCGCTGGTGGTCAGATCCAGGTTGCCGCCCAAAACAAATGTACCGCCCGAGAGAGTGCTGCCGCTGATCTGCGTCAGTTTGGCGGCGGTCAAGCTGTCGCCGCCGTTGATGGTCAGCGTACCAGTATTGCTGAAGCTCGTCGCCGTGGTGGAAACATTATTGCTGGACCCTGCAATGGTCAGCTTCCCGCTGTTGGTGGCCAGGCCGGCCAGCGCATTCGTGCTGTTAGCGTTCTCGATGGTGCCGCCCGCCAGTGTAAGGGTGGCCGCGTTTGTGGTGATGGTCTGCGTGGCGCCCGATAAGCTCAGATTCCCGTCCAACACGTATGTTCCCGCCGTGAGCGAGCCGCCGCTGATCTGAGTCAGCGAACCGACCGTGAAACTTTCGCCCCCAAGAATCGTAAGCGAACCGGCATTGCTGAAGCTGCCCGCATCGGTAAAGGCCGTGCCACCGATGGTCAACGAACCGGTGGAGGTGATGCTGGTCAAGCCCGCCAGAGCACCCGTGCTGTTTGAAGTGTTGAACAGCTGCCCCCCGCCTTCTTCGGTCACGTTTGCCGCGAGCGTCGTGATGCCGCCGGATCCGGCATTCCACTGAATATTGGCTCCGTTCGCAATGTAAGTGCCACCGGTCAGCGTATTCGTGCTCTGGTTATCGTTGGTAAAGAAGTTGACGCCGGGTCCTTCGATGGTGAGCGTGGCTCCGTTGGCTTCTATCGTGCCGGTATTGTTGAAGTTCATGTTGCTGACATTGATGATGATGTTCCCACTCGCATTCGCGTTGATCGTTCCCGAGTTCACCAGGCCCATGCCGCCATTACCGATCTGCCCGGCACCCTGAATCGTTTCCTGGTTGGTCAGGATGTCCGTCGAAACCGCGGCAAGGATGTAATTGTTAGCGTTGGCCGACATCGTTATAGTGCCGCCGCTCAGCGTCGCATTGCCTTCCAATATCAGCTGGCTGAAGTTCCCCGATGAGTTCAGTTGCACCGTTCCTAGCTGCGAGTAGGTCCCACCCTCCAACTCCAGAAACGCATTGTTGCTGATCGCGAGCAATCCGCCAGCCGAATTGTTAATCGTGCCGCCCAGCACGTTCGTTCCCGATGCCACCGTAATTGTCCCCGTCGCGCTGTTGGTGATCGTGCTGCCGCCGTGGATCGTGCTGCTGTTCAGCTGCAAATTCGAGGCCCCGACCAGCGTCACGTTCCCGCCGCTGATCGTCGAACTGTTCAGCTGCAGCGTACCGGTATTAGCGGTAATCGTTCCGCCTGAGTTATTCACTCCGGTCGAGTTGAATGCCAGTGTGGCTCCGCCAGTGGCTTCCAGAGTTCCCGTATTCGTCACACCACCGTTTGCATTGATCGTCATTCCCGCCGACTGGTTGGCGTTGATCGTCCCCGAGTTCACCAGTGTCATCACTCCATTGCCGATGTGCCCTGCCCCTGGAAATCGTTTCCTGGTTGGTCAGCGTGTCCGTCGCAACCGCACCAAAAATGTAATTCGTTGGCGTTGTTTGACATCGTTAACGTTCCGCCGCTCAGCGTGACATTGCCTTCCAATACCAACTCGCTGAAGTTCCCCGTCGAGTTCAGCTGCACGTTGCCCAGTTCGAGTACGTCCCATCCTCCAGCTTCAGACACGCTCCGTTATTGATCTCCAGCACTCCGCCCGCCGAGTTGTTGATCGTCCCGCCCAGCGTGTTGCGTGCCCGAACGCCATCGTAATCGTCCCCGTCGAGCTGTTGGTCATTGTGCTGCCGCTGTGGATCGTGCTGTTGTTCAACTGCAAGTTCGACGCTCCCGTCAGCGTCACCGTCCCGCCGTTGATCGTCGAACTGTTCAGCTGCAGCGTGCTGGCATTGGCCGAGATCGTCCCCCCGGTGTTGGTTATGTCGTCGAGTTGAACGCCAGCGTGGCTCCACCCGTCGCCTCCACCGTCCCCGTGTTGGTCGTGCCGCCATTGGCGCTGAATCGTCATCCCCGCCGACTGGTTGGCATTGATCGTCCCCGAGTTCACCAGCGTCATCTGCCCGTTGCCGATGTGGCCCGCTCCGGAAATCGTCTCCTGATTGGTCAGCGTGTCCGTCGAAACCGCGCCAAAAATGTAATTGTTGGCGTTGTTCGACATCGTCACGCTGCCACCGCTCAGGGTGACGTTGCCCTCCAAGACCAGCTGGCTGAAGTTTCCCGTCGAGTTCAGCTGCACCGTCCCAAGCTGCGAGTAGGTCCCGCCTTCCAAGTTCAGAAACGCTTCGTTGTCGATCTTAAACACTCCGCCCGCCGAATTGTTGATCGTCCCCCCCAGCGTGTTGGTGCCCGACGCCAACTCGATCGTCCCCGTCGCGCTGTTGGTCAGCGTCCCGCCGTGGATCGTCGCCGTGTTCAACTGCAAGGTCGACGCTCCGGTCAGCGTCACCGTCCCGCCGTTGATCGTCGAACTGTTCACCTGCAGCGTCCGGCCGTTGGCCGAGATCGTTCCTCCGGTGTTGGTCACCGTCGTGCTTTGCAACAGCAGTGTCGCCCCGGCCGTCGCTTCCATCGTCCCCGTGTTGGTCATGCCTCCATTGGCATTGATCGTCATCCCCGCCGATTGGTTGGCATTGATCGTCCCCGAGTTCACCAGCGTCATTTGTGCCATTGCCGATGTGCCCCGCCCCCTGAAATCGT
Organism: uncultured Acidobacteriota bacterium; assembly: GCA_963761915.1. Classification (GTDB taxonomy): domain Bacteria; phylum Acidobacteriota; class Terriglobia; order Terriglobales; family Acidobacteriaceae; genus Sulfotelmatobacter. The sequence goes on from CAVXIO010000021.1 coordinate 7,928, forward strand.
CTCCTGGTTGGTCAGCGTGTCCGTCCGCAACCGGCCAAAGATATAATTGTTGGCGTTGTTCGATATCGTCACGTGCCGCCGCTCAGGGTGACATTCGCCCTGGCAACATCCAACTCCGCTGAAGTTCCCCGTCGAGTTCACCTGCACGTCCCCAAGCTGCGAGTAGGTGCCCGCTCTCAAGCTGCAGCAACGCTCCGTTGTCGATCTTCAAACAACCCGCCCGCCGAATTGTTGATCGTCCCCCCCAGCGTGTTGATGCCTGACGCAAATACTCGATCGTCCCCGTCGCGCTGTTGGTCAATGCGTTCCCGCCGTGGATGTTCCGGTGTTCAACTGCAAGGTCGACGCTCCGGTCAGCGTCACCGTCCCGCCGTTGATCGTCGAACTGTTCACCTGCAGCGTCTGCCGTTGGCGAGATCGTTCCCCCGGTGTTGGTTACCGTCGTACTTTGCAAAACCAGCGTCGCCCCGGCAGTCGCTTCCATCGTCCCCGTGTTGGTCATGCCGCCGTTGGCATTGATCGTCATCCCCGCCGACTGGTTGGCATTGATCGTCCCCGAGTTCACCAGCGTCATTTGGCCATCGCCGATGTGCCCCGCTCCCTGAAATCGTCTCCTGGTTGGTCAGCGTGTCCGCCGCAACCGCCCAAAGATATAATTGTTGGCGTTGTTCGACAGCGTCACCGTGCCGCCGCTCAGCGTGACATTCCCTTGCAATACCAGCTCACTGAAGCTCCCCGTCGAATTCAGTTGCACTTTCCCCAGCTGCGAATACGTGCCCCCCTGCAGATTCAGAACCGCACCATTATTGATTTCAAACAATCCCCCCGCCGAATTGTTGATGGTCCCGCCCAGCACGTTCGTGCCCGACGCCGCCTCAATCGTTCCGGTGGCACTATTGGTCAGTGTCTCGCCGACGAGCGTGCTGCTATTCAGTTGCAAGGTGGAAGCCCCGGTCAGCGTGACCGTTCCGCCGTTGATCGTCGAACTGTTCACTATCACCGTGCCTGTGTTCGCTAGAATCTTTCCCCCGGTGTTGTTGACCGTACCCATGTTGGCCAAAGTCAACGTCGCCCCCGAGGTTGCCTCCACCGTTCCCGTGTTGGTGAACCCGTCGTTCGCATCGATTGTCATTCCTGCCGACTGGTTGGCGTTTATGGTTCCGGAGTTCACCAGGGTCATCTGGCCATCCCCGATCTGCCCCGCACCCTGAATCGTCTGCTGGTTAGTGAGTTGATCCAACGCAGCATTCCCGAAGATGAAATTGTTGGAATTGTTCGTGAGCGTCAGGGTTCCGGTACCGCTCAGGGTTACGTTCCCATTCAAAACTATTTCCGACCCGCTCGTGGTGCCCAGCGTGATCGTGCCATTGTTTGCGATGTTGCCGCCAACCGTAAGGGTCGCACCGGGATTGATTGTCACCGAATCGCCGGCGTTACTCAGCGTCAGAGTACCAATGGTGAAGCCCTGATCGTCGGTCGTGGCGGCCGTGGTCAGATTGATGAGGATGTTCTCGCCGGTTGTGATGGCGCCATTGTTCCAGTTGCTGGCATTGCTCCAGTTGGGGGTGCCGCCACCGCCCGTCCAAGTCTCCGTAGTGGCGGGAGGCTGGATCGCACCGCTCGCGGCTGCGCGCACCGGCGCCAGGCTGACGCTCCTCTTCTGCAGCAAATTCTGACTGCTGTGGTTGCTGCTCGAAGCCAACCGGGCTTGAGCGAACGAGAAGCTTTGGAGAGCCAGGAAAGCCAGAAGGATGGCAGGCACACTCATCCACTTCGCGACTGCACGAGAGATCATTGGGCGCATGGGACGCTCCAGGTGTGGCGAAAGTCGGTCGGTATTCTTTTTTGGGTACAGATTCGTCTTCGTCAACTTTGCAAGCGGCGGGGGTAGCGTGAGCAAAGCGCCCCCGAATGATAGTGAAGGAAATATTCTTGTCAAGATGAACCCTCCTTCCCAGTGAGTTCCTTATAGGTCAGACGTTTTCCCACCAAATTTCTCAGCACAGCATCGAAGCGATCCGCATCGGTCAGCGGATTTTCTTTAGTGCCGCGATTGTTGTAACGGAATACCTGCTCATCGACGTAACGCTCCAAATGGAACGGCTCAACACAGACGTAAGTCCCGGCAAGATTCCGCTTGAAGAGACTCCAGAAGTTCTCAAGGCCATTGGTGTGAACGCGGCCACGGACGTAGGTTTCGGCATGGTTCACGATCTCATGCACGTAGGTCTTATTCAATCGCTGGTATGCCGGAGCCTGATCGGTATAGACGTTGGTTCCATGCTCCACATTTTGGAGCACAGCGTTCTGCAAAGTGAGGCGCGAAACGTCCGGCACCACGCTGGCGCGAATCTGGCGTGCGGTGCGATCCAGCATTCCCATGACGATAGCTTTGCCGCCGCTCCCGCCGAATTGCGTCGTGCCGCTCAGAGCGCGATACCTGCCCTGTTTTTCTTTGTGCATGTTCTTGAGTTTTCCACCGACAAAAGTTTCATCGACTTCGACTTCGCTGCCATCTCCGCCGATCTTTCCAAAACTGCCTGTCCGCAAAGCCACGCGGATGCGATGGAGCATGAACCATGCCGACTTCTGAGTGACCCCGATAGCGCGGTGAATCTCGTAGGACGAGACGCCGTTCTTGCAGTTCGCAATCATCCAAACTGCGGTCATCCATTTGTCGAGAGGAATCGGAGACGCTTCAAAGATGGTTCCGACTTTGATGGAGAACTGCTTTTTGGAGTGGTCTTTCTTGCACTCCCAGAGGCGGCGAGTCGCGATGAAGCGCACGTCTTTCGACTGGCACTTCGGGCAGATCGGACCGTCGGGAAAGATTCGCGCTTTCAGGAATTCAAAGCAGCGGTCAGGATCGGCGAAGTACGCGATTGCTTGCTGAAGGGTCTTGGGTTCGTGTGCCATGACCCGACTTTAGCAAACTCCCGCTCACTGAGTCAAGTATATTATTGCCAAAGAATTTGCAGCTGCGGCATCGACTACTTGCTCGTGGCTTTTCACGCCCCCTAGGGACTCTGGTTTTAGCCTTGGAATCCTTGGACGGAGTGTCCTTGGACGGAGCGTCCTTCATGACGCTGGTCAGCCGCCCATCGGACAGAACTGCATCGCTTGGCTGCAGGTTTCTGAATCAGAGGCTGTCCGGTGATGGACAGACATGCTGTCCGATTGAGTGATACCTGGTCCGAGGATCAGGGCTCCCGACCAGGGACATACGTGGATCGCCAAGTCTAAGAGCGCACAGATTCGCAGCTAACCGCATTCCTTTCATCGGAGATTCCAAGTTCGGCATCAGCCGCTTCTGGTCGGAATCGCGGCATTCCGTTTGGCAGACCAAGTGCTTGTTACGTCTGTGGAACATCCTACATATAAGGATTCCAAAATGAAAAGCCGAATACAACGGGTGAATTAGGGTTTCACAGGAAGCAGGAGGATCTTTTATGGCGCAAGTAATCGAGTTCTACGTACCAACAAACTTCCAGAGAAAAATGACAACGGCTCCGCAGTTACAGCAGGGAAAACTGATCGAGTTTTGCCAGCCGGTGGAGAAATCGGCGTAGAGCGACATCACACTAACCGGAAAATGGCTGATCTAGTCGCGATTCTACGAATAACGGACGTCCAGAGATTATGTGCAGAGAAGCGTGCAAACGAAAGCCGGTCCCTTCGCCCAAACAGATCGAACGGACCGGCGGACGATGGTTTCTCTACGCTACGCCTTGCGCCTTTACTGGAGGAGTGAGGTTAACGGACTGCTGGGCTCCCCGGTTCGATTCAGCGACCACCTTTGCCGCGAGAGGCTTCAGCCAGAGCAACGCCATGAACGCGGCGATAAGATCGCAGATGATCATCGCCCAGAAGACCTTAGTCCAGGATCCGGTCTTGGCAAACAGCCAAGCGGCGCCGGGACCGGCAAAAGCCGTTGCCACCCCTTTGGCCGTGTAAACGATGCCGTAATTAGTGGTGGCCCATTTATTTCCATACAGGTCGCCGGTGATGGAGGGGAACAACGAATAAATATTGCCCCAGGCAAAGAAGCACAAGCCTGATAGCGCCACGAACCAAATGGGACGGCTGATCAATTGGAGCAGCGCATACACGGCGATTGCCTCGAGAATAAAAGAGATGAAGATCGCATTCTCACGGCCAATGTGGTCCGATACCCATCCCCAGAAGGGACGCGTCAGCCCATTCAGAATGCGGTCAACCGTGATCGCCAGCACCAGCGCCGTCATCCCCCAGACCACCACGACTTTATCCACGTGATACGAAGAAGCCATGGGATTAAGTTGCACCGTGACCACAATGCCGCCGAACGCCAGCATGGTCATCATCAGGTAGATGACATAGAAAGACGGCTGTCGCAGCATCTGCCAGGGCGTCATGTCGACCGCCGACGTTTTCACTTTGGCTTTAATCTTCGCTTCTTTCTCCTTCCAGTTTGGCGGCGTCCATCCCACTGGGGGTCTGGCTAAGAAGAGGGAAGCGGCGAGCACCACAATCCCCTGAACAATTCCCCAGAAGATAAAGGTGTGCTGGTAGCCCGAGGTTTTCAACATGGCGGCAATAGGAGCGATCGTGGTCGCCGTGCCAATGCCGAAAGCTCCGGCGGTCAAGCCGACGCATAGACCGCGATGGTCGGGAAACCATTTCAAAGCGTTCCCAATGGTTCCTCCATACACCGCGCCAGCGCCGATGCCGCCGAGGCCGTACCAGAAGTAGAGTCCGTAAAGCGACTCCGTCCGCCCCGATCCGATCCAGCCCAGTCCGGCCAGAATCGCGCCAATGCCGAGCATGAATCGTGGTCCAATTCGATCCACCAGAAATCCTTCAAACGGTACGAGCCAGGTTTCCAAGGCAACAAATAAAACAATGGTCCATTGCACGGCCTCCAGCGACACGTGCAGATGGGCTTGTATGGGTTTGGTGAACAAAGTCCAGGCATACTGCAGGTTCGCGATGGCCATCATGGCGACGATGCCTGCCACTAGCTGGACCCACCGGTTGGGAATGCGCGAAGGATGTATCAGGGAACTTGGAGATGCGCTCATGGTTGCCACCCCGTAGACGAAGCTTCAAGACTTTATCGACGCACTGCCCAACCCGGCAGTTCGCAGCAAAATATATTGTATACTGGTCCAGTAACCGAACCACTTGCGGGACGGACTTTATCACTCTCGCACAGCACTGTCAAGACCTCTCGCCCCTGATGGATGAAAGCCTACAGACGCAGGTCCAGACCTACCTCTCGCATCTCGACAGCCTGATGCGCTGCGGGCATCAGCTTCGTGACAGTTTAGCGGCCGATTCTGCCGATGCTACGGTGATTGCGGCGACGCGCCGCTGGCAGGAAGATTGCGGCGTAACCATCAATCAACTTTCCGGAGGCAGCAAGGCTCACTGGCTGGCGCGATCGTTTAGCGGAGCATTTCTTAAGCGCTCCCCCGATGGCAGCGCAGCCCAGGGTGCCGCGCCGGCCGAGATCGTGCAGCAATTGCTCGGCGTATTGGGACAAGCAGTTGCGTCGCTCACCCAAACCAATGATGGAGCCATTATTTCCGCTTCATCCCAGCAACCGGCTCCTCATCGCTTCGATTTCGTTCACAATCCTGAGATTCGCCCTGTCCTCGAGCAGGCTTATGCTGATAGCCGCACCGCGCTCGAAAAGGGCGACTATGATTTTGCGATGATGACTTCTTGCGGAATCCTGGAAGCGATTGTGACCGACGCGCTCGAACATAGAGGTGCAAACGCGCTGGCTGCTTCAGGCGCGCCCGCAGGAAGGATTGCGGATTGGTCATTCGAGGCGCGGCTTGCGGTTGCGGAAACAGTGGGACTCATTCGCAGCGGGGCTGCCCGGCTGCCAGCAGTGGCGCGTACATATCGAGATCGAGTGCCTGTTGAAGGTGAGACTGGTTCGAACGGAATAATTTCAGAGCGCGATGCGAAAACCACGGGGCAGGTACTTCATGTCATCATGCGGGATTTGGATCCAGGGCGGTAATTCTAAGTTACTGCCTATTGCAGCGCGCAATCCTTGTCAAACGGTCAATCGTTCAAGTCTTCTCGAAACACCGGCTGCGAAGGATCAAGACTGCCATCAATAACTGCTACGAGCAGATTTCCGTACGCATTCGTTGCTTCTTCCAGAGAGGCATAGCCGCGCTCCCGCTGCAGCGCTCCGCCATCCGAGTAGACGAGCGTGAAATAGCGTCCGGATGAATATTGAATTTCGAGCAGCTCGTCCGGCATGTCAGGGTCGCCCTGCTGACCGAGAACATCCATCAGCGCGACCGTCCACTTCCTTCCCTTAGGGTCGGTGACGACCTCGTGCTCGACGTACTGCCACTCGTCCATGCTCCACAATGACATAGCTATTCGAGTAGCTGCGCCAGCGCCCTTCCGACTTGCGACCCGGTAAATGGTTTCGGGACCAGCAGAACTTTGCGCGCCTTTCGCGAACGCAGACTCGGCTCCGCCTGCTCGGGCGTGTCGGTGATGATGACCACGGGAAGCTCGGCGTGTTTTGGATGATTGCGCACGGCATCGAAAAGCGCTTCACTCATGTCGAAGGCAGTGCAATCAAGCACCGCAGCATCAGCGCGGTGCTCGATAATCAGTTCGTTGACCGCATTGGTAAATCCCTCTGCGAAGACCTCGTGGCCGAGGTCTTGCAGAGAGAATGTGAGAAGCTCGGCAATCTCCGGCGTGTCATCAATGAGCAAGATGCGGGACAAATTACTTCTTACCCGCACCTGGACCAGTCCCAGGCAGCCGCTTCTTCTTGCCTTCCGAGGGCTCGAGGTCCATCATCCAGATTCGCCCGCCGGCGGTGTAGTAGGCGCGGTGATCATTTTCGATCATCGCGCCCCAGGCTTCCAGCGTGCGCATGGCAAACGTGACGCCCTCGAAGTTATTGCGAGCGTGGTCGAGCACCTGATTCGTGTGCCAGTTGTCGGTCAGGATGGCATCGCCGGCATGCACGCGCAGCACGGTGTAGTAGCGGTCGTACGCCGCTTCCGGCCGCACGTCGCGCGTGGCTCCGCGCTTCTTGCCCTCGGTGACGATATAACTTTCCTGGCCCTCGGGCTCGACCTCGGGCTCTTTTTGCGTCATGAGTGTATCGGCTTTCGTGTTCATACGGTCTCCGCTACTGCAGCGGCTTCGCTTGCTGCCGCCATGTTCACCAGGTTTTTCGCATCCGCGGCCTGAACCAGGGCTTCGGGAAGGGCAACGCCCATCATCTTCCATTGTTCATTGGCGAACTTCTGCAGGTTGGCGATATGCTCGGCGTGGAGATGGCCGAAGCGTCCCTGCAATTTCAGATACTCCGAGACCGGCCGCATGCTCGCCGGACGGAAGCTGTAATTGAATTCACGCTTTTCCGGATTCCACTCCCACATCGGATAAAGACCGCATTCGACGACCAGCCGCCCAAGATCGATCGAGCGTGGCGTCTCGTAGACGAATCCCTTTTGGCATGGCGTGTAGATCATCAGGTAGGCTGCGCCTTTGTGGTTGAGTCCCTTGCGAACTTTATTCATCAAGTCGATGGGATAGCCCACGCTCGCCGTCGCAACGTAGCAGTGAGGATGCCCCGCCGCCATCATGCGCGCGAGATCCTTGGGATAAAGCTTCTTGCCTTCTGGAACCTCGGGGCCGGGAGGCGAGAACGTTGTCATGCCGCCGTAGGGAGTACGTGAAGACGCCTGGATGCCGGTGTTCGCGTACTGCTCGTTGTCGTAGCAAATGATCAGGCAATCGTGATTGCGGTAGAGCGCGCCGGAAATCGAGGCGAGCCCGATGTCGGAAGCGCTGCCATCGCCAGCTTCGCAGATAATATTCGGGAACGTGCCTTTCCACTTGCCCTTGCGGATCATCGCTTCATACGCAGCGGCGACGCCAGCAGTAAAGCTGCCGGCGCTGCCAATCTGCGTGTGCGCCCAAGGCACGTTGTAGGGCGTGCACAAATAAGAGCTGTTCGCGACGTACATGCAGCCAGTCGGCCCGACCAGGATGGTGTTGTCGCCGGCAGCCTTGCTCGTCATTCGGTATTGAATAGACGGCCCGCATCCGGCGCAGGTGCGGTGTCCCGGAACGAATGGTTCCGACGACGGCAGTTCGGGGTTATAAAAACGCGCGCCCTGGTTGGGGCTGTCGAGAATCGGCAAGAGCTGCCGCTGGACTTCTATGGTTGCCATATATCAGTTCTCCAATCGCAGAGTCCGAAACCCTGCCTCAATCTTTTTCAGTGCGTGCTTTTCTTGCGCGTGCCAAAATGCTTACTCTTCGAAGCCGACCCAGTGCGTGCGCTTTTCGATTTTGCCGCGGCGCTGCGCACCCAGCATCTTCTCAGTCATCCAATAGAATTCCTTCAGCACGATCGCCTCGCCGCCCATGCCCGCCATGAATGACAGGATCAGCGGACGCTTCTGGCTTTCATACAGGGCTGCGGCAGCTTCGGCATACAGAACGCCACCGCTGCTTACGCTGCCCAGCCCCATATTTGTCTCAATCACTCCGACCACTTTGAATTTGCTGAGGACTTCTTTCACGCGTTCCGTCGGGTACGGCCGGATGGTTCTCAACCGAACCATGCCTACTTTCAATCCCCGCTCACGCATGTGCTGAATGGCAAATCGCGCAGTCACGGCATGGGCGCCCTGAAGAAAGAATACTACTTCGGCATCGTCGGTCATGAACTCTTCGAGCCACGGATCGTATTTGCGCCCGAAGATCTTCGCGAACTCCTCGTGGACTTCCTCGATGACTTCCATCGAGCCTTCCATGGCGCGCGCCCGCTCCAACTGCAGCGGCGGACCTTGCTCCGGCATAATCTGCGGGCCGTGCGACACGGGATGCCGCGGATCAAGCGGATACGGATGCTTGTACGGCGGCAGGAATTCCTTCACTTGACCGCTGTCGGGCAACTCGACGTCGCCCGTGATGTGCGAGACAAAGAAGCCATCCTGGCAAACCATCTGCGGCAACAGGACGCGCCGATCCTCGCCGATTCGATAAGCGATCAGGTGATTGTCGAACGCTTCCTGCGCGTCGCACGACCAGCCCATGATCCAGCCCATATCGCGCGTGGAAAGCGCGTCAGTATGTTCGGAACCAAAATCGCCGGGAGGATCGAGTGTGCGATCGGCGATCATCATCTGGACCGGCATGCGACTGCCCGAGATCGGCGAATAAAGCTCATAAGCGAACTGAACGCCCACTCCCGAACTGCCGGTGAAAACGCGCGCGCCGCTCGACGCTGCGCCGTGCGCGATGCTCAACTGCGAGTGCTCGCTATCGGCCACAATGTACTCGGCGTCGAGTTCACCGTTGGCCACCATTTGCGCGAGCGCCATCATGGTCGCCGTGTAAGGCCGGATCGGGTAAGCCGCGATCACATCAACGTCTGCATATTTGGCGGCCTGCGCCGAGGCGACGCAGCCATTGATTCGGACTGTTCTCTTTTTCTGCTCTGCAAGCATTGGCATAATTTTGCTCCGACTCTATATATTCTTCGCTGCCCGGTCGCCCAGGTTTCTCAGTTCTTCCGCTTGCCGTCCATGCAGCCCGGGCGAGATTGCGAAAGCAGTATCCATGCGCACCACGCCGGTATCGAAGTCGAGCTCGGGCACGCCTTCGAGACATCCCGTGGGACACTCTTCGATGCACACGCGGCACCCTTTACAGTAATCGACCAGAATCTTGTAGAGCCCGTTCGACCGCTCTGGACGCGCGATGCAAGGCTCGGGACAAACCAGGTAACAGTTATCGCACGCGTTACACGTGCCGCAACTGAAGCAGCGATTGGCCTCTTCGACCGCCTGCTCTTCGGTGAATGCCTGAATCACTTCATCCTGCGTTTTCGTTCTGGTCGTAGTCGGCAGCATTTCCTGCTGGACGCGGGGGAAGTGCGGGAAGTACGTCATGTTCATGCGATTCAGATCGAAGATGACGTCGACGGGAATCGTGCGCGGCTGCAGCTTTTCTCCACGCACTACTTTGTCGAGATTGAACGCAACGCGCTTGCCATCGCCAACCGCATTGACGACCATAAGCGGCTGGCCGGAACCGACCTGGGCGATATCGCCGGCGGCGAAGAAGTTGGTGTCTCCGAGGCGGCCGAACTTGTCCATCTTGATGGTGCCGCGCTCGTTCTTGAATTCAGCCGGCAGCCAGTTGAGAGAGGCGTGCTGGCCGATGGCGATGATGACGTTGTCAACTGCGAAGCGCTCCCCCGGAGCTTCGCGATCGACTGTTATGGGAGACGCGTTAATGGCTCCCTGAAAACGCGCCTTGTGCAGTTGCAACGCTTCAGCTTTGCCATTGCCGAGCACTGCGGTCACTGCGCGTCCATGCATCAATTCGACGCCTTCCTCGAGCATGTCATGCAGGTCTTCGGGCGACGCTGGCATTTCTTTCGCATTGCCCTCGACCGTAATCATGGTCACTTCCGCAGCGCCTTGACGCAGCGCTTCGCGAGCGCAATCGATGGCCGTATTTCCGCCGCCGATTACGGCAACGCGGGCTCCCAGCTTTACTTTGGAAGTGCCCATGCCGATGTCGCGCAAGAAGGGAAGTCCGTAAAGGACGCCTTTCTTGTCTTCGCCTTCAGCTTTCACGCTGTTCGGTTCGGTGAGACCGACGGCCAGCACGCAGGCGTCGTAATCCTTCTTAAGGCTGTCCCACGACACGTCCTTGCCAACCTCGACGCCAGTCTTGATCGTGATGCCAAGCTGTTCGAGGCGCTCGATCTCGCGATCAAGGATGTTTTGCGGAAGAACCCAGTCCGGAATGCCTCCGCGGTTGAGTCCGCCGGCTTTCGGAGATTTTTCCAGGATGGTGACTTTGTAACCGAGGCGCGCCAGTTGATATGCGGCGCTATGGCCGGCGGGGCCTGATCCGACGACCGCGACTTTCTTGCCATTCGGCTTTCCCGGCTTGACTACGTCGTTTTTCAGCGCCTGACCGAGATCGCCGAGAAACCGCTCGACCGCGCGAATTGAAATGGCTTCATCGTACTTTCCACGATTGCAGGCTTGCTCGCACGGGTGGTAGCAGACGCGCCCGGTGACCGAGGGGAACGGCATGTCTTCCTTAATGAGCGCGTAGGCGTCCAAATATTTGCCGCGCTTCACCAGGTCGAGATAACCCTGAATTTTTTCGTTGGTGCCGCAAGCGTTGTTGCAGGGTGGCAGCTTGTCGCGGTACACGGGACGGATTGAACGCCAGTTGCCGGTAGGAAAAAGGTCCTGTCCTTTTTCCTGCGAGGGCGCGGGCGTGATGCCGGCGAACGGGACCGTAAGCCAATCGGGAATATGTGTGTTCTTGGTCGACATTTATTAATCCTCTCCTACACCGCCACTGCGGTCAGCGGCATGATGTGCAATTCGTTGAGTGCCACTTCAAATGCGTGCTTATTCGCAATCATGGGCTCGATGGTTTTCATTTTCACGATACCCGTGGTCTTCACCACTGCCGCAATCAGCGGAGCGGCGATATCGGGTGCGATCGACTTATTTCTCTCGGCCGCGCCCTCGGTTGAAAGGCGATCAAGACCCAGCTCGCCCAAGCGATAGTAGAGCCATTTGTGATCGGCAATCTTGGCGGCGTCCACGCAGACAAGTTGGGCAAGCCGCTCGGCGCCTGGAACAAAGCGAATCATGTAATCCGGCGTGTAGTGCGTGTTGATCACCAGCGTTCCACCCGGCGGCATGCCGCGCATATAATCCCAGCCCTTCACCATCGTTCCTTCGACCAGCACGACGATGTTTGGGTGTTCATTTTCGTAAGTGAGTTCGTTCTCGAGCACTTGATCGCTCACGCGGCAGTACTTGCGCGTGGGACAGTTGGTGCGATCGGGATTGTCGACGTAATTCTCCATCGCCTGCGCGTATTTGCCCTCGAGCCGGGCAGACGCGGAGATGGAGTTCACGATGTCGCGGCCTTCCTTATCCATGATGATGCCGCGCGTCCAAACGGTGAGTTCTGTGTAAGCCATAATCAGTCCTCGTTGTTATTACTATTGCTGTCGCTTACTAGTTAGTGGGTGCGTCGGAGCACAAATCTCCGGCGCCGTCGCTCAGCATATTCACTCGTTTCAATTGCTTCGGATTGCCGCGATCCGATTCCAAAACCGCCAGGAAGTCATTGCGCAGGACCGACAACGGCGCGGGTCGAGTGCCATCCTGAAACTCCGCAATCGCCGATAGCGTCGCTTTCTTGCATAAGCTCTCTATGTCGGCGCCCGTGAATCCTTCGGTTCGTGCGGCAAAGTCGTCAAAGTCGATATCAGAGGCAAGCGGCACACGCCGGCAGCAAAGCCGCATGATGGCCGCGCGGTCGGTGGCACTGGGTCGGGCGAAGGGAAGTATGTAGTCGAAGCGCCCGCTGCGCAGGAGCGCCGGTTCTACACGTTCCGGACGATTGGTAGCTGCCAGCAGGATCACGCCTTTGACATCGCGCAAGTTGTCGATCTCGCGCAGCAACTGGCTGAGAATCCTTTGATATACATCGGTGCCGAATTGCTCCGCGCCGAATTTGGGCGCGACCGCATCAATCGTGTCGAAGAACAGAATGCAAGGGGCAGCGCGCCTTGCCTTTTTGAAAACCTCGCGCAGAGCGCGCTCGGACTCGCCTAACCACTTCGAGTAAAGCTGCGGGCCATCGATCGCGATCAGCGGAATTTGCTTTTCACCGGAGAGAGCGCGGGCCATGGCAGTCTTCCCCGTACCGGACGGTCCAGCCAGCAGGATGCCGCGCGGCGGAGTCAGTCCCACTTGCTCATAGATTTCGTCATGGACGTGGGAATGCTCGACCACCGTGTCGAGCAACCGTTTGACCTCATCGAGACCGGCGAGTGATGCAAATGTGGAACTGCTCTTCTCGATAAAGAACTCGCGGGTCGCGCTGGGTTCAACTTCTTTCAAGCCGGCTAGAAAGTCTTCACGAGTCACCTGCAGTTTGTCGAGTTGGGATGCGGCGCCGTCGGTTTCGAGGGGGAAGGCTGATAAAAATCCGCGCAGCGCGATCATTCCAACTTCCTGGCACAACGCTTCAAGGTCCGCGCCGACGAAGCCGTGCGAGTGCTCGGCGATCTCGCGAAGATCCACGTCATGCGCCAGAGGCATGGCGCGGGTGTGAATCCTGAGAATTTGCAACCGCGCCTGATTGTTTGGGACACCGATCTCGATTTCGCGATCGAAGCGCCCGGGCCGCCGCAACGCCGGATCAAGAACCTCGGGAATGTTGGTTGCACCAATGACGATGACCTGGCCGCGCGCAACAAAACCATCCATCAGGCTGAGAAGCTGTGCCACGACGCGTTTTTCGACTTCACCAGTCACTTCAGCTCGTTTCGGAGCCACGGCGTCGATCTCATCAATGAAGAGAATCGCGGGCGCGTGCCGCGCCGCTTCTTCGAACACTTCGCGGAGCTTGGCTTCGCTCTCACCGTAAAACTTCCGCATGATCTCGGGGCCGTTGAGATGAATAAAGTGCACGCGGCTCTCGGCGGCCACAGCGCGGGCCAGCAAGGTCTTGCCTGTTCCCGGCGGCCCATACAACAGCACGCCTTTCGGCGCGAGAATTCCCAAGCGCTCGAAGATGCGCGAATATTTCAGCGGCAATTCGACGATTTCGCGTACCCGCGCTACTTCGCGCTCCAGTCCGCCGATATCTTCATAAGAAACGGAGGGAGCTCGCGCCGCCGTCTGCTCGCCTTCGACCACCCGGATGTCGGTACGTTTCCCGATGACGACAGCGCCAGAGGGAATCGTCCGCACTACCTGGAAGTTCACCGCTTTGGCAAATGTCGGCACACGCACTACGCAGCCTGCCATGACCGGAACGCCGATCAGATCCTCGAGCATTCGGTCGGGAGCGATGGTGGCGGGGGCGGCCCCAATCCACAACGGAGCGAAGCGCACCGCGACAGCCTCCTGGCGCTCGATGGATGACACCGTCACCTGCTCCTGCAGGCCCGCGCCGCAGTTGCTGCGGCATGTGCCATCGATCTGGATCATGCCTTCGTGTCCATCGTCAGAAAGTTCGGCGCGCCCTACAGCGATGGTGCTGCCGGTAATTTTGAGCACGTCGCCGGCGTGGGCACCGATCCGCCGCAGATCGGCCGGCGCCAAGCGCGCGATGGCATGGCCAACGTCTTCCACTCGCGCTTCCGCCACGCGCAGTGTGAGTACGGTTGAAAGCGACGATTGGAAATTTTCCATCACGGTGCCACTCGCATCGCCGGACATGTCGTTTACCAGGTCAGTCAATTGATGGTCTCGGAGTAAATCGGTTCACTCGCTTCAAGATTGCGAATCGCAGAATACTCGGGTCCGGTTTCGTCAAAACTTGTTAAGCACGATCTCTTCCACGTCTTCGAGGTGCCGCCGCATGGCAGCTCGAGCAGCTTCGGCATCATGGCTCTTGATAGCCGCCAGAACCCGCCGATGTCCGGCCAGCGATCTTTGCGGCCGTCCTTCCACCTGCAACGAACGCGCCCGCGTGTCGCGCAACACGTCCATAAGGATGTCGATGACTTTCAGCACGACACTGTTATCCGATGCCAACGCCACGCTGTAGTGGAACTCCGCATCCTCGGCTACGGCAGCGTCACCCTGCCGCTGTCTCTCCTCTTGACGCCGCAGAATCTCTTCCATCTCGAGAACTTCCTCGGGAGTGGCGCGGGTGGCGGCGCGGGCGGCCAGGGGCGGTTCGAGCATCTTGCGAAAATCCAAAAGCTCGCTCACCAATTCCTTGCGCCGCTTCAGCGCATTGGCAAAAGGATGGACCAGTGCGTCGGCTGAAATTTCGCGAACAATAGTCCCGGTTCCCTGACGGGCCTCAACCAGTCCTACCAACTCCAGGCTTCGAATTGCATCGCGGATCGATCCCCGGCTGACACGCAGCAGTTCTGCCAATTCGCGCTCCGAAGGAAGTTTGTCGCCCGGTTTCAATTTCTTTAAAATCAGGCGTTCGATCTGCTTGGCCACCTCTTCGTAGACACGGTTCCGCCGCACTACTTCAAATTCGGGTTTGACTGCGGTACCCATAGCTAGTGGTCCGATAAGTGGACCAGCCGACGAGCAAAGTATACTCCGACTGTCAAGCCATTCACAACCAAGGTTTCCACAGGGCCGTCAGTTCGACTGCTCGGGCCAGGACCGCAGGAAGTACAGGCTGTTGGTCCGGGAACATTGTCGGACGACCTGAAGTTTTTCCCGACGATCTCCTCGCATGTCCTAAAGTTCATCAGTGCGTGGTCGATGTGGTACTTGGATGGCAGGAATGTGCCGCGTTCCTTGTCAGACCACGACTTATGAGGAGAGACTTATGTCGACATCAGCCATTAACAGCGCTTCGCTAAACCAGCAACTCAATTCGTATTTTCAAACTCGGCAGAGCGATCTGCGAGGACTCGGGCAGGCGCTCGGGTCCGGCGATTTGGCGGGCGCTCAAACCGCCTTCAACACCATTGTCTCATTGGGCCAGAACGGCCCGTTTTCCAGCGGAAATTCCTTCAGCGGCAATCAGCGCGAACAGGATTTCAACGCCGTCGGGCAAGCCCTGCAGTCCGGGAACCTCGCCGGCGCCCAACAAGCTTACGCCGCCCTCAAGAGCACGTTTGGAAATGGCCACAGACTGGATCCCACCCCCGGCCCAACTCCGACGCCCGGGAGCGGACCTGAAATCATTCTCAACCTGAGCAACAACAGCGGCAGCACCACTCCCGAGCAGGTCACCATCAACATTGCCAACTCAGCCAATGGTGGGGAACAGATTTCCCTCAGCGTGGGCGAGCAGGGTTCCAAGCCTCAGCAAATCACTTTCAATCTGAATCCCACCGGCAATGAGCAGATCGTGGTGAATTTTCCGGCTGCCGGCGCATCAACCCCCGGATCCTCGGGCAGCTCCACAACCAGTGGTTCGCCCGCCAGCGGAGGCATCAGCGTCTCGGCTTGATGTAACCATTTGCCTAAGTAACCATCTGAATGAACGTTCGAGCCGGCGGTTGAACTCATAAAAAAACTTGACCAATAAGAAAACCGGTGCAGCCCGCGGGTATGACCTCAATAACCCCGCTGACTTCACCGGCTCGCTTCCGGCCTATCCTCTTAGGATGCTTCGTCGCTCATGACGATTTTCTGGACTGCGCACGCACCTTCGCCCAGCGCGCTCTTTGCGCGGCCGCGATGCGCTCTCGGGCTGCTGCCGACAACTGGCGTTTCACACCTGTCCCTGAGCCGGATGTCGAGAAACTTCCGGTCTTCATCCTGCTCAGCGCCGTGATCACTTTTCCCAGTTGTTTAAGCTCGCCCTCCGCACGTTTACGTTCTTGCTTCAACTGTTCTAGAACCGCATCTAGATCAGCCATACACGCTCCCTTCCGGGATTAACCGATTGCGGTGAGCATACCCGATTCTCAGTGCCGCGTCAGCGCTAAAATGCTCGTGCCGTAACAGTAAACATCAATCCTTTCCCGAAAAAGTCTAACCGCCATTTCCGGATGTCCAAGACTAAAGTCTAACCGCCATTTCCGGATGTCCAAGACTAACGATGCAGTCCCAGGGTCGATCGCAGACATGCATTCACATATAAACTTACTAAGTAATAAACTTATTAAGTATAAAACTGTATTAACTTATGTTATTCGCATATCCGATTGCGATTGACAGTATAGTTGCATCCGATGGATCATCCGCTTTTACCAACCTGAACCACCCACGCCCTGGGCGCGGTAGGAGTATTAACCGTGAACTATCTGCACCTGGCAGGAATTGTCCTATTCAGTTCCACAAGCGCTGCGTCGCGGGAGTTGTCGTTTCACCTGGTGCGTAGTAAGCAAGCCCAAGCCTGGTCCGAACCGCAACCGATTCCAGCTCCGTGTATGAGGAGCTGCAAATGAACAAGAAGGCGGACCCGGTCCCTGCCGCAACGGCATTAGTAGTATGTGCCGATCCGTTAACCTGTCAGCTAATCAGCGAAGCGCTGCACCCACTCGCTATCTTCCCGGAGATATGCGAACAAGTACTTACCGCAGCCGTTCTGCTAAATAAGAAGAAGTTTGAAGCCGTGGTTGTGGACCTGCTGTTCGGAGATGAGGCACTTCTCTTACTCGATCAACTCCGTGTTTCCCGGGCCCACCGTACTGCCGTTACCTTTGCCATCGCCATGGGAGACGGGTCGCGGGGAGCCGCAATCCAGCCGGATTCGACTTTTGTACTGCAGAGACCGCTCTCTCCTGCCTCTGTCGTTCCGATCTTTCGGGCCGCTTACGGCTTGATTGTGCGCGAGCGGCGTCGCTACTTCCGTTGCCCAGTCGCTGTTCCCGCCTTTATTCGGGGCGCGCAGTCCGAAGAACTCTTCTGCCACACTGTCGACCTCAGCGAAGGTGGGGTGGCAATCAGCGCTCCTCCCGCTCTCGACCTCGGCCTCACTGCCTCAGTACGCTTCAGCTTGCCGGGCTGCACCATTCAGGTAGCGGCCGATACTAAAGTCCGCTGGCGCGACAAACGCGGCATTATGGGCCTCGAGTTTCAGTCTCTCCCGTTGCCACAAAAGTCCGAATTACAGGAATGGCTGGGGTGCAGGCTCGAAGAAACTCTTCCGGAGAGTGTTGCTGCTCTATTCCGCACCGTAAGCCAAGTACCGCCCTAGCGTCCACCAGGCTACCTAGCCGATGGGAACCGGGTCCTGGCTTCGCCGCTAATAAAGTTTCGTTTCAGAAGGAGAAGCTTCGTGCATCTTCAGATCCGCAAATCCTATGAGCCGCCAACCTTGAGGAAGCCCACGTGGAATCAAGCCACCCTCTTCCTTACCGGACATGCGTATATCGGAGATCCGGGGGCCAAAGACCTGTTAGAACTGCTGTTCCCAATGCCCTTCAATCCAATTCGGCCGAAACCGCTCCGTGATACCCGCGAAGGGAGTGAATATGGGACGTGAATACGAAGCTTGAATATAAGGAATCGGCGAATCGGAGTTGGCCGCCTACTTGACCGGCGCATTTAAGGCCGCCACCAGTTCCATAAAAGTGCTCGCATGAACTGCTTGCTCCACCGCTTCTCTCCGGCTGAATAGCTCGCTGGCGTCCGCTAGTAAATCCTGTTGCGACTGATTGTCTCCGGTCAGAATCAGAATTATCAGGCGCGTTAGCTTTCCGTCGCGCGCGTTAAAATCAATTCCGCCTGACTTCGCCACTACCACCAGCGGCCGGGTCAATCCATTCACACGCGCGTAGGGCACAGCCAGCTCATTCTCCCATCCGCTGGCCAGAATCCGCTCTCGCTCCGACACCAGGCGAAACAATCTT
Source organism: uncultured Acidobacteriota bacterium (assembly GCA_963761915.1). Classification (GTDB taxonomy): domain Bacteria; phylum Acidobacteriota; class Terriglobia; order Terriglobales; family Acidobacteriaceae; genus Sulfotelmatobacter. The sequence goes on from CAVXIO010000021.1 coordinate 26,253, forward strand.
TCCGGCGCGTTGCTCACGGCCTCCGCCGCGACTTCACACATCTCCCGCAGCGCTCCCAGCCTGGTTTCCGCCCCCAAGGTGGGCAAGAACAATTTAGCGGTAACGGTATCTTTCAGAGTCAGACTCCGCCTGCGACGGATCAGGAAGTGAATTGCCGGCGCCGATATCAGCGAAGTGAACAATGCCATCACTACCATCGCCACAAACATGTTTTCCCGGATCAATCCCGCCTGCAGCGCCAATATCCCCAGGATGATTTCCATAGCTCCACGGGCATTCATCGCCAGCCCCACCGCCAGCGACGACGTCCGGTCCATTCCGCCCAGGCGCGCCCCCCAGCCCGCTCCCAGTAATTTGCCAACGCAAGCCACTCCAATCACGGTCACGGTCAAGCCCAGGTGAAAGTTTGCAACAAAATTCGTTCGCAGTCCTATGCTGGCAAAGAAAAATGGCGCGAACACGTTGGTCACGATCTGGTGAATGTGCTGCGAAGTGCGTTGCCGTAGATGACCCGATTCTCCCACCGCGATGCCGATGACAAACGCTCCAAATACCGCATGAATCCCGGCATATTCTGTGAACGCTGCCCCCGCCATCGTGAGCGTGAAGATGAATCCCAGCACTCCACCCGGCCACGTCGTGTGCGCCTGCAATAGGGGCAGAATCTTGTCGATCAGCCAACGCCCAAACGTCAAAGTGATCCCCACAAAAAGAAAGACCAGCACGACCGTGTGCTTCACCCCGTCAACAATGTTTCCGCCGGACGGCGGATGCATCATTCCGAGCACGAACGAGAACAGAATCCATCCCACCAGATCGTCAAACATTGCCGACGAAATGATGACCGTACCCATCTCCGTGCGCAGAAGATTTAGATCCATCAGGATTTTTGCGATCACGGGCAGCGCCGAAATCGACAGCGCGGTGCCCACGAACAGCGAGAAGATCAGGGGATTGGCGCCAGATTCCGCGCCCATGTACTGGGGGAAAACTTGCGCCGCCAGGAAGCCGGCTCCAAAGGGAAAAGCCACGCCAAATATGCTCACCAGCAATGCACTCTTGCCCTGGCGGAAAATGCTTCGCAAGTCGATCTCAAGTCCCGCGGTCAGCAGGAAAAACACAACTCCCAGCGTGGTCACCGTATCCAGCACGATCGGCATCGGCCCGGTCGTGGGAAATAGCGCCTCATACAAGTGCGGACGGTAATGTCCCAGAACCGTTGGTCCCAGGAAAATTCCCACCGAGATTTCACCGAGTATTGGAGGCTGGCCAATCTTCTGCATCAACTCTGCAGCCAATTTGGCGCAACCCAGCAACGTGGCCAGCGCCATGAACATCGTCATCACATCGTGCGGGCTCAAATGCTGCATAAGAAGACCTGCTTTAGATTTTTTCGCACCGCTCTGGCTCGGCAAGCACCGTCGATACAGAGTCCCATTTGTTACACAAATTCAGGTCTACAGTAAACACTGTAGGCTCTCATGAGTTAGCCACGAGTACACTTGGGTTCGTTAACTGCGAATTGTCCAGCAAGGAGAGACTCTATGAAACGCAGATTCCTAGTCGTGGCCGTTACTTTGTTTGCGCTTGGAACCGTGGGCTTTACTCAAGATCGCGACCAGCCTTCAGCTAGGTCACAAGATCGCATCACACGGGAGGTTCGCCACGAACTTCTCATGCTGCCATGGTTCGGCGTGTTCGACAACATCGCCTTTAGAGTGGACGGCAGCACAGTTACGCTGTTGGGCCAGGTCGTGCGGCCCTCCCTCAAGTCTGACGCTGAGAACGCGGTGAAGCATATCGAAGGCGTCGAGAAGGTGGATAACCAGATCCAAGTACTTCCCCCGTCGTCGATGGACGATCAACTGCGGCTAACATTGTACCGGGCGATCTACGGCTATCCCGCGCTTGAGAAATACGCTTTGGGAGTGCAGAAACCGATTCGCATTATCGTGAAGAATGGCCACGTCACTCTGGAGGGCGTCGTGGATAACCAAACCGACAAAGACCTGGCCGGACTTCGCGCCAATGGCGTCCCGAACGTTTTCTCGGTGGATAACAACCTCCGCGTGGAACCGTCCAAGTAAAGTGAAATGCCCGCGGTAGGCAAGATCTCAAACGCCGCCGCGGGCGACTGCAAAACTTCAATGGACGCCGCCGTTCTGAAAGGACGTTTTCCGTGAGCCGCTCACGCCTTTCCGAACGGATCTTCCAGCGACGGACTCTGTGGCGTGAACAGTTCCGCGCCCTTCTCCGTAACGTGCATATCGTCTTCCAGGCGAATCCCGAATTCTCCTGGAATATAGATGCCAGGCTCGTCGCTGGTGGTCATGTTGGTCTGTAAGGGAGTGTGGTTGCCGCGCACCAGGTAGGGCCACTCGTGCATATCCATACCCATGCCATGGCCTAGCCGATGACTGAAGTATTTGTAGTCTGGTCCGTAACCCGCGTCGCTAATCACCTTTCGCGCCGCCTCGTCCACCGCGCCGCATTCCACTCCCGGGCGCGCCGCCGCCAACGCGGCCGCTTGTGCGCGATGCACGATGTCGAAGACCTTTTTCATTTTGTCCCCACGTTCTGCCGGAACCTTGCCCAGTACGAACGTACGAGTAATGTCCGATTGATATCCTTCCACGGTGCACCCGTCATCGATCATTACAATGGAACTCTCGCGAATCACCTGCGGTGTAGCCGATCCGTGAGGGAGTGCCGAGTACTCGCCCACCTGCACGCTGGCTTCGCCCGGAAACCCTAGTTGCCGGTAGGCCGACCCGATCAAATCGTCCACTTGCACTTGCGTCATGCCCTCGCGCAACGCATGGTAAACCGCTTCATATGCGGTTAGCGTTACCTGACAAGCCAGGCGCATCAGCGCGATCTCGTGCGCGCTTTTGATCATGCGGCAACCAGCGGTCACCGGCATTGCGCTCTTCAATGTGGCTTGTGGCGCGGCCTTGGCAATTCCATCCACGAACACGAAGCGCACCGTTTCCTCGATCCCAAGACTTCCACCGGCCAACCCGCGTTCCTTCAATCCTTGAGCCACGCGTGTGTACGGGCTTTCATCTTCCTGCCAAGTGCGAACGTCAGGTTGTCCGCCATCGGCCGCGTTGGCAATTTGTTCGCGTGCGCGGCCCTCCTCAAAGGCGGGACAAACATAGAACGCCGCCCCTTTCGCGGGCAGCACCAAAGCAAACATCCGTTCGCTGCCCCACCAGCGGATGCTGGTGAAATACTTCAGGGACGTGCCTTCCATGAGGATGATGGCATCGAGCTGCTCTCACTCATCAGGGCGCGGGCGCGTTCCTGGCGCTCCTGCCGCTCTTCGCGACAAATTGGAACCGCTTCGGTCTTACGCGACTTCAAGGCTGCCAGAGATGGCGGCAGGGAAGAATCGTGAGGCTGCTCTGCTGTTGCCGATGAGAGCAGCGGGCGAGCCATGCTCGCGGCTCCTACCGCTGCGCCACCAACTTCCAGAAACCGCCGCCGCGAAATCATGAGAGCTCCGGATTGGAACGATGAGATGGCCCAATTATAGGGGACGCGTGATAATTGCCTCTATGGAATCTGGCTTCCAATGCGCTGGTTGCGGTGAGTGGAACGAAACCACAGTGGATGAATCCGCCGGCCGCCGGCAAACCTACGTAGAAGATTGCCAAACCTGCTGCAAGCCAAATCTGCTGCAGGTTGAATATGACTCAGGGTCGCAGGAGTTCGTGATCGGCGCGTCACTGGAATGACGGTTTCGGCTGCCGCATTTGCCGAAACTATCGCGCCGGCGTTCGACTCGCGCTATAGTTACCTCGGCACGGGGCAGCACTTAGCTGATTTCAGAAAGGAAGATCCTCGATGGCAACCAGTTATACGGGCGGCGGACGGATGGTGGCACACAACATGGTCACGACGCAGTTTGAGCTTGATGGTTTTCGTGTGACGCGCACACTCGGAGTGGTGCGCGGCATCGTGGTGCGCTCGCGCTCGATCTTTGGAACGATCGGCGCCGGATTGCAGACTCTGGTCGGCGGCAACATCACGCTGCTGACCAATTTATGCGAGAAGACGCGCGCCGAAGCCTTCGATCTGATGCTGATGCATGCGGCCGAATTGGGAGGCAACGCCGTGGTCGGCGCGCGCTACGACGCGACCGAAGTGATGCAGGGCGTCACCGAAGTGCTGGCCTATGGCACAGCAGTGGTCGTCGAGTCAGCCAAGTAATAGTTTCGATCGCCGATTCCGCCAATCGGAAAGCGTGCCTGCGTCTTTGACTCTTAATAGTCGGTCTTGATGGTCAATCTTTGTACAGCCAGCCGGCGACCAGCGCAGCCAGGATCGCGCCCAGCCACATCTCAATCATCCAGCCAAAAGGAAGCGCACGGTCGCCGGCGAACCAGGTGGCCTGGGCAAAGTTTCCCGGAAAGCCCGCGAAGAAGCCGGCCAGAAAGCCAATCTTCAGCGCAGTGCCAGGACCCGGCCTCAGGGTTTGACGTGCCCACGCGTACAAGTGCGCGACTGCGATCGCCAGAATAAACAGCAGCGCAATCCACTGTCCTACAAAAAAGGGATATCGCGGCGTTTTCAGAAACAATCCAGCGTTCTGAGCCGCCAGATAGCGGGCATCGGTGATGACATAGCGCCCCACAAGAAAGCTCCATACCAGCCAGACCACGCCACCAGCCAAGCCGCCCAGCCAGATCCTGCCCCGGTTGAGATGCATAAGCGCCTCCGCAAATCGTCGGTCAATAAACGGACGAAGTGTACACCCATTCTTAGCAGGCGGAGGTTATGAAGCGGGTACTTCAATAGCCCTGGGTCTAGTCGCTCTTATGGGAAAGAAGTTCAGGAAGGACTTTCTGACGGTGCGCGAAGATATAGCGCACTTGTCGGTCGATGAACAGCGAGTTGGCGAGTGCCCCCAATGGACCGAATCCAACCTCATATTCAATCACGTCGCGCACCAGAGTGCCGTTGAATCCATTGCGATTGTCGGACAGAAACTCGTGACGGTGATGCCAGCTTTTGAACGGACCTTTCTGCTGCACATCGGCGAAGTGATCGTTCCATTCAAATTCTGTGATGGCAGCGGTCCACTTACGTCGCCAGGAGAGGAAGCGCACCGGACGAAACGACGTATCGATGATCGAGCCGACCCCGGCCGCGTGATGTAAAGAGATTGCGTCCTTATCTGGTGTCGGAGGTGGGGCAACGAACTGAAAGCCATCAACCTTGGTGCGTGTTTCTGGTGGCATGAGGCGCGGCAGATTCTCCGGATCCGAGAAGAACGCGAACACGCGAGCCACAGGGAAAGGAACCCAGTCAGCGAATTGAAGTTGGTACGGCATTTTGGCCGAAGCGCTCCAGTGTCGGGTTTTTTTTCCGGATTCGATTCGACACTTCGATGCGGCAGCGGATAGATTCGTCAGCAGAAACTACGTCAAAGGGACCGCTGGAAAGATTTTCCACAGGAAACTGCGCCCGCAGCGCGGATAGCAAGAAAAATCGTAGCGAATAAATAGCGAATGAATCTGAAGCTTAAACCCAAGCCCTTGTGGTCGTATTTCTAGTTAACCACAAGCTCTCGTACTTTGACGGGCATGCACTGAAGTGACCACCATACCTTTAACTTTCCTCTTGACAATCAATGACTTACGGATAAGATGTGGTACAAAGTGGTACAGAGTGGTCAAGATATTAAACGCTATGGGAACGGGAAGCTGATAAAGAGGAGCCGGTGGGAAACCGACCCAAAAGCACGACAAACAGCCCGAACCGACCGAGATTGACCGAACTTTGCGCCGCTTTTACCTCCCTGGTTGTGGTTGCAGTGCAAATAGGCATTGAACATGTTTCGCGGCAATCACCCAACTCGCGTCGACGAAAAGGGACGGCTCAAGGTCCCCGCCGAGTTCAAGCGGGTGATCGACGAGAAGTACGGACAGCAATTCTACATCACCAGTCTGGATGGCAAGGTTGCTCAAGTGTATCCCTTCGAGGAGTGGGAGCGGATCGAGCAGAAGCTGGCGGGGCTCTCCAACTTCAATCCTACGAAGAAGAAGTTTTTGGACCGGACGAACTACTACGGACAGCAGGTCGAGATGGACGGGCAAGGCCGTTTGCTGTTGCCGCAATTGCTGCGCGAGACCGGGCAGATCAAGGGCGAGGTAGCGGTTCTGGGAAATTTGACGTATCTCGTGGTCAGGAACCTGGAGCTGTTCAAACGGGAGATCGAGGAAGACAAGTTCACGCCTGACGATGAGAAGACGCTCGACGAATTGGGCATCTAGTGGGCGAGGGTTCAACAGACACCCCTCAGGGGGTTGGGCATGGAGGTGGAAGGGAAGCGAGCCAGCTTTCACCAAATCATGTTCCGGTTCTTTTAAAAGAAGCGATCGACTTTTTAAACGTGCGGCGTGGCGGGATTTATATCGACGCCACGGTGGGCTTGGGCGGACACAGTTACGAAATCGCAAAACGCCTCGGCGCACCGGGACATTTGATTGGGCTCGATAAAGATTCTGCAGCGCTGGCAGATTGCGCGAGCAAGGCTGGAAAGTAGTGACCGGCGTCTCGCCGGCGGATTGGCCGAAGGTCACGTTGATGCAGTCGCTCGTTTGCAGAAATTGCGAGAGACGCGATCAGCGAACATGCGACGGCATTCTTGGCCGACATCGGCGTAAGCAGCTTGCAACTTTCCGATGCGGCGCGCGGATTCAGTTTTCAGGCGGATGGACCGCTCGACATGCGGATGGACCCGCAGAGTGAGCGTACCGCCGAACAAGTGGTAAACCACCTCGACGAGCGCGAGCTTGCCGATGTGATTTACGAATTCGGAGAGGAAAGGAGGTCGCGGAGAATCGCCAGAGCCATTGTCCGGTCGCGGCCGATACGATCTACCGCACAACTTGCGGACGTCATATCAGCCGCGGCCCGGTCAATGAATTCTGAACAGAGGCGAATTCATCCGGCGACCAGAACTTTTCAGGCGCTCCGAATCTTCGTAAACCGCGAACTGGACGATTTGCGGGCGCTGCTGGAAGCGGCGCCCCGGATTCTGAAGCCAGGAGGACGCGTGGTGGTGATTAGTTTTCACTCGTTGGAAGATCGCATCGTAAAGGATGCCTTCCGCGAGGGCGCGAATAAGTACAAGCACTTCCGGGTGTTGACCAAGAAACCGGTAACCGCATCGGAAGAAGAGCAAGATCGCAATCCGCGGGCCCGCAGCGCGAAATTGAGGGCGGCGGAAAAAGTTTAGATTCCGGAAAACCTGCCGGAGTCCCCGGCACAGCTGTAATAGGCGTGCCGGGCGTTCAGGTTCTGAAGGGTTCCGTGGTAGGAATCCGATTTTGAGGGTTGGGAAAATGTACACAGGAACTTTGATCAACGATCTGATGGCGACGGTGGAACTGGCCGAGCGCGGCGCGTTCCAGAAAAAAATCGTCGACGAAATGGAAGTGGTGCGGATGTTCGATCTGCAGGTTCCGCAGGCGCACAGTGAACCGGTTTTCGCAGGAGCGGCATAAATGGCGGCAGCAGCGGCAATCCACAGCGCAATCCCGGCGGCCCGGCGAAATATATTCTTCACCGGAACGCCGGAAATCTATTTCGCCAAAGCGATCGACAACTCACGCCTGGTGAAGATGGAAGACCCCCGACGCAATCGCGAGATGAAGCAATTCGGCACCGCGCTGGCTTGCCTTTTCCTGCTGGTGTTCACCTATGCCTGGCAGCATTTCCGGGCGATTGAATATGGCTACCAGATCGAGTCGGCGAAGCGCGAGCTCAACAATTTGACAGAGATGAACCGTGCGCTGAGGCTGGAAGACGCCTCGTTGCGCGATCCGGAGAGAATCGACGTGATGGCGCGCCGCATGGGCCTGGTGCCGCCGGAACCGGGGCAGGTGATTCGCATGGATACCGCGACCGTGGATGCAAACGTGCCGGTGCTGGCGAGCGCGACTCCGGTGCTGGTGATCGCGGGTCAGTAGCCGGCTCTGAGCACTCAGCATTCAGCATTTAGCCAGGATGGGCTTCGTAAATCTGCGTATGGCCGGAAGGGCTGACCGCTAAGTTTCCATGGCAACGAACCCCATCCCCGGCAAAAACTCCCGCCTCTACCTCCTAGGCGCGATGCTCCTGTTCTGGTGCGTCGCAATCTGCGGCCGCCTGATCTATTTGCAAGTCTTCCACTACGGCGGATTTGTAAAACAAGCCGAGCATCAGCAGCAGCGCGCCATCCCGCTTTCCGCCAAGCGCGGCATCATCTACGACCGCGCCGGAAAAGAATTGGCGATGTCTGTCCTCGTAGATTCGGCCTTCGCTGTGCCTTCCGAAGTAAAGGACCTGCCCACTGCGGTTTCCCTGATCACCCGCATCACCGGCGACGACCGCAACGTTGTGCTCGCCGATTGCCGCAATCACAAAACGTTTTGCTGGGTGGCGCGCAAGGCCAATGACGAAACCATCGAACGTATCAAGTCGCTGAACTTGCAGGGCATCCATTTTCAAAAAGAGCCAAAGCGTTTTTATCCCGCGCGCGATCTGGCGGCGCAAGTCGTAGGAACTGTCGGCATGGAGGACTCCGGCCAAAGCGGCATCGAGCACGAGTTTGAAGAAGAACTCCGCGGTCGCGCCGGCAAAATGTTCATCTCGGTGGATGCGCGCCGGCAATGGTTCTCCGACGTCGAGAAGCAGCCGGAGCCGGGCGAAAACCTGGTCCTTACCATCGACAAGAACATTCAATACATCGCCGAGAAGGAGCTGGATCAGGCGATTCACGACACGCAGGCGATTGCAGGCACGGTGATCGTCGAGAATCCGCACACCGGAGAAATTCTCGCGCTCGCCAATCGCCCCACGTTCAACCCAAACCTGCGCAAGCAGATCACGCCAGCTGCGCTGACCAACCGCGCGGTCAGCTATGTGTATGAGCCGGGCTCGACCTTCAAGCTGGTGACGATTTCCGCCGCGCTTGAAGAGAACCTGACAAATCCGAATGAAATATTCGACTGCCAGATGGGGTCGATCGTGTACAACGGCATGCGCATTCGCGACTCGAAACCACATGGCCTGCTGCCGGTATGGGGTGTGCTGGCCGAGTCGAGCGATGTGGGATCGATCAAGATCGCGCTGCGGCTGGGCGAAGACCGCTTCTACAAATACATTCGCGCCTACGGATTCGGACAGCAAACCGGAATTGAGCTGCCAGGTGAAACACGCGGCCTCACCAAGCCGGTCAGTCGCTGGTCGAAGGTTTCGATTGCGGCGATTTCCATGGGTCAGGAAATTGGCATTTCACCGCTCCAACTCACGGGCTTGATCTCCACATTTGCCAACGACGGCGTATGGGTCGCTCCCCGCATTCTCACCGGCAAAGTCGAGCCGCAGGGCACGCCCAAGACGGTAGCATTTCATCCCGGACCATCGCGCCGCGTGATTTCGAGTTATACCGCGGCCGAGATGCGTTCGATGATGCAGAAAGTCGTGCTCGAAGGCACCGGACGCAAGGCAATTCTGGAAGGGTACACGTCAGCTGGAAAGACCGGCACGGCGCAGAAAGTAGATCCGGCAACGGGCGCCTATTCGAAGACGAAATATATCGGCTCGTTCGCCGGATTCGCTCCCTTGAACAATCCGCAAATTGTCGTAGCTGTCATTCTCGATTCGGCCGTAGGTCTGCACCAGGGCGGTCAGGTATCAGCGCCGGTCTTTCGCCGCGTCGCGCAACAGGTCCTCGAGTATCTGCACACGCCGCATGATCTTCCGCTCGCGCCGCAACATCAGTTGCTGCTGGCGCAAGCCAAAATGAAGGATAAAGACTTGGAAGAAGGCACGCCGGATCACCCCGGAGAGCCGCTGGAAACGGCCGAAGTAAATGGAGATGCGCTGCAATCAAGCCCCAGTGTGGAGCGGGCGCCCTCGCCCGCTAGGGCCGGTAGTGAAGCGAATGTAGTGCAGACGGCGATGCGTCAGAGCGAAGCAACACCGGGTGATGCTCCTCCTGTAAGTCAGCCACCAACGGCGAGTGCTGATGCGGTATCGGCGCCACCCAAGATCCCCTCCGGAACCGTTGTCCTCGACGTCGAGCAAGGTGGTCTCGAAGTGCCGTCGTTTGTCGGCAAGACGGTCCGCGGAGCCGTGGAAGCCGCCCAGGATGCCGGCCTCGAGCTCGAAGCCGTCGGCAGCGGCATAGCCCGCCAACAGTCTCCGCCCGCAGGTACCCACGTGGCCGGGGGAGCGCATGTGACAGTCCAGTTCGGGCGGTAAGTCTAGCTGCTGCTGTTTCTCCGAATCCACTCCGCAAGCTCTCGCTCGCTGAGGCTGCCTTCTGCCAAGCTGACAATCACGGCAATCGCCTCGACTGGATCCGTAATCAGTTCGCGGCCGTTGATCTGGAGAAATAGTCCAATCGCCAAAAACGCCATTCGCTTATTTCCATCATTGAACGGATGATTCCGGGCAAGCCCGAAGCCATAGGCTGCGGCCAATCGGGCGAGATCAGATTCCGGTTCGCAAGCATGAAGGTGACGCGGTTGGGACAAGGCCGACTCAAGAAGGCCATGGTCACGAACGCCGGCTAAGCCGCCGTGCTCGGCCAGAGTTTCACCGTGCAGCAGAAGCAGCGCTCTCTGGTCGATCCACCGTGGATTTCGGCGCCGTGGCACCTACTTGGCCAGCGCGCGGAAGGTGTCGCGATACTTCGTCATGAACTCTCGACCCTCGCTTAATTGCCTTTCCACCTCGGGGTCGTATGGCGTAAGCAGATATCCTTCCGGCGTTTCGGTTGCGAAAAGCATGTCGTCCTTCTTGACCTTCAACCGCACCAGCATTTCCTTGGGCAGCAGCACGCCGGTTGAAGTGCCTACGGGGCGCAATTTAAGCTTCATACGGGATTACCCTTGAATTACCATAGACATTATAATGCTAAAGGATGAGAACAAGCCACTACTGGCGAGGATCGGCGAGGCCGAACTGCCTCGATGGATTCAGGTCCCGGCAGGCATCCTCGTCGGATTGTTTGCGTTGTTCTGCGCATTCGCTGCGGTTGATATGCTGCTACTTACCGGCAAGAAGAGCAGCCCTAGCCCTATTCTGGCCGTTGCCGTTGTTTTCATTCTATTGCTCGTCTGCCTCTGGGTGCTCGCGAAATGCTTCCGATTGGTGACGGGTCGCAAAAAGCGCGGGGGACTGCTTAGTCCCACTGTGCTGCGAGTTGCGGGCGTCTTCTTGTTGATTATCGCGGTGGCGGGTTTGTTTACAGGGTATGACCGGGAAATGGGCGCCATCGCGATTTTTCAAGCGGTGATGTATATTTTCGGTTTCTTTGGGCTTCGGGCATTGGCTCGGAAACGCGAGGCTAGTCTCGATGAAAAGCCCAAATCGGAAGAGACTGAAACCTAACGCGATTCGCTAAGCTTGTTTTAGCCTCTGTGTTGACCGTGTTCTCTGCGGTTAACCCATCCGGTTTGACCCGCCGAAAAAGCGCGTGTTACGGTAAACAGTCACACCATTTCTGCAGGCTGCACCTGTGCTGATTGAGGTCTTGCTTGTCCCCTGTTGAGACGACTACCCCCGCCGTGCGCAAGACTGCGCTGAACGCCATCCATCGCCAGATGGGCGCGAAGATGGTTGACTTCAATGGCTGGGACATGCCGGTGGAGTATCCCGCGTCGGTGGGCGGCGGAATCATCAATGAGCACATGGCGGTGCGCACCGGCGTGGGCATTTTCGATGTCAGCCACATGGGCGACATTCGCCTCGCCGGTCCCGAGGCGCTCGTGGCAGTTCAGCACATTTCCATGAATGACGCTTCGCGGCTCGCCGGGGGCCAGGCGCAATATTCGGCGCTGCTCTATCCGCAGGGCACGTTTGTCGACGATGTCATCGTTCATCGGCTCGGGGACGATGAATATTTGCTGGTGATCAACGCGGGCACGCGGGAGAAAGACTTCAACTGGGTGCGCGAGAACACGCAAAAGTTCGACTGCGCGGTGGAAAATCTTTCGGATGACTTCACCCAGGTCGCCATCCAGGGTCCGAAAGGCGTGAACGTCCTGCAAAAACTGACCGATGCGGACTTGAGCGCGGTAAAGTTCTACTGGGTCACTCGTGGGACGGTTTGCGGCCTGAAGAATATTCTGATCGCCCGCACGGGATATACGGCCGAAGACGGCTTCGAGATTTACATTCCTGCGGATGAAGCCACCAGCGCGCGGGTTTGGCATGAGATTCTGCACGCCGGCAAGGAATTTGGCCTTGTGCCCTGCGGCCTGGGTGCGCGGAATACTTTGCGCCTCGAGGGAAAACTTCCGCTCTACGGACACGAAATTTCCGATACGATCAACGTTTGGGAAGCTGGCCTCGATCGTTTCTGCAAGATGGAGAAACCCGAGTTCGTCGGGCGCGCCGCGCTGGAAAAGGCCAAGGCCAGGCGTAAAGCGAACGCTGGTCGGCCTGGAAATGACCGAACGCGGCATCGCTCGCGACGGATACAAAGTGCTGGATGGCACCGGTCGGGAGATTGGATACGTGACGAGCGGATCGCCCGCGCCGTTTTTGAAGAAGAATATTGCATTGGCGTATGTGCCGCCGGCGTTCTCTGCCGTGGGGGCTGCGGTTAAGGTTGAGATTCGAGGGCAGGGTGTGGGGGCGCAGGTAGTTCCCACACCTTTTTACAAGCGGCCGAAGAAAAATTAACCGATAAAGGCACGAAGTTACACGAAGGGATGCTGAGAGCAATCATGGCCTATCCAACAGATCGTAAATACACGAAGCAGCACGAGTGGATTCAAGCAAACGGATCGACGGCCAACGTCGGCATCACCGACCACGCCCAGGAATCGCTCGGTGACATCGTCTTTGTCGAGTTGCCCAAGGTGGGCGCGGAACTGGCGGCCGGCAAGGCGTTTGGAACAGTCGAGTCGGTCAAGGCTGTGTCAGATCTATACGCTCCCGCGTCCGGAACCGTCACGGAAGTGAACGAAAGTCTGGCTACGTCGCCCGAGACAGTAAATAAAGATGCACACGGCTCGTGGATGTTGAAGGTCAATTTGAAGAATCCGAAAGAGTTGGACGCGCTGCTTTCCGCCGCGGATTACGAGAAGTACGTGGCAGAGGAAGGCGGTCACTGACGCGTTGGCAATTCGACGACCCTGGTTGACGATCCTGTGATTATCGACGCGCTTTGGGCGACGGCCGACGGCTCCCACAATCGAACTGACCCCGAGTTACATCTAATCAACTTCTTATGCGCTATTTACCGAAATCTCCCGCCGACCGCGAAGCCATGTTGAAGGCGATGGGCCTCCGCTCGGTCGATGAATTGTTCGCTCCGATTCCCGCGGAATATCGGCTGAACCGCGACCTGAAGGTTCCACGCCAGATGGCCGAGTCAGAAATCGTGGATTATTTTCGCCAGCGCTCCCGCGAAAATGGCGAGGGTTACACCAGTTTTCTGGGCGCGGGCGCGTACTCTCATTATCGCCCCGTCATTATTGATTCGTTGATCTCTCGCGGCGAATTCCTCACCGCGTACACCCCTATCAGGCCGAGATTTCGCAGGGAACTCTGCAATCGATTTTCGAATTCCAGACGATGATCTGCGAGCTCACCGGCATGGAGGTAGCGAACGCTTCCATGTATGACGGCTCAACCGCCGCGGCTGAGGCCGTAATGATGGCGGTTCGGCTCACCGGACGCCGATCGGTGATTGTGGCTCGCAGTCTGCATCCGGAATATCGCGAGGTGCTCGCGACCTATGCGACGCATCAAGGCATGCCGCTTTCAATCGCCGGTTTCGGCGACGATGGCCGACTGAATCTTAAGGAACTGGAAAAGCGGATTACTCCAGAAACAGCGTGCGTGCTGATCCAATCCCCGAATTTCTTCGGAGTCATCGAAGATGTGGCCGCGATCGGTGAAATTGCGCACAAGAACGGCGCCATGCTGGTGGTTTCGATTGCCGAGGCGGTCTCGCTCGGAATTGTGGAGCCGCCACGTGAAGCTGACATCATCGCCATGGAAGCGCAATCGTTTGGCGTTCCCGTCGGCTTCGGCGGACCTTACTGCGGAGTGATCGCGACCCGGGAAAAATTCGTGCGTCAGATGCCGGGACGGCTCGTCGGCCAGACGGTTGATAAGCAAGGCAAACGCGGATTCGTACTCACTTTGGCCACGCGTGAGCAGCATATTCGTCGCGAGAAGGCGACCTCGAACATCTGCACCAATCAGGCTCTGGTCGCGCTCATGGTCAACATTTTTATGACGGTTTACGGCAAAGTCGGATTAAAAGAGCTGGCGAAACAAAATCTCGCGAAGACGGCATACGCTGCTGAACAATTCGCGAAGCACGGTAAAGTTTTGTTCGCCGCATCCCCGCGGTTCAACGAGTTCGTCGTGGAGAGTAAGGAAGATCCCCACACCATCAACTCTCACCTGCTGGAGCACAAGATAGTGGGCGGCCTGCCGTTGAAGAGGTTTTATCCTGAGCTGGGGAATGCCGCGTTGTGGTGCTGCACCGAACTCACTACGCGCACCGCAATCGACGCCGCCGTGAGATTGGTGGCCGAACCGAAAGGCTCCAGGCGAGCCGCAAAAGAAGAATCGGTGGAAGAGGTGGCGCGATGAAGCACGTCCCTCGCAAAGCCACTCCCCACGTCAATCAGAACGAAGGACTGATCTTCGAGAAGTCTTCAGCAGGCAAAGCCGCGTGGAAGTTGCCGCCCCTTGACGTTCCGGAAGTCGATACTTCGAAACTCCTCGGCGCGTCGGAAAGAAAAGATCTGGGCAACATGCCTGAGGTGAGCGAGATCGAAATCATCCGTCACTTCACCCGGCTCTCAACGTGGAATTACGCCATCGATCTCGGAATGTATCCGCTCGGCTCGTGCACCATGAAGTACAACCCGCGGGTCAATGAAGCGGTTGCGCGGATAGAGGGACTTGCCAACGGCCATCCCTACCAGCCGGAGAAGATTTCGCAGGGCGCGTTGCACATTCTGAAAACGCTAAGCGAGTGCCTGATCGATATTACTGGCATGGATGCGATCACGTTGCAGCCCGCGGCCGGCGCGCATGGCGAGATGACCGGGCTGCTCATGGTGCGCGCCTATCACCACGCCAAAGGCCGTCCGCGAAAGAAAATTCTGATTCCAGACTCGGCCCACGGGACGAATCCCGCAACCGCAGCCATGGTGGACTATGCTGTCGAGAACTTGAAATCAGACTCGCGCGGCATGGTCGATGTAGCCGCGCTGGAAGCGCAGATGAATGAAGACGTCGCCGCTCTTATGCTCACGAATCCCAACACGTTGGGAGTGTTCGAACAGCAGATTCATAAGATTGCCGACATTCTTCACGCAAAAGGCGGCCTGCTCTACATGGATGGCGCGAACATGAATGCGCTCGTCGGCAAGGTGCGCCCCGGCGATTTCGGCGTCGACGTAATGCACTTAAATCTGCACAAAACTTTTTCCACGCCGCACGGCGGCGGCGGGCCAGGATCGGGTCCGGTGGCGATCAAGAAAATGCTCGAGCCATTCTTGCCCACTCCGGTGGTGGTCACGAAGGCCGATGGCGCGCTGGGTTTCGAATACAATCGGCCGCAGTCGGTGGGGCGGGTGCGCGCCTTTTACGGAAATTTCGGAATGTTCGTGCGCGCCCTGGCCTACATCCAGGCGAATGGCCCCGATGGTTTGCGGCAAACCACCGAAGACGCAGTGCTGAACGCCAACTACATTCGCAAGGGACTTGAAGGCACGTACGATCTGCCCTATTCGACGCCGACCATGCACGAAGTCGTATTCAGCGACAAGCTGCAGGCGAAGAAAGGCGTGCGCACCATGGACATCGCCAAGCGCCTGATCGACTACGGCTTCCATCCCTACACGACGGCTTTTCCGCTGATTGTTCCTGGCGCGCTCATGATCGAGCCAACTGAGAGCGAATCGAAAGAAGAAATGGATTTGTTTATTGAGGCCATGAAGTCGATCGCGGAAGAAGTCGAAGAAGATCCGCAAACCGTGCTCGATGCGCCGCATTCAACCCGGGTTTCACGGCTGGACGAGACCGCCGCAGCCAGGAAGCCTGTGCTGCGCTGGAAGCCGGCGGTCTAATCGCCGCTGATTGGTCTTGCGAGGCTCGAGTCTCAATGACGATCACAATCGTCCCGATCTCCAAAGTTCATTTCGCCGATATGTCCACTGAAGCTCGCGTAGTCTCCCAATCAATCCGCAGCGTGCAGCCGCCGGCCGACTTGTCGTACGCGATGCTGAAATTCTCGACCGGCGCCGGTAGCTTAGAAACCCTCATGTCCACGCGCGCCAGTTCATCGCTCTCATATTTATAAGGGATGCCCCATTCGCCGGTTTTCTTGTTGATAATCAGTGTCCACTTGTCGGCATTCGGCACGGTGAAGATGTGTATAACTGCCCGCCGGAACAGTCTTGCCGCCAACCACTACATCGGCACTGGTGACGAAAGTGGTGGCCTCGTTCGCGCCGGTGCGCCACACTTCGCCGAAGGGCACGAGTCCGCCATAAATCTTGCGGCCTTTCATTCGTGGGCTGGAATAATCCGTCTTGATGGTCTTGCCGCCACCAAGGTCGCACGTGGCTGACGCCGCGGGGCTGGGCTTCCCTCCGCCCATCTGAGCGCAGGCGGCGGTGGTGAAAAGTATTGTGAAAACAGTGGTAAGTGCAATCGTTTTTTCATGGATTCTCCGGAAAGAAGCAATTAGCAGCTAGCAATTGGCAATTAGCAACTGTCATAAAGTGCTAATTGCCAACTGCTAATTGCTAATTGTTTTGACGTGTGATTCAAACTTCCGACAGCAATTATGCACTCTCGGAGCCGCACGTTACAATCTCCATATGCCGGTATTCGATGAAAAGCATGAGGAACTTGAGCACTACGAGACCATGATGGGCGTGCCGCGCGGGCGCCTAGCTGTGACCATGGACGCGATCACCGACGCAATGGCGCTCGTGGGGCAGCACGGCGTCTACTGCCAGAGCCAGCGCTGGCCCGGCAAGCCGGTGATGGACATCCAGATCATCATGAAGAGTCTGACCGACGCGAAGGAACTGATCCAGAGCGTGATGGAAGAGCTGAAAAAGGCCGCCTAATGACGAGGGACCGCGGATTCCTGATTTACCCTATGCTCCTCTGTGGTTAAAGATTTTAGGCCAGCGAATATTTCCCGCGCTCAATCATCTTCTGCGCGATCTGCTGACGAAGCTCGATGGTGTTGAAAGGCTCGTATTTGGCAAGACGCCGCAGGATGGCAAGCTGGGTGCGCAGCATGTCGCCGTCGGCGACCGCGGCAATCACTTTCCTGGCTGCGGATTCGATCTTCTCCATCGCCTGCGAGAGATAGACGCGGGTCATCGCAATCGGAATGGCGGCAGCAGCTTCGCTTTCGTCTCAGCAATCTTCTGTGCCCGCAATACGGCCGATTCCATAGCGTACGTCTCGATTGTCATGTCGGCGATCGCGCCCATGACCTCCTGTTGATCCTGAATTGTCTGCATGTATTTCTGCGTGGCCGCTCCGGCGACGAACAGCCCGAGCTTCTTGGCTTGACCTACAATCTTGCGCTCGTCGGCAAGCGCACCGTCAAGGTCTTCGCTCATCGAAGGTCCAGAAAGCACTTCGTCCATCAGTTTCTTGATCGCGGGCATAAGCGGCAATTGCCCACTCATCGCGCGCTTCAGCAGAAATCCCGTAATGATCAGCCGGTTAATTTCATTGGTACCTTCAAAGATGCGGTTGATACGGGCGTCGCGGTAAGCGCGCTCGGCCGGGTATTCCTCGACAAAGCCATACCCTCCATAAATCTGCAGCGTCTCATCGACCACATAGTCGACCATCTCTGAAGCCCAGACTTTGATGATGGAACACTCCACCGCATATTCCTCGATCGCCTTGCGAGTTTCCTTCATCGCATCTGCGCCGGATTTGTCGACTTCGCTGAGGGCCCCGTCCATCATGCCAACCGTGCGATAGACGAGCGATTCACCCACAAAAATCAACGTAGCCATGTTGGCGATTTTCTCGCGCACCAAACCGAAGTCGGCAATGACTTTGTTGAACGCTTTGCGCTGCTTCGCGTAAGCAATCGCCTGTTGCAGCGACACGCGGCCTCCGCCCACGCACATTGCGCCCAGCTTGAAGCGTCCAATATTCAGAGATGTTGAATGCGATGACGTGCCCTTTGCCGATTTCTCCGAGCAGGTTTTCCGCCGGTACTTTGCAGTCGTTGAGAATGATCGGGCAGGTGGAAGAACCGCGAATTCCCAACTTGTGTTCTTCACCGCCAACAGAGAAACCGGGAAGCTCCTCTCAACCAAGAACGCGGTAAACTTTTCACCATCGATTTTGGCAAACACGGTGAACAGGTCGGCGAAGCCCGCGTTGGTAATCCACATCTTTTCGCCATTGAGAATGTAGCTCTTGCCATCGGGTGAAAGTTGCGCGCGGGCGCGGCAGTTCAAAGCATCGGAACCGGATGACGCCTCCGACAGCGCGTACGCCCCAACAATTTGGCCCGCAGCCAGGCGCGGCAAGTATTTCTTCTTCTGCTCCTCGGTGCCGAAATAAACCAGCGGCAGCATGCCAATGCCGCTGTGGGCGCCCCAAGTGGTGGCAAAGCCGGCATACTGTGCAATGTGATCTGCAATGACGGCCGCCGTCACTTTGTCCATCTCGAGGCCGCCATAGGCCTCCGGAATTTCCACCCCACTAAGTCCCAGGTCGCCCGCTTTTTTCAGCAAGTCGCGAGAAATGGAGAAATCCTTGTGCTCCATCTTCTCGACGTTGGGCAGGATTTCGTTGACGGTGAACTCTTCTGCCGTCTGCCCGATCAGTTTCTGTTGCTCGGTGAAGTCTTCGGGTGTGAAAACTTCCTCAGTTCGTCGAGATTCCAGCAGAAAACTCCCGCCGGAGATTCTGTTTTTCGGAACTGCTGTGGTCGTTGCCATCACTCATCCCTTCAAAAAAACGAACTCACCACGCACGCAAAGAGAACCTCTCATTGTAAGGGAGAATCGACCTGGAAACTTTCTGCCTTAGAACTTCCAAAGTTACGAAAGGTTTTCGAATATTCCCGCCGCGCCCATCCCTCCGCCAACGCACATGGTAACCATGCCGTACCGTCCGTTGCGCCGCTTCAGTTCGCGGATAACCGTTGCCGTCAGCTTAGCTCCAGTACATCCCAGCGGATGTCCGAGAGCAATGGCCCCGCCGTTAGGATTAACTTTCCCGGGATCGAGCCCGGCTTCTTTGATCACTGCCAGCGACTGCGCGGCGAAAGCTTCGTTCAACTCGATCACGTCGATGTCAGAAAACTTCAGTCCAGCCATTTTCAAAGCCTTCGGAATCGCGAACACCGGCCCCAGTCCCATTTCTTCGGGTTTGTACCCGGCAGTGGCGAACGAAACGTAGCGGGCCAGCGGCTTGATGCCAAGAGCTTTCGCGCGATCGGCCGACATGACCACGGCCGCCGCCGCGCCATCCGACATTTGCGAAGAATTGCCCGCAGTCACCGTGCCCTTCACATGAAATGCCGGCTTCAACGCAAGCAGAGCTTCGAGCGAAGTATCAGCCCGCGGCCCTTCGTCCATCTTGAAAATAATTTCCTGGCGTTTGGGCTTCGATCCATTCGGCGTACTAAAGCAAACTGGCACCGGAACCACTTCGTCATCGAACTTGCCTGCCTGAATCGCCGCCAGCGCCTTCTGGTGGCTGCGCAACGAGAATTCGTCCGCCGCCTCGCGCGTGATGCCGAAGCGCTGCCCCACGCGTTCCGCGGTGAGTCCCATGTTGAGGTAAGCATCAGGATAGTGGTCGACAAGCCAGGGATTCGGCGAAATCTTGTGCCCTCCCATCGGGATCATCGTCATCGATTCGGTGCCGCCCGCGACAATCGCCTCCGCCCCGCCGCTCATAATTCGTTCCGCCGCCATCGCAATGGCCTGCAGCCCCGAGGAGCAAAACCGATTGATAGTAAGCGCCGAGACTTCGACCGGTAGGCCCGCGCGCAGCGACGCGATGCGGGCCACATTCATCCCTTGCTCGGCCTCCGGCATGGCGCAGCCAAGGATCACATCTTCAATCTCTTTGGGATCAAGTTGCGGCACGCGCTCCAGCGCGCCCTTGATGGCAACCGCAGCCAGTTCATCGGGACGAGTGGCGCGCAGCGTCCCTTTATACGCGCGTCCCACAGGCGTGCGAACGGATGAGGCAATGATGACTTCTCGCATGGTGATTCTCAATTCTCAGCATGTTTTCAGCGCTCTCCTGATTGGATGCCTAATGGCTCTACCTCGCTTCACTTGGCCGGAGCGTAAAAGTAATAGTCCGCCGAATAACTGCTCTTACTTTCCGCGTCCTTGTGCGACGCATCGCAGCCTTCCGCCGGCGGTTTTCCGCCCTTCGTGTGAATGCGCTGAATTGTCGTCACATTAGAAAGCAATCCTTTTCCCGAATGACTCGCAACCCTCACCAACAACCAAGGGATCGAGTCGGCATCCAGAGAGTCTACTTGTGCCGCGGCCTTGCCCGTAACTTCGCTGCCATCCTTCAGTTTCCATGTCGGACCGGCGGAGTGCTGCCCAATCACTTTGTCATTTCGATCGCGTAACTCGGCTTCCGGCCCCTTTAAGGTCCAACTGAATCTGTCCGCTGCCCCCGCCTGGCACGTATAAACCTGCGATCCGGAAGCATGCACGAACAATACAACCTCTTCGCCTGAAGGCGCCTGAATAGCATCCGGCACGTCGGGCGAAAACTCTTTCTGCGGAGAATCTTTCTGTTGAGAATCTTTCGCTTGGGGATTGGCCGGTGAGGCTCCAAGCCCAACGACGACTAGCCCGATGATCGCAGCAACGAGAAGCCGGAATCTTCGCATGATGGCGATTGTAGCAGGCTACGCTCCAGCCCAGCTCACGGCTTCTCCCAATGCGTTGCATTGAATTGTTTGGGATCAAACGTGCCTGGATCAAGCTTCGCATTGCACTGAATGTCCGAATACTCTTCGCTAAAGACTTTTTTCTCGTCAGTATAAACTTCGACGCGCGCAGCCACCCAGCCGCCCGCCATCTCGCGGTAGTCTTCAAAGCGGATATCCTGGAACCTGTTCGGATCAGCCTGTGTCGGCTCCAACAGCCGCACAAACAGCAGACGGTTTTTGTCTACCCAGAACTGCCTGGATTTCAGATCGCCCCTGTCCGCACCCACAACGTAGACCGGTTGCCCCTCCCAGGTCTCTTCGTGAAACTTCTTAAGATCGTAACCTTCGGCCTGCGCGATCTTGCTAGTGTTCTCCGGCGCCTGGCGATATACGTCAAACCCCAACACCAGAAGCATGTTCACCAAGGGACGAGTCCCCGACTCCTTGCCCCCGCGGAATACTGTGAGGGTTCCATCCACCAGAAGACGCCCGTTGCCATCGCTCGGCACCCCGATATCGATGCGCAATTTCCCGGGCGCTGCCAGCGCTTCATGCCAGGTATCAACCTTCGTGGTGCCGTCGGGATTGTAAGTCGTGCTCTTCTGGGTGAAGGTCAACGTTTCGTACCACGACTTCGCATAGCGGTCGTGCATGGCTCGCAAGACGTCCAGGCCGTTGCGGACGTCTTGAGCATGAGCCAGTGTGAAACTCAAGAGAATCAGCAAAGGTAAGCCCAGTTTTCGAAGGTTCATCGTTAAACCAAGCAAAGCGGAGCTAATGGCTAATTCCTCAACGTTTTCCCCGTCTTCAGCGTGTACTGAATCCTCTCCTGCGTTTTCTTCTCCCCGCACAGTGACTTAAATCCCTCGCGTTCCAGATCCAGAATATATTGCTCGCTCACAGGCGTGCCCGGCGTAACGCTGCCGCCGCAGAGAACCTCGGCGATCTTTCCGCCCAGTTTCACTTCGTAATCAGTGATGTAGTCGCCCTGCCGCATCATATGCACACCCATCTTCAGTGTAGCCAGAAGACTCTCGCCGGGGGCGGGGATATCAGTGCGCAGAACCGGAGGCTCATATCCGCCGCGCACCAGTTCAAGCGCGCGCGCCTTAGCATCGGAAAGCACGCGTTCGCGGTTCATGGTGATGCGGTCGCTGTCGGTGAGAAACCCGAACGCACGAGCCTCGTGCGCTGAGGTAGCGACCTTAGCCGTGGCAATAGTCTCAAACGCGCGCTTCATGGCCTCCAGCATCTCAATGGATCCCGCGAGCGCATCGCCGGAAACTTTGCCGCCACGCGCCGCAGTGGCGCCGTCGACGGCGCGCAGCAGCATCTCCTTGCAGCC
Source organism: uncultured Acidobacteriota bacterium (assembly GCA_963761915.1). GTDB lineage: Bacteria > Acidobacteriota > Terriglobia > Terriglobales > Acidobacteriaceae > Sulfotelmatobacter. The sequence goes on from CAVXIO010000021.1 coordinate 48,539, forward strand.
GCCACCTCCCGGAAGCAAGCCCACCCCCACCTCGACCAACCCGGTGTAAAGTTCGGCGTGCGGCTGGCGAGCCGCTGCATGCAGCGAGATTTCCGTGCCGCCGCCCAAACACAATCCGAACGCGGAAGCGACGACCGGCTTAGGTGAAAACTTGATGGCCTGCGTCATCCCTTGAAACTGGCGGATGGCAAGGTCCACATCATCCCACTCTTCTTCCTGCACGCTCATCAGCAACAGCATCAGATTGGCGCCGACCGAGAAATTCGCGGCGTCATTCGTGATGACGAACGCGTCGAAGTTATCCCCCGGACCGCCCGGCTTAAGAGTTTGCAGGATAAGGCTGACAATGTCGGCGCCCAGCGAATTCATTTTGCTGTGAAACTCAATGCATCCCACGCCGTCACCCAGATCAACCAGCGACGCTCCCGAATTTTTCTTCACAACCCCATTCGATTTCTTTGCGACCGTAACCGACCACACGCCGGCCGGAACCTGCACCGGTTGCAAGCTGCCAGTTGCCAGATCGAAATAAACCCGTCCTGACGGAGTCTTGGCATCATCGCCATACCATGACTTCTTGCCTGCGGCGAGCAACTTCTCCACATTCGCCGCCACTGGCTTGCCTTCTTTCTTCATGCGGGCAACCGTGGCTTCCACACCCGCCGCGTCCCACAGTTCTAAAGGTCCAAGTTCCCAGTTGAATCCAAGCCGCATGGCGCGGTCGATCTCAACAATCGAGTCGGAAATTTCCGGCACCCGGTTCGCCGAATAAGTCCATAAATCCGAGAGAGACGACCACAGGAACTGCCCCGCCTTGTCGCCTTTTTGCGGCCCGCCGCCCTCCAAACCGAGCAACATACGCAGGCGTGCGCCCACCTCTTCCACGTTCTTCGCCATGTCCAGCGCGGCAAACTTCGCCTTCTGTCGCGGATGATATTCCAGCGTCTTCCAGTCCACCGCCAAACGCTCTTCTTCTTTGCCCTCGGTCCCTTTCGCTTTCTTGTAGAAGCCCCCTTTAGTTTTATCGCCCAGCCATTTCCGCTGCAGCATCTGTGTGAAAAAGTCGGGCAAGCGAAGATCGCTGCGTTCGTCATGAACGTTCGAGGTCATATTCCCGACCACGTGTCCCAGAATGTCCAGGCCAACTAAATCAATCGTGCGGAAAGTCGCCGACTTCGGCCACCCAACGGCCTGCCCTGTCAATGCGTCGACGTCTTCGATGCTCAGATCCAACTCCTGCATCAGCCGCATAACATTCAAAACCGAAAACGTCCCAATGCGATTGGCAATAAAATTAGGCGTGTCTTTCGCGATCACAACCCCCTTGCCTAACTGCACATCGCAGAAGTGAGAGACCGCATCGATTGCCGCTTTATCAGCCTCCGGCGTCGGAATAATCTCCAGCAATCGCATATACCGCGGTGGATTAAAAAAGTGCGTTCCAAACCACGCCCGCCGAAAATCGTCCGAGAAGCCCTCCGAGATTTTCCCCACCGGCAATCCGCTAGTGTTGGTCGTGACGATAGTCCCCGGCCTGCGTATGGCTTCCACTTTTCGCAGCAACGTCCGCTTGATCTCGAGATTTTCCACCACTGCCTCGATGATCCAATCGACTTCAGCCAGCTTCTTCAAATCATCCTCGAAGTTGCCAACTGTGACCAGGCGAGCCAGCGAAGCATCCATAAAAGCTGCAGGCTTCGATTTCTTAGCCCCATCAAGACCCGCTGCGGCAATCCTGTTACGCGCGGAAGCGTCGGCATCCGCAGGAACAATATCGAGCAAGTAGCTGGCGATCCCGGCATTGGCAAAATGCGCAGCAATACGCGCGCCCATTGTTCCAGCGCCAAGTACGGCAACTTTATGAATGCGCTTCATTGTCAATGTCTATCCTCGAGAGGCACCCCGACCCTGTGCTCCCCTGTGATTAAGATATTTGCTCCGAATGTGAAAGCTAACTATGGCAGTTTATCCACCGCCCAGTCATTGTTGCCAGTGTTCACCACGACAACGCTGGAGAACCGGCGGCGAGCGCGCCTGCTTCTTAAGCCGCCAGTCATTAACACAACCGGAAACTCGTAGCGGCCGCTCCTCACCATTTTGCCGCGAGCGATTTCATACGCTGAAGTTTCGGTATTGGCAAAAAACTTCTCGACCGCATCGGCGCCCGCGGATTGTTTGGCATGACCGCTGAGCAGCACCATCCCGTTCTCGGCATCCCCGGACTGCCAGTCGTGAAGCAAATGATCCGCCGCCGCCAAAGCCGAAACATAATCAGGATCCACTCCCGAGGCAGGCGGCGTCTTGCCTGCTAACGGAGATAACAGGACTACTGTGCATAGGACGAGCCACGCAACGGGAAGAGCGAAGGACAGTAAATGCCTTCCCCAACCGCCGAGCGACGCGCGCGCTTTCAAGTCTGTGCTGTCACGAAGTGGCATGAATGCATTATGCGGGAAGAAGCCACGCAGAAGAAACTCAGCCAAGCGGACCTAGCCCAGGTTTTCCCCGTGCTTCTCCACATACTCCAGCGCCCGCCGCGCCATTTGTTTCTCTCCGCTATAAGCCAGCAGCGTCGAGGCATCCTTCAATCGCACCCACTGCGCGCGTGCGACTTCGATTCTCATTTCAGGCGCAATCTCGTCAATCCGCCCCGAGCGATACCGCATCAGGTAGAAGCTCACTATCTTGAATACACGCTGGCCGTCGCCCCACACCCGCGTGTAGACGTACTTAATGTCGCCGAGCTTGGTCACTAAATCCGCCTGTACGCCGGTCTCCTCCTGCACCTCCCGCAGCGCAGTCTCCACCGGCTTCTCTCCGGGATCGACAAGGCCCTTCGGTAGCGCCAACACCGGTTTCGCCTTTGCCAAGCCCTTGACAGATGGATCTGGCGTCCGACCCGGGTCGCCCGCCGGCTCGATCGCCGCCATCCACCAGTCTCCCTCCTCCCCTCGCACCACCACTCCGCCCGCCGATATCTCCCGCACCATATAACCGGGAAATTAGCAGAACTACAGGGGTTAGTCACTTCTCGTCTCATCTAGGGGTAATGGTGCAGTAACCTCTGTAGAACTCTCCCGTAACTCATGTAGCACCAAAGTGGCCTGCTACATTTCTTTAAAAAGTGGCATCCTAGATGCTAGCGGTACGTGGGTTATAGCGTCCCGTGGGGGTTCCGGTGAAGAGCCTTGGCAAGATCATCCGGTCCGTGCAAGCCTTTGGCCGGGAACTTTCCCGCAAAGCGATCGCGCCCGAGCCACGGACTCCCATCATCGGCTTGGCTCTCGGTGGCGGCTTCGCCCGCGGCATGGCTCACATCGGCGTCCTGAAGGTTCTCGAAGAAGAAGGCATTCCCGTTCGCCTCATTGCCGGAACCAGCGTCGGCGCGCTCATCGGAGCCGCTTATTGCAGCGGCCTTTCCATTCAGGAACTCGAGAAGCTCGCGCGCTCGGTTCGCTTCACTACTTTTGCCCGTTGGACCGTCTCGCGTTACGGCTTCGCTTCCAACGACCGCATGGTCTCATTTCTCGCCCGCACTTTGAAAGTGAAGACCTTCGAAGAGTTGCTCATCCCTCTCGGAGTTACCGCAACCGATTTCAACACCGGTGAAGGCGTGGTCTTTCATTCGGGCTCAATCGTCGATCCGGTACGAGCAAGTTGTGCCTATCCCGGAATGTTTTTGCCCGTGAACATTCGCGGACGCTGGCTGGTCGATGGCATGCTCTCCCATCCCGTACCCTCGCGTCCCTTGCGCGAAATGGGCGCGCAGCGCGTCCTCGCCGTCCACTTGCGAGGGCAATGGTCGAAAGATGGTGCCCCGCGTCATCTCTTCGATGTGATCGGACAATCCTTCGCCATCGCCCAGGACAAAATGAGCCATCTCTGGCGCGGCGCAGCCGACGTGGTGGTCGAGCCCGATGTAGCCGGTTTCGCCTACGACGATTTCAAACGCGCCGGCGAACTGGTTCGTACCGGCGAAGTCGCCATGCGCAAAGCCTTACCCGAAGTCCGCCAGTGGCTCGACATGCCAATAGAAGCGCCAGCTTCCGCCCCCGCCCCCGCTCGCCCCGCACTGTCGCGTCCGGCACCCATGCCCGCAGATTGAGGACTAGAGTCTACTTAGCGCCGCTGCAACAAACTCCCCCAGTCCAGATCCAGCCTCACCCAATATGGAGCCCGTGGCGGCGGCGGAAACTGCATCGTCTTTTCAAGTTGAGGATGTAAGGATTTACTGGAACAGTTCCCACAGCCACGGATGCCACCATCTTCGAGGAGTCCGAATGTTCTTGACTTTCCGTAACTTATACGCGATCCTGACGCTCACGGATTAGCTCTTTGACAATCAAACTGCTCATAAAATAACTTCTTGAGAATCAAGATTTTAGCGACAACTCCTTTGCTGTCAAGATTTTAGGAGGACCCGCAACAGGTCTGTGGTTAATTCTAAAGGACTTGCGTCACCCGTATTGCGATTAAGTCCTTTCCATGGAATATTCTAGCGGTAAGTTCTTTGGATTCAAGATTTTAGCAAGGTATCAAGACGCTAAGTCATTGATTACAGATAATTTAGCCACAATTAAACTGTTTTTTTGAAATCGAGATCCTAGGCCGTTCTGGCGTCTTCAGCTTCTAACCGGCAGCTTCTGTGCTTCCTCGCAAATCCTCTTCCAAGCTTTCTCGACGTGCCGCGCTTCCGTGTTCGTCTGGCCCACACAGAGCCGCAGAGTCAGTTTGCCATCGAGTTTGGTATGAGTGAGAAACAGATCGCCGCTGCCGTTGAGTCGGTCCATGATGGTTTGATTCGCCCCGTCTCCACCTCTGTGGCGAAAGCACACCAGATTCAGCGGGACCGGTGCCGCCACTTCAAAGCGATCATCGCGGCGCACCCACGCCACGAACTGTTGCGCCAGTTGCACGTGACGCCGAATGTGGTGCTGCAGCCCCTCGATGCCATAGTGCCGGATCACGAACCACAGCTTCAGCGACCGGAAGCGCCGCCCAAGTTGAATCTGCCAGTCGCGATAATCAATTACCGCCCCTGACTCCGTAGCCTGGTTGCGCAGATATTCCGGCAGGATGCTCAGGGTCTGAATGAGCGCTTTCCGGTCGGCGACCCAGAAGCAGCTGCAATCGAAGTTGGTGAACATCCACTTGTGCGGATTGAAGTTGTAACTGTCAGCGAACTCAACTCCCTCTTGCAGATGCCGAAACTCAGGGCAAAGCGCCGCCGTCCCCGACATCGCCGCATCAACATGCAGCCACAGATTGTGTTGCCGGCAGACGCGAGCGATGTCGGCGACAGGATCCATCGCATTTGAAGATGTCGTCCCCACCGTAGCGCAGACAAAGCAGGGAACCAGGCCAGCCCGCTTGTCAGCTTCAACCTGGCGTCCAAGAACCTCAGGCCGCATGGCAAACTTTTCGTCCACTTCGATCAGCCGCAGATTAGAAACGCCGATCCCCGCGATCATCGCCGCCTTCTGCAGCGAAGAGTGAGTCTGGGTTGAGGCGTAAGCCACGATGTGCCCGTCACAACCATTCTGGTTGCTGGCATAGTTAGTCGCGCGTTCGCGCGCCGCCAACAGCGCGCACAGCGCGGCGCTCGAGGCAGTGTCCTGAATCACGCCGCCGCCGCTGCTCGACGACAGGAATTTCTCCGGCAAGCCCAGCATCCCCACCAGCCAGTCGAGCACATGGGTTTCCAGTTCCGTGCACGCCGGACTAGTTGACCACAGCATCCCCTGCACACCCAGGCCCGATGAGAGTAGATCGCCCAGAATTCCAGGCCCGGAAGCGTTGCAAGGAAAGTAGGCAACGAAGTTCGGCGACTGCCAATGCGTAACGCCCGGCAGAATCAGCTTCTCAACGTCTTTAAGCAGCGTATCGAACGGCTCGCCCTGCGTCGGAGGTTTCGCCGGTAGCGATGCCCGAATCTCTCCCGGCTTCGCCTGCGAGAGCACCGGGAACGACTCAATTCGCGAATGGTAGTCGGCGATCCAATCGACCACAGCGTGGCCGTAGCGCCGGAATTCGTCAGGCGTCATATGAAAGGATTTTTCGTCGGACACGGTTAGCTTGACCTCGGAGGATGAAACAGAGCTGATCGTACCAGAGCGATTCGGTTTTCCTTAGTTGACCTTAGTGTCCTTCGTGGTTGATGGTCTTCAGGCCCCAAGGCATAAGGAAGAATGTTGGCTCAACTAAGACGCCCGAAGTACAATCGCGTTTTGTATTCGAACGCTACTCGGCTATCGACCGAACAAGCATCGAAGATGCGCCGCAGTTCACGCAGCATGGGAGCGTGTTGCGGATGCTCCGGCCCGGGCGCGTACGAGGACGAAAGTAGACGCCCTTCCAACCCGGCATAGTCGAATTCCTGACGCATCTCAAACACCCGCTCCTGAAACGGCGTCGGATCGAAGAACTCATTCACTGCCGCGGTCGTCCGCTCGTGGCGAACTTCTTCATAGTCGGTACCGTAAGTTAGCAGCAACTGCTCATAGTCGCGCAGGAACTTTGTCGAATCCGTGACCCGCTCGTTCCACAACAGCACCAGCCAACCGCCAGGCCCCAGGATGCGAACGAACTCGCGCCTTGCGCTACCTCGATCGAACCAATGCGCGGCCTGCGCCACAGTAATGAAATCGACACTCTTCTCCGCGAGCGTAGTTGCCTCCGCCGTTCCCGCAACGCTGGCGAATTTCGGGAACCCCGCCAGCAGACGCTCCCCCGCTGCCCGCATCTCGGCGTTGGGTTCAACGCCAAAGACTCGGTTGCCGTTCTCCAGCAACATGCGCGTCCAAATGCCCGTGCCCGAGGCGACGTCGGCTACAACATGGCTGGGCGCAAGCCCGCACTCAACCGTCAAGGCTCGCAGCACCTCCGCCGGGTATCCCGGCCGGTATCGCACGTAGTTCTCCACGCGATCGGAAAATCGGCTGGTTGCATTGGAGGCAGGCATGTTGTTTGAAAGTGGCAGTTTTTTTCATCTTGCCAGAAAGCCATTTTAATTGCAGGATAGGTATGTTGTCCCTCCCCGCCGGGCCTTCGCGTCTCACGCTCGGTCGACTAAGATTGGGAATCGAAGAAGAGAAGGAATCCTCCCTCAGCGTTATTGCGATACCATTCAAGCCATGAAAGTTTGCCTGGCATGAGAGTTGTCATCAAAGTCGGCACCAGCTTGATCGCTCCCGGCGGCCAAATCGACGCGAACCTGCTGCGCGCTATGGTCGATCAGTTCGATCTCAGCAAGAACGAGTACCTGATCGTAACTTCGGGCGCGATCGCAGCGGGCATGTCCGGACTGGCTCTGCGCAAGCGCCCCAATGGAGTTCCCGCCATGCAAGCTTGCGCGGCCGTAGGCCAAAGCAAGTTGATGCACACCTACGAGCGCCTCTTCTTCGGCAAGAAGGTCGTTGCTCAGCTTCTGCTTTCGAGCGACGATTTCACTTCGCCAATCCGTTACCGCAATCTGCAGAATGCGCTTGCCGAACTGCTATCACTCGGCGTGGTGCCCATCGTGAATGAGAACGACAGCGTCTCCGTGCGTGAGTTGGTAGGCGCTTTCGGCGACAATGATGAACTGAGCTCTCTGCTGGCGACCGCGGTAAGAGCCGACTGGCTGCTGCTATTGACCGACGTCGACGGTTTCTATATGCCGAACGGAAGCAAGAAACCGCGGCTCATGCGCGTGGTGCGCAAGCTCACTCCCGCGCTGGAAGCGCAGTGCAATGGCAAGAGCGCGCTGGGGCGCGGAGGGATGATTTCCAAATTGCGCGCCGCGAAGTTGGCCAGCGAAGGCGGCGTGCACGTCGCCATTGTGAATGGAAGGCATCCTCAGGGAATCACACTCGGCATGCAACGCAAGATTGGAACTTATTTTCCGCCACAAGGGCGAAAGTAAATGGCGACAACCGTTGCCAACCCGGCGTCCACCAAGGAGAAACTGCTGCGCGCCCGCGAGGCTGCCGCAAAGTTGGCTCTCCTCTCGACTGAAGGAGAAGAACGCGCTGCTGATTGCGATCGCGGATGCGATCGAAGCCCACGCAGATCCGATTCTTGCAGCCAACCGCGAGGACGTGGAAAGTTCCGGCCTCGAAGGCGCCATGCGCGAGCGCCTGCTTCTGACCAAAGCGCGGATCGACGAGATGGCGCAAGGGGTGCGCGATGTCGCAGCACTTGGGGATCCGATTGGCGAGACTCTGGCGGAGTGGACGCGTCCGAATGGCCTTCGCATCCGCAAGGTGCGCGTGCCGCTAGGCGTCGTGGGAATCATTTACGAATCGCGGCCGAACGTTACGATTGATACGACTGTGCTCGCTTTGAAGACAGGCAATGCCATCGTGTTGCGCGGCGGCAAAGAAGCCGCGCGCAGCAATCAGAAACTGGTGGAGATTCTTACTGCCGTGCCGGGAGTGCCGGAAGGGGCAATCGAACTTCTCGATTCGAGCTCGCGCGAGTCGGTGCACGAATTGATCAAGGCCCGAGGACTAGTGGATGTAATCATTCCGCGCGGTGGCGCGGGGTTGATCACATTCGTCACCGAGAACTCCTCGGTTCCTGTGATCGAAACCGGAGCAGGGAATTGCCACATCTTCGTCGACCAATCGGCGGACTTCGAGATGGCTGACCGGATCGTGATCAACGCCAAGACGCAGCGGCCATCGGTGTGTAACGCTGCCGAGAAATTGCTGGTACATGAGCGCGTTGCGGCTGAATACGTTCCGCGAATCGTGAAGAAGCTGATCGATGCGGGAGTGGAAGTTCGCGGAGACGGCAAGTCCCGCAGCCTGGCCGCTGATCTGAAAATTGTACCCGCCGCAGAACAAGACTGGTACGAAGAATACCTGCGCCTGTGCATGGCGGTTCGCGTGGTCGCGAACGTAGATGAGGCGATTGCTCACATCAATCGTTATTCGACGAAGCACTCCGATTCCATCGTCACGCGCGATGAAGTGAACGCCCGCAAGTTTCTGCGCGGAGTTGACTCCGCGGCGGTCTACTGGAACGCCTCGACTCGTTTCACCGATGGCGCAGAATTCGGCTTCGGCGCCGAGATGGGCATCAGCACGCAAAAGCTACACTGCCGCGGACCCTTCGCGCTGGCGGAACTCACTTCTTCCAAGTACGAGATTGTCGGGAGCGGCCAGGTTCGGTGATTTTCTCCCGGGAACTGTCTGCAAGGTCCTCGCTCAGCGCCAGAGCCAGATAATAATCGTGGTTCTCACTTACGTCGCTCAGGCCGCTGCCCCGGCTCGCGGCTCTGAGTTTGAGGGGTCTAAACTTCTTGCGGGCGTGCTTCATCCGCCTAGATTAACACTCCGATGTGCTACCTTATTTGCTTTCACGCGAGAGCCCTATGAGATTGTTCTCATCAGTTCTTCTTTCTTCTGTCGTCCTATTTTCGTTTCTGCAGCCCAGTGTCGCCGGCCATGGGCCCGACTCTACCGCTGCAAGCCAATCAATCTTTGGCTTTCGAGACTCCGCTGCCGAATCCGCCACCGAAGCCCGGTTTCTCGCCGTGCCTGATCCCAAGCTGGCCGAAGAGCATCTGCGCACGCTGACACAAGCCCCTCACATGGCGGGCACGCCCGAGGACAAAACCACTGCAGACTACGTAGCGCAGAAGTTTCGCGCGGCCGGACTCGATACCGAGATCGTCGAATACAAAGTGTGGATCAATTATCCCTCCGAAATCAGCGTCGACATCACAGCGCCCGCGGGAGTCGAAATGCACGGTCCTACGCGCGAGCACGTCGATGGCGACCCTTATGACGGCGATCCGCGCGTGGTGATGCCCTTCAATGGCATGTCGCCGTCGGGCGATGTTGAGTCCGATGTAATTTATGCCAACTACGGGACCCCGGACGATTTCGAAAAGCTGGAGAAGTTGAAGATCGATGTGCGGGGCAAGATCGTCCTGGTGCGCTACGGCCAGAACTTCCGCGGAGTGAAGGAATTCATTGCGCAGGAACATGGCGCGGCGGGCGTGATCATCTATTCCGATCCGTTCGACGATGGCTGGCGGCGTGGCGACAAATATCCCGATGGTCCATGGCGTCCGGACACCGCCGTCCAGCGCGGGTCGGTAGGATACATGTTTGAGTTTCCTGGCGATCCTACAACGCCGGGGTTTGCCTCGCTGCCTTCGTTGCCCGAAAGCAAGCGTATCTCTCCTGAACAGTCCGCGCAGATGCCGAAGATTCCGGTTACCCCGCTTTCCTACCACGACGCTTCGCCAATTCTTCAGCATCTGGGCGGGCCCGATTCGCCGCGCGAGTGGCAGGGCGCGCTGCCCTTTACTTATCACGTAGGACCGGGCCCGGTGCGCGTGAAGATGCACCTCAAACAGGATTATCAGTTCCGCACTTTGTGGGATGTGATCGGTCGCGTGCGCGGCAGCGAATCGCCGGGCGAGTGGGTGGTCGCGGGCAATCATCGCGACGCATGGGTCTATGGCGCGGTTGATCCGAACAGCGGCACAGCCGCGATGCTCGAAGCTGTGCACGGCGTCGGCGAGTTGTTGAAGTCGGGCTGGAAGCCGAAGCGTACCATGATTTTTTGCAGTTGGGATGGCGAGGAAGAAGGCCTGATGGGTTCGACGGAATGGGCCGAACAGCACGAAGCCGAACTGGGCGCCGCTCCGGCGTATTTCAACATGGATGTGGCAGTTTCTGGTCAAAAGTTTGGTGCCTCGGCAGTGCCAAGTCTGAAACAGTTCTTGCGCGACATTGCGAAGGCCGTTCCTAGCCCCAAGGGTGGAACTGTCTATGAGGCGTGGCAGAAGACTGATCAGCCCGGCGCTGCGTCGACGCAATCGCCCGCCGAAGCCATTGGCGACTCGCGCCGCATGCCGGCCGCGAACGTCAAAGGCGATGTGCCGGTCGGCGACCTGGGCAGCGGCTCCGACTACAGCGCGTTCCAGCAGCATCTGGGAGTGCCCTCGACGGATATCAGTTCGACTGGCCCGTACGGCGTGTACCACTCGGTGTTCGACAATTTTGCCTGGTTCAAGAAGTTCGGCGATCCGGATTTCGTTTACGAACAGCAGATGGCAAGAGTGTTTGGGCTGGAGGCATTGCGCATGGCTGATGCCGATGTGCTGCCTTACGACTACGAAGAATACGGAAAAGAAATTTCCGCTTACCTGGAAACGGCCAAGAAGCGGGCTGAGGGAAAGTTGGGCGAACGCGCGCTAGATATGACTGCTGTGACTGCGGCTGCGAAGCGCTTTCAGGAGGCAGGGGCGAAGATACTCGCGAAACAGAAAAACCCGCCGCGGGATACCGCGCGATTGAACCAATCCCTGCGGGATGCGGAGCGCGCGCTGCTGGTGCCGGCGGGTCTGCCCCACCGTCCGTGGTACCGCCATGCGATCTATGCTCCGGGCGAATACACGGGCTACGCAGCGGTGGTGATTCCGGGAGTGAATGAAGCTCTCGACAAAGGAGATGCGGAGCGGGCGCGGCAGCAATTGACAGTGCTGGCCGCGGCGCTCGAACGCGCGGCCAAGGTGCTGGAGGGTTATCGGTAGTTTGACTAGTCATCTGACTAGTCGTATAGTGGACTTGGAGGTGACGCTGTGGCCTCGTGGCAATTGCAAGACGCGAAAGCCAGGTTTAGCGAGTTCCTCGACGCAGCGCTCAAGAAGGGGCCGCAAGTAGTGACGCGCCGCGGCGTTGAAGCCGCCGTCCTGGTTCCCATCGACGAATGGCGCCGGATGCAGCAATCAAGCCGCCCGAATATTAAGGAATTGCTTCTCGGCCCGGGACCCCGCTTTAACATTGTTCTTCCTAAGCGAACCAAGTGGAAGCGCCGGCCACCCATTGATTTCGGTCATCCGGATTTCAAGTGACCAGGTATTTGCTGGACACCAACGTCATTTCCGAACTGCGCAAGGTTAGGCCCCACGGGGCTGTGGTGGCCTGGCTGGAAACTCTTCGCGTTGAGCAGATTTTTCTTTCGGCCGTAACCATGGGGGAATTGCAGGCGGGCGTGGAGTTAACGCGCAAACAGAACGCCGACAAGGCCCGCGAAATCGAATCTTGGTTGACGTCAGTTGAAATGTCATTTTCCTTCCTGCCCATGGATCCGGCGTGCTTCCGAGAGTGGTCGCGTATGATGGGCGGAAAAACCGATGTTCTGCGGGAGGACGCTATGATTGCCGCCACTGCTAGGATCCACGGGCTCACGGTAGCCACGCGAGAGGAAAAAGATTTCAAGCGTCTCGGAGTGGAGATCCTCAATCCGTTCAAGTTCAGCTAATCCATGACCTCCGCCCACACGCTCGGGCAGTTCCTGCGAACGCTGCCGAACTCCGCGGCGGCCACGTTTCTGGCGCTGTTTCCGATCGTCGATCCCTTCGGCGGCATTCCGATCTTCTTCACGATGACTTCTTCGTGGACGGCCAAAGACCGCCGACGTACTGCTCTGAAGACTGGCATCTGGGTCTTTGTCATCCTGGTTACATTTCTCTTCTTTGGCCGCTTCGTGCTGCATTTCTTCGGCATCTCGCTACCGGTGCTGAAAATTGCTGGCGGGCTCATCGTTGCCAACACGGCCTGGGGCATGGTCACGTCTCACGCGCGCATTACGCCAGAAGAAAGTCACGAAGCCGAAGACAAAGAAGACATCTCGCTTACTCCGCTGGCCATGCCGCTTATGTCCGGTCCGGGAGCGATCGGTGTGGTCATGGGGCTTGCGGCACAAGTCGACACAGCTGCGTCGTATCTGGGGATGGTGATCGGCATCGCCGCTGTGGCGCTCACTGTTTCTCTTTTCTTCTTGCTGGGCGGTCCGCTGGTTAGGCGGCTTGGGCCGAGCGCGGTCGGAGCCATCAATAAGATTTTTGGCTTTCTCATTCTCGCCATCGCCGTCCAACTGGTGTGGGACGGCGTGGCGGATTTCAATAGCTAAGTCGCGCGTATGGCGCGGGCGCCCCCGCCGCGATTATCTAGATGGCCTCGGAATTTTAAGGGAACCAGAGCCGCATCTCGCTCGTATCACAGACAGGCGCCCGTGCGCCCTCGGAGGTGCTCCATGCCCGGAAAATCTTCCGTCCGTTTGTCCGTAATCCACAAGACAATCCTCGCCCTACTCTTGCTGGCACCCCTTTGCGCCGCCTCAGACCATTGGGACTATGAAGAAACGCACAGCGAAGTCCGTGACTTCGTCGCCGTCGGCATGGTGCACGTGCGTCTGAGCGTGGGAGATGTGCGCATCACACGCAGTGATTCCAACAAGATTCAGCTGCGTTACACCGTCAAGTCGCGGCGCGAAAGCCACGTCAAAGACGCGCACGTTGATATCGAAATCCACGGCCGCGACGCCAGAATCGACTTCCACGCTCCATCCGGCGGAAACACGCAATTCGATGTCGAACTCGAGGTCCCGCAGAACACTAATCTCGATGTGCACGACAAAGTCGGCGACCTTACGGTTGAGGACATCGAGGGCGACAAAGACCTGGAGCTGAGCGTCGGCAACATCCGGGTCGCGGTTGGGCGCGCGGCCTACCATCTGGTGAACGCCAGCACCAGCATCGGCGACGTGAACGGCAACGGTTATGGCGAAACCAGCGGCTGGCTGGGCAAGACCCTGAAGTATCGCGGTGACGGCAAGTACGAGCTGCGAGCGCACGTCGGGGTGGGGGATATTACGCTGGAAGGGAAGTAGATTGGCGCCAACTTGTGCCGGTGGTGTGGCTGCGTTTTTGCCGAGCTTGCCCTATAATGAGCTTTCACAGCTTAAGGGTTTCCCTTATTATGGGTACGTGAACATCACACTGTCGCTTGACGAAAAGCTAGTGAAAGATGTGCGCAAGATCGCCGTTGAGAGGGACACCACTCTTACCGGCCTGATACGCTCCCACCTGGAGAAACTTGCTGCAGAACACGCCGCTTCCGGCCGCAAACGCCGGGAACGGGAGGCGCTGGAACGCAGCTTCCGCAAGTTCCAGTTTCGCGTAGGGAAGAAGACCTGGAAGCGGGAAGACTTGTATGCCCGCTCCTGACTTTCTGGACACAAACGTCCTCATGTACGCCTACGATGTCACCGACCCTGCGAAACAGGAAGTTGCTCAGGACCTGGTGCGAAAAGCAATTGCGGGGGGCCTGGTCATCTCGACGCAAGTCCTCGCGGAATTCGCCGCCACTTTACTTCACAAACTCATTCCTCTGCCCTCTTCTGAGGACGTTATCGCGTTGTTGGACACGTTGGCGCCGATCCGGCTAATCCCGCCTGATCACGAAATCGTTCGGCGCGCCGTGGAAGCAAGGGCCGCCTACGGACTGCATTTCTACGATGCCATGATCGTTGCCGCGGCCGAACGTGCTGGCTGTGAAAGGATCTTGACCGAAGACTTCAACCCCGGCCAGAAATACTTCGGGGTTAGCGTGGCCAACCCCTTCCAGGAATCGGTCTGATTGACGGTGGCCGAATTGAAGCAAAATGAATCTTGCTCTCGCGACTGGAATTCCGATGTCTATCACCGGCTTTCCGGACCACAAGTCAGTTGGGGGAAGAAGGTGCTCTCGCGGTTGCGGCTGCGCGGAGACGAGGCGGTGCTCGATGCGGGATGCGGCACCGGACGACTAACCGCCGAATTACTTGACGCCCTGCCCCGCGGCCGGGTGGTCGGCATCGACCTCTCGCAAAATATGTTGAGATCTGCACGCGAGCATCTCTCACAATTCGGGCGTTGTGCGAATCTAGTCCTTTGTGACCTGTTGAGCCTGCCGTTCGAGGCCAGCTTCGACGGGATCGTGAGCACGGCGGCGTTTCATTGGGTACTCGACCACGACCGATTGTTCGCAAACCTCCGCCGCGCTCTGGTTTCCGGAGGATGGCTGGAAGCCCAGTGCGGAGGCGGACCGAACCTGGCTGCCCTGCGCAAACGTGTGGACGAACTGGCCGCGACTCCGAAATTTGCTTCGTTCTTCGGCGGCTTCCGTGAGCCCTGGCTTTTTCACGATGCAGAGGGTGCAGCGCAGACCCTTCTATGCGCCGGTTTCGTCGAAGTTGAGACCTCGATTGAACCCGCCCCCACGATCCTCGACAGTGCCGGGGAGTACAACGAGTTTGTGCGTAACATTATTCTGCGGCGGCATCTGGAGCGCCTTCCGTCCGAACAACTTCGGGAGGAATTTATGGCAGAGCTGACGGATCGAGCCTCGGCGGATAACCCCCCTTTTGCATTAGACTACTGGCGCCTCAACATGCGCGGTCGAGCAGGGTAAGGATAACGGAACGTATACTGATTCTACGGTTGCAATGACATGCGAATCACCTACGACCAAAATGTAGATGCGATCTACATCCGATTCAAAGAAGCCACGGTGACGACCAAGCATCTGGGCGAAGGCATCGCCGCGGACTTGGACGCGGAGGTCGTTTGGCGGGAATCGAGGTTCTCGACGGCGTGAAGAGATTGGGTGATCCCAGCGCGTTCCAGAAGGTCACTCTCGAAGACGTTGCGATTGCGCACTAACCCGTGGGGTGCGGGCAGAATTTCGGACTCATCCAGAACTATTTTTCTTTGACTTTCTCCGCCAATTCGCGAAACTCTTTGGCTTGCTTGTGGCTCGCCTTTATTTGCAACTGTGCGAGCTGTCGAGAGTTCTCAGTCGTCAGGATCGGCACCAAGGCCTCCAGTTCCGTCGCTACTTCGCGTGCGTGATCGGCCTCTTTCAACATCAAATGTTCAAATTTCCGGACTGCCTCGTGGTGATCCATAGACCTCGCTTTGGGGTAGATTCAAGCGCGTGTTTTACTTCAGCGAAACCAACCGCTCCACCAACTCCGAGTAATCCTTCTTCTCGATGCCGTGGACCTGCTTGTTGTACTCGTCCACCTTCGACGAATAGTTCATCGAGCAGAATTTCGGCCCGCACATGGAGCAGAAGGCTGCCTCCTTGTAGAAGTCGTCAGGCAAAGTTTCGTCGTGCATCGAGCGCGCGGTCTCAGGGTCTAACGACAAAGCGAATTGTTTCTCCCAATCGAACTTATACCGCGCATAGCTCAACGCGTCGTCGCGATCGCGGGCGCCGGGACGTCCGCGGGCGATGTCAGCGGCGTGGGCGGAAATCTTGTAGGCGATGATTCCGTCCTTCACGTCTTTCTCGTTCGGCAGGCCGAGATGCTCTTTCGGCGTCACGTAGCACAGCATGGCCGCGCCGTACCATCCGATCATGGCCGCGCCGATGGCCGACGTGATGTGGTCGTAGCCGGGAGCGATGTCGGTGACCAGCGGCCCAAGGGTGTAGAACGGCGCTTCGTAGCAGAGCTCGACTTCTTTCTCGACCTGCTCCTTGATCTTGTCCATGGAGACGTGGCCGGGACCTTCAATCATCACCTGCACGTCGTGCTGCCAGGCGATCTTCGTCAGCTCGCCTAGAGTTTTCAATTCGGCGAACTGGGCTTCGTCGCTGGCATCGGCGACGCAGCCGGGACGCAGGCCATCCCCCAGCGAAAAGCTGACGTCATACTTCTTGAGAATCTTGCAGATGTCTTCGAAGCGTTCGTAGAGGAAATTCTGCTTGTGGTTATAAGCCATCCACTGCGCGAGGATGGCGCCGCCGCGGCTCACGATTCCGGTAATGCGCTTCGAAATCAGCGGCAGATACTGGATGAGCACGCCGGCATGGATGGTCATGTAGTCCACGCCCTGCGCGGCCTGCTCTTCGATCACTTCGAGCATCACTTCGGCATTCAAATCTTCCACACGCTTCACGCGCGCGATGGCTTCGTAAATTGGGACCGTGCCAATGGGAACGGGCGAGTGCCGCAGAATGGCCTCGCGAATTTCGTGGATGTTGCCGCCGGTCGAGAGGTCCATCACAGTGTCAGCGCCGTAATGCACGGCGGTGTGCAGCTTTTTCAGTTCCTCGTTAATTTCCGAAGTGACCGCCGAGTTGCCGATGTTGGCGTTGATCTTGCACAGCGACGCCACGCCAATCGCCATCGGCTCCAACTCCGGATGATTGATGTTGGCGGGAATGATCATGCGGCCGCGCGCCACTTCGTCGCGCACCAGTTCAGGCGTGAGCTCTTCGCGGTGGGCGATGTAGCCCATTTCTTCCGTGGTCACACCCTGACGCGCATAGTGCATTTGCGAGAAATTGCCGGTGGTGTTCTCCTGCTTTCGCCGAGCCAGCCATTCCGCTCGCGGCTTAGGGACATCGGAGCCATTGTCGCCATTGCCGTTCTTGCCGTTACCTTTATTTTCGTTCGCGGGAGTCATGACGGTGTCGCCCTCATTGGATCTCATCCAACGAATTATACCCGTCTCCGGCATTGGGGGCGCTATGGCGTTTGCGTGGCGCACTCGATCGAGGTGTAAAATCTCAACCGTCCTCAAAAGGAGAATTTCCCATGCGGGTGTTTCGTCTCTTGCCGGTGATATTGCTCTTTGCGGCAATCAGCAGTGTCAGTCAAACGTCTTCTTCTGCGAAGCCCGGTCCAGGCTTCAGCGTCGATACCATCGACAAGTCGATTGATCCTTGCGTCGATTTCTATCAGTACGCTTGCGGCAACTGGATCAAGAATTCCGAGATCCCCGCCGACCGACCCGCCTGGCAAAGTTTTTCCGAACTGGATGAAAGCAATCTCACCATCGAGCGCGGCATCCTCGAGAAAGCCGCGGCGGGCGGCCCCGGCCGTGACGCCATCGATCAAAGGATTGGCGACCTCTATGGCTCGTGCATGGACGAGAAGTCGGCAAACGCGAAGGGAATTGCTCCACTTAAGCCCGAACTTGACCGTGTAGCCGCCGTCAAAGATAAAGGCGCGCTCATCGATGAGATTGCGCACGTTCATGTTGTCGGCCCCAGCCCGCTGTTCAACTTCTACTCAAACTCCGACCTGCACAACGCCGATATGGTGATCGCCTACATCGACCAGGGCGGCCTCTCGCTTCCCGACCGCGATTACTACATCAAAGACGATGCCCGCATGGTCGATATGCGCAAGCATTACGTCGACTACGTGACTGAAATGTTCACGCTGGAAGGGCAATCGGCGGACCAGGCCGCAGAGTCGGCCAAGACCGTGCTGCGCATCGAAACCGCTCTGGCGCAAGCTGCGATGGACCGGACACTCCGCCGCGACCCCAAAGTGCGCGATCATAAAATGAAGCGCGATGATGCCGTGGCGCTGGCGCCGGACTTCTATCTGAACCGGTTCTTCGCCGCCGTCGGCGCACCCAGTTTCGCCGATCTCAACGTCGGCAACCCGGAGTATTTCAAGCAGGTCAATGGCGTGGTCGAGTCCGAATCGCTTGATTCGCTCAAGACCTATGTCAGCTGGCAAGTGCTGCGGACGGCGGGTCCCTGGCTGTCTCAGCCTTTCGTCGAGGCCAACTTCAAGATGCGCCAGGCCCTCACTGGACAAAAGCAGATTCAAGACCGCTGGAAGCGTTGCGTCGAACTGGTGGATGGATCGCTCGGCGAAGCCCTCGGCCAGCGCTACGTCGAACTCACTTTCGGCGCAGAGGGCAAGCAGCGCATGCTCAAGATGGTCGATGTGCTCGAGAAATCCCTGAATGAAGACATTCAGGGGCTTGACTGGATGAGCGACGAGACCAAGAAGCAGGCGAAGGTCAAGTTGCAGGCCATCCGCAATAAGATTGGATATCCCGATACGTACCGCGACTACAGTTCAGTCGTTATCGAGCGCGATGACTTGCTGGGAAACGTAGAGCGGGCCACCGCATTTGAATCCAAGCGGCAGATTGCCAAGATTGGCAAGCCCCTCGACCGCAAGGAGTGGGGCATGACTCCGCCCACCGTGAATGCTTACTACAGCCCCGCTTACAACGAGATCGTGTTCCCGGCCGGGATTCTGCAGCCACCGTTCTTCGATAAGAGCATGGACGATGCCGTGAACTTCGGCGGCATCGGCCTGGTCATCGGACACGAACTCACCCATGGTTTCGATGATCAGGGACGCAAATATGATCCCACCGGCAACCTGCGCGATTGGTGGACTCAGGAAGATGGCAAGGAGTTTGAAAAGCGCGTCAGTTGCGTTGCCGATGAATATTCCAATTTCGTCGTGGTCGACGACCTCAAGCTGAATGGCCGGCTGACGCTCGGCGAAAACACCGCCGATAACGGCGGCGCGCGTATCGCCCTGAGGGCGCTCGAACATATGATCGCCGACGATAAGACGGGAAAAGAAGGTCAGAAGATCGACGGCTACACGCCTGAGCAGAGGTTCTTCCTCGGTTTCGGTCGGGTGTGGTGCGAAAAACGGCGGCCCGAGTACGCGCGCATGCAGGTTACCACCAATCCGCACTCGCCAGGCAAGTATCGCGTAGATGGTGTGGTGCAGAACATGCCGGAGTTTCAGAAGGCTTGGGGATGCAAGGCCGGACAGCCCATGGTGGCCGAGAACGCCTGCCACGTTTGGTAGTTGAAGGCGACACGAAAAATGTAGGGACAGCTGCCCTCGGCTGTCCCTACTACCTTGCGGTCAATTGCGTCGCGCCAGTTCCATTTCAATGCCCTCCGGGAATACACCAGTTCCCGCTTGCGTTGTTTTCGGTTGAGTCGTTAGCAGCGTCACACCCCCAACGCTGGCGGTATGCGCCGCATCCAAAACTTTCACCACGCTTGCGTAAGGCGCCCTGGCGTCGGCCTTGATATAAAGAGTCTGTGTGCGACGAGACGGGCGGGCCTTCAGCCTTTCAGTCATTGCATCAGGCGTGACCGGATCGATTCCGAAAAAGAGTCCGCCGGTCTCGGTCACGGTGATAATCAAAGCATCCTGGTTGTCTGCGCCTGGCACCGGCACCGCGCTGCTGGTGGGAGCTAACTCTACGCTGATCCCTTTTTGCATCGCCTGCGCACTGCTCTGCGGTGCTGCCGACATCATCGTTAGAAGCACCAGAGATATCGCGATCCACACTCCGTGTTTCACCAGTTTATTAATTGCAAGCCAACTCATGGTTTTCTCCTTTCAAAGTCGCTTTTGGCAGTGTTATTCCTTCAACTATCGTTACTGAGCTTTCGCGCCGCCCAGTGATGCAGTCGCGAGCGTTCCACCCAAGCCCATGGTCTCGACCGCGGACGATGGCACAATCACCATTGAGCCTTTTTCTTTAATCGCTTCGTAGAGCATGTTCATGGCGCGCAAATGCAGCGCCACGGGATTTTCCGCGTAGGCGGCCGCAGCTTGCACGAAGCTGTTCGAGATTTCAGTTTCCGCTTGTCCCAAAATAATTCGCGCCTGGCGTTCACGCTCCGCTTGAGCTTGCCGCGACATTGCGTCTTCCAGTCCTTGCGGAATCCTCACATCGCGAATCTCGACCGATTGAACAGTAATGCCCCACGGGTTCGTTTTCTCGTCGAGGATGCGCTGCAGTTCGCGGCCCAGCGTTTCGCGCTCGGTAATCATCTGCGCCAGTTCGTGACGGCCAATCGATTCGCGCAAGGCGGTCTGAGCGCTCATATTGATGGCTTCGATAAAGTTCTCAACTTCCAGAATGGACTTTTCCGCGTTCCAGACCATCCAGAAGACGATTGCGTCGACATTCACCGGCACGGTGTCACGCGTCAGCGTGGATTCAGCCGAAACGTTCGCGACGCGCACTCGCTGGTCCACGTAAGGGCTCAGTGTCTCGACGATCGGAACAATGTGAAAGAGCCCCGGCCCGCGCAGCCCGACATAACGCCCCAGGCGCAGGACCGCGACCTTCTCCCACTGCTGCACCACTTTAATGGCGAACATGAGATAGATGCCGAGCACGGCGCCCGAAATGATTCCAGCAGGATGCTTCGTCGCGGCGGTAATGATTGCACCTGCCAACAGGCAGATCACAAATAGTGATCTTCCAATGCCGCTGATCTGACCGATTTCGATTTTCGTCATAGCTTTATCTCCTTTGCCTGGATTGAGGCACTAACTCGCCCAGGCGTTCGAGCAATTCCTCGACGGCGAAGCCCGCCGCTCCTGCGCGGGAAGCGAATTCGTTGGCTAGTTGTGTAAGTTGCCGCTCCCGCTCCGCATCTTTCCTTTCCAATTTTTTCTTGGCGACAAACGTTCCCGTGCCCTGATGAGTTTCGAGCAGTCCGCCCAGTTCCAGTTCGCGGTAGGCTCGCAGCACGGTGTTTGGATTGATGGCAAGGTCCACAGCCATCTGCCGCACGGTTGGCAGCTGGTCGCCCGCCGTCAGCGACCCCAGAGCCACGCCGCTGCGCACCTGATCGATAAGTTGGCGGTACACAGGGACGCCGCTGTGCAGGTTCAGTACGAACTGGAAGGGAAAATGAGCGGCCCGTTTTGCAGTCATATAGTACATCAGTGTTATATATCATTAGTACAATATCTGTCAAGCGGATTCTGAGGCGCGCAAAGGTGTCCCTCGCAAAAAGCTGGGCGTAAAGCTGGGCGTCGACAAGCTGACGACAAAATGACTAATCCTTGACGGGGCGGTGACAATCACTCTCTGAGTATCCCCTACCCTCGACCTATCTCGATTCAAACCCCTGCGAACCAATAACTGCACAGACCGCGGTTCCATCAGCGGTCGGGCCCAATGACGTGCACGTCCGCGTGTTTGACCGGCCAGTGCAATGAAACTTGCAAGGACTAAGGAGCGAAAAATGACAAGAGTTCTTACTTACGCGGCGCTGATTGCCGTCTGCGCGATCCTCGCTGTCGGCGGCGACAGCGTGAAGCCAACCAGTTCGGCAGCGCGCTATGCAGCCGACGGGGCTTTCCGCGACGGATTCTACCTGGGCAAATTGGCAGCGGTGGGCGGACAACCATTGCGTCCCGCCCTCGGTCGGTGGTCCACAAAGCAGGACCGGGCGATGTTCACAACTGGTTACAGCCGCGGCTACAACGAAACTCTCGGCAGAGCGGAGACGAACGCCGCGGGTACCTAGCCCTCCGAGTGAGGCGCGGGATGGCATTCGTGTGAAGCGCATCTTGAAAAATGAAAGTTGAATTGAGGTGAAGTGGTTATGAAAGCCAAGAAGTTGGTATACGTGGTTGCTCTTGCTGTGGCGATGTTCATCTCTAACCCTCATGCAGTGAGGGCTGGCGGGCCTGTGCCAAATACCGCGACCGGAGCCAATCTCAAGGGGACCGTGAGATTCGAAGGCACGGTGCCGAAGCCCAAGTTGATCAGTATGGTGGCGGATCCGAGCTGCGCTAAGCAACATTCCTCTCCCGTCTTTACTCAGGAAGTCATGACTGATTCGAAGGGCGATCTGCAGGACGTGGTGGTGTTCGTTGCCGAGGGCTTGGGCGATCGGACATTCGATCCCCCTACGCAGCCGGTGGTCGTCGAACAAAAGGGCTGCTTGTACCAGCCTCACGTGCTGGCGATGCGGGCGAATCAGCCACTGCACGTGGTGAATGACGACCCTACGTCGCACAACATCCATCCGATGCCCGCAAACAATCGCGAGTGGAACAAGGCGGAGCCGCCGGGATCGAGCCTCGATGAATCGTTTGCGCGGGAAGAGGTTGCTATACCAGTGAAGTGCAATGTGCATCCGTGGATGCATGGTTACGTTGCCGTGTTCAAACATCCTTACTTCGCAGTGACCGGCAAAGACGGGAGCTTCGATCTGAGCAGTTTGCCTCCGGGCACTTACACGATCAAAGCGTGGCACGAGAAGCTGGGCACGTCCACGCAGACGATCACGATCGGCGGCAATGAGACGAAGGAGATCAGCTTCGTCTTCAGGGCGATGTAGAGGCTAGCCTATGCCCACACTTCATCCGATGCGATTGCCGCTGCCGGTGAGCGAGGCTCAAGTGCTGGTCACGATCTGTGACGACGACATTGAACAAGCACGCATCGAGGCCGCGCACAACTACCGGCGAGCTCAAGACAAGAACGAGGCGGCTTTCTGGTTTGGCGTGCTCGAAGTGCTGAGGCCGAGCGCGCGGGCGCAAGCTTGACAGTAGTGCCGGCCTCAGGCTTTCCTGGCTTCCTGGAAGCCTTTGCGGCGTTGTTCGCTGTAGCGGTGCAGCGCGTCGAGGACGATGGGATACGCTTTGCTCGCGGGAAGTATCTCATCCACCTCGACGGCCTTGCCTTCGAGCAGCTTGTAATCCTGGAAGAAGCGCCGCAGCATGATCAGGCGGTGCGGCGGCATCTCAGCGGCTTCGTGATAGGAGTTGAATTCGGGATCTTCGGTGGCGATGGCAATGATTTTATGGTCCTGCTTGCCGGCGTCGATCATGGTCATCAGACCGATAGTGCGGGCGTGGATGATGGTGAGCGGAACCACCGTTTCCTGGCAGAGCACGAGCACGTCGAGCGGATCGTCATCTTCCGCCAGCGTTTGCGGAATGAAGCCGTAGTTCGCGGGATAGTAAACCGCAGAATAGAGAACGCGGTCGAGCTTGATCAGGCCGCTAGTTTTGTCGAGCTCGTACTTCACGCTCGAGCCGAAGGGAATCTCGATGACGCAATCGAATTCCTGCGGGAGCTTGTCGCCGGGAGTTACGTCGTGCCAGGGATGGATCATGGGTTCATTCTAGCGGAGGCCTTCTGGCTCTTGTCCATTAGCTTATAGCTATTAGTTCTCAATTCTCGGTTCTCAGTTCTCAGTTCTCAGTTCTCAGTTCTCAGTTCTCAGTAGCCCCTCGTTGCGTTCCGGCGATCCGGTTCATGTGGATTTCTCCAGCAAAATAAAGTTCATCAATCATCTTGCGATGAGGGCGTTTGGCGTCCCTGGCGGATCTCGGGCAGATATTTTTTTATTTCGAGGGCGCCGAAAGCCTTGTTGGGCGCGGTTTTCGGGAGTCGGATTTCGCAAAATCTTGTTGTCAAAGAACTTAGATCTCAAAATCCAGATAACGAACGACTTAGGCTGGTATGATTCGATCTCTCAGGACCGTCACTGCCTCGACAATGATCTCGCGACTTCGATAGCCGGCACAAGGTCAGATGTCACACGCGGGCTGTGGAAATTCTTTGCGACGGGGCCAGGGTCCCATGGCGAGAGGTATTAGGCGAGCTGGCCTTCGCGCCCTTTTGAAAGGGTAGGCATTCCGGACGACTGCCCTTGTAATAACCTAAACGCTTGGGATACGATAGAATCTTGTTGTGCCGACCGTTCTGCGATTTGACGGACTGCGCGCGGTAATTTATCCGAACGACCCTAGGCCGGCGCATGTTCATGTCATCGGGGGAGGCTGCGAGGCGGTATTCTATTTGAATTGCAAGGCGGGACCGGCGGAAGTTCGGGAAAACTACGGGTTCTCACGGCGGGAGATTGCTCAGATCAACCGAGTCCTTGGAAGTCACCTGGAAAAGTTGTGCGTAGCATGGGAGAACATTCATGGCAGGGTATGACAAGTTCGAAATGGCGAACCGGCGGGGAGAACGCGTGCGGGCCTGGGTTCCGCACGCGTTGTCGGCGGAGTACGACCGTGCAACGGGGCGGGTTGTGATCCATCTCAGCTCGAGGCTCGACGTAAGTTTCTCGTCGCGCGATGCGCAGGGATTGGAGAATGCCAAGCCATCGCAGTTGGACGAAATCGAGATCAGCCCTTCCGGCCTGGGCATTCACTTTCCGAAGCTGGACGCAGACCTCTATCTGCCAAGTCTGCTGGAGGGAGTTCTTGGGTCGAGGCGGTGGATGGCGTCGAGACTGGGCCGTGTTGGCGGCAGGTCCAGAAGCGCGGCCAAGCGAGCCGCGGCCAAGGCGAACGGGCGCATGGGGGGAAGACCGAAGAAGGCAGCGAGACGGTGAGATGCCCGCAGCGGCCGATAGCACGCCCTGTGTGTGGGCGAATGGAAGGGAACAGCAGGTTCCTCCTGTCTCGCTTCGCTCGCGCGTCGGAATGACAAGGTAATCCGGGCGCTTCGGGAATCTTGATTCTTGCCATCCTGTCGCGTAGAGTTTTAACCAGCAGATGATTGCTTCTGTGGGTGGTTGATTATGTCCAGCCAAGGCAAGACTTATCTCAAGTTCGGCGGCGCGACGGTTCTCATTCTTTTCCTGCTCGGCTATCTCGCTTACACCGGCGTGCAGGATAGCAAGAGTTACTACGTGACTATCAGCGAGCTGCACAAGATGGGCGATGGCGCTTACACCAAGCGGCTTCGAGTGGCGGGAAATGTGCAACCGGGATCGATCAAGCGCACGGGCACGCATGTTCAGTTCGTGCTGATGGAGCAGAATCAGTTGCTCTCGGTGGATTACACCGGAACGGAAGCGCCTCCCGATACTTTCAAGGATGATTCTCAGGCTCTCGCCGATGGCAGTTTTGGCCACGATGGCGTCTTCCATGCCAAAGCGCTGCAGGCGAAGTGTGCGTCGAAATATGCGCCACAGCAGCCGGGAAATCAGATGCAGGCGGCGCCGGTGAAGGACGTGACGCAGGTGCAAACGAAGTCCGCGGGGACTACGAATTAAGCTCCCTAGGCTAAAGCTCAATAGCTTTGTTGGCTGGCCGCGGCGCGGCTTCGATTTGAAGCCACGCGCATCATAAGGTAATCCGTGGGCCGCTTTGCGCGCGCGGTCAAGCTTGTCCGCTGTGTTGGAGAGCGAACCGCAGCGGCTGAAGCCGTTCCCGTATAGGGGCTTTATCGGCACGACTAAAGTCGTGCCCTTCCCGATCCCTTTCGAATCTACGCGTCTTTTCAACGCTGTTTCCTCGACTTCGCTGCACGCTTCCGCTATCTTCTACCTTTACCTTTCAACTGAATCGCATTCATCACGATCACTGTGAGCGCTCCCGAAATTACGACCGCTGGGATCATCTCCGTCACCAACCTTATCAAGCAGTTCGGGCGCTTCGCGGCGTTGCGCGGAGTGAATACCGAGTTTGATGCGGGCAAGTTCCACGTGATTCTCGGCGATAACGGGGCGGGGAAGACTACGCTGTTGCGCGCGCTGGCGGGTTTGGCTGATCCCACGCGCGGCGCGGTTCTTATTTATGGCAAGACTCCCCGCGAGGCCTGCCGCGAGATCGGTTACATGGCTCATCCATCGCTGCTTTACGACGAGATGAGCGGGATGGAAAACCTGCGCTACTTCGCGCGTCTCTACGAGATTGCAGGAGACGAGCGCTGCCGGCAGGTGATTCGTGCGGTGGGGCTTGATCCTGAGCTGTCGCGTCCGGTTGGCCAATATTCGCAAGGCATGCGGCAGAGGATGTCGCTGGCGCGGACGATTCTGCACGATCCTAGAATCCTGTTGCTCGACGAACCGTTTTCCAACGTGGATGTGAACTCGGCGCGGGAGATGGTCGGCTTGCTCAAAAGCCATGCGCGATGCCGGCAAGACTATTTTCGTGGTCACGCACCAGGCTGCGCTGCTGGAGGGCGTGGCTGATGAATTTGTGTGGATGCAGGCGGGACAGATTGTTGATCGCACACATCATCTTGCCGCGAGTCTTAAGCCAGTGGGCGAACCATGAACACGTTCTGGTCGATTTTGCTGGCCACGCTGGGAAAAGATATTCGCCTGGAGTGGCGCTCCAAGGACGCACTCAACGCCATGCTGTTTTTCTCTCTGCTGGTGGTCGTGATCTTCGTCTTTTCCTTTGATCCTCTGGCAGAAGAATCACGCCATATCGTTGGCGGCTTGGTTTGGGTCGCGTTCCTGTTCGCCGCGGTGGTGGCGCTTAACCAGACTTGGGCTCGCGAGCTGCGGAATCAGGTACTCGACGCCTACCGCGTGTCTCCCGCACCCGCTAATGCGTTATTCCTGGCGAAGGCGCTGGGCAACTTCATTTTGGTAAGTCTGCTGGAAGCGCTGATGGCGCCTCTGTTCGTGATCTTCTACAACTTGCGCGTCCTCGGCCCAGCGTGGCAGTTGATTCCCGTAGCGCTGCTGGGGACTTGGGCGCTGGTGGTGAATGGAACGTTTTTTGCCGCCATGTCAGTGCGCACACGCAGCCGCGAGCTGATGCTGCCTCTGCTCTTGTTTCCCGTTTCCATTCCCGCCGTGCTGGGCATGGTTGCCGGCACCACGAGCATACTCACGGGCGACAATCCCGCCCATTTCTGGATCGTATTGCTTCTAACATATGATGTGGTGTTTACTACTGCTTGTCTGGGCTTGTTTAAGACCGTATTGCAGGCGGAATGAAAAAAGCCTTCCCCATCCTGGCAGTTCTGACGGCGCTTTTCCTCGGCTACGCCTTGTATCAAGCTCTGGTGGTGGCGCCTACGGACGCTCTGCAGGGCGATGTTTACCGAATTATCTACTACCACGTGCCTTCGGCTTGGACGGCCTTCCTGCTGTTCTTTATAAATTTCATCGCGTCGGTGCAATACCTGGCGAACGCCAAGCCATCAACTCAGCGCGTCGCGAAGTGGATTGTGATTGCGATCGGGATTATTGGAGCGATCGCGCCTTTTATTCCTCAGGTGCGACAGCAATTGCCCGTGGGCTTGTATCCCAGTTCAGTCGCGACTACATTTTTGGCGATTCCCGCGGTTTATCTTTTCGTGGGGAAGTATTTTCCGGAGCAGAACCTTGATGTGCTGGCGGTGACGACGGCTGAGGTCGGAGTAGTTTTCTGCTCGATTGTTTTGATTACCGGCCCTATCTGGGCGCGGCCGGTGTGGGGCATCTGGTGGGCACCGGGAGACATTCGGCTTACCTCGACGCTGGTGCTATGGCTGATTTACGTGAGCTATCTGGTGCTGCGCCGCTTCTCCGACAGTGCGCAGACGCAGAAACTGGCCGCGGTGCTGGCGGTCTTTGGAGCGCTCGACGTTCCGCTGGTGTATTTTTCAATCTGGTTCTTCCGTACGCAGCATCCTCAGCCCGTGATCGGTGGCGGGGGCTCCATCGATCCCCGAATGCTTCATGTTCTGCTCATCAGTTGGCTGGCGTTTCTGTGCTTTGCATTTCTGGTTTGCTGGTCCCGATTCCGGCTGGAAAAACTGCGTCGCGAAGTGGAAGAAGCTGAGGGACTGGAATCGCTGCTGGAGTTAGATGGGTCACCAGCGCGGAGTTCGCGGGCTAAGGTTCCCCTGGGTCGAGGGCCCCAATGAATTCCTTGAAGTTCCTCTACGGCGCCTACATCGCCACGTGGCTGATTCATGCGCTCTATATTGGCAGCTTGATGCGTCGCTATCGCCGGCTGCGGCAGAGGATGAAGGAGCTGGGAAAATAAAGCGGCTTCCGGTTCGGGTAAGCGCGAGGAGTTTACTGCGACGCGGGGATATTCATCTAAGGGCCGGAAGTCGAAGGCCGACTCTCAGTTGGCCGGTTTCCAGTCTTTCTGCAGGGCGCTGAGGAAATCGGTGCCGCCGCCGGAGCGTAGAAATTCGTAGTCCTCAATCATGGCGGCGGTGCCGACGCGGGAAGAGGGTAAGGGAGCTTCCACGCGAATTACGCGCGCCGTGAAGCGCACGCGCACCGCGTCAGTCAGCGTGATGTGAGGGGGAAAAGTGAGGGTGACTTCGCAGCGGGTGCCGGCTGGCAGAGAGCGGTCGAGATAGAAAAAAACTCCGCGAGCGCTGACGTTCTGGGTTTCGGTGTCGAAGGTGTTCTCTTGATCGAGACGAACCACTGCGGGCAGGCGCATATCGAAGCGCCGCATGGTCCGCCGTTCCTGAGAATCCGGTTGCATCCGCGGTGTAATTTCCGAAAACATTCTTGCCATTCTTTAAGGAAGAGCAAATCTCAATTCAGTACGGAAACGACCTTCAGGCTGGAGGGTTCAAGGTCGCGTCGCCCCATCGGAACCTTGACTACATCCAATGTATAGAATTGGCTGCGGTTTGCAAGAGCAAAAAGACTCCGGAATTAATTCGGTAAACTCCCCCGCAATTTCCTTCACACCACTTTCGTGCCATGCTCCGGCATCTTAAGTTGTCTTCTAACGCATCTGAGAACTCTTAGAGCCTCGGCAAAGGCGGAAGCTCGCTTGACTTGACTATCCGGCAGATGTTTAAGTAGGTGTTTGTTTTCCGCCAGTTCCTAGTGACAACTCAGCAGCGGGCGGTTTCGCCGGCGCCGGGGCAGGGTCTCGCGCGTCGTTTCTAACTCTCTCCAGATGATCGGTGTGAACCGGAGGAAAAAGCGTAATGGGAAATGGCCGTTGGTCGGTAAGTAGCTTGGGGAAAAGCGGGGGACATGGCCTGACGTGGGTGCGTGCCTTTGCGGCTGTATTTGTATTGTTGTTCGCGGGTGCTGTTCTGCTCGGTTTTAGTCCCCGCCGATACCAGAAGGCCACGGCTCAGGTTGCGGTCCCTGTTCCCACTTCTTTCAGAAGCTCACTGCATTCGAAGCCCGACGCGCGCGCTCTGCTGGGGCAGTTGCCGCTGATCTTCGAACCGAACCAGGGCCAAGCCGAGGCTAGCGTGAAGTTTCTGGCGCATGGTGCGGGTTACAGTCTTGCTCTTGACCAAAGCGGCGCGCTGCTGGATGTGCAGACCGGCCACGGCGCGGATCGGAGCGAGCATCTTGTCGGCATGAAGCTGGTGGGCGCGAACCCTGAGGCGGCTACTACCGGAAGCGATCCGCTGCCGGGTAAGAGCAACTATCTGATTGGCAATGACCCGCAGAAGTGGCACCGAGGGATTCCGCAATTTGCCGGCGTTCACTACGCGGACGTTTATCCGGGAATCGATTTGGTTTTCTATGGTCGGCAAGGACATCTCGAATACGACTTCAAAGTTGCTCCCGGCGCCGATCCCGCGCGGGCGGAATTGCAATTCGAAGGCTCGAGCAAACTGAAACTGAGCGGCGGCGATCTGATTCTAACCGGGGACAACGATGGCGGATTGCGCTTGCAGGCTCCGCAGATTTATCAGCGTGATGGAGAGCGGAAGGAGCCGGTTGCAGGACGCTTCGTTCTGCGCTCCGGAAACCGCGTTGGTTTCGAGATTGGTTCTTATGACCGCAGCCGCGAGTTGGTCATCGATCCTATCCTTTATTTTTCGACGTACTTCGGCGGAAGCGGGACGGAAACATCACCTTCAGTGGCGGTCAATGGCGACGGCAACATTTATCTTGTCGGTTCGACCACATCGCAGCCGAGCAGCTTTCCGGTTCTGACAACGGAACATATAACACCAAGCCAGCTGGGCGCTGCCTCCAACATCTTCGTTGTGAAGATCGATCCTTCGCAGCCCCCATCCGTGGTTTTCGCCACTTTCCTCGGCGGCAACGGAACCGATACCAGCGTGGGCATTGGCGTGGATGGCGGCGGCAATCCCTACATCGTGGGCAACACCAGCTCCACGAATTTCCCCATGAGCCTCACGAACCCGGGCTACCAGACTTCTCCCGAGACGAAGGTCCAATGCACTTCTTCTCCGACCTGTACGTCCGTGTTTGTCAGCGTGCTGAACGGGACTGGCACACCCCCCGGCTCGATGCTCACCTACTCTTCTTATCTTTCCGGCAATGGCGACGATCAAGCCACCGGAATGACGATCGACACCAACGGCGATGTCTTCGTTACCGGCACCACCACTTCGACTGACGCGCCGTCCGCCAACCCGCCCGTAGATTTTCCTGCGAGCAACCTCCCCGTGCCTTATCAAACTTTATCCAAGGCGCCCACCCAGTTCTTCGCGACCAAGGTAAATACCAGAGCGCCAAGTGTAGCGAGCATAGCGTATTCCACATACTTCGGGGGCGGCGTGACAGCAGCGGGTACCGTTGCAGTGGGTGGAGGCATTGTGGTCGATGCCGCCGGCAACATGTATTTCAGCGGGACGACGAACTTCTACAATAGCGGCGCAGGTTCATACGGTAACAGCAATCAGTCGGTTGACTTTCCCATCCTCAACGCTTACCAGCCGTGTCTGGATACGCCTCCGCCGCTGACTCTGACCAATCCGAACCCGTGTTCGAACTCGGGCCTTACGGTGCCGTATCCCACCGACGCCTTTGTGGCCAAGATCAATCCCAATGCTCCTGCCGGCACGCAGTTGCTTTTCTCAACCTATCTTGGCGGTAATGGTGACGATTCGAGCACTGGGATTGCAATTGATTCCGGAGCCGCCCACGTCTACCTCACAGGTTCGACAAATTCCACAAACTTCGAGCTTCCTTCGACTACTGCGGCGTTCCAGACTTGCCTGAACACTCCTCCGCCAAATCCGACGACCTGTACTCCACCTTCGACGGCATTTGACGCTTACGTGGCGCAGATGAGCAACCCGACGCTGAGCACTAACGGCATTCCGAATAACGTCGCGCTCACTTATTTTTCTTACCTGGGTGGAGCGGGGAACGACAGCGGACTGGCGATCGCCGTCGATACCGCAAGCGATGCGTTGGTCACCGGTTATACGCAATCGGGAAACTTTCCGGTCACTACCAACACGACCGGCGTAATCCAGAGCACGCTGAACGGCCCGCAGAACGCTTTCTTTGCCCACATCGATACCACGACGGTAGCTGGAGAAACAGGGGTTGGCTCCTACGTCACTTATTTCGGCGGCGGTGGCACGGATCGCGGCACCGGCATCGCGGTCGATCCGGTCACGCTCAACAGCTATTTTGTGGGCGATACCACCTCCGGCGCGGGCGGTACAAGCCCCTTGCAAACCGAAGATGCGCTGCAAACCAAGATCGCTGGAGCCCGCAATGCGTTTGTCGTGGAGCTGGTGCCGGCGCCCGGTGTGTGCATCAATTGCGTGCTTCCCACGTTATCCACGCCCGAGCTGGGCGCTGGCAACCCGGTGACCGCAACCTTTACCGTCAGCAACCAGGGGCCGGATTTGGCCACGGGCGTTTACGTTTCTGCCACTGTGCCACCCGGCGTCACGTTGAACAGCGGTACTGCGGGTTCAGGCACCTGCAGTACGGCGTCGAACAATATCGTGGTTTGCATAATCCCCACGCTGCAATCAGGTTCCACCTCGCAAGTCACATTTTCGGCGACTCCGACCGCGCCGTGTCTTGCCTGCTCGGTGAAGGCTCAGGTCATCGAGGTCAATAATTCGAACACCAGCGGCATCACCCCGGCTACTGCTTCGTTCGCAGCGGCGGGTTTCTCCATGACGATCAGCCCCAGCGGCCAAACCAAGCCGGCGGGTCAAACCGCGCAATACACCGTGACCTTGACTCCGAGTTCGGCTTTTGGAAACTCCGTCTCGCTAAGTTGTACTGCTCCGCCTTCGGCGACTTGTAGCCCGACTTCAACTTCAGTCACCTTCGGTGGAGGCACAAGCGCCCAATCGGCCGTACTGAATATACAGACGACGCCGCAGGTCATCGCGAGCGTAGAACCGTGGCGGGCGCCGATGTACGCCCTGGGGCTGATGGTTCCGGGGATGGCTCTGCTGGGCTTGGGTACCGCCGGCAGACGTCGCCGTGGGCGCTGGCTCGGCCTGCTCATGCTCTCTGTGTTCTTCGCGCTGGTGCTGCTGTTGCCCTCGTGCGGCAGCCCTAGGACGCCGACACAGGCCAGCGGAACTCCCGCAGGCACCTACTCGCTCACCGTCACTGCGGCCTCGGGCTCCTATACCCAAACCCAGTCGTTCCAGTTGACGGTGACGCCGTAGCTGGCGACATAGTTAACGTTGGTACGGTTTATGCCCCGGCGGAAAGCTTGTGGTGGCTCTTGGCTTCGGCGATTCCATATTGCCGAATCTTGTACAGCAGGGCTTTGTAGCTGATTTGCAGTAGAGCCGCCGCTTGTTTGCGGTTCCAGTTAGTCTGTTCGAGCGCCTGCCGGATGGCTTCGCCTTCGGCCTCGTCCTTGGCAGAGCGAGCCAGGGATTTCAATCCACCACCGGCTTCACCGCTCCTGGCGCCGGAACTCCCCTGTGCGACGCCACCGTTGCCGTCATTGCGAGGCTGCAGTTCGGCAACCGCCAGATTCGCATCACCCAGGATCAAGTAGCGCTTCAGGAAATTGTTCAGCTCCCGCAGGTTGCCCGGCCAGGAATGCGCCTGGCAGGCTTCCAGCATTTGCGGCGAGAGCGGAAGCTGCGGGCGCGCGTAACGTTCTGCCATACGCGTCATGAAGTGCTTCAGCAGAATTGGAATTTCTTCTTTCCGTTCGCGCAGCGGAGGCAGTTGCAAGGTGAAGGCGTTCAGACGGTAATAAAGATCCTCGCGCAGGCGCTTGGCAGCTAAAGCTTGCGGAATGTCGATGTTGGTTGCAGCCAGAATGCGAACATCCACCTTGATGACGCTGCGGCTTCCCAGCCGCGAAAAACTCTGGTCTTGCAACACATGCAGCAGTTTGGCCTGGAGCGCCGGCGGCATCTCTCCGATTTCGTCCAGCAGAATCGTTCCCTTGTTGCAGAGTTCGAACTTGCCGGGCTTGGCGTGGGTCGCTCCGGTGAACGCGCCGGGCTCATAACCGAATAATTCGCTCTCCAGCAGATCGGCCGGAACGGCCGCGCAATTTACTTTCAGGAATGTGCGATGAGCGCGTGGCGAGAGCTTATGAATCAGCCGTGCCAGCACTTCTTTGCCCGTGCCGCTCTCGCCCAGCAGTAATACCGGAATATCTACATGGGCCACGAGCGCGGCTTGCGAGCGAATTTTCCGCATGGCCACACTGGCCGCGATGAAGAACGTGTCTTCACCAACCTCCTCGACTTCTCCGCTGACCGGCCCTTTGCCCTGACCCAGGCACTGGTCGATCACATTGTCCAGTTCCGCTTTCTGAAAAGGCTTGGTGAGATAGTCGTGAGCCCCCAGGCGCATGGCTTGAACTACCTTCTTCGTGTCGTTCACGCAGGAAAGCATGACGACCTTTACTCCGGGGCGTTTCCGGCGAAGCTGTTCCAGCGTTTCCAGGCCGTCGATTCCCGGCATCAGCACGTCAAGCAGCACCAGATCCGGTTCCAGGCCTTTGTCCACGCGCTGCAGAGCTTCTTCTCCGGTCGACGCGGTTTCCACCTTGTAGTCGTCGACTTCAAGCAGCGTGCGGATATAGCGCAACATCGCCGGTTCATCATCCACCAGTAAAATCTTGGCGGTTTCGTTCATCGATTCTTTCCTTTGCCCACGGGGCTTGCGGAAGGCTTGAATGGAATCAGGAATGAAAACTTGCAGCCTGCGCCGGGATCACTTTCAACCCAGACTTTTCCGCCCATGCCCTGCACCAGGCGGCGGACAATCGCGAGGCCCAATCCCATGCCCTCCTGATTTTCATTTCCCGGCAAGCGGAAGAAATCATCGAAAACTTCCTGATGAAACTCCGCCGGGATTCCCGGTCCTGTATCTGACACGCTGACCTTTACCGAGTTTGGTTGCGCAATATCCAGTCGGCGTCTCTCCTCTGGTGCGGGTGGCTGAGGGGTGGCACGGCGCTCCCAGATGTTGGGCTCGGCGTGCAACCAGACTGTCCCGCCCTGCTGAACGAACTTAAAAGAGTTCTCCAGCAAGTTCGAGATTACGCGCTGCAGCTTGGGTGAATCAAAGGGAAACACCGGCAGCTTGTCGTTTGCCAGAAAATAAAGTGCTAATCCCTTTTCCTGAAAGCGCGTCGACCACAAGCGGCACACATCGGAGAGGCAATCGTTAATGTTGCCCGTCTCGAACTGCATCTTCAGGCCGCCGGTCTCAAGAGCACTGTAGGTGAGAAAATCCTGAATGAACTGTTGCAGCCGTTTTCCGCTCGACTGCATATCGCCCAGCACTTCGCGCTGGCGCTCATTCAGCGGTCCCAGCTTTTCGCTCTGCAGCAACTCCACATACCCGTTCAGAATCGCCAATGGAGTCTTCAGATCGTGGGCGGCAGAGCCCAGTGCGTTCGTGGTGCGCTGAAATCGCTCCTGCAATTCCGAATAGGCCTGGGGCAACTCAGTTTGGCTGGGTATTCCTTCGCCGTGAAATGGCGGCGCTGGCGCGACGGCTTTGCCTTCGCCAGGAGTCGGAACACAGATATTCTTCTGCACGGTTGCCATAGGGACACAACGGTCTAACACAGAGGAGGGAGCATTTGCCCGACTAAAGACAGAATGCCGTACCAAAATCGTATGCTAGGCCACTTTTCATGTCAACGAAAAATGAAAGCCGATTACCCAAGTGTAGCAAAACTCTGCACTCCGCTCTCCACTAAACCTTCGGCACCTCTGATCAAGACCGCAAAGGCCAGCAACTTGAAGGAGACGAAAAGCCAGCACTTTGGCGGCTTTATGAGTTCGAACACTGGGTATTAACCCCCTCGTTCCTGATTTCGTTCCCGATCCTTTGGGTGTCTTACCACCAACTAAGGCTTTGGCCCCTAAGATGCTTGAAACGCTGGATTAAGAGAGGAAGGAATGGTGCGTTTGAACGGTAAGACGCCAGCGGCTGAACGAAGACGGTGGCCGCGCTTACCTTTAGCCATTCCCGTTTTTGTCAGAAGTCAGGCCGAAACTGAAAAGGAGTTCCTGGAGTTTGCCACCGCGCTCAACGTCTCGGCTGGCGGCATGCTCGTCGCAGTTCGACGCTCAATTCCGTCTTCTGCGCAGGTTTTGCTCGAGATTCCCAGCGCGCCTCTGGCTGCTCTGGCTGAACTTCCGCGAGTTGCCCGGAACCTCCGTGCCAGGGTCTTACGCATGCAGCATGGCGAGGGCTACAACCTGGTCGGTCTTAAGTTTTCGCGGCCGCTGGTTAGCACCCACGCCCCTGCCAAGACCCTGAGACGGAAACTCGCCTCTTCGGTGTGAAAACATTTTCCACCTCTGCTCCCCGCCCACGTTCCAACCGCCCCCATTATCCCGGATACTTCCTTGAAATCTTTAGTAAGTTGCTTTTCATCAATCAGATAGGCTAGCCTATCTGGATACGTGCCGGTTCCCCCTGCGTTGGTTCTTCGGGTGCACATCAGGCATTGAGCCTGCGCTCTTGAAGCCAGGAACACTTATGAGCACTTCGTCTAATCCAGTTAGCGCGTTAATCCAGCCCCTTGGCGAGATGCCTCCCGACCCTATCGTCTTCGGGTCAACGGAAGCGATGCGGTCTCTTCGCGAGCGGCTCGCCAAAATTGCTGGCGCCAACGTCCCAGTTCTCATCCACGGAGAAAGTGGCACGGGCAAAGACATCATCGCCCGCATGATCCACACCGCTTCGCCATGGAAGACCGGACCGTGGGTGAAGGTGAATTGCCCGGCGATTCCCGGTACTTTGCTCGAAAGCGAACTGTTTGGTTACGAGAAGGGAGCCTTCACCGGAGCTTACGGGACCAAGCCCGGGCGCGTCGAAATGGCGCATCGCGGCACGCTGTTCCTCGATGAAATCTCGGAACTCGATATGGCCCTGCAGTCGAAGCTCTTACAGTTGCTGCAGGACGGCCAGTTCTGCCGCATCGGCGCGCAGGAAGATAAGAAGGTCGAAGTCCGCGTGGTGTGCGCCACCAATCGAAAGCTGGAAGAAGAAATTTCTAACGGCACCTTCCGCGCCGATCTTTTCTACCGAATCAACGTTGTGA
Source organism: uncultured Acidobacteriota bacterium (assembly GCA_963761915.1). Taxonomy (GTDB): domain Bacteria; phylum Acidobacteriota; class Terriglobia; order Terriglobales; family Acidobacteriaceae; genus Sulfotelmatobacter. Next base: position 84,857 of record CAVXIO010000021.1, read on the forward strand.
ATCTGCACATGCCGGCTCTGCGCGAGCGTGCCGCCGACATTCCGCAGTTGATCACCTTCTTCCTTGAATATTACAACCGCAAATTCAACTGTCGCGCCCCTTACCCTTCCGCCGACTTGATGAACTCGTTGAAGAAGTATCACTGGCCGGGCAACGTTCGCGAGCTGGAAAATCTGATGAAGCGCTACGTGATCCTCGGCACCGAGGAATCCATCTCCGGCGATCTGCGCCCGCACGAGCAGGATTTCTTCAGTGCCGATATTTCCGTCGAGGGCCCCATCTCGCTGAAGAAAATCACGCGGCAGGCAGTGCGCGAACTGGAGCGCAAGATCATCTTAAAAGTTCTGCAGCACCATCACTGGAACCGCAAGCAGGCAGCACGCGCCCTGAACATCAGCTACCGCGCGCTGCTGTACAAGATCCGCGATGCCGGCCTGCCTTCCAATCGCGCGCCGCGGCGGCCTCAGCAAGAGGAAGCACCCAGCACGTCGCCGCCGACTGATGATAGGCGTCTTTCACACGGGATGGCTGTGCCTGAAATCTAACTCCCCGCCTGCGGTTCGCCTATTCCCATTTCCTGCGCCTCGGGCCATAATCATCTGCAATCGGTAAAGCTTGAGAATCTTTGGCGGTAACTTGAGGGCGTGGCAAACGAGGCGTAGATGGCTCCGGTCCTGGTCTGGCTGATTCTGTTCCTTTGCCTGCTGATCTCCCTCGTCAAGTACACCCTCGCGCTTATCTTGAAATGGTCGGTTCCAGCCGCGACAGTCAAGAAAGATTACACGTACCAGCCCACGGTCAGCGTGCTCATGCCCTGCTTCAACGAAGGGAAAACCGTCTACGAGACCATCGAGAGCATCAGCAAGAGCAATTATCCCAACGACCGCTTTGAAGTAATTGCGCAAGATGACTGCTCGGTCGACGACAGCTATGAGTGGATGCTCAAGGCGCAGCGCGACTTTTCAAACATTCAAGTCAGAGTGGGACGTAACGCGGTCAACAGCGGCAAGGCTCGCACTGTCTGTAATGCTTTGCAGCACTCCGACGCCGAGTTGATGATTTCCATCGACTCCGATTGCATCTTTCATCCCGACGCGATCCGCGAGCTGGCATCTTGCTTCTCCGAGCCGAAGATCGGATCCGTGGGCGGCAGAGTCGGAGTAAGAAATCCCAACGACAACGCGATCACCGCGATCCAGACTTTTATTTACTACGCCGCCTTCCAGCTCTACAAGGTTCCCGAGAACTGGACGCGCAGCGTAGGCTGCATCAGCGGTTGCCTGTTTGCCATCCGGCGCGAGCTGCTGCTCGAGATCGAGCCCAAGATTCGCAGCCGTCACTGGTTCGGCATTCCCGTCAATCAGGGCGAGGACCGCTTCCTTACTCATCAGACACTTCTGCGCGGCTACGGAACCTACATCAACAACGACGCCCTGTGTTGGACCACCGTGCCATCCACCTTGCCGGAGCTGTTCAAGCAGCAGCTGCGCTGGAAGCGCAGCATCATTCGCGATCTTTTCTACACGCTGCGGACGCTGCCCCAACACGTCTGGACGCTGCATCCCAACACCGTGCTTACGCTGGTGCTGACGCCGCTCGGCGCACTGCTCGGTCTGTTGGTGATCCTCACCATGCTCTCGGGCAATCCCATGGAGTTGGCCGGTCCTGGGCCGCTGATCGGCTATCTCGCAATTGCGGCAATTCTCGGTTGGGTCATCCGAAAATACAGCGCCCGGGAAGCCGTCAACAACCCGCTCGCCTTTGGCGCCTATTTAGCCTGGAGCGTCGTGAGCAGTTTATTCCTGACCACGCTGGCTCTGTGCACCCTGGACTCCCGTGATTGGGGCACGCGCACCAAAGAAACGAATCCGGAACAGGAGGCCACACATGGCGACGCAAGCGCCGCCAGCCGTTAAGAAAGTGCCTGAGGCAAAGCCTTTCGTGATCCAGCCGATGGTTTACAAATCGGTGGTTACGGTCTATCGCATCTTTGCCATATTCACGCTCTATCTCGTGCTCATCGGAGTTCTAGCCTACGGCTTCGTCATGGGTTTCTACGCGGTGAACACATCGTGGGCCGCGCCTGTGATTCTTTCTCCCGCCGATGACAAGAGCCTGGATTTCACCGAAAAGCTGGTGACCAGCCGGCAGACGCTCGAGGATCTGAACGTAGACACGAAGAAGCTGACGGACGGCGTTGGCGAAATGGTCAAGCACCGCGCAGCGCTGGAAGCGCTCGAGCCCGAACTTCAACACGCCATCGCCCGCGAAAAACAACACAATCTCACCACCGGCCCGGAGCTCTCAAATCTCGACAAGCAAAAGCAGGCCGACATAATCAAGACGCAAGCGGTCATGGCGCAAGTGAGAGAAGTGGAAGCGGCCATCGATAAAGATCTCGCCGCCGGCTTAATCACGAAAGGCGACGCAGCAACGCAGCGCGCCGCGCTCAATCAGGTTCAAAGCGCTTATACCGACAGCAAAATCGGCGAGATTCTTCTCACCGACAACATTCTCGAAAAAACCACGGTCGATACCAAATCCCTCGATGTGCTCGACAAACAGGCCGAGCTCATATCAGAGATTGCCCAGCTTGACATTGCCATTGGGGTGGCGCAGAAGCAGATCTACGAGGAGAAGAAGCAGATCGATCGCCTGAAAGCCGCGCTCAACACGGCCAAGCAGACGCCTTATTACCTCAGCGTCTCAGGCGATAGTGCCGTGAACTTCGCTTTTGTGCCCTATGACAACCAGAGCAGCGCCTCCATCGGCGCGCCAGTTTATGACTGCTACCTCAACATGGTGCTGTGCCGCAAGGTGGGCACGGTGAAGCAGATTTTCGCCGGGGAAGAACATGCCATCCATCCCATCTTCAGGACTGATATCCGCGGCTTCCTCATCCAGATGCAACTCGATCATCCCGAATCCGCCAAATCCAAGACCGTGTTCCTGAACCGCAAACCGCTTTTGTTCTGAGGAGACCGCAGGATGCTCTTGACCAAACCAAGGTTTGAAGCCAAATCCACATCGTTTAAAAGAAAAATCAGCGCCGCCTTCGCCATTTCAATGCTGCTGGCCTGCGTTGCTTTCGCCGCTGACGCGAATGCCGCTGACGCGAATAAGGATCAACAGGCCTACTGTAGATATGTAATCGAGCAGGGCGCCGCGCAGCGCGACCTGCTCCTTGTTCCGAATGCAGTCGCCGGCGTCACCCAGCCCAACACCGGGTTGCCCATGCAGGTTGTCTGGGGACTCTCCGGCAGCCTTTCCAACGTGCGGAAGTCGGTGCTCACCATGGACGCCGCGCGCAAGAACTGCGATCTCTACACCGCGACGTCTTCCGCCCAGCAGGATGTCCAATATGCCCTGCCCAGTCTGGAGAAGCAAGCCCTGCAACACCGGTTGGAGCTCATCCAGCAAGCCTCACAAAGCCTCGACGCGCTCACCGCCTCCACCAGAAAGATGCTGGATGCCCAGAACATGACTCGCCCAATGGCCTTCGTGCTGCAAACCACAAAGATCAAATTGGATTCCGATCGGGCCGACACGCAATCGAAAATCGTTGCGCTCTATACGCCGATGCAACTCAGCGATAAGCCGGTGAAGGAATTAGTCGCCGAGAAGCAGAGCAGGGAAGTGTACGAGCAAAAGGCCCTCGACAAACTCAATCGCCAGAATGACTGGGACGTGGCGCTTTCCGTGGGCGCGCACCAGCAGATCAGTCCGTTCGTTGATAGCAGAGGCGCCTATGGCGAAGTCACGATAAGCTATAATCTCGCCAGCCGCGCCATCAATAAACATCTCGATCAAGCCGCCGGTGCTTACGACGATTGGAAGAAAGTTCAGGAGGGCGATGTCATCCGCAATGCCGACATCCTCAAGCAGCAGGTGGAAAACGGCGTTTCCGTGCAGGACAGCCGCCTGAAAGCTCTGCAGGAGGAGCAGCAGCAAATCGAGAGCAACCTGCAACGCGTAGGCAGCGCCGAAACCACTGCCGCCCTCGACTTCCGCAACCAGTTAACCACCGCCCAGTTGCTGCTGCAAATCGAGATCGGCGATGCCGGTTTTCGGCTCGAGCGGTTGAAGGAATTTCTGGGAAAGAATTTCTAAATCAAGGGGATGGCGCAATACGCCTAGGATGCTTGTTCGGTTTTCGTAACAAAACAAAAAATCCTGTTCCGTGCGCGACCGTCTGCTGTAAAGTGCGCCCTCACGTCGGTCTGAACTTCGGGAATCGCACATTTTTTCCTAAGGACTGCGACCATGTTCCGCATCGCCCTTCACGCTTTTGCCGCATCTCTTCTGTTTTTCTCCTCGTCTCCCGTCAGTGCTCAAAGCACACCGCCGCCGCATCCGCGGCGGCCAAAACCACCCGGGCCGGCAAAGTGGAACCCCTCTCCGCAATCGGTTTCCGCCGCGTACTGGACTCTAGAGCCGGGATGGAACACCCAACTGGAAATGCGCAACAACCTGCGCTCCCGAGATCTCACGATCACGCCAGTGCTGCGAGCAGCCACCGGGCAGGAGCTCCCGCTTGCGCCGGTCACGATTGCGCCGCAACACGTCGTATCGCTCGACTTGCTGAACCTTGCCCAATCCGACCCCAAAGTTCTCGACTACCTCGGCTCCTTCGGCTCGGCGGCATTCCGCTTCAGCGGTCTCGACGCGGCCAATCTCTTCGCCGCGACCATCGTCCGCCGCGAAGGCCATCCCATCGACTTCCACTTCGACGCAGACGACGCCGGCACTCCGATTTACAGATCCGACGGCATAGAAGGGATCTGGTGGATGCCCGCCCAAAGCTCCACTGATTACCTCATCCTCAGCAATCCATCTCAGAAGGCGGTCACCGGGAGCTTGGCACTCTCTTCGGCGTCCGCCAGTCGCCGCATCCCGCTGGATATCGGCCCCGGCCAGACCAAGCGCATCGACCTTCGCCAAGCCCTTGGATCATCCAGCATCGGAGCAATGGGCGGGCTCACCTTGACCCTCCCCGGCCACGAATCACTTTCCGCCACGCAGATTATTTTCGACGAAGTCACCGGACTGGCCGCGACCATGAAGTTGTTCAACCGCGACCCCGACGACCAAGCCAAGAATCACGCATTGCTGGCCCCGATGATGGCTCTCAGCCAGCCCGATCCCGGACTCGGATTTCCCAGCGGGACGACGCTGATCCCTCGTATCTTCCTGCGGAACGCCGCAGTGGGTTCTACGCGGGTTTCGATCACAATCGATTGGCGCAGCGCAGGCAAGTCGGGTGAGCTTGTGCCGTCACCACTGGACCTGCCCCCCGGCGAGGTGAAGGTCATCAACCTGGCGGATTATCAGAAATCCGGGCAAATGCCTGTAGACGCGGCTTGGGCTACGGTGAAACTCGGCTACACCGGCAGGGGCGCGGATCTGGTCCCAGTTGCCGTCAGCTACGACAATGACAATCGCTACGGCCTCCAGACGCCGTTCTCAGAAGGTATCGCCCACATGTGGGCGGGCGGCATGTGGCACGTAGATCCCACTCACAACACATTCATCACCACCGGAAACGGTGGCTCCGAATCCACCACAGCGGAGGCCACGCTCTTCTACAATGGTGGAAAGGGCAGGTATAGGATCGAAAAGATGCTGCCTCCCGGCCAACAATTGTGGCTCGACGTAGGACGCTTGATTCGCGATCAAGTCCCGGACTCCGATGGCCACACTCTGCCGCCCGACACCATGACCGGGTCGTATGAGCTGCGCGACCTGGACCACGCGACCGTGGGGCTGTTATATGAGGGCAAGCTAGTGATCGACAAGACGTATGGCCATGCCGCTTACGGATGCGGAAGCTGTTGCGGATATACCACCCCGGAGCTGGTTCCCGACCCCTACACCGGCCCGCCCGGACTCGACTACACCGAAGTCATGCAGTGCATAGAACAGTGCTCGGGAGACACCGTTGATGTCGCGGAATCAGCGTCCGGCTGGCAGAGCAGCAACACCGCTGTCGCCACACTGCCCAACATCACTCTGCACACGGTCGCGGTCGGTAACGCGACCGGTAGCGCCACGATTCAACTGGAAGCTACTCACCCGGCTCCAATATGCCCGACGAGAGATTATGGCCCGACGCAGCCAGTGAACGTATGCGACTTCACCATAAGTCCGGCGTCCTTCACTTCAAAGGACTGCTCCAATGGAACCGAGCAAAGCCAAGGCTTCAGCACGAACTTTAGTCCAAGCAGCTGTGTAAATCAGTACTCGGGCGGCGGGACGTGCAGCGCGACCTCAACCCCAAATGTCGACATCGCCGTCGGCGGTGTAACGTGTAGCTTCTCGTCCCTCGTTCCGCCCTCCGCAACCGTTCAATATTTCTCGGGGCCAGAACTACCCAACGGAACCGCTGGAACCGTTAACATGAGTTTTACCGTCGGCTTCACTACAGGATCCGTTTCGCACACCGACGCCGCGACCGTCGCTTGTCCCTAGGACATAGAGGTCCAGCCGGGCGCGGCGCCGCTGGTCTAAGGAGCGAATATGCAAACGCAGTACCTGGTCCCGATCCTCGTGCTTTCCCTTCTCCAATCTCTTGCTGCGCAACAGCATGAGCGCATCACTGTGCCCCTCGCTGAAAACACCGCACAGGGGAGCCCCTTTGAGGTGGTGCTCGGGCAAATCGTGCTTGATGAAACTGTTGCGGTGGATCAACTGACTTCGTCGTGGGGCGGGAAAGTTGTTGCGAAAAACATCTCAGGGAAACAGGTTCTCCTAGTTGTCGCAAGCCTTAGCCTAGTCGGCCGACACAACCATGGCTCGGTTCGCGGGCCAGGAGACGGAGCGACATACCTCTTATGCGACGACAGGTTCTTCGCCCCGGGCGCAATAAAACCGGGCGATGCCCTCACTGTGTGGGACGGGACTCCGGACAAAGAAAGGCTCGAGTGCTGCCTTAACCCGCTCGATCCCGTCGACGTCCCAAAGGCCGAGTTCCGAGTCCGCTTCGTCCAGTTCGCTGACGGGTCGACCTATGGTGATTCCTCCGAAGCAAGAAAAGATCTCACAATTCGGACGGCCATCATCGACGGATTGCGGCAACTCCTTCAATCATATACCCAGCACGGTGAGCAGGCATTTCTCAGCGAAATGAAACAGCGGCTCCCGTGGTCGAACACATCGATCTTCGCGAAGATCCAGACAAGCTACGAACAAAATGGGGTCCGTGCTGCCATCGCGCGGGTCCAGCAAATTCTCGCTGTGGCGGAGAGCCATGAGGCGTTAATCGGGCAGGCCCCTCCAACCCCATCGGCGGGAGGTGCGCGGTAGCCGGGCGACATCCTCAAGCAGCAGGTGGAAAACAGCGTTTCCGTGCAGGAAAGCCGCCTCAAAGCTCTGCAGGAGGAGCAGCAGCAAATCGAAAGCAACCCACAACTCGTCGGCAGCGCCGAAACGGCCGCCGCCCTCGACTTCCGCAACCAGCTAAGCACCGCTCAGTTGCTGCTGCAAATCGAAATCGGCGATGCCACCTTCCGCCTCGAACGGTTGAAGGAATTCCTAGGAAGGAATTTTGAATCAAGATAAGGGGTAACGCGGGTGCCCATGTCTTCGCGTTTCCAGCTAAGGAAATAGGAGCGCATCGCACGCAAGATTCGTAAATCAGCACTCACCGTCGACGACTGCTTTTCTCGAGCCCTACTTTTCGCCGCTTTCCCTTCGCCCTGTGGCTTTTCTACCACTTTTTCGGTGCCGGTCCTAAACCCAACCCTCACTCCTACTTGCCGTCACCCAACTATAGCTTTAAGGTGGTTTTCCGAGTTTTCCGAGATTTCCACAGTGTTCCCACAAAACCGCTCTAATGTTCCCATCGGAACATCTCGCAGCGGAACACTGCCCTCCTCTGCTACCCGCGCAGCTCCGACAACGCCTTCTTCGCGTCGCTATTGTTCGGATTGATTTTCAACACGCGCTCCAGTTGCTGCCGCGCCAGCACTGGCTGGTTCGCTTTCTGATATGCGAGGGCGAGATGATAGTGCACTGACGGGTCGTCAGGCGCGCCTTTCTTTTCGTTCAGCCGCAGCGACTCCTGGAACATGTCAATCGCGGACTGATACACGCCCTTCTGGAAGTAGGCCCAGCCTAATGTGTCCGCCGCGTTCGGCGAGTCGGGCATGCCACGCCGCGCCGTCTGCGCCATCGCGAGTGCCACGTCCACGTTGCCACCTTGTTGCAACATCACGTAGGCAAGATTATTTGAGGCCAGAGGATTATCGTGTTCAATGTTCAGCGCCTGCTGGTACATCGCCTTGGCCTGATCCCAGTTGCTCTGCGATTCGTATAGCATCCCCGCGAGAATGTAGAACGAGATCTCGTGCGGATGTTCTTTGATCGACTGCTGATACGTGGCCAGAGCCTGGCTCACCGAACCTTCCGCAGCCTGCGCCTGCGCCAGCTTCAGCAGCGCATCGGAATTATTCTTATCCAGTTCAACCGCCTTGCGGAAGGCGGAATCGGCGCCCACGAAATCTTTTTTCTGGAACAGCGCGGTGCCTAAGAGGTCATAAAATCCGCTGCTGTTGGGCTGCTTTGCGACCTGCGCACGCGCCACCGCAACTGCCTGGTCAAGCTGCTTTTCGGCGATGTAAGTATTCATCTCGCCTTGCAGCCCCTCGGTGGAGGCGGGATCATCCTCGAGCGCTTGCTGATAAGACTTGATAGCTTCCACGTACTGCCTCTGTAGCTGATGAAGGTTTCCCATCTGCACGTAAGGGACGGCACTGGCCGGGGCGAGTTCGGCCGCTTTGCGCATGTCCTGTTCAGCCTCGGAATATTTCTGCCGGCTCATCTCGGCCAGAGCGCGCGTCAGGTAGCCATCGGGAGCGCGCGGCGTATTGCGGATGATCTGTTGCGCGGTTTGCATGAGCGCGTCGAAGTCTCCGCGGCGCAATTGCAGCTGACCCAGCGCGCGCTGCGCATCGTTAAGATCGGGTCGCAGGGTCACAGCCTCGTGTAACTCGGATTCTGCCTGCGCCTCATTGTGCTGCATGTCGTAAGCCAGGCCAAGATGATAGTGGGCAACGCCGTTGTTGGAATCGCTCTTGAGCGCCTGTTGCAATGAGTCCACCGCGCCGGCGGCGTCGTTCTGTCGGATCTGTAGCTGGCCGCGATAGACCAGAGCATCGGCGTCACGTGGATTCGCCTTCAGAAGCTCGTTGTTCAGCTTGCTGGCTTCGTCCAGACGGTTCTTCAGAATCAGCAACTGCACGTAGTTTTTCTTGACTTGAACATCTTTGGGATGATCGTTGTAAAGGGACGAGTATTCCGCTGTGGCGCGATCGAGATCGCCATTGGCGAAATAGAAATCGCCCAGCATGCGGTAGCCCTCGGAATTGTCCGTGAGATCGTTCTTGGTCTGCTTAAGAAACGTTTCCGCTTCAGACTTCTTACCCTCCGCCATCAGCAAGCTGGCATAGGCAGCTCGCGCCGAGGAATCCTTGGGATCGACCTCGATGGCGTGCTTGAATTGCTGTTCGGCTTCCGGCAGGCGATTCCGCGTTTGGTAAAAGCCTCCCAGGGAGAGTTGAGCGGTCACGTTCTTGGGCCCGAGCTCAGTTGCTTTCTTGAAATTGCTCTCTGCCTGATCGGGCAGGTTCGCGCTTAGTTGGAGCAGAGCCAGCCGCAAATAAGAATCAACGCGCGTGGGGTCGGCCGCAATTCCTTTCTGCATCTCCTGCATCGCCGTTCCCAGGTTCCCCTGAGTGGCATAGAAGTTGGCCCAAGCCAGGTGCGTCTCAGGGCTGTCAGGCTGTTTATCGCGCAGGAAATCGAGGTGCGGCTGCGCCTCTTTCAACTCATGAGCCGAAACCAGCAAGTTCGCCAGATCAAGGTGCGCTTGATAATTGTCGGGCACCAGGTCAACGGCACGAGACAGTTCGGAATAGGCGCGGTTGTAGTCCTTCAGCTTGAGGTAGATTTCGCCCAGCTGGTAGTGGGCTTCGGCGAATCGAGGATCGACCTGCACGGCATTGGAATATTGAATGGCTGCTTCCCGGAGCTTGCCGTTGTCGCGGTAGCGGTTGCCGCTTTCCATAAACTTCTGCTTGCGCACGTTGGGATCGCGATTGCAGCCGGTTAAGATAACTGGAATAAGGAACGCGACGAACAATAAGCGGAGGATTGTGGAGCGGCTCATGTCTTCTCCAGGAGGACGTAAATGCGCACACGACCACGTGCCTGTGGTCATTACACCAAGGTACTGCAAGATTGGGGGGAAAGAAAGTTACTGCGGTCATACGGGTGGGTGGTCTTTACTTGCCAGGTGACGGACTAAGAAAGAAAACGAAGCCCGGACGCTCGGCTCTTGGCGACAAATCTACAGTCTGCGTCCTTTTTCACAGCACTGACGCAGTCTTCCTGCTGCTCCGCTTCCAGTATAGATATCCCGGGACTCCGACCAGCACAATGGCAGTGCCCCAGAATGCCTGCATGGGGCGCGTGATGATGGTGTTCAGCGTCCAGGCGGCGCCGACCAGCACGTAGATCGCGGGCAGCCAAGGATATCCAGCGCAGCGGTACGGTCGCGGAATATCGGGACGCTTCCAGCGCAGCAGAAACATCCCGATCACTGTCAGCGTGTAGGAGAGCACCATGCCGTAGATCACATAAGTGTAGAGCTGATCGTAGCGGCCGCTCAGGGTGAGCAGCGCCGCCCAGACGCCTTGTCCAATCAGGCTGAAAGCTGGCGTCCGCCACTTGGGGTGGATGACTGCCATGCGCTTGAAGAAGACGCCGTCCTGGGCCATGGCGAGATAAACGCGCGCACCCGAGAGCGTGCACGTGGCGGCTGCGCTGAAGCATGAGATTGCAATCATGAGCGAGAGCCAGACCGCGGCGTGAGGAGAAAATAATGCGGCCGCGGCGGCGTGCGCGATGGTTTCATGCTTCGCAATTTCGCCAAGCGGCAAGGCGTAGAGATAAGTCATGTTCATCGCCATATACATCGCACCAACCACGAGCACGCCCAGCACCATCGCCAGCGGAACGTTGCGGCGCGGTTCTTTGACTTCGCCGGCGACCCAGGTGATGTAGACCCATCCGTCATAGGCCCAGAACACAGCAATCAATGCGATGCCCATGGCAGAGATTAATTGTGCGGGATGGAGACCCATGGTGAGGCCGACGCCGTGGGAATGGAAGTGCGACCAGTCGCCTTTGCCGATGGCGAATCCGAGAACCACGAACGCGGCCATGGAGGCGAACTTGGTCCAGGTGGAAAGATTCTGCAGGAGTGTGCCCCATCGCAAGCCGACAACGTTGACGTAAGTGAGGACGGCGATGAGAAACAGCCCGAACAGGTGCGCGCGAGTGATGACGATCCCGGCGAGCGAGACCACGACGTGATCTTGCGAAACGATAGGGAAAACTTGTCCCGTGTAAGCGGCGGAAGCGACGGAGAGCGCAGCGATCGATCCACCATTCGCGACGGCGAACAGCATCCAGCCGTAGAGAAAGGCGACGAGATCGCCGTAGGCTTCACGCAGATAAACGTACTGGCCGCCGGACTCGGGAAACATGGAGCCTAACTCAGCGAAGGCAACGCACCCGAAAAGAGAAATCACGCCGCCGATGACCCACACCAGCAGGAACAGCATGGGCTGCGGCAAGGGGCCGGCAATATCTTTGGCGGTGAGAAAAATCGAGGAGCCGATGATGCCGCTGACCAACAGGAGAACGGAATCGAGCAGGGTGAGTCCGCGGACCAGAGTCGGTTGAGCAGGAGTAGGGTGCGGTGTGACCGCGGGAGGTTCGGCGGAAGCGGAGGTTGAGTCCATTATCCGATTCCGAGTTCGTCGGAGGATTCCAGGGGAGTGCCGCAGCGGCGGCAGATGACGGCGGAACAATCGCCGCAGGTCAGCGGATCATTCACTTCTTCGGCGCAGGTGGGGCAGTAGAGGGAGCTGGGCTCAGGTTGCGTCTCGGGCCGTGTCGCCATGAGAAGGAAAACTGTAGCACAGCCGTGGAGGCAGGGGTAGCAGCGAGATGGGAGGTAGCTGGGTTGCCGGATTGCCGACCAACTATTTGACCGTGGCGAGGAGCTTCACGCCGTCTTGCGACGAAAATCGGCTCACATAACCGACTGCGCCTGGAGTAGCAGCCACGTATTCGAGAAGGGCGGATTCGGAATCGAGGGCCTTGGGCATGGCACCCTGCCCGGTGAACACCAGCTTGCGCCATTGCGAGCGGAATTCCTGAGAGTCCTCACCGAGATGGTTTTTCAGGAAGACCTCGTGAGCTGCTCCACCCTTTAGCGTCACCGGCACAGCATGGGAGCCGTCGGAGAATCTGGTCTTGGTTCCGGTAAAAATGGCGCGCAAATCGGCATCCGTGATTGCCGAAATCTGGACGCCTCTGTTCGCCACCAACACCACATCCTGCGCCCTGGCCGCAGACCATGCGCCAAACGATGCTAACAGCAGCATTAGGCAACGCGCCTTCCTCATAGATGCATGTCCCGATCACTTACGCGAGCTAAAAACTGAAACCGATCTTGGCAGCCAACATATTCGAGTTTGGGGCCAGGCCATTTGGGTTTGTGCTGGTGTAATACCCCAGTGCAGTTCCGTGAAGGAAGTGGCCCTCGAGTTTCGCGTAAAAGTAATCGTTAAAGTCATAACGCGCACTTACCACGAAATCTTTCGAGTAGTTTACCGGCTGGGTCGTGTCCGCTGCCTTGTTGACGTAGTGGCTGTAGTAGCTTCCCACCTGGAATCTCTTGCGGAGCCGATAACTGCCCATGGCGAACCAGGACCGCCCATCCTGCACAAATGGAATCACTGTCGATCCAAGCGTGATGGTCGCATTGATCGGTATCCGGTCATATTCTCCCGCCAGGTAGACTTTTCCCCGGTTAAACTTGCCGTACATTGAGGGGACTGAATAGGCCGGCGAATTGAAGCTCCCCGCAGGCGCGGTCCCGTATGCGGCTAGCCAATTTGCGCTGGACCCGAGGATCAGCCCTTGCACGGGTGTTTCCCATTGCAGATCGGCCCCGTAAGTCTTGCCTCCCAGAGAGTTCGTAAACTGGAGTCCGAGTTCGGCGAAGGTTTGGATATATCCGTCATTCAAGTCAATAGTTGCCTGTCCCCCGTACGCGACATAGTGGAGCGTTCCGGCCCGTTTCCCGAGGGAGATACCGCCGTAAACGTCCCCTCCGAGGTGCGACAGATAGAAGCTCCTGTGGTCGATTGAGTAAGAGCCCTGGGGCAAGAGGATCCAGAGGAAGACTGCGTCAATATCCTGGGAATCATTGAACAGGCCCCAGATGGTCTTGACCTTGCCCGCGCGAATTCCAAAATGGTCGTTGACTCTGTAGTCTCCCGAGGCCCAATCAACCATAATGTTCGAGCCACCGAACTCCCCCAGTTGATACATGTGCAACTGGATGCCGACCCGCAGGTTATCGGCAAGTGAATCGGAGATGTTCACGGCAGCGTCGGTCCACTGCGGGCTGCCATCGCTCGATTTCATGGACAAGTAGTTGTTGCTGGAGCTGTACAGGAAACCCTGACTGACATACGCGTGGACCACAATTCCACTTAGGTCTTGGGCATGCAGACTCTGCGTGCAAGTACTGACGAGGAGCAAGAGAAACAGGCACATGAGTCTTGAAACAGAGCCGTGGCCAAGGGCCTGACCCTTAGGCGGCGGCGGTTCCTGCCGGTGGAGCGCGGCTTTCGATTTTTGCGACAGGTCTTTGGGCTTTGAATCAGCCGGCAGTTGGCGGGAATCGTAGCCTCGCCCTTCGATGATCATGCAGCACTCGCCGAAAAGAGGTGACGTAATATCTCCCTGAGCGGCGCTGTCAGAGGAAAACGGCGGACGACGAGGGAGAGACGCGTGAGTTCCTTTCAAAGTCCAACTCATTGAATCAACTTACAACCGGGGCACACCCTGGAAGTGATCAACGGTGCATAGAGTTTGAAAATTAATTAGGCAGTTTCCAGATGTGGGAATGAGTTCCAGAAGTGTTCATGGTCTTGACCGCTTGATGATGCCGGCCAGCAACGGCCTGCGACACGATAAAATCTTTGTCATGCCAGAAAAATCCCTCACTTCCGACGAAAAGTTGCAGCAGGAATTCAACCGCTGGGCCGCTGCGGGCGAAGGCGCGAAGATGGAGCAGCATCATCTCGATATCACGGCGAAAACGATTCGGCGGATGAATCTGCGGGCGGGCGAGCGCGTTCTCGATTTGGGTTGCGGCTCTGGGTGGGCTACACGGCTGCTGGCGCGATTAGTTGGCGAGGGGCCGGATGGCTTCGGCCAAGTGGTTGGCCTGGATGTTTCCGACGAAATGATTCGCGAGGCGCGCGCGGCCTCGAAAGATTTCGACAACGTGCTTTACGTCTGGGGGTCGGCGCAACAGATTCCGTGGGAGGAAAACTTCTTCGACAAGGTTCTGTCGGTGGAGTCGTTCTATTACTACGCCGATCAGGACCGCGCGCTGATGGAGCTTTTTCGCGTGATGGCGCCGCGGGGAAGGTTATTCATCCTGATCAATCTATACAAAGATAATCAGTACTCGCTGCAGTGGGTGGACAAGCTGAAGGTGCCGGTGCACGTGCGCTCACAGGCAGAATACGTGGAGCTGCTGAAGAAACATGCCTTCGAGAATGTGGAGGCGTGCCGCATTCCGGATGACACGCCTACGCCAGATGATTACAAGACGAAATCATTCAATAGTCTTGACGATCTGCGGGCGTTCAAGCGCGAAGGGGCGTTGTTGCTGATGGCGTCGAAGCCTGACCTGAGGACGCCGGCTCCGGGATACACGATTTATTGAAGCCAGCTGCTGAATGCCGTCCGTCGGACTCTAGATCTCGCTGTCGTCATCGTTGTCGCTGTCCTTGTCACGATGGCTGAGATCCTTCACCGGGCTCAGGGCGCGACCATCGGAGGCGTGGCGAATCTCGATCCGGCCATTTACATTCTCCAGCTTGATGCGCGGGCCACCGTTGCCCAGTTCGCCTCGCAAATCATGGCCAACGAAGCGGTGATGATTCACATGCAGGCCGAAGTCGTTTTCGATTCCGCCGGAAACTGTGCTGGCCTCGATTTCTGCTTTGGAATCGGAAGGGATGGTCAACTCGACCGAGCCGTTCACCGATTTCAGCTCGACGGAGGATCCGGCGAGTCGATCGAAGCGCGCGTCGAGGTGTCCGTTGATGGTAGAGAGTTCGGCGCGGCCGGCTAGATTGTGCGCCTCGAGCCTGCCGTTGATGCATGAGGCGCGAACCTCACCTGTGACGCCGGTGACGTCGAGCGAGCCGTTGACTAACTTGATTTCGTCGAGGCGCACCGTGCGCGGCACGGTCAGCGTGTATTCCACGCTGGGAGGATTGTTGTGCGAGCCCCGGTTGAAGGTGAGGTCGTGGTCGCGATACCTGGTGCGAATCGAAAGATGATCTTTGCCCGAATCGATGTCGATGCGCGCCTCGTCCAGGCGCTCTTTTGAATCGGCATACTTGACCGCATCCACCTTGACTTCGTTCCGGTCCCAGCTGGAGATGTGAACGGCGCCGTTGATGTTGTCGAGTTCGACGCGGCCGTCGGCAGAGATGGCATAGGTCTGATGAAAGTCCTCGGTGAAATCTCCGCGGCGGTCGGAAGCGCGGGCTCCGAGAGCGAGAACGAGCAGCGCACAGATGGTTCCGAGAACGGCACCCGACCAGGCAGGGAATTGACGCAGGCGGTTCATATGCTTCCTCCGTTTAGAAGCTTAGACGTGACAATTTGTCATTGGTGAGGAGAGAGGGCGGAAAAAGTTCCGTTTGCATAAAGGTGTATACGGAAGGTAAGAGAGATAGGTTCCTAGGTTTTCTTAATCGGCTGCGGTTCGCGGTTATCGGGCCGATCTCTCTTACCTGCTTCGGTGAGGAGATACACACCCAGAATCGTCATCTCCGGCTCAATCGGATGCCGGTAGCGCTGACCGGGAAATACAACGTAGTAGATTGCCGGATATAACAGGATCAGCCAAAACAGAAGCCAGGCGCCAGGTTTGCGCTGGCGCAGGGCGCGTGCGAGTCCCCAGAACATCAGCACCGAGGAGGCCAGGAAGAGAGAGTTCTTTACTTCCGCCAGCCACCATATTTGCGAGAGGCGCGGCGGTCCTGCCCAAAAATAGATGAAGCGCTTGAGGCAGAGCAGGGCAAAGCGCGCGTAATCGGCCTTGATGTAGTCGAGAGCCTGCTGCTTGCGCATGGCAATGTATGCGAGCTCGCCCATTGCCGTGTATTGGCGCATGGCGTAAAGATCTTGCGTGGGATGGAGATATTGCATCCAGGTGCCGTCGGCGCCGGTGCCGTTGCCGAGGCGCAGTTCGGCGCCGAAGTTGTCGCGAATGAAAATAAACTTGCCGAAGGTTTGATAGTTGCGCACGATCCAGGGAGTGATGCAGGCAAGAAAGATCGCAGACGCTAATACCACACCAGCCAGCGATGGCTTGCGGCGCTGGGTGCGGTGATACCAGGCCCAGAGTCCCGAGGCCGGTAGGAACGAAAGCAATACCGTGCTGTTCAGCGCAGCGATGCCCCAGAGCAGGCCGAACCAGAGCCACGGTTTTAGTCCGTCGCGTTCTTCCATGGTGAGCGTGAGCCAGAGGATGACTGTCATCAGCAAGGCTGAGAGGCTGGTTTCCCATACCCAACGCGTGCACCAGAACATTACGTAGGGAAGCAGCGCCCAGGTCCAGGCGGAGCCGACGGCAACTTTTTCGGAGAAGACTCGGCGCGCTATCAGAAAAATCGGGATGCAGGTCAGCGCTGAAAATACGCTGTTGATGGTTAGCAGCACGAAAGCCGATGCTCGCGAGTAGATGCCGAAGATTTGGAAGACGCCGGCGATCAGATAAGGATAAAGAGGCGGCTCCCAGGCGGTGGGGCCGGTGGGCGCGCCGAAAGCATTGCTGAAGCCGTGACCGGAGGCGATGGCTTCGCCGATGCGTCCCATCTCCCAGCCGAAGCCGAAGTTGTTTTCCGTGCTCTTGAACTTGTAAGTATGGCCGATCGAGAATCCAGCCGACGCGAAGGAAAAGGGCGATGGCCACCATCCAAAAATGCGAGGTGCGAATGTGTCGCCATGCGTTGAGGAGCTGGTCGGCGAAGCGTTCGCGGTCAGCGGCCACGGCGGGCTTGGCATCCATGAGTGGTTCTATTTGTAGCTGAGTCGCGACGTTGCGGCAACTTGTGCCGGCGAAATTGAGTGACGCCGCTGTGTGTAAACTCGGACTGAGGCGCGTTCGCTCCATTGGGCGGGCTGTTGAACTGTATAATTGAGGCGATTGAGGTCACTTCATGGGCTGGCTGCAAAACAAGTTCGAAAAGAATTTCATGATCAGCACGGTGGACTACGTCTTCAACTGGGCGCGGAAATCTGCCGTGTGGCCGATGACGTTTGGCCTGGCTTGCTGCGCGATCGAGATGATCGCGTCTTCGACCGCGCGGTTCGATATTGCGCGCTTCGGATCGGAAGTTTTCCGTCCCAGCCCGCGCCAGAGCGATCTGATGATCGTGGCCGGCACGGTGACTTTGAAGATGGCGCCGGTGGTGAAGCGCATTTATGACCAGATGCCCGATCCCAAGTGGGTGATTTCGATGGGCGCGTGCTCGTCGGTGGGCGGCCCGTTCAATACTTATGCCGTGTTGCAGGGCGTCGACAAGATCGTGCCCGACTGATGTTTACGTGACCGGCTGCCCGCCGCGGCCGGAAAATCTTTTCTATGCTTTGCTCAAGCTGCAGGACAAAATCGATACCATGACGCTGGCGAAGAAGCCCACGGAAGTGCGGCTGGATCCGAACATGTTGGAGAACTTCAAGCGCCAGGTGATGATCGCGCAGACGCTGCAGCCGAAATAAGCAATTAGCACATCGGCAATTTGGCAATCAGCATTTCAGTGACCGGCTTGGAGCTAATTGCTAATAGCTAATCGGCTAGTTCTCATGCCCAACTTCACCAAGCTCACCACCGAATCCGAACTTCCGCCCGCTGACGAAGCCAGAGAATTTCCCTGCGGCGAAAAGATGATCTGCGTCGCCAATGTGAACGGCACTTTCAGCGCCATGGACAACGTCTGCCTGCATCGCGGCGGTCCGCTGGGGCAGGGAATGATCGAAGGGGAAAAGTTGTTTGCCCCTGGCACGGCTGGGCATGGGATCCGAAGACCGGCGCAGCCGAGCAAAATCCCAGCGCAAAAGTCGCCGTCTATCCGTTGAAGATTGAAAACGGCGATGTGCTGATAGAGATCTAAGCAACTGCCAGATGTCGCCGGCTCCGTAACTTACCTGACCGCGACGGGTTTCAGCTGCCTTTCTACCCTCGCCTGTTCCGCTATCCCAAGAGCCGCAAAAATTTCCCGGACCCATTCTCAAACCCCGGAAATACCTCATTCAAATTCTTATTCCCCATATGCCGCGCGACAGCTTCGCCCAGCACACGCCGAAAATCCGTGGTCACCGCCAGGTCGCGGCCTTCATAGAGCTGTGACTGATCCAGTCCCGGCCAGCGCCCATAAACTCTGCCGCCTTTCACCGGCCCGCCCAGAACGAACATGACATTGGCGTGGCCGTGATCGGTGCCGCGATTGCCGTTTTCGCGGGCCGTGCGGCCGAACTCCGACATGGTGACAACCACCGTATCTTCGCCAAGGTCGCCGAGATCGGTCCAGAATGCGGCGAGCGATTGCGAGAAGTCGCGCAAGCACATTGGCGATCTGGCCTTCGGTTGCGCCTTCGTTCACGTGATGATCCCAGCCGCCGATATCGGCAAACGCCACCTGCACTCCGAGATTCGCTTTAATCAGTTGCGCGAGTTGCTGCAGGCTGTCGCCGAAGCGCCCTTGGGATAATCCGCGCCGGGCGCGGGCTTGTATTTCGCCGGGATCGGCCGACCTTCAGCATCTTGACCGCATCGAAAGTTTCTTCGCCGGTGCCGTGAAGCACGGTGTCGAGCGAATTGTCATACATGGCTTCGAAAGTATTCGCAACCGGCGAACCTTTCGGATTGCGTCCGCCAACCCCGAAGTCGTTGATGTTGTTCATCGCGATGGCAGGCTCGAGTCCGCTCAAGATGCGCGGGATCGATGGTCCCATGGCAATAGCCTGGAATGGCGATTTCTGCGGAAGATGCGGCAGGTTGTGCAGCGAACGATTGAGCCATCCATCTTCGGTCGCTTTGACGCCCGGAGTGCCGGACTCCATGAAATCCTGCGCGTCGAAGTGAGAGCGGCTGGGGTCGGGCGATCCGGCCGCATGCACAATCGCCAGGTGACGCTGCTGCCAGAGCGGCTGAAACGATGCGAGCGAAGGATGCAGGCCAAAGAACCCATCGAGATCGAGCACCGCTTTGCGCGGAATATTGATGCTGGGCCGCATGGCGTAATACTGCGGTTCGCCATGGGGAACAACGATGTTCAAGCCGTCGGCGGCGCCGCGCTGGAAAATAACTACCAGGCGCTTGGTGCGTGCTCCGGGCTCAACCGCGCCCCAAGCGGCCCGAGCCAGAAAGCTGGGCACGGCCGCCGTGCCTACGACGGCGAGGGCGCCATTGCGAAGGAAGATGCGACGCGTGATGGACATAAAACCGCTCCTAGCTGCTAGCTTCTGGCTCTTACATCTCTGAGCTGCCTGCACGCGCTACGGTTCGAAGCTAGTGGCTAGAAGCTAGAAGCTATCTCCTCTGAAACTCCGGCGAACCTAACAGCAGACCTGCGATCGTACTCGCATCCGGCGCGTGCTGTCCCTGTCCGGGCTTCGGCGAGCCGGCCTTGTTATCCAGTTTCCGTGCCGTACCGTTCTTTCCTGCGGCTTCGATCTGGGCCGCGATCGAATCATGCGTCTGCTGGGAGACGCCGCCCACGAGTAGATTCGCTTCCAGAGTGGAGAGCGTCACACTCGAATCCATCGGCGGCGAATTGTTGCCCGCCAATTGCGCGGCATCCAACTTCACGCCCTTAATTCGGCCGCTAGTCAAGGCTAAGGCAAAATTCATGCGATTCAACAACGCCGAAGAACTCACCCAGGTTTCCGCCTTCATGGAATAGCCGGTCGGTGGCTGCGCGCCGTAGAGCCTCATGCCCATGTTATTCAGTTGCCGGGTCAGGGGCAACGCATCTTCCACGTCGGCGCCAGTGGCTCGCACGGCGGAGGCGACGAATTCCAGAGGCGTTTTCACCTTGGCGCGATAAGTTGCGTCGTTCCAGAATTCGGGCGAGCGGAACAGCGTGGCGAGGACTTCGCGAATATCGCCCTTTTTCTTCAAGAACGTTGTCGTCATGCGATCGACCAAAGCTTGCGGCGGATCGTCAGAGACAAAACGCTCCGCGAGCTTCAGCGAAATAAAGTGCGCCGTCTGCGGACTCGTGGCCAAGCGGTGCAAGCACTTCCAGGCCTTCGCCTTCGCCCTTAGGCTTGATGTGACGTCCCAGGACGAACTTGGGGCCGGGCTCGTGCATTCGCGGCTCGAATTTAAAGCCGCCGCCTTCGGCTGGCTTTTCGACGGTCCATCCTGTAAAAACTTTGGCGACCTCGGTAACGTCACGCTGCGAGTAGCCGCCGTTCACGCTCAGGGTATGCAGTTCGAGCAACTCGCGGCCATAATTTTCATTGAGGCCGCTGGGCCGCTTGCCCGTGATTCGGCCGCGGCGGGGATAGCGCCGGTACGCTGCAGAAGGATGCGCCGGAATTCCCAAAGCCTGCGCCGAGTTTGGCCCCACGCTCAGCCAATTGTCCAGATAGATCAACATCGCCGGGCTTTTTGCCGTGGCCACCAGCAGGTCTTCGAATTTGCCCAGCGCGTGCGGGCGAATCACATCGCGCTCGTAGCTGGGCAGCATCATGGTATCGAGCCCTTTGTCGACGAACACGTTGAAGTGGTTCAGCCAGAAATCGGCCATCACTTCGTCCAGCTGGCGCTGGCTGTAAATGGCGCGCAAGAGTTTGGCCTGCGCCAGTTCGATGGCGACCACGCCGGTAGGGCTGTTCAAGGCAAGCAGAATTTCTTTCTGCTTTGGGGCAAGCCCTTCCAGAAGCCCCGGCGCGGCGGCCCCGCGCAGAGAATCGGCAAACGCAATCTGTGCCGCGGGCGACATGCTGAGAACTTTTTTGAACCGCTGCTCGGGTGAAAGGCTTGGCAGTTGTTGGACCTCGAGATCGGCATATCGCTGTTCTTCGCGATGCCGCGCCTGCTGCTCTTCTTCGGGTGTGAGCTTCGCTGGCGTTGCAGCCGATGCCATCATGTTCTCGTCATCGGCGCCGCTCATGGTGCCGGCTGAGACTGCTCCTTCCGCAGCGCCGTTGGCTGCCAATGTCGAGCGCTCGCCCGCAGCACTGACGCTGTTCTCTTTCGCACCGGTCGAAGCGCCATTCTTGCCGGTTTCTTCTTTGTGATCCTTACGATCCTGAATCCGGGCGATCTGTACTTCGTACATGGCGCGCAGCGTGGGGTCGGACGGCATCGCTCTCTTCCCCAGCCGGACCTGATCGATTTCCTGTCCATTGGGGAAGTTCTCAGCAATCTCATGGGGGCTCATCCGTACGGTGCGAAGCGGTTCCAGGCGAGCATTCAGATCGCTGTCGTCAATTTTTTCGGGATGCAGTTGCAGGTCAATCCATCGGTCGACGCCCATCGTCATTACCCGTTGCACATCCCCGGGGCGCGGACCGAAAGTCAGACGATTGAGCGCGTGCAAGGCACGTCTCTGATTGCTTGAGACGGGCTCTTGCCCTTTACTGTTTTCTTTATCGTTCTTTCGAGCCAACAATTGCGGGACGGCACACGCCAGGCTGCAACACAGAAAAGAAACGGCGATTTTCGCGCGGCCCAAACGCATTGAGGACTCCCACTAAGGAAAGGCGGCAAGCTCTTCGTATTATCAACCCGAAAGGCACCAAAAAGTTGTTAGCGGTGGTTACTGAAGAACGGGAAGAGTGTTGGGATCTAGAGGGCGAAGCCAGGAACCAGTGGCCAAAAGCGGAACTTAAGTCAAATACATTTTGCCGCGGGTCACTTTGTGCTGCAAAGTCGCCGCTAACTGGTCGACATCGCCAGGAGAGATGTTCGCTGTCATGCGGTCGGTCAAGAGCGGAGTTCGATTGCTGCCCACGGCATCGCGCCGCACTTGAATCAGCAAAGCCTGCACCACATTGGGATCGTACTTCTGCGGAGTCAGGCGAACCAGATCGCTCAGCGCAGCGCCCAAAGAAAGTGATTCCCGATAAGGACGCGGGCTGGTCATAGCGTCGAAAGTATCGGCAAGCGCCATGATGCGCACCGGCATGGGCAGTTCTTCGCCTGCTAACGCGTCTGGATAACCGGAGCCGTCGCTGCGCTCATGATGCCAGCGTACGGACTCGTGAATCTTCGGCCAGGGAAACTGCACGCTGCTGACAATCTGATGGCCGACTACGGTGTGGTCCGCCATTTCGCGAAACTCCTCCGGATTCAGCGCACCCGGCTTGCCGAACAGGCGGCGGTCGACTGCGACCTTGCCGATATCGTGCAGATATCCGGCGCTGCGCAGAGCGGAAATTTCACCGGCATCAACTCCCATGGCCTCGCCGATCGCGGCGGCATAGCGACCCACGCGCAGCGAGTGGCCATGAATGTTGACGTGCTTCACGTCAATGGCGGTCGCGAACGCTTCCAATGCAGTGTCGTAGAAACCGTTCAAAGAAGCCATCAGGCGCAGATTCTCGGTCACACGCTGCGCTAGGGTCTGCGAAAGCGCATGGTTCTGGACCGCCAGCCCGATGTAGCTGCACAGCAATTCCATGGCATCGAGTTCTGCCGCTTCGTAGGGCGCATCCGCGGGCCGGCGTCCCAGCGCCACAATGCCCGCAAGTTTTCCCGCAGCTTTCAGCGGAGCAAGACATTTGAAAAGTTCCGGAGCCACGTTGCCATTCGAACTGAGAAATATCGAATAGGTGGAAGCGTTCAGCACAATCGGCCCACGTGCGGCGCCGAGAGCATGTACATGTTTGGGCAGAAGAGGGATGAACGCGGGCTCGGGCAGCATGGCGAAGCCGTCAGCCACCACTGAAGTCAGCATGGTGGGTTTTTCGTTGAAAATGAACAGTGCGCCTTCGCGCGCGCCTGCGGCCTCCATGACCGCCGAAAGCATGCGGCGCGCGGTATCGGAAAACTCGCGCTCCGCCGTGAGCTCGGGTCCCAGTTCGGAGAGGGCCTCCACGGTGCGCAACAGCCTGCGGAAATTGTTGGTCTCCACGGTCACGATTAGCGGCGCGTGTGCGCTGAGCCAAAATGAGCGTAACACGCGGCAACCCGCGCTGGGAGAGCCGCTTGTTGGTTAGTTTGGTGCTGTGGCCGTGCCGGTGAAATGAGGTTGACGAATCTGATTCCGGCTTAACGAGTCGATTTTTTTAATGACGTGCTGTTTAGAAATGCTCACACAGTTCTGCGAAACGTCCTACGATGAGCAGCCGCTGCGGTGGTGATGCAGGGTTCACTTCCTCATGTTCGAGGATCCATGTGTCGCCATGAGGTACGAAAACCGCATTCAATCCCACCGCCAGCGCAGGATTGATGTCAGACTTGGGGCTGTTGCCGATCATCCAGGTGGAAGCGGGCGCGAGTTTATGTTTCTTGACCAATGTTTGATAGGCTGCTGAATCCTTCTCCGCGACAATTTCTGTCTCCGCGAAATACTGCTTTAATTGTGACCGCTCGATCTTGCCGGATTGCTCCGGAACCGCGCCCTTCGTCATCAGGATGAGGCGATGCCGCGCAGAAAGATACTGCAAGGTCGGCGCCACGTCGGGCAAAAGTTCCATGGGGTGGTCCGCAATCGAGTGGGCGAAGCCGGTGATCTGAGCGTGCAACTCCGGCGTGACCGGGTTGATGCTGAGCCGCTCAAACGTATCCACCAGCGCGTGGGCAAAGCTGTGCAGGCCGTAACCGTGCTTCACGATGCACTCGCGCTCCACGTCGTTGAGCACCCCGCGCACTTGCTCGGGAGAAAACTCGTGGTGATTGAGAAACGAAATGAAGCGGGCGATGGCCCGCTCAAAATAGACGTTGTTTTCCCAGAGAGTGTCGTCGGCGTCGATGAGAAGGGCTTGGGATTCGGTAGTGCCAGGCAAACGTGCAAGACTCCTTGAGGAAGCTCTACCCGACCCAATCCACTCGCGCTTCCGGGCCGATGATCCCAGCCTTGTGCCCCATATCCAGCAGACGCGTCACAGCTTCTCGACCTTCTGGACCGTAATCCAGCGTCCGTTCGTTCACATACATGCCGACGAAACGGTCGGCAGTCTGGGCATCGAGATCGCGAGCGAACTGCATGGCGTAGGACAAAGCTTCTTCGCGATGATCGAGCGCGTACTGAATGCTATCTCGCAATGCGCCGGTGACCGCGGAACTCAGTTCCGGTCCAAGCGATCGGCGAATCGCGTTTCCGCCCAACGGCAGAGGCAAGCCCGTCATCTTCTGCCACCATCGGCCGAGATCGACAACTCGGTGCAGGCCGGCTTTGTCGTAAGTCAGTTGGCCTTCATGGATAATCAGTCCCGCGTCGTAGTTGCCCGCGAGCACCTGCGGAATAATCTGGTCGAAAGGTACAACCTCTGTTTGCACTCCCGGAGCAAAAAGCTGCAAGGCGAGATAAGCCGTGGTGAGCATTCCCGGAACCGCAATTCGCTTCACCTTGATTTCATTTTCCGTAAACGCACGCGGCGAAACCACCATTGGCCCATAGCCCTCGCCCACGCTTCCGCCGCAAGACATCAACGCGTACAAATCCTGAATATAAGGATAGGCGTGAAACGAAACGGCAGTCACATCGTAAACTCCCTCGCGCGCCTTCTGGTTCAGAGTCTCAATGTCGCACAAGGTGTGACTAAAGCGCAGTCCCGGCACGCGAACCTTGTTTGTGGCAAGCCCGTAAAACATGAAGGCGTCGTCGGAATCCGGGCTATGCGCCACGCTGATCTCGCGCACCTGAGAAGATACGTTGCTGGAATACTTCGCTTCTTGCTCGGAAATAACCGTCATCTCTTAAACTCCAAACTGCAGCACTGGGTTCTTATCCTCAACTGTTATGATTTCCACCGCGATGCCACCTTGCTGCGATTCCCGCAGCCATCATCACCTTAATTATCTCGGCAAACAGAAACCAGTAAAGTCCTAAGCGGAAGGCTTGCGCCACCGAATGCGTCAGGACCGAGAGCCAACTCAGTCCTCCAGTAAAAAGCACAACTTCGCCAAGAAAACCGCCGATCGCGGCACGCGCGAAGCTTTTGCGTCCAAGCTCCATTGCGTAACCCGCGACCCACGCGACCAGCGGGTAGGCCAGCAGAAACCCGCCGGTAGGGCCGAGCAATTGTGCGATCCCGCCAATTCCTATGGGATTGAACACCGGCATGCCCATTGCACCTTCGGCGAGATAGAGGGCGAGCGCGGCAAATCCGCGCCGGCTGCCCAGCAACAAGCCAACCAGTAGGACGCCGAAGTTTTGCACTGTCAGTGGAACCGGCGTGCCCGGCAGTGGAATCGTGATGCGCGCGCACAACGCAACGAACAGGCTCGCGCTCACGACGATTGCAACTTGCCGCGCCATGTCAGAAACGAAAACCCGTTCCCGTGCGCCGCTCAATGTTTGAGTTGCCAATTTTGTCATGGGGTGACTCTCCAAAGATTCCACGCCGAGTATTATTGTTTGGTGTCGACGGACTGACGCTCGCGTTCTGCAGGACCGGAACTTACTTCGTGTCCCGCGTGGGCAGCTTGCAAGTGGCGGCGCAACCGCATGTACAAGGCGATAGCAACGCACACCACGACCAGCGTGCTCACACCCAGTATCAGGAACCACCAGATCATCCGCACAACCGAGTAGGATAACAGATGATCAGGCAGGGAAGCGGGCAGTTCCGCGGAATCAGTCTTTGCGCAGGCTCGACTGCGTGGCAATAAAGCGCTGGGCGCTTGGAAAATGCAGGCCTCTAACTCGCCTTCGCGGCCGCCATTTTCTCCCGCATCACTTCCAGCCGCTTCAGCATGAACTTCAACCGCTCGCGTCCGTACTTCGAGCCCATGATCACCTTCTCGATGGTCCCGAACATCTGCGGGTCGCCGGCCTTTTCTCGAAGTTCCTTGAGGAAAGGTTGAACTTTCGCGAAAACGATGAACATCTCTCCGCTCAGCGCAGGCTGGAGAAACAATTCCGCATTCAAAGCTCCTTGCAACACGAAAGCCGCCGCCATGCTCCAGTAGCCGGTGACCTGTCGCAGCCAGTTGTTCTCAGGACTTCCCGGGGTAGACGACACTTTGATGAAATCGTCGGCGGTCTTCGGCCAAAAGCCCGTGAACCACCAGGCTCGCGCCTTGCGCATTTCTGCTTCGCGGCGCAGATCGTAGAGTTCCAGAATCAGATGAGCATCGCTCGCAGTCGCCTTCTTCGCCATAATTTCCTCCTTAACAGTTCAGTGATTCAGAGTTGAACAGGTTTACAGGCTCGAGCTGCTGCAAAGGATCAAAAAACAAGATAAGTCGTGGCTACGCGCTGGTCGCCGCTGCTTCCGGCACAGGCGCCGGACGCTCGTAGTCACACTCTTTATTCGGGCAGGCAATCACCGGGCCGGCCTTCAGGTTTTTCTCGACCAGATATTCGCTGCCACAACTCGGACATTTTTCGGCAATCGGTTTGTGCGCCGACGTGAACTTGCACTTGGGATAATTTCCGCACCCGTAGAAAGTATTGCCCTTGCGCGCACGTTTTTCGACGAGTTCGCCATCTTTGCACTCTGGACACTTCACTCCGATAAAGTTCTGTTTCACATACTTGCATTCGGGATATCCGCTGCACGCCGTGAACTCGCCGAAGCGTCCGTGGCGGATCATCATATTGCGTCCGCATTTCGGGCACAGTTCGTCGAGTGGAATGTCTGGAACTTTCTTGCCCTGGTCGAGCCGCCGCGTCGTCTTGCAGTCCGGATAGCCCGTGCAAGCCATGAACTGCCCAAAGCGTCCGCGTTTGAGCACCATCACCCGGCCACAGTTCTCGCAGTATTCTTCTTGCGTAGTCTCCTGCACGTCGGCAGAATCGAGGTCGGGTAAGTTGATCGGATTTTCTTTCGTAAACTTGCAGGTGTTCGGATCTTCCTTATCGTAGGTGCTGCAGGCGTAAAACGATCCGTGCTTGCCCCACTTGATCACCAGCGGCGCGCCACAGCTCTCGCACTTCTCGTCCGTGGGTTTTTCCATCCGCTTGATGTTTTCCATATGCTTCTCGGCATACTTGAGATCCTTCTGGAATTTCTTGTAGAACTCGGCGAGCGTGTCCGTCCACTTCTCTTTGCCTTCTTCGATTTCGTCGAGTTCTTCTTCCAGACGGGCCGTGTAGGCGACGTCGAAAATGTCGCGGAAGTTTTCCACCAGCAGATCGGTGACCACCAACCCGATTTCGGTCGGAGTAAACTTGCCGCTCAATTTCTGCACATACTGCCGCTCTTGAATCGTCGACAGAATCGCCGAATACGTTGATGGACGCCCAATGCCGCGCTCTTCTAGTTCTTTCACCAACGACGCTTCGTTGTAACGAGGCGGCGGCTCGGTGAAATGCTGCTCGGGCTTCAACTCTTTCAGCGTCAGCTTCTGTCCACCTTCCAGCGCCGGCAGCTTGTGCTTCAGTTCTTCGTCTTCCTCGTCCTTGCCTTCCTTCGATTCTTCGTAGACTCGCAGGAAGCCGTCGAACTTCAAGACTGAACCCGTCACGCGGAACCAGAATGTCTCGGCCTTGCTTTTTGCATCGATGTCGACCGTTGTCTGGTCGAACACGGCGGGCATGATCTGCGAAGCGACAAACCTTTGCCAGATCAGCTTGTAGACTTTGAACTCATCTTCTTTTAAATACTGCTTTATCTGGTCAGGATGGCGCATGGCCGAAGTCGGCCGTATGGCCTCGTGCGCCGCCTGCGCTTCCTTCTTCTCTTTATATGTATTCGGCGTCTCCGGCAGGTAAGCTGCGCCGTATTCCTTGCCCACATATTCGCGTACCTCTTGAATTGCTTCTGGCGCAACGCGCGTCGAGTCAGTACGCATGTAGGTAATCAGACCAACTAGGCCCTCTTCTCCTAGCTCCACGCCTTCGTACAGGCGTTGCGCGATCATCATGGTGCGCTTCACGCTGAAGCGCAGCTTGCGTGAGGAGTCCTGCTGCAACTTGCTGGTGGTGAAGGGTGGGGCTGCATTGCGGCGGCGTTCTTTCTTATCGACGGACCGAACCAGCCACTCAGCGTGCTCGAGCGCGGCGCGGATCTTTTCCGCATCCTCGCCGTTCGTGACCTCGATCTTTTCTTCGCCCTTGCCCACGAAGCGCGCGTCGAACGCGGGCGGTTTGCTGGCCGCAAGGTGCGCGTCGATGGTCCAATATTCTTTCTTCTCGAACGCCTTGATCTCACGTTCGCGTTCGACGATCAGCCGCAGCGCGACGGTCTGCACACGTCCAGCGGAAAGACCGCGGCGAACTTTATCCCACAACAGCGGGGAAACCTGATAGCCGACCAGTCGGTCAAGCACTCGTCGCGCCTGCTGCGCATCCACCAGATTCTGGTCAATCGCCCGCGGATGTTCGAACGCGGCTTGCACCGCACGCTTCGTGATTTCGTTGAAGGTGACGCGCTGAATGCGCGGCGGCGCATCCGCATCTTCTTTCTTCTTCTTCTTTTTCTTGGCGTGACCGTTACCGTCGAGTTCTCCCGCCAGATGCGAAGCAATAGCCTCGCCTTCACGGTCCGGGTCAGGCGCCAGAAAGATCGCATCCATTCCAGCCGCCATTTTTTTCAGTTTGGCCAGAACCTTTTCTTTACCGGGGATGACGACATAATCGGTCTCGAAGTGATTGCTGGTATCGACTCCCAGCGTGCTCTTGGGCAGATCCTTCACATGGCCGAGCGAGGCCTCGACACTGAATCCCTTTCCCAGATATTTCTGGATGGTTTTCGCCTTGGCCGGCGATTCGACAATGACTAAACTCTTTACCAATGGTTCCTCAGTTCCTTAAGAATTGTTTCGAAGCTAGCACGAATGGGACAGCGGCAACAAGTTACGGGACGGCAGCTTCTGGCTTCTAGCTACTGGCTGCCAGCCAAAACCGCGACTTGCAGGCTCTGGACGAGCGACGCTAGCATGCGCTGGATTTCCAATACCTTCGCTTCCAAGTCTTTGTGTTCCTCGTGGGTTAAGAAATCCAAATCCTTTGCGAGGAGCAGGTGGTATTCCGCCTCGTTGGCAGAGCCTCGCGCGATTTGAACAAACCGCCTCATTTCTGCATCTGATCTCCGGCCGCAGCCTTCAGCGATGTTTGCTCCGACCGAAGCGCAGGCACGTCGCAATTGGCTCGTCAGACCATAGGTTTCTTCTTTGGGGAAAGCGCGTGCCTTTTGATATACCGCTAACGTCAACTCGTGCGCTCTTGCCCAGACCCGCAAGTCCTTGAAGTTTTCCATCGGTAAACGCCTTGGTTGGGCTAGAAGCCAGAAGCTAGAGGCTAGAAGCTGCTCTTAAAAGCTTTTCACGAAATTTTTCCCCGGCATCTGTCTGACCTTGCCGGTCAGCTCCAGCTCGAATAGCGCCGCGAAAATCTCGGAGGAAGATAACTCATTCTCCAGTTTGTCCACCAGTTCATCAATGTGCGTGGCTTCATCGGCCTTCAGTAAGCTCAGTATCCTCTTCTCGTGGGGAGGAAGCCCGTCGTCCGGGAATAGAGATGCGGAAGTTGCGCTCCCGGATTCAGGCGAGGGTGGCGGAGTGAGCGCGAGCTTCACTTCCGGAGGCAGATCTTCCCACACATCTTCCCAGGTGGCGACCAGCTTCGCGCCCTGCTTTATCAATGTGTTCGGCCCCCAGGAATTCTTGTTGGTAACGTTGCCGGGCACGGCAAAGACATCGCGGTTTTGCTCCAGCGCACATCGTGCCGTGATGCGCGTGCCGGAATATTCCGCGGCTTCCACAACCAACACTCCCACCGCCATGCCGCTTAAAATTCGGTTGCGAATCGGAAAGTTCTGCGGCGCGGCAAACGTTTCCATCGCAAACTCGGAAATCAAAGCTCCGCCCAGCGCGAGAATCTGCTCCGACAAGCGCGAATTTTCTTTCGGATAGATCACATCAACGCCCGTGCCAAATACCGCGACCGTCTTGCCCTTGGCAGCGATCGCTCCACGATGGCTGGCGGTATCGACGCCGCGCGCCATCCCGCTGATAATCACCAATCCCTGCGCCGCCAGGTCACAAGCCAGACGCTCGGCCATGCCCGAGCCATACGGTGTAGGATGGCGCGTGCCCACCATCGCAATACCAGGCTGCGTCAGCACTTCAGGATTGCCGCGAACGTAGAGCACCAACGGCGGGTCGTAGATTTCTTTCAGCCGCGCCGGGTAACAGGGATCATCCATGGAGAGAACCGTCACGCCCCCGGCCGCCGTTCGCGCAATCTCTTCCCGCGCCAACTCCGCCGACTTTCCCGTAGCTATCGACTGCGCCGATACCGCCTGAATCCCCGTGCTTTCCAGTTCGGTGAGCGAAGCATGGAAGACCGCTTCGGCGTTGCCGAAATGTGCCACCAACTTCCGCGCCTTCGTCGGCCCCAGGCCAGGCGTCAGCGCGATGGCAAGCCATTCAAGAATATGGGTCGAACAGGAAGATACGGCAACTGCGTTGGGCACGTCGATTCTCCGATTTGGACGACTGGCGGACTGTAGTCACTAGCGGAACGCACTGTCAAGGGAAGCCGTCACAAAAGCCTGTCAATATAGCTCTGCTAAAATCAAAACAGGAATGAGACGTCTGCGCATCTCCGCGATCTCCTACCTCAATACCGCTCCCCTGATGTGGGATTTCGAACACGGCGAGGCAGGAGGCGAATTCGACATTTCTTATACGCTGCCGTCCTCCTGCGCCCGCGCTCTCGAAGCCCGAACCGCTGACATTGGAATCATTCCCGCTGCCGCTTACGCACAACTTCCCAGCCTGGCTATTTTGCCGGGTGTCGCGATCGCCTCGCGCCGGCCAGTGCGTTCCATCTTGCTGGTAAGCAAAGTGCCGCTAGACAAAATTCGCACTGTCGCGCTCGACACATCTTCGCTGACCTCGGTCGCGCTCACCAAAGTTCTGTTTGAAAAATGGCTGGGTGGCGGTAGGACATTTTCCCCAATGGCACCCGATATCGAGAAGATGCTCGCCGCACACGATGCCGGATTATTAATCGGCGATCCCGCTCTGCAGATTGATCGCTCGCGCCACTTCACGCTCGATCTCGCCGAGGAGTGGATTCGCTACACCGGCAAACCGTTCGTCTTCGCCTTCTGGGCGGTTCGTCAGGACGCGTTGCGTGAAGCGCCCCCATCCCAGGACTTGGCTGCAATTTTTCAGCAATCTCGCGACCACGGACTCGAGCCTGCCAGCCTCGATCAGATCGTCCGCGAATGGGCGCCGCGCCTCGGCCTGAAAGAATCTGACGTGCGCTCCTACCTTTCCGAAAACATTCATTACCGGCTCGACGCGCCTTGCCTGGAGGGTTTGCAACTGTTTTATCGCTATGCGGCTGAAATCGGAGCCTTGCCGCGCGCGCCCGAACTCGATTTTCTAACAGCTGCGAATGCCGCGGCGGTGAATGCCGCAATTGTCTAGCGCAGTTCCACCATGCCCTGTAAACTCCATCAAGCCTGAATGCTTTTCCATCTCAATCCGCTGCTCGCCGTTCCTATCTGGCATAAGCTTCGTAGCCTCGGCGGACCGGGCCTCGTTCTGCTCGGCATCGCCGACAATTCCGTGATCCCTCTCACTGGCAGCATGGATGTTCTCACCATCTGGCTGGCCGCCCGCCATCACGAACCCTGGCCCTACTATGCCGTAATGGCCACGCTGGGCGCGGTCATTGGCGGCTACATTACTTATGCATTAGCCCGCAAGGGCGGCAAAGAAGCGATGGAACGCAAACTCTCGAAGAAACGAGCAAAGCAAGTTTCGAAAGCCTTCGCGCGCTGGGGATTCGCCGCCGTCGCCGTCCCAGCGCTGATGCCTCCGCCGTTTCCCTTTGTACCATTCTTATTGGCGGCCGGCGCGATGCAGTACTCTCCCAAGAAATTTCTGGGAGCGTTAACGCTGGGCCGCGGCGTTCGCTACTCCATCGCCGCCGGCCTCGGCTACCTCTACGGCAGGCACATCCTTCGTTTCTTCTCGCAATACTACAAACCTGCGATGGCCATACTGATCGGCCTTGCAGTCATCGGCGCCGTAATGTCACTCATCCAATATCTTCGCATGAGGAAGGACAAGCTCGCACCCGCCAGGTCGTAGAACTTGGCCCCATCCCCATCCTCCGTTAGAATTGACTTGTACCCATGTCCCTCACCAAGCAGCAAGCCCTCGAGATGTTCGAGTCCGATGACCTGATCGGCATCGGCATGGAAGCCGACGCGGTCCGTCGCAAGCTTCATCCTGAAGGCACCGTCACCTACATCATCGACCGCAACATTAATTACACCAACTTCTGCACCGAATACTGCACCTTCTGCGCCTTCTATCGCCCGCTGAAAGGCCCCGCGGCGAAGGAAGGCTACATTCTCGATTTCGATACCATCTACGAAAAAATTCGCGAGACAGTCGAACTCGGAGGTACCGGAGTGCTGATGCAAGGCGGCTTGCATCCCGACCTCAAGATCGACTGGCACGAAAAGATGCTGCGCGGCATCAAGGATCGTTTTCCGCAAGTCCATCTTCATTGCTACTCGGCTTCCGAAATCATTGCCATTGCCGAGTACAGCAGCCTCAGCATTCGCGACACGATTCTCCGTCTGCGCGACGCCGGACTCGATTCCATTCCCGGCGGCGGCGCCGAAATTCTCGACGATGAAGTCCGCTACAAAATCGCCCGCCTGAAATGCCTGACCAACGATTGGATCAACGTTCACCGCACCGCCCACCAGATCGGCATGCGCACCACCGCGACCATGATGTTCGGCGTAGGCGAGAACTACGAAAACCGCATCAACCATTTCCAGGAACTTTATAACTTGCAGGAAGAAACCGGCGGCTTCACCGCCTTCATCCCCTGGAGCTTTCAGCCGCACAACACCGCCCTCGGCGGTCGCCACTGGGACGAAGCCACCGCCGTCGAATATCTGAAAGTCCTAGCCATCTCGCGCCTCTATCTCTCGAACGTCCTGAACGTGCAATCGAGCTGGGTCACGCAAGGCCTGAAAGTCTGCCAGATGGGCCTCCGCTTCGGCGGCAACGACGTAGGCTCGGTGATGCTCGAAGAAAATGTAGTGAGAGCCGCAGGCGTGACCAACTGCACGACAGAAGAAGAGTTGCGCCGCATCATCCGCGACGCGGGATTCCGCCCCGCCCAGAGGGATACGTTGTACCGGCAGTACTTTTTGAATTAACCCACCTTCAAACCTACGGGGTGGCCTTTGCAGCGATGTCTTACAATTGCGCGTGAAGGCCGAGTGTGGACACGCATATTAAGAGCTACGCCGACGCCATTTACGACCGATCAATGATGAAATCGGTCGCGGACTGTAGCTCCGCCAAGGTTGCGTACCTAAACGAGCGCGCTGCGCGAAACCCGACCGTGTACATGCCTTTGGGAGGCACTGACATTCAAGCTCTCGTCAGGCTATCCGCTGAACACATTGAGCGATGTATGGCTTCAAGGCTGGCGTCCTATCAAGAAGCATACCGAGAAGCGGGCCGGGTGCCGGCTGATCAAGAGTTCACGGAAGTACTTAATGACTTTAAGGGCGTTCGAGAACGCGAACTCAGGAACTCATCCGCCGCGATCGGGCGGCTACTTATCTCCATGGGGCCGACCAATCCCGTGAACGCTAGGGGTTTGCTCGACTCTGCATCCGCGCGAGCCCATGATCGTGTACTGCGGGACTGGAAGGTGTGGAGGGAGCAGACACGCCTTCAACAATCAGCCAAACAACCAGCGCCGACCGAGACCGACAGGAAGCCCAAGAGAGACGGCGGCGCCCTTCAATGGATTACGGAAAGCCTCTGGAAATGGGAGGTTATCGGCATCGGCTTTCCTGCCCTTTACGGAGCGGGAATCGCTGCAATGTATGGCGACGACTACTGGGTCGCCGCCGCTCTGTATGCCTCAGGCATAAGCTGGCCCGCGGCGAAAATCCTTCTGTCGGAGGAGACCAAGGCGCACGGGAAACGCGCGACACTCCGCTTGTTCTTGCTCTTCAGTAGCCTCCTCTTGCTCGCGATGTCCTTCCTGTGGATATCCCATCGCAGAAAGCAGCATCTCGCAGAGTCGCCCGTTCTTGTGTCGCCCCTAAAGGCCCAATCGATTTCCCCACCGCGACAGGCCGCGGACCAGCAACCGATGTCCCCGCAGCCCGCGACTCCCGGTCCAGAAGCACCAAAGCAG
This sequence comes from uncultured Acidobacteriota bacterium, assembly GCA_963761915.1. Taxonomy (GTDB): domain Bacteria; phylum Acidobacteriota; class Terriglobia; order Terriglobales; family Acidobacteriaceae; genus Sulfotelmatobacter. The sequence continues at coordinate 119,287 of CAVXIO010000021.1, forward strand.
AAGCCGGACGGGCATCGCAAGAAACCCGCCACGGCGCGCGACGCGCAAGGCGACGCTGTAACCCAAACGGTCGTGGATCTAATCTCCGAGCAGCTTCGCGTAGACCCGGCTAAGGTCGTGCCGAGCGCTCGGCTGAAAGAGGACTTGGGAGCCGACCAGCTCGACAAGTTAGAGTTGGAGATGGGAATAGAAAGCGCATTTGATATCCACATCGAGGCCGCTGACTGGATCAATGTCCGAACCGTGCAGGACGTGGACAGCTACGTGCACGCTCACTTTAAGGGAGCGAAGAAGGAGAAAAGCGATTGAAACGGCGTGCGCGGGAAGCCGGAGTAAAAATGCAAACGGCCCCGGAAATCCCCGAGGCCGTTCGCGAGAACCGATAAATCGGTACCCCGTCAAGGTCACCTTTATTATCGAGACAATGCCGCCACAAATCAAGTTACTTTAAGGAGAGTCGCACCCCGTCCAGCGAACCCTCCACTTGTCCTGAGAGACAATCCTTCCGAAGAAGGAATGGACCCGGAGGGATTCGAACCCTCACCTGTGACCTCGACGGGGTCCCGTGCTGCCGTTACACCACGGGCCCACGCGAAGAGCTTACTTCAGTCAGGGTCAAGCTTCGTGCCTCCGTCCTTCATTTATTGAAGTAGAGTTTCACTTTGGAACAGCCCAGCAATCAAATCCCCACCCTGCCGCGAAGTGCGCCGCAAGGGTGGGGCACTCGCAAGCAGGTTAGAACAGCCCCGGCACGGTCTTGTTGATCAGCTCTACCGAGCTGTTAGCCGCCTCACCAGTTGCGTAGGTGAAGGTAGCGGATTGATTGGGCAAACTGATTTGCTCCGACGCCAACACGGTGGTGCTGCCGGAGGCGACAACCTGCACTGAATACGTGCCATAGGGCACGACGATCGGCGTCTCTTTGCCGGGACTTGCCGTCACCGTGAAGGTTTTGGGTTTCGTAACGCCCACCTGGGTCAGCGTGGCTTGCAACGCCGAGGCATCCGCCGTGTTAGCGAAGATAAATCGCGCGTAGCTGGCCGTTACCGTTGACAGTTCGTCTGTGAACTGCAGCAGAGTGGGTTGGCCGCCGCTGATTGAGAGCACTGCCGACACACTGTTTTCAGCACTTAGAGTCACCTGCGAAGTGATGATCGGCGAATTCGTGCAGGGCGCCAGAGTGTTGGCGTCGCTGATCAGCACGTCATACGTTCCCGGCGAAAAACTGTACGGCCCAAGGACAGTGTCGAACGCCAGATTGCGCGGTAGGCAGGTATCACCATTAATCAGAACATCGACCGGAAAACCGGGATTGACATTCGGGGAAATGTCCCGCCCTGGAATACCCTGCACAATGTAAAGGTAAGCGTTATCGGCGGCGAAGCCGTAAGCGGCCAGTACACAGCACAGAGTTGCAAGTTGTAAAGCGACACGTGTGCGAAGTTTCATAAGTCTCTCCTTAGAGATGTTAAGGTTCGGCGCGAATTTGGGGAATGAACTGCTCTTCACGCAGAAGAACTACGTTGGAGCAGTTCACGCGTCACTGCTGAGATCTCAACCGGGAAGCTGTGTAGCTTCGTTTGAATCGAACCCATGATCGCAGCGGAAGTTTTTTGATTGCAAAAAAACATTGATGCGAGCACTTTTTTCTAAACTGCAATTCGACCGATTGCAGTTGCGTCTCTTCCCAAGCAACAAAGACGATTGCGTTCAGGTTGCTGGTCTACGCTGCTGAGAAAACAAAGGAAGAAGTTCGACGCGAGTCGGAAAATTCACAGTCGATGACCGGGCTTGCGATCATTGCATCAATCCCGCGACGCCGAAATTTTTACACGAACCGCAACTGGATGGCTCTGTGTGGGTTCATAGAACTAATAATGTTCAGGTCGGGGTGCGACTAACCATAGTCGTGCTAGCAGCCTGAAAATAAGGCACTTTGTTTCTCGTCCACAGACGCGGGTGGTCGTGGCAACGCAATTGCTCCTATCCAGGTATGCCGCGATTGGAGGTGTTTGATGTCCGCTGCAGGCGACGCAGAATTCCTTCGACTGCTTCAAAAAGATATCGAATACTTTAAGCGCGCTGTCGAGCGCTTTGAGAATTTGATTCCGCGGGTCAGCGCGCCGCTACAGGATCAGTGGAGATTACAGGCACAGGCCCGCCGCAACTTTGCCATGGAGCTCGAAGTTCTCTTAGAGAAAGCCCAGCAGTTAACCGGCGCATCACCGACTGACGATACGAGTAAGAAGCACAGCGATTCAGCATCCTGTTAGCCTCACCTTTACGATGACCGTTCCGAATCCGGTAGAATAAAGGTTTTCACCGGACCCCTTGCTGCGATCTGTTGACATCTTCTCCTCGATGCTGGCCGCATGGGCCGCCCCGCGCGGCATCGGGCCCTATCTCCGCCAGCACTTGTTGGATAAGACTTTTCAGGGTCTCTACCACACCGATGCGTTTGATCGCGCCCTGCTGATCCCGTATTTTATTGTGCTGGTTCTTCTCGCCGGCTACGGGATGCACCGCTACATCCTGGTTTATCTCTATTACAAGCACAAGAAGAACCGCACCATGGAACCAGCGGCGTACTTCGAGAATTTGCCGCGCCTTACCGTTCAACTTCCAATTTTCAATGAGCAGTACGTTGTCGAGCGGTTGCTCGACTCTGTCTGCAAACTGAAATATTCGCGGGAGAAGCTTGACATCCAAGTGCTCGACGATTCCACCGACGAAACCGCGACCGTGGCGCGCAACCTGGTCGAGCGCTACGCCGCGCTCGGGAATCCTATCACCTATCATCACCGAACCAACCGCCAGGGTTTCAAGGCCGGCGCTTTGGCCGAAGGATTGAAGTCTGCGAAAGGTGAATTCGTCGCCATTTTCGACGCTGACTTCACGCCGCCGGAAGATTTTCTGCTGCGCACCGTCCATCACTTCAGCGATCCGAAGGTCGGCATGGTGCAAACCCGCTGGACTCACATCAACCGCAATTATTCCTTCCTCACCGAGGTGGAAGCTATTCTGCTTGATGGCCATTTTGTGCTCGAGCATTCCGGGCGCGCCCGCACCGGCCTTTTTTTTAACTTCAACGGCACGGCGGGTCTCTGGCGACGCGCAGCCATCAAGGACGCCGGCGGATGGCAGCACGACACGCTCACCGAAGATACCGATCTTTCCTACCGCGCCCAGCTTAAGGGATGGAAGTTCATCTACCTGCAGGATGTCGAATGCCCCGCCGAGTTGCCTGTCGAGATGACCGCGTTCAAGACGCAGCAGGCGCGCTGGGCCAAAGGACTCATTCAAACCGGAAAGAAGGTTCTGCCGCGAGTTCTGCGCAGCGACGCGCCTCTGCACACCAAAATCGAAGCCTGGTATCACCTCACCGCCAATCTCAGCTATCCGCTGATGATCGTGCTCTCGGTCCTGATGTTGCCGGCCATGATCATTCGCTTTTATCAGGGCTGGTTTCAGATGGTGTTCATTGATCTGCCGCTGTTTCTTGCATCGACCTTTTCGATTTCAAGTTTCTATCTGGTTTCGCAGCGCGAGCTGTTCCCCAAATCCTGGCCGCGAGCGCTGCTGTATCTTCCATTCCTCATGGCGCTTGGTATCGGATTGACCATCACCAACACCAAGGCGGTAATCGAAGCTCTCATCGGCAAAGAGAGCGCCTTCGCGCGCACGCCCAAGTACAACGTTGAGTCCAGGAAAGATAAGATTGGCGCGACGAAATACCGCAAGGGTCTGGGCTGGGTGCCGTGGATCGAACTGCTGATAGGAAGCTACTTCGCGCTCACCGTGTATTACGCAATCGAGAACGAGAATTTCGTGACGGTTCCATTCCTGCTGCTGTTCGTCTTTGGCTACTGGTGCACCGGATTGATGTCTCTATTGCAGGGTCGCTTCACTGGCGTGGAGCTCAGCGCCGAGACTCATACCAAACCGTTCCCCGTGGGAGTGTAAACTCGGCTGGAGCGGAAGACTGCAGGTTATGTAACTTTCTGAGCCGCGGTCGCGGTTTCTTAGCTTTACATTTTCGATTACAATTCACTCGTTGAACTTTTCTCATCGGTCCCAGCAAGCCAATTAGAATCGCAGTTCGAAACCCGCCGCGGTTCGAAGGAGGATTCGATGCTCCGCCCCCCTAAACTGTCTCCTCTTATTGGTCTGACAGTTCTTTTGACTTTGCCGAGTTGCAGTTCCGGGCACGATTCCGATGAGTATTTCGTATTCGTAGCGGCCAACCTTCAGGTCCCTTATTGGCAGACTGCGGGAGCAGGTTTTTCCAAAGCTGCAGCGCAAATGAAAGTACGCACTGATTACCTGGGACCGAACAATTACGACCCTAAAGCGGAACGCGACGCCCTCGAGAAAGCAGTGCAGCAGAAAGCGACCGGCATTCTGCTCGGCGTGACCGATCCCGCGCTGCTGAAAGACGGCATCGATAAGGCGGTCGCCGCTGGAATTCCAGTGGTCACGATGGATTCTGACGCGCCCGCCAGCCAGCGTCTGTTCTTTATCGGTACCAACAACTATCAGGTTGGCCTGACGGGCGGACAACGCCTGGCGCAGGAGTTGAAGGGCAAAGGCAACGTTGTGGTCTTCACCATGCCCGATCAGCACAACATGCAGGACCGTCTGCGCGGTTATCGGGACGCGCTCGATCGCACCGGCATTAAGATTACGCGCGTCGTCGACATCCAGGGCGATCCGCGCATCGCCTTCGATACCACCACCCAGATCATCGGCAAGGAAAAAGATAAGGTCGACGCTTTTGTTTGCCTGGAAGCGCAATCTGGAAAAGAAGTTGCCGGCGTGCTCAATAGCTATAAGATTACTGGCAAAGTTGTTATGGCCATGGATACCGATCCGGAGACGCTGGATTGGATTAAGAAAGGCGGCATCGCGGCAACCATCGCGCAGAAGCCCTACACCATGGCCTTTGTCGGCATGCAGATGCTGGACAACCTGTATCACCACAAACCGCCTTCGCTGGTAACAGACTGGTCGAAGGATAGCTTTGCGCCGATCCCTTCGTTCGTGGATACTGGTTCTGCCCTCATCGATCAGAGCAATGTAGACTCGTTCCTGCAGGCAAAACAAAGCGTGACCGGCGGGCAGAAATAGTGAAAGGGAGTTTTCCTGTTGGGAGGAGACTATGGGAAGAGTTACTTTTCTCGGAGCCCGGACTCTGCCAGGCGCTTTGCTGATATTATTTGGAGCCGTCGCGCTCCTCTATGAAGTCCGCGGTCAAGTGACGATTGCATCTCCTGACGGTTCAACCTCCAGACTACTTCTCGAAGTCATAAATAGGCATTTCACCGTCGGACAAAAAATCCCCTCGGTATACTTGAGAGTATTCTTCGACCACACCGTAGAGTGCCACCCAGTGGCCTATTCGGGAGAAGAGGCAGACATAGCCAAGAAGGAGGTCCTGAATCCGGAAGAATTTGAAGCAGTCAAAGCTGTGGTCGATCAGCCGGAATTGCCTAAGGTAAAAAGGCGATACGAGCTGACGCACATGGTCGTTGATTCCTGGATGGAGTGGGATATCAAGATCCAACACCCTGGACGTGTGCAGGACGTAACTATAGCAAATTTTTTGCCGGACCCCGAGCTAGGAACCAGCCAACCTTATCCGGATGTTCTAGTCGCGCTTGGGTGTTCAATCTCGAGGCTCCGGAGTGAAGTGTGCGGTGACGAATCTGACTACCGACGCAGGAACTGCGAGAAAGCCCTTCGACATAAATGAACTTCAACCCAAGGACAAATTACGCAATGCGAAGACTGCAGCCTTCCTTTTTTTTGGCAAGTTTTTTCGCCAGCTTTTTCCTTCTCGTCAGTTCCTCGAGTTTCGGCCTCGAGCGCCAATCCAACTCAGATTATCACGCCCGCCGCGAGACTCTCGCCAAGAGAGTTGGGGGCGTTGTGGTTCTGTTTGCAGCCACGGAGAACGATGGCCCCAACGATCTTTACGGTTTTCGACAGGACGATAACTTCTTTTATCTTTCAGGGCTGAGCGAGCCGGGCTCCGCCTTGCTGATCGTGTCCGCCGCCGAGGCTAAATCGGAGGCGCCCGCGCGCGCCTACACCGAAATTCTTTTTCTACCTCCGCGCAATGTCACCCAGGAGAAATGGACAGGGCCCAAGCTCGGCCCTGAGAACCCTGAAGCGCCCAGGATTACCGGCTTCGATCGCGTTGAAGATATGGGACAACTGCCCGATGAAGTGGCGCGATTCGTGACCGGCGCCCGACCCATTCTTTACACCGACGTCGCATCCCAGGGCGAGACTTCCGCGTCGTCACAGCCCCTGGCGTTTCTGAAGCGGCTCAACGCCTACCTCGTTTTCCAGGACGTGAAGGCGATGCTCTCGTCGCAGCGCACTACCAAAGACGCAGGCGAGGTGGCGCTGATCCGCAAGGCGGTCGACGCGTCGGTGGCGGCGCACTTCGCCGCGTTCAAAGCTGTGAAGCCGAACATCAACGAGCGTGAAATTTCCGCCCTCATGCAATATGAGTGGGGCAAACGCGGCTGCGAGCGCGTGGCTTACGCGCCGATTGTGGGCTCAGGTTATTACTCGACGGTTCTGCACTACTCGGATGACGACAACATTATGAAATCGGGCGATGTTGTCGTGATCGACGCTGCTGGAGAATACTCAATGTATGCCTCTGACATCACGCGCACGCTTCCCATCAACGGACATTTCACGGCGCGGCAGCGCGAAATCTACGACATCGTTCTGGGAGCGCAACAGGCGGCCATGGCCGCATTCCAATCCGGCAAGTCAAGCCTCACCCGCAGCGGCGCCAACTCGCTTTACCAGGTCGCGTTCGACTACATCAATACTCACGGCAAAGACCTGCACGGCCAGCCGCTGGGACAGTACTTCATTCACGGGCTGGGCCACTATATCGGACTCAACGTTCACGATCCCGGCGATTACAGCGTTCCACTCGGCCCCGGAATGACCTTCACCATCGAGCCGGGAATTTATATTCCGGAGGAGGATCTTGGCGTACGCATTGAAGATGACTACTACGTGGACCAGGATGGAAAGCTGATCAAGCTGAGCGAGGCTTTGCCTTCGAAGGCGGATGATGTCGAGAAACTGATGGCCGGGAAGTGATGCAAGAATTGAGTAATCAGGCAATTGAGTAATTGGGTAATTTAAGACCGGAGCGAAACGTCTTCAAATTGCACAATTACCCAATCGCCCAATTGCTCAATTCTTACGAGATGTATTCCCGAATGTACTCGTCCTGGCTCTGGCAGAGTTCGCGAAGGTCGCCATCGAAAATTACCTTGCCGTCGCGCAGAACCAGAAAGCTCATGGGCACGTCGCACCGCTGGCCGGACGGCAGCGGGGCCATGCGGTTGGCTTGTTTGTCGAACTGATGGGTCGCCATGGTGAAGGCGTCCTGCAAACGGTGCGTCACTAACAGGGCACTGGTTTTGAACACGTCGCGCTGCTTCACAATCAATTCGATGATGGTATTCGAGGTGACCGGGTCCAGGCCCCCGGTGGGCGAGTCGTAGAGCAGCAGCTCCGGTTGCGTAATTATCGCGCGCGCGATGGCCACGCGGCGGCGCATGCCTCCGGAAAGCTCCGCTGGATAAAGGTCGAGTGTGTGCTCCAGTTCCACGAAGTGCAATGCTTCGCGCACTCTGCGATCGATATCGTCATCGTAAACGCCGCGCTCCTGCATCAGGCGGTAGGCGACGTTTTCGCGCACGGTGAGAGAGTCAAAGAGCGCGCTTTCCTGAAAGACCATTCCAATCTTGCCGCGCAACTCGAACATGTCTTCTTCACGCATCTGCGTAACGTCCTGCCCCAGAACAAGGATGCGGCCAAAGTCCGGCCGGATCAGTCCGAGCACCAGCTTCAGAATCAGACTTTTTCCTGAGCCCGCAATGCCGAACAGCGCCTTGGTCTCGCCGCGGGCCAAACGGAAGGAAACTCCCCGCAGCACTTTATTTTCATCAAAGGCCAGTGCCACGTCCTCAAACACAATGACCGGCTCCGAGCTTTCGCTGTTGAGGACCACGGCGGAATCGAGCGGCAAAGTCGGAGCGGACATAATTAATTGATGGCGAGCACGACCATCAGGAATCGTGTCAGAAATAAATCCATCGCCAGAATCAACACAGAGGCCGCGACCACGGCTTGGGTGGTGGCACGGCCCACGCCCTGGGTTCCGCCCCGAGCGTTCATGCCGTAGAAGCACCCTACGGTAGCAATGATAAAGCCGAATAGAACCGGCTTGATCAGGCCCATGAACACATCCTGAAAGACCAAAGTTTGCCAGGCATTAAACCAGTATTGACGGGCATCGAGGCGCAGCAACACTTTGGCGATGACCAAGCCTCCGGTTAAGCCCACCAGATCAGAAATGATGGTCAAAAAAAAGAGCATAAACACGGTGGCCACAATGCGCGGAGTGACCAGCTTCTTCATGGGGTCGGTGCCCAACGCGCGCATGGCATCGATTTGCTCGCTCACCACCATCGAGCCCAATTCGCTGGCCATGCCGGAGGAATTTCGGCCGGCCACCATCAGGCTGGTCAGCACCGGCCCCAGTTCGCGCACCATGGAGAGGGAGACCAGTTGTCCGACGAGGGTGACGGATCCGAAACGCTCCAGTGTGTTGGAGGCCTGCACGGCCAGCACAGCCCCGGTGAAAAATCCAGTGAGCACAACGATGGGCAGGGAGCCTACGCCGATCGCGTCGGACTGCTGCACCATGTCGGAAAAATAGAGTGGTTTCCGGAACAGGTTGGCGACCGCTTGCACGCAAAATAGAACGTAATCCTGAACGGTCTGGACCTTGTCCTTGGCGATATAGGTGGGCGACGTGAGTTCCATGCGGCTTGAAAAGCGCTAAAACCGATCCACACGCTTTCCCGAAACTATAGCAGAGAAAGACCCAACCTTCAGTCGGCGAGCCGATGAAACAGTTCAGCGAATCCTAGGGGGAGGGCTTTTTGCAAGACGGATGAGGACCAGCAAGCTTTGCCGCGGCCAGTTTTCGAAGGCGGTTGTTTTGTTCGCGAAGAGCGGACTGGAGATCCGAAACAAGTGTTGCGACCTCATCATCGTCTGCGGCGACAATCTTAGCGCACAGTTCGCGGATGCGATCCTCCAAGCGACGCAAGGGCGCACTGCAAGGTACTGCCGCGTCGCGATGATGCCATACATACGGTGTCCGCTGTAGGAAGTTGGTCTCATCGCGAATAAGCTCTGGCGTCATACGATCGATCAGGAAGTGCAGTCGCCTTCATCACTTAGACGCTTTTTTCTGCCATGGAGGAGACGGTTAATTTCGCTCACCAAGTCCAGAAGCCGTTTGGGATCTTGTTCAACCGCTGCCTGGGCACAGAGTGCGACCCAAGTCTCGCCGCTTGGAGATTTCTCGTCGGATGGTACAGCGTTGGAGAAAATGGAGTGGTTGTGGCTGAAGCTACTTGCGCCTGCCAGTTCGGTGTTGTTGCTGGTCTTTTTAGGGTCAGAGGTCACAGCCCTAAGATGCTTGGGTAGCTGTGATGTTTTATGCTGTAAATCGTGTAGAAAGCGCGGCTGCATTCCCAGCTTCGACCGGCGGGTCGCCCTTAGGCGGACAGGGTTCCAGGACAGAGGGCCGATACTTCTATCCCCGTGACTTCTTCTTAATTTCGATATTCAGCCGGCGAATCTTCTGATTCAGCGTGGAAAGCGGCACCTTGAAGTGTTCGGCGGCCTCGGTCTGGTTCCAGTTGCACTTCTCGAGCATCTCGGTGATGATGCGCTTCTCCACGTCTTCCACAATTTCAAACAGGGAGGCATCCGCGGGCGGATCGTGGAGTGTAAAAGCAGCGCCACGACCGAGCAAATTGTCAGGCAGCAGGTCCAGGCCGATTTCGGTCCCGGGAGAGAGCACTACGGCGCGCTCGATTACGTTTTCCAATTCGCGAACGTTGCCCGGCCAGGAATAGGACATCAGGGGACGCAGCGCCTCGGGCGAAATGTGCCGCGCGGACCGGTCATTCTCCTCGCTGTATTTCTTTAGAAAGAAATCGACCAGTAGAGGAATATCCTCTTTGCGCTGGCGCAAAGGTGGAAGATCGATGGTAATGACGTTCAGGCGATAGAACAAATCCTCGCGGAAGCGGCCTTCCCGCACTACCTGGCGCAGATCGACGTTGGTGGCGGCGATGATGCGCACATCCACCTGAATCTCCTGTACTCCGCCGAGGTGCATGAAACGGCGATCCTGCAGCACGCGCAGGATCTTCGCCTGGGTGTCAAGGCCCATCGTGGCAATCTCGTCGAGAAACAGCGTGCCCCTGTCCGCCATTTCGAAAAGACCCTTCTTGGAGGCGATGGCGCTGGTGAATGCGCCCTTCACATGGCCAAAGAGTGTCGATTCCAGCAAGTCGGTGGGCATGGAGCCGGTGTTAACGGGAACGAACGGCCGATCATGTCGCGGCGAGTTCAGATGCAAGGCTTTGGCGATGACTTCCTTGCCGGTTCCGCTTTCGCCCTGTAACAGTACGGTGGAGCGGCTGTTGGCGACCTGAGCCACGAGGTCGAAAATCTTTAGCATCGCCTCGCTCTTGCCGACAATGTTTTCGAAGTTGTAGCGCTGCTTGAGGGCGCGCTTCAGTTGGACATTTTCTTCCTCGGCCCGGCGCCAGCCGACGGCGGCGCGTACGTCGGCCAGAAGCTTTTCGTTGTCCCAGGGTTTCTGCACGAAGTTGGCGGCGCCGAACTGCATGGCGCGGACCGCGTTCTCGACAGTACCGTAGGCCGTGATCATGATCACCGGTAAGCGCGTTTCATGGGCGCGAATCTCGGCTAGAATTTCCATCCCGTTGCGACCAGGTAAAGTGAGGTCGAGCAGGATCAGGTCGAAAGGATGTTCACCGATGCGCTGCAGGCCTGCCTCACCGCTGACTGCGGTTTCCACGGCAAAGCCTTCCATCTCCAGCAGGGTCTGCAACGACTCGCGAATCTCGGCTTCATCGTCAATGATCAACACCGCGCCCGCAAGGCCCGGAGTTCCATTCAGTAGCGTGCGCGAAATGACTGCGGTATCAGACATATTCTGCCTTGGAGTGAACTGTTTTCTTGCTCAATGGGAAATCAAGGGTGAAAGTTGTTCCCGCGCCGGGTTTGCTCTCCACCCGAATCTTGCCCGCGTGTTCCTGGATGATGCCGTAGGTCACCGAGAGGCCAAGTCCGGTGCCGCGAGCCTGACCTTCGCGAGCCGAGGTCTTGGTAGTAAAGAACGGATCGTAAATGCGTTGGATATGCTCGGGCGCGATTCCCGATCCAGTGTCAGACACGCAGACGCTGACGCTCTCGTCGTTGAGGGTCGCCACACGCAGTGTGCCACCGCCGGGCATAGCGTCTTTGGCATTCAGAAACAGGTTCAAGAACACTTGCTGCAGTCTTCCGGGATTTCCCTGAATGAAGGGCAACTGGGGCGTGAGCGCGCTTTGCACCTCGACCTTGGCTACTTTGAACTGATGTTCCAGCAGCGCCAGGGTGTCGGAGATCACTTTGTTCACATCCACATCGCCGGTCTCGCTGCCGCTGGTGCGCGAGAAGTTCAGCAGATTATTCACGATCTCGGAGGCACGAAAAGTCTGCCGCGTTATTTTCTCCAGCAGCCCCGACTTTTGGGAATCGCTCTGCAGTTGTTTGGCGAGCATCTGGGTGTAGGAAGAGATCACCGCCAGAGGCGTGTTGACTTCATGCGCCACCCCGGCCGCCAGCAGTCCAATGGAAGACAGTTTGTCGGCCTGGGAAAGCTGGGCTTCGAGCTCGATGCGCTCGGTAATGTCATCGATAATGATCAGCCGCCCGATGACCTCAAACTTGCGCGTTACCAACGGAGCGATGGCTACATTCACGGTGCGGACTTCGCCTGCGGGAGTCCTCAACCGGAATTTGTACAGGTTTCGAATGCCGGCGTCCTGCCGCATACGATTGAATTCTTCGACGAACTCGACCGGAAAAACGGCTTTTAGCGGCTGGGTCAGTGTCTGCCAACGCGGCAGCGCATACATCACTTCCATCTGGGCGTTCCAGCTCTCGATGCGATCTTGCATATCGAGCGCCATTACGCCGACGTTGATGGATTCGACAATGTTCTCGTTGAAGTCTTTCAGGCGCTCATACTCGGCCACCTTCTCTTGCAGGGAGGCGTAGAGTTTCGAATTTTGAATCGCGATGCCGAGGTAGCCGCCCAGAGTTTCCAGCAGTTCCATATCTTCGCTGGAGAGGAAGTCGCCTTGCGTCGTTTTACCCAGGCCAAGGACGGCGATGGTCTTCTGCTGGGCGTGACAAGGAATATAGTAATTGAGATCGAGCCGGGCGATGGCTTGCTGCGCTCCCGGGGTCTCGCGGGGCACCTGGTGCGTGTTCTCGAAAAAAAGATGCCCAGCCTGCTCCGGCCGTGAAGCGCTGAGGAATGAAAGGTCGATGTTGCCGGGCGCCGAGAGTCCGAAAGACTGAGCCATGCCAAATTTTCCAGCTTCTTCGCCAGCCAGAAAAATCGCCATACGGTCGACCGCGAGCGTGCGCGACAAGCGGTCGATCAGCGAAGAGAGCAGGGTATTCAGGTCCGTCTCCGAACCCAGTTCGCGACCGAACTCGAGGAGCGTGCGTCGGTAATCGTAGCGGGTGCGGTAAAAGAACTGATCGATGCGGTCCTGAATCCACTTGCGAACCGGATCAAATAGGAGCGCAGTGACCACGACGGCTAGGATCAGACCGACCGGCCCAGAACTGGGCTGCCAGTTGTGCACCAACAGGGCCACCCCTGCAACCAAAGCGAAATACATTCCGACGACGATGGCGGCAGCGAGCGTGTAAACAACGCCGCGTTTGAAGATGAGGTCCACGTCCATCAGGCGGTAGCGGAAGATGGCGTAACCGAAAGTGAGCGGCAGCAGCGCCAACGACAGCGCCGATACCTTCATGGTCGCACCCGGCATGGAACCCATCAGATATGGAATTACATAGAGCAAGGTGTAGGGGACGATGGCCAGAATGGTGCCGCGCGTGACCCACTTCAACTGCTGGCGAAGAATGGTAGTGCTGGCGCGCCGGTAGCTGTACCAGAGCACGATCGCTGCAGCCAGAAAGAACAGCGATCCGTAGGACATTTCCATCCGGTCGAGGTTCCAGCGCAGCCGCTCACTAGCCTGAAGCAAACGCGTGGCGGTGACGTGCGCCGTCAGCAGCACAGCCCCCGGCATATAGACCAGCGCCAGCAGCCAGGGTTGCTGGCGCACGATCTGGCGCTTCTCGGGGAAGGTGAGTACGAAATGAAGGAATAGCGCAGGCTGCAACACTCCGGCAACTATGTTGCCCCAGTAAATCGTCCAGTCGAAATCGTTTAGCTTGCCCGTGTATTTGAAGGAATACGCGATGAAGGAGACGAGGCAGAAAATATAGAAGTGGGTGGAACCGGGGGCGGTCCACCGCCGCAGCAGCACGTACAATCCGATGCCGAGATAGATGAGTGCAATAACTCGCAGCCAGTTATTAAGGGAGCGCTCCGCCGGCACCAGAATGACGCTGGAATCAAGAGGGACCGATTGTCGCAGCAGGGAATACGCGGCCTTAGACCAGACGCCGGTGCGGTAGAGCTGCCGCTCCAAGCCCGACATATTCTGGACTTCCTGTCCGTTGATGGAGACCAATTGGTCGCCGGGTTTGATGCCGCTCTTGGCGCCGGGTCCGCTGGGTTCGACCCGATCGGCCGTCAGTCGCCCATTGTGTTCTACCCACCAGACGCCATCATCTGGGGTCAGGAACTTCCACTCAGAGTTGAAATTGAAACCCGCGAACGCGACGGCAGCAACTGTCAGAAGGAACAACAGGACAGCAACAGAGCGGACTTGGCTTTCCCGGTTCATGGCTTTCGGCGGCGACCCCAAAGGCGGGCTGGAGGGCCGCAGAGCTGCACCCGACAGATCGACCACAGACTGGGGCTCAATGAGCAACTTCGCTGCCATGTTCCGTCCCGTTTCGAGCGTCCTAAGTGCCGTATCTAAAGCAACTTCCAAGATTATAGATGGGTTTCGGGAAACCACGTATGCTTTTCTGGAGGTTTGTGGTGGAATCTTATATCCGACTTTGCTAGAGAAATTTGGCAGACGGGGAGTCTGCGGGCCGCCTTGGCGGCCAGAAGGGAGCCATAAAGCGCCGAGGGGCGGACCAGCCGAACTCGGGAGGACCTTCACCGCCTAGCACGTGGTTCCAAGGTGGGGAGAGCCCTCGGTCCCCGGCGGTCCAGGGGCGGTGAAAGCCTTTTCGTGAGCAGAGTTGCTAAGACGGCCAAGGCGCGGGCTGCGCGGCAGCGGGACCGAGGCTGACGCGAATCACATTCATCAGTTCGTCGTTGTCGGCAGGTTTCTGGAAAAACGCTGCCGCGCCCGCCTTCAAAGCCCGCTCTTCGTTGTTCTGCGGATCGCGGGCGCTCAGCACGATCACAGGAATGCCCGCCAGGACATCGCTTTTCTGCAGGCGTTCCAGAACCACAAAGCCATCGCCGACCGGTAAGCCTAAATCCAGAATAATCAGGCTCGGACGCACTTTCTGGGCTGAGGCAATAGCGGAATAGCCGTCGGTTGCAGTGGTGACTTCGTAATTGTTGGCGCGCAGGCGCAGGCGCATCGCCCGCACTAGATCGGGATCGTCGTCTACTACCAGAATCTTCGGTTTTGGCATTGCAATTCTCCTTTTTTTACTTCTTTAGTTGGAAACTTGTGGGGCCTTTTTGGAAAATGATTGGCTTCTCTCCCTGGTCGTCAAAATCATTCGAGTTACTTGAGCGGCCAGGCTTTCGACGTGCTGGTGGATGGGTGCGCCGGGATTTTCCAGCGAAAGGTCAACCGGCGTTGCGGTGATGGTCAAAGTGCATTTAGTTTTGAGATCGGCGACGCGCTCCAATTGCTCGCGAATGCGCGTTGTCATGATTCCGGCCTGCTGTAGGTCAGTCGATGCCACGACAAAGAAAGTTTCGGTGGCGCCCGACGTGCCCATGGGGGGGAGGACCAGATCTTTGTCGGGATATACACAGCGGTGCAGGACTTCCAGGCACTGCTGCCAGGTTTCCTTCCAATTACCTCGTGGAGGATTGGAAAGTGGCGTGAGTTCGACCCGGACCAGCACAAAATCCGGACGCAAGCGGTCCTGGTATGTGACTAACGGGGAAAGCAGTTTAGTCAGCGAATAAACGGGAAGAGTGAACGTGAAGGTGCTGCCTTGCCCCGGTTCGCTCGTGACCCAGATCCGTCCCCCGTGAAGCTTAACGATTTCCCGGCTTATAAACAGGCCCAGACCTAATCCGGCGCGGCTGTTATCGACCGAATCGGGATCCTGATAGAGGCGTTCAAAGATCAGCGCTTTAGCTGCGGGGCTGATGCCCCGGCCAGTATCGCTGACCGAGATGTAGACCGAGTCGGGTTCGGCATCGACCAGGTTTGCTTGAATCATGACCGAGCCGTCGGCAGGTGTGAATTTGATGGCATTGTCCACCAGATTAATCAGCACCTCGAGCACGCGGTCGGGGTCGGCATGGACCAGGGGAAGTCTTTGGTCCAGGCCGATCTCCAATCCAACCCTTTTTTCTTCCGCGGTGGGCCGTAGCATCGCTGTCGCCTGTTGCAGCAGTTCGCCCAGGGCAATACAACGTAGTTCCACTCGCATCTTTCCGCTTTCTGCGCGAGTGGCCTCAAGCAAGTCGCGGATCATGGCGTGCAACTGGTTCACGCTCTTCAGCACAGTCTTCAGGTGATCGGCCTGGTCCGGCACGACGGGTCCAGCCAGTCCGTCCAGAATCAACGTCACGTACTGATGAATGCAAGTCAGTGGCGTGCGCAATTCGTGGGAGACGTGGGAGAGAAACTGGTTCTTGAACTCAAGTCGCTGCTTCTGTGCGATCTCCAGAGCGCGCAGAAGCGCCTGCCGTTCGACGGCGTAGTGGATCGCCCGCTCCAGATTCTTGCTCGAGATATTGCCTTTCACCAGGTAGTCCTGCACGCCGTGATGCACTGCCTTCATGGCCAGCACTTCATCGTCCTGGCCAGAGAGCACAACCACCGGAACGTTGGGGGAGTGCTCCATAACGCGGCGGAAGGTTTCCGCGCCGCGGCTGTCTGGCAGGTTCAAATCCAATAACACCAGCGTGGGCGGGTTCTTGGTTAGTGAGGCGAGTCCTTCCGACAGGCGGCTGACGCAATTCACCTTCACCTGGGATTGGCCTTCCACCAGGCGAAGGCGGACCAGATCCGCATCGCCTGGATTGTCCTCGATCAGTAATACGCTCGTGGTGGCTTGATCCATTGTTTGTTTATTCTCCTCGTGGTGGCAGAGTGGCAGAGCCGAACCAGAATTCCTCGATCGATCTCATGGCGGCAAAAAACTGAGTGAGATTTCCCGGCTTGCAGACATAGCAATTGGCGCCCAGTTCATAGCTCCGCGTCACATCCTGGCTCAACTGGGACGTGCTGAAGATAATGACGGGAATGCGGCGCAGGGACGGGCCTGCCTTCATCGCCGCCAAAACATCTAAGCCGCCTCTTTTGGGCAAATTCAGATCCAGAATCACCAGGTCGGGCCTCACTGCATTGGCATATTTGTCGCGACGGTTGAGAAAAGCCAGGGCGTCCACGCCGTTCGTAACGCTGCTGATTTGGCAGGCGGGCGCGCATTGTTTTAGCGCCTCGCACGCCAATTCCACGTCGGCCGGGTTGTCGTCCACGATCAGCAATTGCCGGAGCGAGCTCATGCGTTCCCACCCTTCTCATCGGAAATATGGAGCGGGACCGTGAACTTGAATGTGGAATCGCAACCGGCCTGCGACTCCACCCATATTTTTCCGCCCATCCTCTCGACGATCTTCTTGCAAATTGCCAGGCCGATACCGTTGCCCGGATATTCCGTGCGCGCGTGCAGCCGCTGGAACACCACAAAAATGCTTTCCGCAAACTCCGGCGCAATTCCGATTCCGTTATCCGTCACGCTAAATACCCACTGCTGTCCCGCTTTTTCCGCGTGCACGAAAATCTCCGGTGGCTTTTTCCCGCGAAACTTAAGCGCGTTTCCAATCAGATTCTGAAAGACCTGCGTCATCTGCGTGCGATCGGCCCAGATGGCCGGAAGGTCCGCATGCGCCACAATAGCGGCGCACTCTGCAATGGCAGAGGCAAGACTCTGCCTCACCTCTTCCAAAACGCCATTGCAATCAACGGTGGAATACGAAGCTTCAGCGCGGCCCACCCGCGAAAAGGCCAGTAGATCGAGGATGAGCACCTGCATGCGCAGAGCCCCCTCGCTGGCATACCCGATAAACTTATCCGCAGTCTCGTCGAGTTTGCCTTTGTAACGTTCCGAGAGCAGCTGGGTATAGGCTGCGACCATGCGCAACGGTTCCTGCAAATCATGCGACGCGACATAGGCGAACTGTTCCAGGTCGGCGTTAGAGCGCGCCAGTTCATCGACCTTCTTCGCAAGATCTTTTTCCGCCTGATGGCGCAAACTGCGTTCCTGTTTCTCCCGCAGGGCCCTACGAATCACTTCCGGCAGGCGCGCCAGACCATCTTTGAGAACATAATCGGTTGCCCCTTGCCTTATGCATTCGACCGCGAGCACATCGCCCAGCGCTCCCGAAACCAGAATCATCGGAATATCGAGACCTTGTCGGCGGAGCACGTTCAGCGCCTCCATTCCTTTCCAGTTCGGCAGGTTGTAATCGGCCAGCACAACTTCAGGCGAGTGAGTAAGAAGCGCTTGTGCGAAGCCGGCTTCGTCCTGCACAATCACGGCGCTTACATCGAAACTCTCTTTACTCAGTTCGCGCAGAACCAGTTCCGCATCGAGCGCGTTGTCTTCAACCAGCAGCGCCCGCAGCTTGGGTTTCGGCCTGGCTGAGCTTTCAATCGTGAGTTTGGCAGCGCTGCTGCTCATTTCCCCCGCCCGGTCGCTCGCAACACCTCGTTGCTTACGGGAGCCTGGTTGGTGACCAGCCAGTAAAGCCCAAGCAGCTTCACCATGTTCCGGAACTGGTCAAAGTCCACCGGCTTCTGCAAATACCTGTTGACGCCCGGGTCGTAACCGCTCATCATGTTCCGCTCTTGCTGCGAGTATTCGCTGATGGCGCAAAACTTGCCGTTCTCATACGTGGTGGTCCCCTGAATGTCGGTCGTGGCCACGATCGCATGTTGATCGAGAGCGTATTTCAGCTCACTCAGAGCCCTCTGAGCGGTCTGCCACACAGCAATCCTGGGCGTCACCGGACCAGCATCCATATTCCTTTCGCCGCGGTTGCGGACGAGTGCGGCCTGAGGAGCGGTGGCCTCTGCCTGAACTTTGCGAGATGCTTTGGCGAGCTTCACCGGACCGATGATTCCTCCAGCCTTATTTTCCTGAAAATGCGATGAGCAAAAGTCTGCGATACCGCGCAGACGCAGCCTTCTCAATTAGGTTATCGGCGGGGTTAGGGCGGGCTTTAGCCCCAGAACTGGCCGGAAGTGTAGTGGACAGTTGCGGCGACTATATAGCTGATCGACGGGCTCTTGGCCAAAAACGCAAAGCAGCTTTCGACCAGAGGGCCAGCAAGCCGCTGCGCGAGATAAGAATCTGTTGAGATTAGTTATTTCTGAAACCGCTTGAGGCAAGCTAGCGCGAGAATCGCCTCATCCCGCCTTCCGTTCATCCTCGGCCGTTTCCGGCGGAAGATCATCTTCATCCCATTCAAACGAAAGCGCCCGCGCCGTAGTCTCGATGGGCGCGAGTTCGGGAATGTCATCGGCGACGGAAGCACCGAGTTCGGCAAACTTCCGCGCCGAAACCAGCACCCGGCTCTCCAGCGATCCGACCGCCTTGTTATACGACTCGACGGCGCGGTCAAGTCCGGTGCCAACAGATGTGATATGTCCAGCAAGAAGGCGCAGCCGGTCGTGCAGCTCCTTGCCCAGTGCGCTGATCTGCTGCGCGTTACGCGCCAACTTTTCCTGATTCCATCCGTAATTCACGGCTTTCAGCAGCGCAATCAAAGTCGTCGGCGAGGCAGGAATCACCCGGTTCAAAACTCCCTGTTCGATCAAACCAGGATCCTGTTCCAGCGCGGCGCTGAAAAACGTCTCCCCTGGAAGAAACATCACCACAAACTCAGGCGTGGCTTCGAATTGCTCCCAGTAGCTTTTGCCGCTAAGAGTTTTCATATGATCGCGAACCTGCCGCGCATGGTTGGCAAGGCATGCGCGCCGCGCATCTTCGTTCGTGGTCTCGAAGGCGTCGAGAAACGCCTGCAGCGGCGTCTTCGCATCCACGACAACATGCTTCCCGCCGGGCAGTTTCACCACCAGATCAGGCCGCAGCCTTCCACTCTCTGTGGTCACCGATTCCTGCTCGGCGAAATCGCAGTAGGAGAGCATTCCCGCGATTTCAACCACGCGCCGCAACTGAATCTCTCCCCAGCGTCCGCGCACATTGGGAGTCCGCAGCGCCCGTACCAGATTGCCGGTCTCCGATTGCAGTTCTTTCTGCGTGCTGATCAGCGACTGCACCTGAGCGCGCAACTCGCCGTAAGCGTCGCCGCGGGCCACTTCCATTTGCTGAATCTGCGCATCCACTTTATTCAGCGAATCGCGCACCGGAGCAACCATGTCGGCCACCGCTTTTTGCCGCGCTTCCAGGTCGCCTTTAGCCTGGCTTTGAAAGCGCTTCAACGTCTCTTCCGCGATTACCAGAAAAGACGAGTTGTTGCTCCTCAATGCGTCCGACGCCATTGCCTTGAATGCATTCCGCAATTCTTCGCTGGCGCGCGTCACTAATTCAATCTTTTCGTTGCTGGTCTTCCGTTCCGATTCCAGCGCGGATTCCAGCCGTGCTTTGCCCGCCACCACGTCCGTATGGGCCTGCTGAAGCCGCGCCAGATCAGCGTTTTGGGCCGCTAATTGCTTTTCCATCAAGGACAAGCGGGCACTCAGCGCAGCGCTTCGCGAGCGCAGCGCCAGCCAAGCAATCAAGCTTCCAAACAATAGGCCGATGACCCCTATGACACCTGGTTCCATAGCGAAGGTAACTTCTCTGACTGGATTCTGGCTTCTAGCGTAGCACCAGCGGCAAGTTTTGCCGCCTGAGTTTAGATTTCGCAGCGCCGATTTGTATACACAAGCAATGCCAAGAGCTTCGAAAGTCGCGATCACGCTTCTGCTGGCAATGGGCGCAGCTTCGGTCCGGCCGTCTTCCCGTTTGATGGCATCCGAGGCAAACGGCCCTGCGGAGCCTGCACAGCACGCGACTCTAAAACCAGCCTCGGCACCCTCCCCTGATATTCCATTTACAGATTTTGATTCCGAAGCCGAACGAATGCTTCTAGCCTTGGCGAATCAGGCCAGAGCCAAAGCCGGCGCACCGCGCCTGACGCTCGATGCCGGCCTTTCACAGGCAGCTCGCGCCCACGCCGAAGCAATGTTTGCCGCCCGGCAACTTTCGCACCAGTTTGATGGTGAGCCCTCCCTGCCCCAACGCCTGGCAGCCGCGACCAGTACGCAACTCGATCAGGAAGGCGAAAACGTCGCGTTCGATTTCGATGCCGCCGACGGACACAAACATCTCATGCTCTCTCCTCCCCATCGCGCCAACCTGCTCAACCCGGCTTATAACGTGATCGGCCTGGGCGCGATTCGCAGCGGCGACCGGCTCTACATCGTTCAGGATTTCGGCCATGCCCTCCCCAATTATTCCGTCGCCCAACTCAAAGACCGGATCGCCACGACCGTGGCCCAGGCGCGCCGCCAGGCAAAACAACCCGCTCTTACCCGCCGCGATCTTCCCACGGCGGATGACGTGTCGTGCTCCATGGCGCACGCGGACAAGCTCGGCACCTCCCCCATCCAACAACTCGCACAACGCTACACCGTCCTCACATACACCAGCCTGCATCCCGAAACTCTGCCGGCAAACGCCGGCAGCGCGCTAACCAGCCACAATCTTCGCAGCTTCTCCGTAGGCGCCTGCTACGCCCGCACCGAGATTTATCCCACAGGTGTGTATTGGGTGGTTTTGTCGCTGGACTGAGCGGTAGAATAACGAAATGGAAATTCACCTTCGTCCCGAACTTGAGGCCGCGATTCGTCAGGACGTGCAGCGCGGCGCCTACCAAAGCGTAGACGAATACGTCGAGCAGGCGGTTTCGATGCTACACGAGCAAGAAACTTGGTTGGCTGCGCACCACGCAGAGATCGAAAAGCAGATTGACGAAGGCTACGCCGCCGCCCAGCGCGGCGAATTGCTTGATCCCGATGAAGTGCGTTCAAGGCTTAACGACCTGAAGCGCGCCCGGCTCCGCGAACAGCAGCGCGGATGAGCAAGTATCAGTTCACGCCTCAAGCTACAGACGACCTCCTCGACATTTGGACCTTCATCGCCAGAGACAGTCCCGAAGCCGCTGACCGCGTTGAGACGGCAATCTTTCGGGCATGTGATCTTCTTGCCCATTCTCCTCTCATAGGACGAATGCGGAAGGACGTGACTCAACTACCTCTCCGTTTTTGGGTTGTGCATCCTTATTCGAACTACCTGATTGTTTACGATCCGGAAAGGACGCCGTTACAGGTCATCCGAATCCTCCACGGTGCCCGCGATCTGCCCTCAGCTCTCACTTAGCCTGTTGCAGACCTACGCGTGAATCTGTTCCAGATGTCTCAGCGTTGGTAGTGCTTTGATGGATTTGCCCGCTTTCTGCTGGGCGAGCCGGATCTCATACAAGCTCTGCAGATTGAGCCAGAACTCGGCAGTCGTGCCGAAAAAATGGGCCAGTCGTAACGCCGTGTCGCCAGTAATGGCGCGCCGCCCATTCAGGATTTCAGTGATGCGGTTGGTCGGAACCTTAAGTTGCCGCGCCAGCTCAGCGGCGCTTAGTCGCAACTCGCCAAGCTCTTCGGCCAAATGCTCTCCGGGATGAATTGCAGTTACTGGCATTAGCGCTCTCCTAGTGGTAATCGACAATCTCTACATTAGACGGACCGACCGCACCCTCCCTCCAGTCGAAACAAATCCTCCGCTGGTCATTGATACGCACACTGTATTGTCCCTTTCTGTCTCCCTTTAACACTTCAAGCCGGTTGCCGGGCAAGGCGGCAAGATCCCGCAGGGTGACGGCCGCTTCGAGGCGATCCAGTCTTAAGCGAGCAGGGCGTTCGATACCGGACAACCCTTTCACCCGCTTGCCAAGCGCAAAATCTCTGGTCCGCTTGTCGCGGTAGCCAAGGATCACAATCAAAGTATAAACCGATTTATGCGTTACGTAAAGCGTACTTTATGCGAAACTTTCCCCTGTGCTAACCTTGCACCTGCCCTCCGTCTGCGGTTCCACCATGGAATCCTCTGCTTCAGTCCGTCTACCCGAACTGCACCCGAACGATATTCGCATCGGTACGGCTGGCTGGTCCTACAAAGACTGGGAGGGAATTTTCTATCCCCCGGGCATGCAGCGCCGCAGAGAGCATCCGCTCGAGTATCTCCCCCGCTTCTTCGATACCACCGAAATCAATACTTCGTTTTACGGACCTCTCAAGCCCGAACTGGCCAAGCTCTGGTGTCGCAAAGTCGCAGCCGTCAACAAGAACTTCCTCTTCACCGCGAAACTCTACCGCGCTTTCACGCACTCTCCCATGTTGGTGATGGAGCCCACCTCGGCCGCCAGCATTCGTCCCACGGATGAAGACGAAGTCCGCACCCGCGAAGGCCTTGACGCCATCGCCAACGAAGGCAAGCTCGGTGCGCTGCTGATCCAGTTTCCCGTGTCGTTCAAGAATACTTCGCTCAATCGCGAGTACCTCGAGCGCCTGCTGCGCCAGTTCATCGAATACCCGCGCGTGGTTGAGGTGCGCCATTCCAGCTGGAACGATGCCGAAACGCTCGCGTCGTTCGCGCAAAAAAATGTCGGCTTCTGCAACATCGACCAACCCGTGCTCGGGCGCTCGCTCGCCCCCACCGAACACGTCACGGGAGCGATCGGCTACATACGCCTGCACGGCCGCAATTACGAACACTGGTTTGCCGATCAAGGTTCCGATTCCGATAATCGCAACGACCGCTACAACTATCTCTACAATGCGGGCGAACTCGCAGGCTGGAAAGAGAGAATCCAAAAGCGTCGCCGAGCGCGCCCAGACCACTTATGTGATCACCAATAATCATTTCGAGAGCAAGGCCGGGGTGAACGCTCTGGAGTTGAAAGCGATGATCAGCGGCAAACGAGTACTGGCGCCACCCACGCTGATTAAGAAATATCCCGAGTTGCGGCGAATCGCCGATGCCGCCGACGATCCCGGAGCGGCAGACTCAATCTTGCAATTTCCTTAAAGAGAGAGCAGAGAATCAGCCGCAGATCCTCGGCCGTGGCTCGTCCGCCGCAGTTCGAACGAAGATCAGTGCACGATGTTGATCGCCACAGCCGGGGTGATCGTGCCAGCCGTATGATGGCTCGCAGGAATCACTCGCGTGCCGAGAAGCACGCCCACGGTAGGTTTCCAGTTGTATTCGATCGCGGGCGCGAAACCGAATGCATCGCTCGATCCACTGTTCATCTGAATGCTCGGTGGAGTCTGCACACGGTTGGGATCGAGAATGTTATATCCCGTCAAGCGGGTGTTCCAGCTGTGCCGGTATGTGACATCGAGCGCCAGCACCCAGCTCCGTGTAACGCTGTACTCCGACGCGGCGTCGACGAAGAACGAGTCGCCGGGCTTCGCGTTACCGCGAAATCCTTCTGCAGTTCCGTAGACGCTAACGTTTTCCACATTCACCTGCCTGGACAACGCCTGCGACACGTCGAGGCGACTGCGCAGAATACGTCCATTCGGCATCCAGAAATACGTCTGAGAATAAAAAGCCAGCGTCGTGGTGTAAGCTCCGCTTCCTAGGCCGTTGCTCGGCCGGTCTCCCAGACGATCGTACTTTCCTGTCGGAAAAGTTTCCTGCACCACGACAGACATCGTAGGAATCCAATTGCCCGCATGGAACTGCGTGAGCCGGTACTGACCCTGCGAAGTCAGATCTCCCAGTCCCACCGTCGAGCTACTTGGGCCGCTGCTCGCCACATTGAAGCCAGCGGTTGGAATTAATCCAACCGTGAATCGGTTTGCCAGTCCGTAGTTTATGTACGTAAGCGATCCCAAGCCGTTCGAGTGAGCGCTAATCACGTCGTATAAATAAGGCTCGATCAGCAGATGTCCGCGCGGTAGCGTCGTGGCGTTGGGCGCCAACATGGGCCCGGTCCACCACGCATCATCCAGAGATTGGCGAACCACACTCGGGGCGGGCGAATCCTCCTGCGCGCCGGCAAGGCCGGCCATCAGCCCAAGCATCATCAATACTCCCTGCATCGCTCTTCGGAGAATCACTTTGCTTCCACCCTGTGACGTCTCGTTAAGTTTACTTCCCAAGTCTCGCCCATAGAAATCGGGGTGGGACGATCTCATGCTATTTCACGAATGGACGCAGGCGACGCGCGAGTGTCCGGGCGGGGATTGGTGCAAGGATTTAGGAACAGCGAAGGCCGTAGGCAAAGCCCTCGAACCGAGAACCGAGAACTGAGAACTGAGAACCGAGAACTGAGAACTGAGAACTGAGAACTGAGAACTGAGAACCGCCCTTACGCCCCCACCTTCGCGTGATCAGCCATCCGCCGCTTGTTGTAGCGCAGGGCGACATTCATAAACACGTTGCCCAAAGAAGTTTCTAAGCAGATCATCAGCGCCTCGACATCTTCGCTGGTTTTGTCGACAACCTCGCAGGTCAGAAGCACCGGCGGATGCACTCGGAAATGGAAGCCTTGGTCATTCAGCGCGCAAACGGCATTGCCAACCACCTGGTTCGCCAATTCGAAGATGGTCTCTTTGATCAGCGTGTCAGATTCGGGCAATTCCGCGCCCGCATAGTGGCTGGCCACGCGCACCGCGGCTTGCGGTTCGAGATCCAGAACGATGCGGCCCTCGATATCGCCGGTAAGCGTCACCATGCCGGCTACACCTTTTCGTCGATAGGCATCCTCTTCCATCGAAAGGTAGCCGACCTTCGTGGTGCCCGACAGACCTTGCGACAACACAGCGTCGGCCGCATTGATGAAAGGCTGAATCAGTTCCATCTTCATTGCGATTAGACCCCCGCGCCAGTAGCGTTCGACACTGCGCCGTCTTCTCCCAGCACGTACTTGATCACTTCGTACAGCACTTCCGGCTTCACCGGCTTCTGCACGAAATGCCGCGCACCGCGCTGCAACGCGGCCACAATGTTTTCCTGGTATCCCACGGAAGACACCATGACAATGCGAGCCTCAGGATGCGCCTGCACGATCTTTTCCGCGGCCTCAATTCCCTCCATCTGCGGCATCGTGATATCCATGAGCACGATGTCAGGATGGGTGCGCTCGAACTCGCTGATGGCAGTTAAGCCGTCACCGGCCTCGGCCGCCACTTGCCCGCCAAAACTTTCGATCATGCGGGCCAGATTCTTGCGCGCAAACACGGAATCGTCCACGATCAAGTAGCGAACCGCTTGGCCGTCCTTGCTGCGTTTCACTGATGCGAACTGCTCCATAAAACCTCCTCTAACTGATTCCATCACGGCGGTTACCCGCCAGCCAAATGACTCAAGTCATCAAACCTGCATCAAAACCTACTTAGATCCCGGCTCGTAGCGCCTTGTCCGCACTACCGCGCTCTCCACGGTCTTCATTGCGGTTACAGAACGCCTGCAAAGTAGCCGAGAGCACATCCAAAGCAACCACGCGCTTGGCATAGCCGCGTTCGATGGCAGCTTTCGGCATACCGAAAACCACACAGGATTCTTCGCTTTGCGCAATAGTCATACCGCCTGCTTTCTTCACCGCGCCCAAACCTTCGGCACCGTCGTCTCCCATACCGGTCATCAGCGCCGCGACCGCCTGCGAGCCGAATTCCTCCGCCACACTCTGGAACAAAACGTCCACACTCGGCCGGTGGCCATTGACGCGCGCTTCGTCATTGAGTACCACAATGTCCCCCCGGGTCATGCGCTTCACTCTCATGTGCCGGCTTCCGGGACAGATCAGCACGCGCCCAGCCTGCAGCAGGTCGCCCGATTGCGCTTCTTTTACGCGCAACGAACTCACCTCGTCCAGGCGGCGCGCAAACATCTCGGTGAATCCCTCCGGCATATGTTGGACAACTACAATGCTGCCCGGAAAGTCCGGCGGCAATTGCGCCAGCAAGAACTCCAGAGCTTGGGGTCCTCCAGTGGAAATTCCGATCGCCACCAACTTGCTGGGAGGCGGTGCGGACTTTGCTGCTGTGATCTTCTCCGGACGCAGCTGGGCTCCCCGTAAATTTCCCGGGCTCACGACCCTGCAATCGACCGCCGCCTTGATTTTGGCGATCAATTCCGTCGCCGTTTCCGTCACTTGAGCCGAATCCCGGGGCTTAGTCACGAAATCGAAGGCGCCCAGCCCCAATGCCTTGAAGGTGACCGAAGCGCCTTCCGTGCTGTGGGAACTGACCACGATCACCGGCAGAGGATGCCGGCGCATGATCTCCTTCAGGGTATCGATCCCATTCATTCCAGGCATTTGCAGATCGAGAGTGACCACGTTAGGCTGCAGCTCCTCAATCTTTTTCAAACAGAACGTTCCATCCATCGCCGTCCCTACCACTTCGATCGACGAATCGGCTTCTAGCATCTGTGGGATCAGCTTCCGCATCAACGCAGAATCATCCACCACTAGCACGCGCGCTTTCTTCATGTCCGGACTCATGCCTGGCCTCCCACCGCGCCCAAAGCCAGCCGGGCGCGATCGGCATGATTCAGCAAGATTCCACACTTGATCAGGCCCGCTTCCTGCGGATGCAAATGCGCGATATGTTCCACAACCGCAGGCAGATTCAGAATCAGCACAACCTTCCCATCCCCCAGGATTGAAGCTCCGTTCACCAAATCCGTGGAGAAAGTCTGGTCGTCCAAAGCTTTAATCACCAATTCTTCTTCCCCTTCCAAAGCGTCTACGATCAGGCCGTATTTCTTTTCGCCAACCGTAATTACCAGCACAAACAGCTTGCTCAATTTGCGGTCTGCATCGGCTGCGGAGGGACGTCCCAGCCGCAGCAGCGGCAGCACCTGATTGCGCAATTGCAGCACCTCGTAGTTATCGACCTGGTGAACTTCCGACTCCCGGGTACGCGCAATCTGGCTCACCGCGTTCAGTGGGATGGCATATAAACGCTGCTCCACCCAGAACATCAGCGCTTTGATGATGGCAAGTGTAAGCGGCAGCTTGAGTCGGAACGTCGTGCCCAGGCCCTTGTGAGTCTCCACGTGAATCGTGGCCTTCAGCCGCTGCAGCACGCTCTGCACCACATCCATGCCCACGCCGCGTCCGGAAACTTCCGTGACCTCTTCCGCCGTGCTGAATCCGGGCCGGAAGATAAACTCCAGTGTCTCGGCTTCACTCAAGCGCGCCGCTTCCTCTGCCGCCACCATTCCAAGTTCTATCGCCTTGTTGCGAATTTTCTGCGCATCGATGCCCCGTCCATCGTCGCTGATCTCAACCACCACCTGATTGCCCTGGTGATAAGCATGCAGACGGATCTTTCCACGCGGCGATTTACCCTGAGCACGCCGTTGCTCTGCCGGTTCGATGCCGTGACTCACCGCGTTTCGAACCAGATGCGTAAGCGGCTCTGCGATGGCATCGAGAATTCCTTTATCGAGATCGGTCTCTTGCCCGCTGAGTTCAAGATCGACCTCGCGCCCGCATTGCCGCGCCACATCACGCACCATGCGCGGGAAGCGCCGGAACAACTGGCCCACCGGCACCATGCGAATCTTCATTACCGAGCGCTGCAGATCGTTAAGCACTCGCGCCTGGAAAGCCATGGCATCGGCGAACTTGCCGCGCAGCAACTCCTTGGGATAGCGCTTGCCAAACTCGCTGAGCGCCTGCTGCAGCATCGACTTGCCGATGATCAGTTCTCCAACTAGGTTGAGGACGTTGTCGATCCGCCCCGCCTCTACACGCAGGACGTTTTCCGTGGAAGCTTGAGGGATGGCCTGTTCCACTGGCGCTTGTGCTTCAGCGGGCTCCATCGGAGCGGTGCTTGCCGAAGCCGGAGTCTGGATTACTGTCGACGCTTCCTGTCTCGGAATTTTCGCAGAGATATTGGCTGGCGACGCAGCTTGGATCAGATTCACGATAACGTCGCCCGCAATAGTCGGAATGTGGCACTTGGCCGCAATCTCTTCCTTCGACTGCGTGCTGGCCAACACGAACTCTACGTGCTTGGAAGCCGCCGGCGATTTCGCATCCGGCCGAACCACCAGGACTTTGCCCATCCCGCTGACCGCATTCTGAATCAACTGCCGCGCGGCTATCGGCATGGCGCAGTGAGGATCGATTTTTACTGCGATTTCAAACAGTCCCAAACCCGCCGCTTTCGCTTGAGTCACGGCGCGCTTTTCCGCTTCCGTCCAATCTTTGCCTGACCGCGGTCCAGGATCGGAAGACTTCTTCCTGCGCCGCGCTTTCTTTGCGGTGGGCGCCCCAGTCAACTCGTTAATTCTTTTTTGCAACGCTTCCGTCGAGGGCATCGCTCCTCCGCCATGGTAAGCCACGAGCATCTCGGCAAAAACGTCCGCTGCCGCAAAAGCGATCTCGGCCAGCGCTCCGTGAGCGGCTGCGCTCTCGAGCGACAACGCATCCTCGAACTGATGTGCCAGTTCGCTCAACTCGCGCAGCCCGCAGGCCGCCGAGTCGCCCTTCAGCGTGTGCACCGTCCGCCGGATCGAACGCACAATCTCCTCATCGCCGGGATGATTCTCCAGCTTGAGAGATTCGTCGTTCAGCGCCTGCAGCAGCTCCTGCGAGGTTTCGAAAAACAATTCCCGCAGTTCCGCTCCGCGCTCATCGGGAGGGTTCGTCACTCACGCACCTCGATTCTCTGGTAGGCCGTTCCACTATCTTTGTGCACCATCTGAAACTTCTCCGTCAGGCCCAGCAGGCTCTCGGCGTGTCCCACAAACAGATAGCCGCCGGGGTTCAGACAGCGATAAAACTTTTCTATCAGCCGCTTCTGCTCCGCTTCGTCGAAATACATCATCACATTCCGGCAGAAGATCACGTCATTACGCTGCGGCAGGTATTCGGTCTTCAAATTGTGAAAATCGAAGTGCACCATCTCCTTCAGCGCTTTCTTCACGGCATATCGCTGGTCGCCCACCTTGTCGAAGTAACGCAGACGAAAGCCGTAATCCACCGTGGACATCTGGTGCTCGTTGTAAGCCCCTTCCTGCCCCGTGCGCAGCACGGAATAACTGATGTCGCTCGCAAGAATTTCCACCCGCCAGGGCGCAGGAATCAGCGGCTTGGGCAAAGTCATCTCCACCGGGAGCGGATTCCGCAAGTAGTAGTAGGCCAGCGTGTCGGCCGCCATCATGCCCAGCGTATAGGCCTCCTGCCCAGTGGAGCAGCCCGCGCTCCATACCCGAATCGAATATTCCCGGTGCGCCTGCTTCCGTTTCAGCATGTCTTCCAAAACGTATTTCTGGAATAAATCCAACTGCGCCTTGTGCCGGAAAAAACTGGTTTCGTTGACTGTCAGGTTTTCCACCAGCTTGGCCAGTTCCGCCTTGCCTTCCTGCGTGATCAGCAACCGATAGTAGGAGTAAAAGGAATCGACGCGGCACTCCTTCAACCGCCGCAGCAGGCGGTCTTGCAGGAAGTGCAGGCGGCGCTCATCGAAGTGCATTCCGCACTCCTGATACACCAGCGCCTGCAACAATCGCAGTTCCGCTTCCGTCAATATGGGAGCCGGTGCCGCTCCGAATGTGCTCATGCTTTCTCTCGTTCCCCGCGCCTGCGTTTTACATCGACGAACCCGCTGGAAGCATGACAGCGCCACCCAACTCAGCGCGTCGAAGCCCCGCGGACTTCCGCCTTGCCTATCTTGCCCTCCGGACTGCCGACAGCCTGCAGCAGACTCGCTGGAGCCAACAATTTCGTCATGTCGAGCAATACAATCAGGCGGCCTCGAACCTTTCCCAGTCCAGTCACACAGTTCAGCCCGCCTTCCTGAAATACCGCTGGTGGCGCTTCCACATCTTCGCTCGCGATCTTTAAAACCTCTGACGCCGAGTCCACGATCAGTCCCGCCAGCTTGCCCGAGTGCTCCACCACCAGAATCCGATTCTGCTTTTTTAACTTCGCCTGCTTGTCGCCAAAACGCTTGCGCAGGTCCATCACGGAAACAATCTTGCCGCGCAGATTAATCACGCCCTCCAGATACTCAGGCGCATCAGGGACCGCGGTAATTTCCGGCACCCGCACGATTTCGTGCAGCGAAGTAATAGGCACGCCATAGGTCTCGCGCCCTACTTGGAAACCCACGATATGAAGTTCGCGATTCATCGCTTTGCCTAGGAACGGGCGGCCGCTGCGGCTTTGCGGCCCGCCTGCGATTCCGATGCGGCCTGCCGCGCCGCTTCTTCCAGCGTGAACCGGTCCATAAAGTCGAGCAGTCCCCGCGACATCTTCGACATTTGCTCGGCCGATGCCGCCAGCTCAGTCGAGCCGGAAGTCGACTGCTGCACCAGTTCCCGCATCCGTTCCATGGCCTTCACCACCGCCTGCGCTCCCGAAGCTTGCTCTTCCACCGCGGAGTTGATTTCGTGCGTGATTTCGTTGAGCCGCGTGGTCGCCCGCGCAATCTGCGACGAGCCATGCGACTGCTCATTCGTGGCCGCGCCGATTTCCTGCGCGAACTTGTAAACCTCGGTGACCACGTTCGAGATCTTGCGCAACGCCGCGTTCAGTTCGCCGCCCAGGTCCAGGCCTTCATTCACGATCCCAGTCGAGCGGTCCATATTTTCTACCGCCTTGCGCGCTTCCTTCTGAATGCTTTGAATCAGTTCGGAGATTTCCTTGGTCGATTGTGCCGACTTCTCCGCCAGCTTGCGGACTTCATCCGCAACCACCGCAAAGCCCAACCCGTGCTCTCCAGCGCGAGCCGCCTCGATCGCCGCGTTCAAAGCCAGCAGATTGGTCTGCTCCGCCAGATCGTCGATGACCTCGATAATCTTTCCGATATCATCGGCCCTCTGTCCCAGCGCTCCAATGATTTCTCCCGAACCGGTGATCGTCGCATTGATGCGGTTCAGGCCGTCGGTAGCTTTTTCCATGGTGGCGATGCCGCTGTGCACCTCTTCCCGCGAGCGGTTCGAGATGTCCAGCAGTACCTTCGCCGTATCGGCTACGCGCTGGATCGACGCCACCATCTGGTCGATGGACGCCGATGTTTCGCTCACGCTCGAGGCCTGCACCTGCGTGCTCTTCACCATGTTCTGCACGTTCACGCTCATCTCGTGCATGGTGCTGGTAACTTCGTCGATGGCCGAGGCCGCCTGCAGGCCGATCTTGGCGGAATCGTCGGAAGCGTTTGCCACCTGCCCGCTGGCGCTCGCCACCTGCGCCGAAGCGTCGCGCACACTGCGCACCAGCCGCCCCAGCCCTTCCACCATGCGCGCAAATGCGTTGCCCAGCGTGTCATGCGCGGAGCGCGGTTTCACCTCAACCGTAAGATCGCCTCCCGCGATTGATTCCGATACCGCCGCCATCTCCTTCAGATAAGTGACCATCTTGGCGAAAGTGCGAGCCAGTTCTCCGATCTCATCCTCGCGCTTCACGTCGATGCTGTGCTCCAGGTCGCCCGTGTCGCCGATCTGCCGCGAAACTTTCATCAGATTGATCAGCGGTTCCGTGATCGACTTCGCGGTGGTGTATGCAACCACAATACCCAGGCCCAGCGCCAGCAAGGTGCTTACGATAGCCGCGGTAATCGTCCATGTGCTGGCTGTCTCGTCCGATTTGCGCCTTAGTTCGACCAGCTTGCGGTTTTCCGCGTCGGCCACGTCGAGCGCTTCGGTAGAATTCTTCACCCACGAGGAGGCATCCTTCTGTAAGTAATAAATCTGCAATTCGGCGACGGTCGCGTTGCCCGAGTCCACATCCTTGCGCTTGTCGATCAGAGGCTGCGCGAATTCTTTGCCCCACGATTGCTCCAACTGTTCCACCTTCGTCAGCGCCGTACGCTCCTGCTCGGAATTGGCTAGCGACTTGCCCTGCTGCAGTTTTTCATTGAGCTGTCGCATGCCTTCATTCATTCGTTCCACCTCGCGAGTGTCGCCGCTCAGCAGGTAATTGCTCAGGTAGAGGCGGTTCTGCATCATTTGAAAGCGCACGTCATTGGTGGCATCGGCTAATTCAAGCGAGGCTTTGGCCGCATCCTTCGCAGTGTGCTCGCGTAGCACGGCCAGCAGATTCACCAGGAACAGCACCACCACCATGCTGAGGATGATTCCGAAATTTACGTACAGCTTCTTGCCAATCGTCATGCCGTTTCCTCCCGGCCATAATTCGCCGTTGCCCTATTTGGGAGCCTCGAACTTGAAATCCACCACGCCCGAACTCTCCATCGCCGTCGGCTCAAAGCGCCATTTCCTGACTGCGTCCAGCGCGGCATTGGCCAGCACCGGATGCCCGCCCACGATCTTCGCGCTCTTTACAATCCCGTTCGGCGCGATCACAACCTCCACCTTCACCGTGCCCGTCAGGTTCATCCTTCGCGCCAAGTCCGGGTACACCGCCTTTACCTTGTTCGTGGCCCGGCGCGTGGTTTCGCTTTGCGCGTCCTGACCTCGAAGCTCCACCAACCCCGCGCCCGCCACTACCACTACAGCCAACAACACCCCCGCCTTTCGCAAAGACACAGCTCCTCCTCGGCGATAATCCGGCACCTGCCGTTGGAGCAACGTCGGGGCCACGTCTCCGATTCCCAAGAAACCAAGGTAACTTCGCGGATGTTATTGAAAATAAGGGACCTAACCTGCTCTGATAGGCACCGTTTGACCCCAACTCGCCATCAAGCTCGTTCATCCCCCCAAGTTGAACCGTCGATTCTCACTCTGAGATAACTAATCCTCGTTTTTCTCGGGATTTCACACTTAGGCACCTGCCTACCCATTTCACTTGACTCAAATTGAGATGGCAAGATAGTTTTCCATTAGATTCAATCACTTGTGAGAAACACCAAAATCCTGTGCCGGCAAGCGGTGACACCCTGAAGGAGTTCGAAGGCAATTCGACGCCCTTGCCAGAAGACCGGGCACTGCCCAGCTCCGACGAAGCTTTTCAGAGGCTCCTGCTTCGTATTGCCGCCAAAGCTGCGGAACGCGCCGACCCCGCTTCCCTCATCCAACTCTTTTGCCGTACCACCCGCGAATTCTTCCAGGTCAGCGGGGTTTACTTCTGGCGGCGCCACGCGGGCGATGAACTTGTAGGAGAGCAAGCTGATGGCAAGTTAGCTGACCGCTTCATCGGTCTCCGGCTGCTTCCTCAACAAAGCGCCGTCACTGCCGAGGCGGTGCAGAGGCGCCGCGCGATCTTCGTCAACCAAGTCCAGCCGAGCCCAAGTTTTCCTGCCGCCCACCAGTT
This sequence comes from uncultured Acidobacteriota bacterium, assembly GCA_963761915.1. Classification (GTDB taxonomy): domain Bacteria; phylum Acidobacteriota; class Terriglobia; order Terriglobales; family Acidobacteriaceae; genus Sulfotelmatobacter. The sequence goes on from CAVXIO010000021.1 coordinate 152,810, forward strand.
TGAAGCTCGCTCTCTAATGGCAGCTCCGCTTGTGGTCTTCAATGAAGTCATCGGCGCGGCAACGTTCCTCCATGATTCCGATGAAACCTTTTTTAATGAGGACCTCGCCGCCAAAGCCACCATCCTGGCCGGACAGCTGGGCAGCTTGCTCGAAGCTACACGCCTGCGGCGAAGCCTCTCGCGAAGAGCACCGCCGCGCCGAAATCCTGGCTGAGGTCGCCCACGTCCTCCACGGAACTCCAGACGTAGTCCGCCGTCATCGAAGCGCTTGCCGATCGTCTTCGTGTGCTGCTGCGCACTCGTTTGGTTTCGGTTCTCTTGCGCCGCGAGGGCCCCTTCGAGTTGCGCGCCGTATCCGCCGAAACGCCGCAGCTCGCCCATTCCGTTCCGCGCGCGGACACGACCGCCAAACTATCCGTTTCGCCGCCGATCTGGCGCAACGTGCGGTTGCGGCCGGAGAGTCCATCACCATTTCCATCAGCAGCGATCAACACTCGCTCGGCAGCATGATATCTCCTGGAATGCTGATTGCCGCGCCCTTCCGCACCTCGCGCACGCAGGGAGCGATTCTCGTCTATCCCCGCCAGGATGGTGCCTTCACTCGCCGATGAGAAGTCGCTGGTATCAGCCATAGCCGGGTTTGGCGCGGTCGCTGTCGCCCACGCCGAACTTTGCGCCACTGCGCAAGCCCAGGCTCACGAACTTCACCAGTTGCTCGAGATTTCTTCCGAGCTCAGCTCCAGCGGTGATCTCGAACATTTTCTTCAGGCCTTCGTAGTGCGAGCCGCCGATTTTCTCGGCTTTGGCCGATGCTTCATTGCCCTCCTTCAAGATGGAGCAGTTTCGCGTTCGCTACGCCGTCGAGCACGGCCAGCCACGCCGCGTGGATACCGTTTTCCCTGAAGGCATCGCCACGCGCGCGCTGCGCGCAAAAGAGGTTTTCTGGACTGACGAGGCCGGCAAGATGCCCGGCGCAAACCTGCGAAGTCGATAGCCCAGTACCAGGTTCGGCAGTTGCTGGCCGTTCCTCTGCTCGGCGCCGGCGGAGAAGTGCTCGGCATGTTCGGCGTGCTCGATCGTCTCGATGGCAACCGGCATTTCGCAGGAAGACATTCGCCGCGCCCGCGCCTTGGCTGCGCAGGTCTCTGTGGTCCTCGAGGTGGCGCACAACCTGCACGAATCCGAACGGCACCGCCGTCGCGCCGAAGCGCTCACGAAACTGGCTCGGGAAATAGATGGTCTGCTGCACTTGCCGGATTTCGCCCGCAAGTTTCTGGACAGCGCCGTCGAATTAACCGGAAGCCGCGCCGGCGCAGTGGCCTTGTTTCAGGAGGGACGATTCCACACCGTCGTTGTGCATCCAATTCCCACCCAGAACCCTCCACAATCAAGATCACGCGCCCGCCCTCCGCGGCATTGCAAATTCGGCACACGCAGATAATCGCGCGCTGCAACAGCGATTGACTGAGACGCTTTTCGAGTTCATCTCAAAACGGACTGAAGCCGTCGTCTCCGGCTCGGCCGCCGAACTGCTCGGTGCTGAACTTGCGTCCAATCTGGGCTGGACCGACTTGGTGATAGTGCGTCTCCCCGGGCCCAACGGAGAACTAGCCGGTTTGCTGTGCCTCTCGGGAAGCTCCCATCCAGTCTCCACCGAGGATCGCGACTTGCTCGAAGCCATTGCCGGCCACGCCGCCATGGCCCTGGAAAATGCCCGCTTGTTTACCCGCATCGAGCAGGCAAATCGCCACTGGATGGAAATTTTTGACGCCATCACCGACTTCATCGTCGTGCACGATGAGACCGACAAAGTCCTCCGCGTGAACCGCTCGCTCGCCGCCATGATCGGCGTCGCGCCCAGCGAACTGATCGGCGTCAACATGCGCGCTCTGCTGGCTCTCACCAACGAAGGCACACTTTATTCCTGTCCTTTTTGCCGCTCCATGCGCGAGGACGGCGACGAATTCGTTCATCCCGCCCTCGACCGTACCTATCTGGTTTCGACCTCGCGCATTCACGAAGCCTCTGGCGAAAGCCTGCAGACCATTCACGTGCTGAAAGACATCACCGACCGCCGCGAGGCCGAGCGCCGTTACCGCGAATTGTTCGACAACATTCAGGAAGGATTATTCTTCAGCACTCCCGCCGGCCGCTTCATCGAAGTGAACGACGCACTGGTGGCGATGCTCGGCTATTCCAGCCGCGAAGAACTCCTGCAGGTGGATATTCCAACGCAGATTTATTTTTCTCCCGAGCAGCGCCAGCGGCACCGCGAAGTCCTCGAAAGAGAGGGCAATCTGCGCAACTTCGAAGCCACGCTTCGCCGCAAGAACGGCACGCCCATCTATGTCCTCATCAACGCCTTTGGCATGTATGACACCGCAGGAAATTGCTGCAGATTCGCGGCCTCATGCTCGACGTCACCGGCCTGCACACTTATCAGTCGGAACTGCAGCGCGAGCGCGATTTCTCGGGCAAAGATTCTCAGCAACACCCAGAGTCTTATCCTGGTTTCCGATACCGCCGGCCTAATCAGCTACGCCAACCGCCGCTGGTACGAAGCCGGTTTCGAGCAGCGCGAACTTCTTGGGCGTCCTCTGCTGGAGTTGGCCGCTCCCGGTTATGTCCGCCCTTTATCAGACGCGCTTCAGTCCATCCTCCGCGGTGGACAGGTAGACAATCTGGAACTGCAAATCATGCGCGGAAACGGAAATGCCGGGCAATTCTCGGTCAACCTCAGTCCCATGCGCGACGAGCAAGGCAATATCACCAGCATCGTCGTGGTCATGACCGACATCACCGATTCCGCCGATCTCCGCGACAAACTCGTCCACGCCGAGAAAATGGCCGCCGTCGGACAACTCGTCTCCGGTGTCGCTCACGAGGTGAATAATCCGTTAACCGCAATTCTCGGCTTCGCCGATCTCCTCATGGAGAATCCCGAAATTCCAGAAAGCGCGCGTAAAGATCTGCGCGTAATTCTGCAGGAGGCGCAGCGCACCAAACAGATCGTGCAGAACCTGCTCAGCTTCGCCCGCCAGATGCCGCCCCAGCGCAATCCTGTGCAGCTCAACCTCATCCTGCGCCGCACCATCCAATTGCGCTCTTACGACTTCAATAGTCACGGCGTCGACGTCATCGAACACCTTGACGAGGGCCTTCCCGATATCATCGGCGACGCCCACCAGCTTCAACAGGTTTTTCTCAACATCCTGAACAACGCCTACGATGCGGTGCACGAAGTCGGCCGCCCCGCCCGCATCGAAATCATGAGCACGAAAGTCGGCGATGCCGTCGAAGTCTCCTTCTGCGACAACGGATACGGCATCTCCCATCCCGATAAGATTTTCGATCCCTTCTTCACCACCAAAGAGGTCGGCAAGGGAACCGGCCTCGGCCTCAGCATCTGCTATGGCATCGTGAAGGAGCACGGAGGTGAGATTCTCTGCCACAACAATGCCGACGGGCAGGGAGCCACTTTCATCGTCCGCTTTCCCGCAGCGCCCCACACCGCTTCTCTGGGTGTGGCCGCAGGAGTCAATCAACCATGACCACCCCCGCCATTCAACGCTCCCTGCCGCCTGTTCTTCTCATCGAAGACGAGCCTTCGATCATGGCTCTGGTGAGCGCCACTCTCGAGCGTAACGGATATCAAGTCGTCTGCATTGAATCCGGCGCCGAGGCCCTCCGCATGCTCGAAAACGGCGAATACCTCGGCGTAGTCTCCGACATGCGCACCCCCGGCGGCGTCGATGGCGCACAGGTCCACACCTGGATCTCCACCCATCGCCCCGATCTCGTCGACAAAGTCGTCATTATTACCGGCGACTACGCCAACGAAGAAACCGTCAGTACCCTGCGCAAGATCGGCGCTCTTTATTTGGAGAAGCCATTCCGCGTGCAGGATCTAATTTCCGCTGTCGAAAAAACTATGGGGAAATCCCGGTGAACCCAGCTCCGAACAAGCCGCCGCTAAACAAGCCCGCTCTCGACCGAGATGCGAGCAGGCCCGCTCTAAGCAGGGATCTAAATCGAGAAGACCTCCGCGTCCGTCTTCTCATCGTCGATGACGAGCAGAGCATCCGCAAGCTCTGCGTCACTGTAGGCGAAGCCCTGGGCTTCATCTGTCTCGAAGCCGACAGCGGCGAATCCGCCCTGGCGCTGCTCGAAGAGCAGCCCGTTCACATGGTTCTCAGCGACATGGTCATGCCCCACATGTCCGGCCTCGAATTTCTGGAGAAGGTCAAGAAACTTCTGCCCCGTACAGAAGTCGCGCTCATGACCGGCCACGGGTCGATCGAAACCGCAGTTCAGGCCATGAAGCTCGGTGCCTACGACTACATCACCAAGCCATTTTCCCCGCTCGAAGAACTGCGGTTGTTCCTGCGCCGCATGGCCGAGAAAGTCCGCCTGGTCGAGGAAAACGAATTCCTGCGTCAGCGCATGGATTCCGAAACCGCCGTCCACGGCATCATCGGCTCCTCCGCCAAAATTCAGGAAGTGCTCCGCGTAGCCTCGCGCCTCAAGGACACCCGCACCGCCGTTCTCATCTCCGGCGAAAGCGGCACCGGCAAAGAGCTCATCGCCCGCGCCATTCATTTCCGCGGCGCCTTCGCCAACCGCCCCTTCGTCGCCGTCGATTGCGGATCGCTCGTGCCCACTCTGATCGAGAGTGAACTCTTCGGCTACGAAAAAGGAGCTTTCACCGGCGCTCTGAAATCCAAGCAGGGACTCTTCCAATCCGCCGATACCGGTTCGGTTTTCCTGGATGAAATCGGCGAACTGCCGCTCGAGTTGCAGGCCAAGCTGCTGCGCGTCCTGCAGGAAAAAGAAGTCCGCCCCGTCGGCAGCAACCAGCGCGTCAAAGTGGACGTTCGCATCATCGCCGCCACCAACCGCGATCTCGAAGCCGCCTACAAGAACGGAACCTTCCGCAAAGATCTTTATTTCCGTCTCAATGTCGTCACCGTGCACGTCCCCGCGCTGCGCGAACGCCGCAGCGATATCCCCATGCTGGTGAGTTGGTTTTGCGAGCGCTACGCCCCCGGCTCCGATCTACGCGTCTCCAGCGCCGCCATGAAGGCTCTTATGAATTACGACTGGCCAGGCAACGTGCGCGAACTTGAAAACTGCATCGAGCGCGCCGTCGCCTTGGGCAACGGAACCCTGATCGACCTCGGCGATCTGCCGCCATCAATCGCGGCAATGAACGCGCCTGCCTCTCGAACCGCAGACTCCGCACCCGAACTGGTTTCCGATCTCGCCGCAGCCGAAGGGGGCGCAACCGAGAACTCCCCCGCCCCGCTCTCCACCACCGATCTCGAAGACATCGAACGCGCCACCATCCAGCGCGTCTTCGAACAAGTCCACGGCGACAAAGCCCTCGCCGGACGCATGCTCGGCATCAGCCGCGCCACCCTCTACCGCAAACTAAAACGCTACAACATCACCGGCAATCCCAGCTCAGGATCATCAAGCCACACTCTGCAGTAATCTTCCGGCCCGCCAAAAGAGCAGCCGAATCCTCTACTCCGGCCTGGCGATGATCAACCCTAGCTTGTCGTCGTCCGTAGTGGTGAGAAAGACGAATCGCTCCGGGTCGTCGGCATAGCAAAGGAATGCCGGCCCTAGGGCGTGTGTTCCGTCAATGACCGGCTCGTCGTATGTTGCGATCTCGTGCCCCTGCAAGTCCACCACCTTCAGAATTTCCTCTCTGGTGAGCTCCTTGCGGAAAAGGATAGCGATCTTGCTTCCCGCGATGTGCATGCGCGAGGGCATGAAATCCGGCCGCCCAGGATCGACAGTGAAGCGCCGGACCGCTCCGCCCGCCGAAATCGCGTAGAAAATTGCCGGAGAGATTCTCCGCATCAGATAAACATTCCCATCCGACCCGGTCCCGGCAGAGCCTGCGGCGAAGGCAAGGTTACTCGATGGATCGGTCGGCAGAACAATGTGTTTGTCTCCAGACGCCGCCATCTCGTGTAATTTGTCATCATCTTTGAAAGTCAGTTCCTTCAGAAGGGTTCCGGACGGAGAAAAGATGTCTTGGAAAGGCCACCTGACTGGATTGTTTGGATTGTGGTCCCTCTCCAATCCCGATACGAAAAGATCGCCCGACGGAAACACGGCTATGTGCTGGGGTGAGAAAACGAAGCCCGGCTGAAGCTTCATCTCTGACTTCACGCTGCCGTCTGGCTTGTACACGAATACATAGCGTGAGACTTCCCGCGCCCAAATCACTTGGTATACTTCGCCATCGGGCGTAATAGAAAAATCGCCGCCGCGGTACACCTTTACATCGGGAGAATTCGGTTGAAGAACAGCCATGCGCTCTCCCTTGGCGCTCAGCTTAATAATCCCCCGAACACCGTCCGGCTCCCCTCGCAGATAAAGGTTTCCATCACCGTCGCACTTCAGGCCGCTGAACACACCCGCGTGCTCCGAGGCTATCTTGACCGTTTCAATTCCCAGGTGTCGGGCGTCTTGCTCGCGTCGGGCCTTTGCTTCACTGTTCACACTCGCAGTGGAGGACTTCGTAGCGACGGAAGCAGACTGAGCCCCAGTGGCGCTCACGGATGGAGGGGTCGGAACTTGCCCCCAGCAACTGGCCACGCCGACCGCGGCGACAAAGCACATGCGGACAAATTGTGCTCTCATATTAGATGCCTCCACCAGGTCGAACGTCCGGCATCTCGGACCTTGCACTAGAATCCTCGGGCGGCAATCTCTCTCCGGGAAAGATCGTTCCATAGGTGTGTCTGCAGCGGTCGGGAACGAATAGGACCTCTTCCGAGGGGCCGTCCCGAAGCAGTCCAATCCGTTCCCGAGTGGTCTCTCCAACTTCTTTCTTCGCACGGGGTAAGGCGGCATGGGCGAGGCCGCGTTCACGGGCCTGCCCGCACTCCGAGCAACCGTGCGGAGGGTCCCAGCACGATTGGGGAGTAACGCTGTAGTTCTTGAATTGTGTGCCGCAGCAAAGGCCGTAGCCTGATATGCCGCACTCGCCTTGAATGCAGCCCCAGCTACAGAATTCTGCGTAGTATTCGCTGTTGCACTCGTTTTTCCCAATACAGGGCGTGGGATCTTGGTCGGTATCAACTTCGTAGCAACTGCATGCTAGGGCCGCGGAAGAAGTGAGCCCGACGCACCCGAACACAGCAATAACAAACAGAAAGAGTCTCAGTTTAGACATTGTCGCACCCCCCAATTTTGGCGAATATCGTATTCCCCCCCCCACAGCTGGTGACTCAGAATTCTGAATCTTGTTACGAAATCCGAACACACTCAGCGTCAATCCTTCTGGGCGCTGTGCGGTCGCATGCCACTGGTTGGCTTCCCTCGTCCGAGTTAACACCACAAAAAAAGCACCCTGAGAAAACTCAGGGTGCTCGAATAGTTCACCAGCCCTATACTCCCGGTGGCTTCTTCTCTTCCTGCTTCTTCTTCTCCTCAGGAGTCTGCGGCTTTGCTGGCTCCTTCTTTGGCGGCGGCGCCGGCTTCGCCGCTGCCGGCGGGGCCGCATGCTGTTGTGGCCGCTCACTCGGCGGAGGCGTCTGCCGCGGAGCAGGCTCGCTCTTCGGAGCAGGCCGCGCCGCTTCAGGACGATTATTGGCTGTGCCGCCGGCGCCCGATTCGTTTCGGGCCGGTTCGGTTGAGCTGCCGGTGGTCGATTCGTCTCCGCCGGTGGTCGGTTATTCGGTTGAGCCGCCGGCGGCCGATTTGTTTCGGGCCGGTTCGGTTGAGCTGCTGGCGGTCGATTCGTCTCCGCCGGTGGTCGGTTATTCGGCCGGTTAGTGCGCCGCCGGCGGCCGATTTGTTTCTGGCCGGTTCGGTTGTGCTGCCGGTGGCCGATTGGTCTCTGCCGCCGGCCGGTTATTTGGTTGCGCGCCGGCGGCCGATTCGTCTCCGGCCGATTAGCCGGCTGATTAGTCTCCGGACGATTGTTTGGCTGATCGGCTCCCGGCCGATTATTCGGCTGGTTCGCTTCAGGCCGATTATTCGGTTGAGCGTTTGGTTGACGATTGGGCTGCCCCGCATTCGCCGCGCCCGGACGCTCATTCGCAGCTGGCGGATTTCCCGGACGATTCGCAGGCTGGTTCGCAGGCGCTCCAGGCGCAGGCTGTCCCGGACGCGCAGCATTATTGCCGGGCTGGTTGCCAGGCCGGTTCGCCGGATGTCCAGTCGTTGGCGTCGCCGGTTTTCCCGGAGGCGCTACCTTCACCGCCGGATGCGCTGCCGCAGCCGGTCGCAAGCTCGCCATCTCACGTTTCGGCAGAGGCTGTCCTGGATGCGCCGCCATCGCCTGTTGTTGTTTAGCAAACGGCACCGGTGGCGGAGGCGGCGTTCGCTTCGCGATCACCTGCCGGTTCATCACCGCCGCGGGGGCGCCGTCACATGGTTCGCGGTGGAAGCTTTCGCTCCCAGCACCGCTTCGCGCGTGGGATTCACCGCAACTCTCGCACTCACCGGTGCAGCCGCGATCTGCTGCGGGGTTACTTTAACCGCAACTCGCGCTACCGGCTGTGCGCTGGCAAACGCGTTTTGTGGAACAGCAGTCACCGCGCCCTGCACGCTCCGGTTCGCGTACGTGATATTCGTGATGTTGGTAGTCTTGTTGATGACCGTCGTGTTATACACGTTCGTGATGACCGTCGTACTCACGGTGGTGTTGCTGATATTCACCCGGTTCATATATCCCGCACTCACGGCATAAGTCGGAACATAAACTTCGCGCGGACCCAGCGGGAACCATCCAATGTTCCCGCCCCATCCGCCGCCAGCCCCAATGAAGACCACCAGAGCGGGCGCGTACACTGCCTCCACTGCCACCGGTCCCGGTATCCAACCCCAGCGGCCGCCGACGCTTGCCCAGCGTCCGTAGTGAAACGGCGCGTATCCCCACGGAGAATCATCCACCCACGTGTAGCCCCACGGATCGATCCAGTCCCAATGCCCCGTGTGATAAGGCGCCCAATCCCCTTCAACGTGCGGGTACCACACGTGGCCATAAGTGGAATCGTCACGCCAGTCGCCGTTGTCATCCAGATCGTCGTAACCAACCACATCATGAGAAAGATATTGCGCCGAGCGCGAGCCATCGTAGCGACGGTCGCGACCGTCCGCCCACGTATCAAACTGATCGGGGCCTCCAATGTCTTCCACATCGGCATTTAGCGAATCCGTTCCGCTGAAAGTGCCGGCTTGTCCCTGGTGCAGATTGTAGGTTTGTCCATTCCCCGTCGCCTCGCCCGCGCCTGCGCGAATCGCAACGATGGTGTTGCTTCCGTCTTCACTGGCCTGCAACCGGTAGCTTCCCGGCTGCGACAATGTGAAGGCCAGATTCGGCGTGTCAATCTCGAATGCGTCATCGCTATCCAGTCGCCGCACTCGAATATTGATGGCGCCAGAACTCAACTCAATCTGCGCGGTGTGATCGTCCAAATTCAAAATCGAGATGCCCGTATTTTCCGATAACCGAATCACGGCCGATCCCAACTGCAGTTCGGCCCGCGAATCCTTGTCCGCCCACAGCTTGTCGCCCGTTGTCATGGGCCGATTCTCAACTGCTCCCACCCAATCCGTTTCACCCGCAGGCTCGAACGATACCGAGCCCTCCATGTAGCCAAGACGCGCCACCCGCGTCGGTGGATCATCTTGTGGTTGATAGTCATCTTGCGCAGCCGCCCACGTGGGCAGAATCATTGCCGCAACCGCAAGCGCAAGCAGCACGCCCCAGAACCTTGACTGCTTTAGCATATTGGTCATAAGTAGAATTTTCCCTCAAGCTTGTATTCGCGAAACCCGAATCGCCAAATTCTGAAAATCTTGGATGCAGAAACTTGCCGATTCGGCTAGTATAGCCCCCGGATCCGCGTATTTAATTGAATACAGGATGGTTAGGCAGCCCCCATACCCTGGGGATTCATCCCTCGCGCTCCGCAACCCTGTCGGAAAATCATTATTCCGCGGGAAATTGTGCAAGAATCTCAGGCCTCGGGTTTAGCGATTTTCATGCGTCATTTATCCATCGTGATCTTGATCGTCGCGGGCTCACTCTCGCTTTCATCGTGTTCTCCCCGCGACTTTCTCACTCGCCGGCTTGCCACCGATCTGATTGCTGGCGCCGACACTTTCCGCGCCTCGCAGACATTTTCGCTTCGCACCGGTGTCGTTTCCAATCAGGACTATCTCTCGCCTGACTATCTCGCGCTGCAACATCGCGGATGGATTTCGGGCACAGTCTCCGCCTGCCCTCCCGTGTTGGCTCCGCCGCCTTGCTGGAGCCTTACTCTCACGCCGTCTGGCGTGGATACATTTCAAAGTCTGATCGGCTCCGGCGATGCTGAAAAGCAATCCTTTACCATTCCCGCAGCGCGCCGCGAACTGCTCGCCATCAACGGCATCGCCCGGCAGGGCAGTGTCGCCGACGTCGAATTTACCTGGCGATGGATTCCTTTAAACGAAGTAGGCGCGGTTCTCTACTCCACTAAATTGCAGTACCGCTCCACCGTACTCTTTCGCCGCTATGACGACGGTTGGCGTGTCGTAGAAAATGCCTCGCAGCCCGGTCTGCCCCTCGACGACGCTCTAAAAAACGCCGAGCCCACGCATTGAAAAGGTCAGCCGCAACTTGCCTATCGCGCATTCGTCGTTGTATAAACCTACTTCCCGCCATGGGCCCTATGAAAACCACAAAACATTTCTTATGGATCGCCGCACTTCTGTGTTCCACATTCCCAGCCTTCGCCGACGACAAACCCAAACTCACTCTCGATGAATTCTTTAATTCCGTCAGCTATCCCACCGTAGCTCTATCTCCGGACGGCAACTCAGTCGTCATCGCCACCGAGCGCGCCGACTGGCGTCAGCAGATCTTCCGCACCGATCTCTGGCTCTATCGCGACGGTGGCAAAGCCGGCGCTCTAATCCAGCTCACGCAATCCGGCCACGACACCGAACCCAAATGGTCGCCCGACGGCCGCTGGATCGCCTTCCTCTCCGAGCGCAAGCCCGCCACGGAAAAAGATTCCGATTCCGACGACGACGACAAGGGCAAGAAGAAAGCCAAAGACGACAAAGGAGAGACCGCGCAGATCTATCTGATTTCTCCCGCCGGCGGCGAGGCCATTCCTCTGACCGAGGGCGAGGAGGAAGTCCACACCTATTCCTGGTCCGCCGACTCGCGCACTCTTTATTTCGCCACCCGCAACCCCTGGACCAAGGCCCAGAAAGACGACTACCGGAAACACTGGAAAGATGTCGTGCAATATCGCACTGCCGAGCGCGGCGACACAATCTTTGCCCTCGACGTTGCCGCCGCTCTCTCCCGCCACACCGCCGCTCCCGCCAAGGTTTCCGATAAAAAAGAAGCCGACGCTGAGAAGGACTCCGATCTCACCCCCGGCGCACATGCGATAGCAACTTTGCCCTTGCGCGTGGACGACCTGGTCACTTCTCCCGACGGCACCAAACTCGCCTTTACAAGCAACGCCATAAACCAGCGCCAGGAAAAATTCGAGGACTACGAAATCTACGCCATCGACCTAAGCGTGGCGCGGGCGCCCTCGCCCGCGACTGCCAACAGTTCCCCCGAATCCGTCCTGCAACCCCGCCGCCTAACCCACAACCAAGCCGAGGAGGCCCATCTCCGCTGGGCCAACGACAATCGCCACATCTTCTTCACCGTCGAAGTCGGGGACGTAGCCGGCCCCTATCGCGACCTCCAACCCCACCTCTACTGGGTTGATAGCGACAAGCCCGACAGCGAAGCCGTCGCCCAGTGGAGCAAAGACTTCCCCGGTCCCGTCGAGCACTACACCACAACCTCAACCACCGTGCTAGCCTCCGCACGCCTCGGAACCGAAGTCGCCATGTACTCCGTCGCCCAGCCCAGCCAGCCCTTGCACAAGCTCAATGTCTGGCCAGGAACCTACGAAGCCATATCCACCGCCACGCACTCACCCCGCATGGCCTTCATCTACTCATCGCTGCAAAAGCCCGCCGAAGTCTACCTGGCCGAAAGCCCCGACAAACTCGACCAAGCCCGTCCCATCACTGACCTCAACAAATCCCTCGCCGAAAAAGATCTGCCCCAGGGCAAACCCTACCGCTGGAAGGCCGACGACGGCACCAGCGTCGAAGGCATGCTGATCTATCCTCCCGGAAAATTCGAAGCCAAACATCTGCCCATGTTCACCCTCATTCACGGAGGCCCCGCCGACGCCGACGGCAACCACTTCGAGGCCGACTGGTATCAGTGGGCCGCGCTCGCCGCCACCAACGGATGGCTCGTCTTCGAGCCCAACTACCGCGGTTCCACCGGATACGGCGACAAATTCCTCGAGCAGATCGTTCCCGTAATCGTCTCGCGCCCCGGCAAAGATATTCTCGAAGGCGTTGACGCGCTCGTGAAAGACGGCATCGCCGATCCCGATCGCCTCACCGTCGGTGGCTACAGTTACGGCGGCTACATGACCAACTGGCTCATCACCCAGACCACGCGCTTCAAAGCCGCAGTCACCGGAGCGGGCGCAGTCGAGCACGTCGGCAACTGGGGCAACGACGACACCACCTTCGACGACGCCTACTTCCTCGGCGGACGCCCCTGGGAAGCCCCCCAGCGCTATCACGACGAAGCCGCCATCTTTCAAATCGACAAAGTCCGCACTCCCACCCACATGGTCGCCGGCGCCAACGACATCCGCGTAGCCGTCCTCGAAGATTATTTGTTAGAGCACGCCCTCTACTCGCTAGGCATCCCAAACGCCCTGCTAATCTTCCCCGGCGAAGGCCACAGCCTAAGCAAGAACCCCTGGCACGGAAAATAAAAGTGCGCGAGGAACTAATTTGGCTGCAGAAATACGGCGGCGTCCCCGCATCAAACTGATCTCGAACTCGATGGGAATTTCCGCTACCGCCGCGCTGGGATTTTGACGTTGCATCCAGCGTGTCGATTCCATGGCCAGATGTCACAGACGCCCCCTCGAGAAAGACCTATACTTACCAGACCATTGACTAACTACTGGTATCCCGTAGTATCATGAAACTGGAATTTGAGTGGCACAAGGCCAAGGCTAAAGACAACTTCCGCAGACACGGCGTGAGCTTCGACTTGGCGAAGACGGTCTTTCAGGACCCGTTTGCTATCGAGCGCCTCGATGACCGCGAGCAGCATGGCGAAGACCGTTTTGTGACGATCGGCATGGCCGAAGGTAAAGTTCTGCTATTTGTGGCCTACACCGAGCGCGACCAGCGCATTCGCATAATTTCGGCCCGGAGGGCGATGCAATATGAACAAGACGACTACTTCCAGCAAAACGCTTAGGCCGATGCCGATGACGCCCGCGGCCATCGACGCAGCCGCCCGCGCCGACCGCGACGCCCAACCCCTCACCCTCCGCGACCTTAAGCGCATGAAGCGAACGCCGCAGGCCAAAGTCATTCGCCGCGCCTTGGCACTAACCCAGGAAGAATTCGCCGTCCGCTACCACATCCCCCTCGGCACTCTCCGCGACTGGGAGCAAGGCCGCGCCCAGCCCGACCGCCCAACCCAAGCCTACCTGAAGATCATCGCCTGCGAGCCAGAGCGGGTCCAGCGGCTGTTGAATCACAAGACGCAGTGACCGCCGATTCACCCCCCGTGGGATTTTGACTTAGCGTCCGCCTGCGGATTCCGCGCCTGAAATAAAGTCCGCCGCAAACGCAGCCCAAGGCGAAAGACGCAGCCCGCCCCACCCAAACCCCAGTCCCGATACGGACGGCATACAATAGCCCCAGCCTGCCCTGAGCGAAGCCGAAGAGGAAGTCCGGGGCAAGCTCAATAAAAGGGAGCGTAGTCCCGGATGGACCGCACGTTCTCACGCGAAAACCCTGAGCCGACCCGGCCCCTACTTTCTGGAAGAGCCCCTGCGGAATCCTCACGAACATAAAGCGAAAGATGTAAGATGCTGGCATGGGCCGGAGAACTCAAAGAAATCTAGGGACGATATCGGCTTGGTGGAACGCCTCCGGCCGAGCGTATGCGACGGCGCAGTGGGGACGTCTGGTAACGGGCTGTGTCCTGGGATCTCTGTTTGCGATCGCCGCCCACTTGTTCTGGCGGGACAGTACCTTTATCCCGATGTTGCGCAGGAGGTGGGTAGCATTCCCGGCACAAGGGATGTTTGACGGAGCATCAGCATACAAATTGGAATTCCAAGCCCTTTGTGTAGTTGTAACCGTCGCCGTGGTGGTGCCGCTTGCAGGTGCGCTCCGGCGCTACCTGCGCGCATGGTGGGCGGGGATCGCGAGCCTCACGGCGCCGCTCGCGGCGCTCGTCACGGCAATGCTGCTGGGGCACGCCTTCCGACCAACAAGAACCACGGCGCAGCTTATATTGCTGCTGGCCGCCGCCATCGCCCTTGAACTATGGCGCTCCGAGAATAGGAAACGCATCAACAGTTCCGGACGCCGCATGCCGCCCCTGAATATACCCGCCCACGCCCCGGACTCCTCCGTCGAAGCAAGATGGCAACTGTCCAGCAGCGACGATCCAATTGCCGAGTGGAACCAAGATATCATTGGTCGTACATCAGTTGTGGAGCTGCTTGTAGAACACATATTTGTGCACCGGACTCCGATCGTCGCTTTACACGGCGGATTGGGGGACGGCAAAAGCTCTGTTCTGCGCCTTCTGCGGCTGAGCCTTGGAGGGCACGCCATCGTTGTCTCCTTCAGCACGTGGCTGCCGGGGTCCGACGAGACGCTTGCAATCGACCTGTTCGGAGACATAGCCACCGAGTGCAGACGGATGTTCTACATTCCGCAGCTAAAGAAGCGCGCAATTGGGTACGCTCGCACGATAAGTGGCTCCGTTTCGTTCCTGGCAGGGCTGAAAGAGATCCTGCCAATACAGTCGCAGCAACAGGAAATCGAAGAACTGAGGGATACCCTCGCACGCGTGCCCGCGCCAATCGTGATCCTGCTGGACGAAGTTGACCGCATGCAAAAAGAAGAGATCCTGGTGCTGCTCAAAATCCTGCGCGGCGTCTCTTCAATGCCAAATGTGACATTTATATGCGCATTCAGCGACCGAGAGATAAAGAAGCAGCTCTCACTAGGCGCATCCATTAGCTACGACTACCTGGAAAAGTTCTTTCCCGTCAGTCTGAACCTAGCACCTCCCGATCCCGTCATGATCGGAAGACTACTACAGGCCCGCATAAAGACAGCCGCTACGAACGGCAATTGGTTCGTCGGCGCGGACGAGAAAACGTTCGCCGAGCTGCTAGAACGAATGTGGCAGGACTCACCGTCACGAATCTGCACGAATCTTCGGAAGACCAATCTACTGCTGAATGACCTGAGCACGTCCGCCCGAATCATCGGCCGAGAAGTGAACACCTTGGACCTTATCGGAATTGAAACGATCCGCCGTTTTGCGCCGAACATATATCAAATGGTACGCAAGAACCCCGTATTTTTGACCTACGGTGGAGACGCGTGGACAGGGCGGAGGTACGTTTCCAAGCAGACCAAGGGGAAGGGAGCTAGCGAGTTCTTCATGACACTGGAAGGCCAGCTGGCCGAGTCCCCAGAGCCAGATGCTTTTCGCAACCTACTCAGCCTACTTTTCCCCCGAATTCGTTCAAGGGACCAGAGAAGGCTCGTCGGTACACAGCATCGCGCGGCCAACGAATGAAGAGATCGCCGGGCAGCAAAAAAGGATATGTGACTCAGACTACTTCACAATCTATTTCCGATCAGCAGTTCCGGAAGATATGTTTAGCGAAGCCGAGCTCTCCGCCATAGCCACGCGGCTGAACGAAGCAAAGACAGAGGCGGACTGCGAACGACTTTTCAGGGAAGTCCTAGACGGCATGACCCCACACCACGCGAAGAGAATGGACTTCCTTTGGAAACTTGGCCTGGCGCTAAAATCAAGACTTAATGACGACGCTGCAGAATGGCTAGCGTATGCGGCCGCGAGTCGGGCGACCGATTATGCATACGATCTAGTTAACATAGGCGAGGCAGCAAAGGCTCTAAACATCGTATTCGAATCCGCCCAAAGGTTTTCCCAAAGGCCCAAGGCGCAAGAGGTTCTCGTGGGCGCGATGAAACGGAGCGCGGACGATACCTTCGCATTTAGGCTGCTGGAGTACACGGAAAACAGAGACCGAAACAAGATCCTGACCAACTTTCAGTACGTCGACCCTCCGGACCTGAAAAAGGCTTTTATCGAGCGCATGAGGCACCGCTACGGGAGGGGAACTGACCCGGGAGGGGCCGACCTCAGCACGGGGGACTGGTACGCGTTTCTCAAGTGGGCAGGAAATTCGGACGAGGACGCTGAGAGCGAACGCGACTTCTGGCGCGGATACATCGGCCTCAGCCGGAAGCGTCTTTCGGAGGCGATTAATTTTCTTTACCCGCCCGACTACTCCTGGAGTGAAGACCCCCGAAGCTCGATAGAAAAGTTTATTCCGGTGGCTGAGCTGCAAGCAATTCTAGAAGCGTCGAAGGACGAAGGGGAACCCCTAGAAGACCTCGAATCGAATGCTATCGACCGCTTCCAAAAATTGCTCAAAGGCGACTGGTTTGACATTGCCCGCCCGAGGCTTTGAGGAAAGATGCCGACGGCGGATAGCCACCCCGCACTTTTCCACACCCTTCCACAGCCACCCTATGTGACATCTGACCTTGCGGTCATACCACTTTTTTTGAAATTCTGACCAAAGCGCGAAAATGACTTTGGAACCGCTTCCTGGGTTCCCAAGTCCCTGATTGCAAAGATTTTGGTATCTAACTTCTTTGCATTCTGGATTTTGCCGGCCAAATCCACTCTAACTCAATGACTCCAAAGATTGAGGGGGTGGGGGAGGGTACCCGCAAATATCGCGCCAGCAAACTAACGTGAAGGATGTGACAAAGAATATGGGTTTAGATAATGTTCCACGATGTCAGCACATAAAGATGAATGGGACGCAGTGCGGCTCTCCCGCATTGCGTTGGCGGCGGCAGTGCTTTTTTCATGAGCGCATCCGCCGCGAGCGGGCGAGGATTGCCAAGGACATGTCGTCGCAGCGCAAGTTTGACCTGCCGCTGCTCGAAGACGCGAACTCGGTCCAGGTGGCGCTGATGAAGACGATCCAGATGCTCGGCTCCGGCCGCCTGGACCACAAGACAGCTGGGCTCATGCTCTACGCGCTGCAAACCGCCAGTATCAACCTGCGAAACGCCGATTTCGAAGCAGACGAAGCGACCGATGTGGTAATCGACCGCGATGACGTGCATCGCACCTCCATCGGCGGCCCCCAGTGGTTCGAAGAAGACTTCGACGACGACGAAGCGGATGAAGTCGAAGACGATGGAGACGAGGTAGAGAATGACGAAGACGCGGTAGAAGTAGAGGCCGAGGCAGATGGCGAAGCAGCCGCCGCGCAGGTCAGTGTCAGGAAGGTCCCGAAATGGCCGGAAGTAAAACACATCAGCATGGAAGAGGCCCGCATGCAAGTGCAAGGAGCCATCCGAGAGTGGGTGTTGGAGTCCGTAGGCGAAAAGATGGCAGCGGAACCCGGCTAGAGGCGGAGGCGTGGTACAGGTGGAAGCTCGCTACCGTTTCGCCGCGCTGGCCAGCTTAACGCCGCGCGAGTTGGCGGCATACCGTGCGATGCCCTTGTAGAGCGCTTCGGCAATGCGCTCACGGTATCCGTCGCTGCGCAGCTTCTGCTCGTCAGTAGGGCTGCTGACGAAGGAAACTTCGGCGAGAATTCCCGGCATCGCGGTTTCGGTAAGGACGACGTAAGACGCCTCCTTCACCCCGCGATCGCGTAGTCCAGGATTCTGCACCGCGAGAGTTCCGTAAAGCGAGCGTTGCACGCTGGCCGCCAGCCGCCGTGACTGCTCAATTTTGTCGTGCAGTTCAGCCGGCGAAAGCACCGCGGAAGTCGCGTTCTTGCTGGTTTGGTCGCGAGTCTCCAGGTCTTTTGCATTCGGCGCCGAAAAGAAGTTGGTGTAATAAGTTTCCACGCCGCGCGCCGAAGGCAGGTCGCTATAGTTCGCATGCACGGAGATGAACAGATCGGCCTGTGCCTGATTCGCGATGCCAGCCCGTTCATCGAGCGGAATGTAGTTGTCGTCGTTGCGCGTGAGAACCACGTCAGCGCCCAATCGGCTCTCGAGTAACATGCCCAATCTCTGCGCGATCTCGAGCACCAGATCTTTTTCCAGCAAACCGCGTTTGCCCACGGTTCCCAAATCCCATCCTCCGTGACCCGCATCCACCACAATGCGCAGCTTCGGCACACGCGCCCGCAGTTGCCGATCTTCGCGCGTCGGCGGAGGTACGACGATGGCCAACTTCTCCTTCTCGGCCTCGCCGGGGAAAAGATTTACTTCGGTCTTGGCTTGCGCGCCGGGCTTTCGCACTTGCACCACAAGGCGATAAGGATTCGGTTCCAGGCTGACGGAATAGTTCGATGTGCCTTTGGTTTCGAGCACGACGCGGGTCAGACCGGAAACCGGCTGCGCCACGCGCACGCGCGCCAGCAGCCCGTCGCCGACGTCGATAGTCTTGCCTTGAATGTCAGCGGCAAGCGAAGTGTCGTGCAGATCGAAGTAAATGCGATCAGGAGATGCAAGGCGGTGCGCTTCGTACTGCACCTGATCCTGCAGATCGAGTACCACCGTGCTGGAATCGGCGGAAGACCAATGCCGGATTCCAGTGATACGCGGCATTTTCGAAAGTTCCTGCGAAGAAACGCTTGTGCTGGTCGGTTCAGACGTTGTATTCAAATCGTCAGTTTGATCGTCTGGCGAATTCGCCAGCTCGTCATGGCTTGTGCTCGCTGGCGGAGCCGAAGTCGGCGCGGAAGACGACGCAGGCACCGCGGCTCGTGGATTTTCCATCGCCGCGGACTTCGTCATCTTCTGCGTCGGCCGCATCAGCAGATCGCTGAGTTGCGCGTTGTTCAGCTTCCACCAGAGGCCAACGCCGAGCAGCGCCGAAACTACGACGAGCGCCAACACCAGCAACATTCCAGGATGATGCCTGGACCGCAGGGAGTCCTGCGTAGCGGCGAAGAGAAGCGGCTCTTCATGCCGATGTTCCTTCTCCTCGATTGCAGGCGTGAGCAAAGTTGGAACGAAGGTTCCCGCAACTGCTGCGTCCACTTTGCGATCGACTTTCGGTTCGAGCACGGGCGAAGCAGGCGCGATGCTTTTTTCTGAAGTGGGTCGTTCAATCGGCAGAGGCGCTGGTGAAGTCGTGATCGCGGGCGCGGCCAACTTCGCTTCCGCCACCACTGCTGATTCCGCGAAGCGCTCTTCGTCTTCGGGCTTGAGCGCTCCGAGGATCAGCTCAGCCAGCAGCTCGAGGCTGCCGACGTCGCTGTCGTTGAATCCAAACGGCTCTGCTGAGAATGCTTCGAGCAAGCCGATGACCCGCTTACGCCCGCATAACGGCACCGCGACCATTGAGCGCGCGCCTAATTGCCGGCAGGCAGACAGATTTACGCGGTCGTCAGTCTCGGTATCGTCGCAACGGATAATCTGCGCCGCGCGGAAACATGCTCCCGAGAAGGCCGAGTCGCGCTGGATGCGCGCTCCTACATCGGGCTTGATCGTACCCGCTGAAGCACGCAGGACAATTTCGTTGTTTTCCGCGAGAGCGATTCCCAAACCGTCTGCGCCGGTGATGGCAACGGCTCGCTCCGCTACCAACTGCAGCACTTCGTCCAGAACAAATTGCTCTTGCGCCTCAAACTCCGCCGCACGAGCAATGGTATCGAATCCATTGCGCCTGGAGGCGAGTGCGCGTCGCTGCCGCACCTGCTGATGCAGCGCCGAAAATGCCAGGAGCGCTTGCAGCGCATCGCCTCCCGACGGGCGCAATTTTCGAAGTTCGTGCGAATCCTCTGGACGAAAGCTTTTATCGTAAGAGGCACCACGTTCGGCCGCAAACCCGCTTCGCCCGGGGGCAGACGCACCCGGCGGTGCGACGTCAAGATCGTTTCCCGGTTTGGTGAGAGTTGTTAACATCAGGATTATTAGCTGACCGATTCCTCTCAGCGAGTGTGGCTACCCAGCAAAGCCCCTGTCAATTAACTACTTTAAGTAGCCGCTTCGATTTGATTCTCGCGGCTGCACACTCTTCCCGCGCTCTCCGGTTTTTGCCGGGTTTAGCAGTAAGTTAACGGGGTTTTCGATGGGTTGCAATGGTACCGCCCTCACCGTTCGACCATGGCCTTTGGTAAGAGGCTACGCGAGCCCATTCCATTTCCAGAGAAGCTGGCTGGTTGGTCCTCGACCCGATGAAGGTGTTATCGGCGCGGAATCGCTATTCGTGAAACTTTGAGGGGAGCGAAAGAAGGTTCTAATCGCAGGCTTGTGCGACAGAACCAACCGAGTTAATGCAAACCCGCATCTGTGAGAATAGAATCTGACAAACGGTCCCGTCCGAGGCACTTCTGGCGGTGAGTATGCAGGCAGCACCTTTTCCCGCGCGGCAATCACGCAGCCACTACCGGCACGATTTACGCACATTGACCTACGTGACACTCGATGAGGCCAACGGCGGGATCGTTCGCAACCTCAGCCACCGGGGCATTGCGGTGCAGGCGGTCGCTGCGCTGCGCCTCGATCAGCGAGTGCGTCTGCGGTTTGATTTGAGATCTCCGCGCGTGCGCGTGGACGCTTACGGCGAAGTGAGCTGGTCCAATGCTTCGGGACAGTGTGGTATTCGTTTTCTGGATTTGCCTGTGCGCACCAGCGGCCAGATCGACCAGTGGATCTTCTCGAACCTGCTTGATGTTGTTGCTCGCGAGGCTGAGCAGCCGCACTCGATTTTCGGTGCGCCTGCGGGCTCGATTCTGCAGGACCAAATTACTTTTGCAGGAGGCGACGGATTGACTCTGTCGCCTTCGGCGCGACCGGTGATCGTGCTGGAACCCGAGCTCGGGCTGACGGCGGCTGCGGCGCCGTACGAAAGTCACGCAGAAGTTTTGACCGACGTTCCTGGCGAAGCGGCTATCCAACTGGATTGGCTGTACCGGCCAATCTCAGCTCGAACTCTGGCCGGGCTGGTCGATGGTCTTGTGGTGCTCGCAGCCGTGCTCCTGTTCGCTTTGATTTTTCTCTCCATTGCTCACGAACTTCCGCAATGGCCGCTCACCCTAAGTGGGGCATTGGCTGCAGCGGTGCTCGTAGCGGCATCATACTGGGCATTATTTGCGGTGTTTGGAGGAGCAAGCCTGGGGGCTCGGCTGGTACGAACGGCGACGGAACTGGAAGAGAAGGAAGAGGATGACGACCGCTTCCGGTAAAGTGCAAGCAGTATAGGAAAGCCGTTAATTGAAGGCGGAACTGCAGGGGCTAAAGCCCGCGTCTTTGAGTGGTGGCCTCGGACGGCGCGGCTGAAGCCGCGCCCTTTCAACAACAGACCCTAGTTGGCGAAATACTGTTGCGCCAGCCAGAGCCGCAAAGTATGTTTCATCTGCGAGGCCATCTTCACGAAGCGGATGCCGACATTGCCTTGGTTGTCAGCCCAGGCCACTTCAACCTCGGCCTTCATCCCGCATGTGGTTCCGGGCAGCGCGAAGGATACGCGTGAGGCTTCATTGGCGTCGAATCCATCTTCGAGCCGAACCTGCAGGCCGCCCTGGCTTAAATTGATGAGTTGTGCGCCCGCACGTTTGCGATTGCTGCCACTCAACGTCACCGGCACTGCCATGCCGGCACGGTGATAGCGCAAGCGTCCGTCAAGAATCATGTTGCGCGCGGCGGAGAGCGTGTGTACCGCCTGCTCCACGGAAATGGGTTTCTCGAAGGCAAACATGGCGCCGGTTTCCTCCATGTCGGGCCTTCCCTTCGGACCACTCATAATGACCAGCGGCACGGTGGCTGTACGCGAGCCTTCGCGTCGCAACTCGCGAAATAACTGTCCGGTGCCATTGAGGTCACAATCGACAATCAGAGCGTCCACTTTGTTTTTCGAGAGGTGGGAGAGAGCCTGTTGTGGTTCGCTCTCGACGGCAACATCCATGTGCAAGCTGCCAAGAATACATTCGAGAACACTGACTTCCTGCCAATCGCGGGAAACTACCATCGAGGAAAGTGTCATGTGTTTACTCTAGCCATGCCGGTAATCTCGGCGTAGATCACTAACGTAATGCGCATTTGAAAGACGGGGTCCGGCTTCCGGCCTCGGGCTTTAATGATTGGTCTCTTCAGAACGCGCTTACGATTGCGAACTGCGGTACCAATCGACGGTTTGGCGCAGGCCGTCTTCGAAATTTACTTTGGGTTTATAGCCGAGGTGCTCTTCCGCGGCGGAAATGTCGGCGAGGGAATGCTTGATGTCTCCGCCGCGTTCGGCGTTATAGACCGGGGAACCGGAATATGAGGTCAGATTTTGCAGCAGTTTGAAAGTTTCATTGAGCGTGACGCGGCGTCCGGTGGCCGTGTTGAACACTTTGCCTGCCACTTGCGCGGCCGGAGCTTTGCATGCCAGCAGATTGGCTTCGACGGCGTTGTCGATGTAGGTGAAATCGCGGCTCTGTTCGCCGTCGCCAAATATTGTGGGCTGCTGGCCGCGCAACATCTGGGTGATGAACTTGGCCAGCACTCCAGAATAAGGCGACGAGGGGTCCTGCCGCGGACCGAAAATATTGAAGTAGCGCAAGCAGACGGTTTCCAATCCGTAACAGCGATAAAACGAAATCATGTAACGCTCGCTGGCCAGCTTGGCCACCGCGTAAGGCGAAATCGGGTCGGGACACATGCGTTCGTGCTTGGGCAGAGTGGGTGTGTCGCCATAAATGGAGGATGACGCGGCAAATATCACGCGCTTCACCTTGGCATCGCGAGCCGCGATCAGCACGTTGAGCGTGCCGTCGGCGTTGGCGCGGTTGCTTGCGATGGGATCCAGCACAGATTTTGGCACCGAGGGAATTGCGGCCTGATGCAAAACGTAGTCGACGCCAGTGCACGCTTTTGTCATGGCGTCGAGATCGAGGATGTCTTTCTCGCGAAAGTCGATTTGCTTGAGTATTGGGGCGAGGTTCTCGCGCCTGCCGGTGGCGAAATTATCTACTCCGCGAACCTTCTCGCCGCGCCGCAACAGCTCGTGCGCGAGCGACGATCCGATGAAGCCGCCGATGCCGGTGATCAGGTAGAGCGCCATAGTGTTCAATCATAACAATTCAAGGGAATGTCCTGAGTAGACGACAGCGTGGTGGTAGAAACCAGAGTAACCGAGAACTGGCCTACTGATTCTTACGCAGAATTGCGAGAAACTCTTCGCGACCCATGACGTGGCGGTTGTCGAAGAATTTCTGGATCGCCTGCAGCACGGCGGCCGCGTTGTTTACGGCCGGCGCAGACTCAGCTCGCGGAATCGAAGGCGAACGCGTCGTGCTCATGATCATGGAAGGCGGTGAGATGGAGCGCGTCAACTCGCGCAGCTGCTCGCGATCCTTATCCGATAACTTGGTGAAGGATATGCCCATGCCGAGGCCGGGGTAGGACGCGCGGACCTCGCCCGTGGCCTCGATGCGGAAGCCGTTCACGTCGATGGTCATGGCCAGCACCGTGCCGATGCTGTGGCTAGCGGCTGCTTCGACGTAACAGCCATGCAAGCTGATATCAGTAAAGGCGGCCCAAGTCGCCGTGCCGCCGTTGACTTCGCGCAACTGAATACTGCCCTGGCAGTTGTAGCGAGGGCTTTTACGGCGCTCAGAGCCGGTGGGTGCGGTTGCGAGGGGAGTTGCAGGGCCAGCGGGCGTTTGAGCAGACGATAGGGCGCTGGGTGCGCGGGCGGGCGCGGCGCCAGCGGCCTGAGGCGCGGTTGATCCTTTCAGGGCGGCGAGATAGGCTGCGCCGGCGCCGGTTTCATCATCCATAGAAACGGATTCGCCTTTCCGCGGCGATATCGACGCGCACTGTTGCCGTGGGCGGCTCTCTCTTACTTTACGGACCGTGCGCCTGAACTCTTAAAGAAAAGTGCACCGCGCGCGCGACGAAAGGGACGAAGCAATTTCTGGATTGGGAACAGTTCAGGATTGGAACGAAGCAGCAGGAAATTCGGCAGCCGACTGGCGAATCTTGTTCCAGACTTCGTCGCGTCCGGCGGAGGTTTTTGCGGAGAAGGGAATTACCGTGGCTGTGGGATAGGCTTCTGACAAGGCTTTCAGCGCGTTGCGCAGTTGATTGTTGGAGAGGCGGTCGCTTTTGGTTGCGATCAGGAGAAAATCGCGGCCGGAAGAATTAAGAAAGTCTAAGAGTTGGCGGTCGCTATCTTGCGGGGGAACGTTTACGTCCACCAATGCGAGACACAGCGCTAGAGTTGCGCGCTCGTTGAGGTAGGGCTCAATGAACTTGGGCCACTCTTGCGAAATTTCACGTGAGAGTTTGGCGTAGCCGTAGCCGGGCAGGTCGGCGAAGATGACCTCGGGGCGCGGCTTTCCGGGCCAGCGCACTTCGAAGAAATTGATGCTGCGCGTGCGTCCCGGGGTGGAGCTGGTGCGGGCGATCTTGTCCCCGATCAGCGTGTTGATCACGCTGGACTTGCCAACATTCGAGCGGCCGAGAAAGGCGACCTCAGGCAGGCTGGGAGCGGGGAAGTGGGCGGCGTCGGTGGCCGCGGCTAGGAAGCGGGCTAGAACCCTCATGGGCAGTTCTCAGTTCTCAGTTCCCGGTTCTCAGGTTTCATACTTTAGTTTGCAATGCGGCAGGGAAAATTGGCAAGGTGGGAAAGCTTGCAACTCAGCCCTTGCGAAACTGTTTGCTCAAGGTGAGCGCCTGGTGCTGGTAGGACGACCCGATATTTGTGCCATAGATCTTGTGCGGCCGCGACAGCAGCCGCATATAGTTCAGCCGGCCTACGAGTTGCCCGTGCTCCATCAGGAACGGAACTTCGTGGGCGCGAACTTCGAGGACCGCACGGGTTCCCTTGATGTCGTTGGAACCGTAGCCGAAGCCCGGATCGAAGAATCCGGCGTAATGGATGCGGAATTCGCCGTCTCCCTGATCCAGGGGAACCATTTCTGCCGCAAAGTCTGGTGGGACGCGAACCCTTTCCCTCGAGGCGAGAATGTAGAAGTCGCCGGGCTCGAGAATCAAGCTCTTATTGGCATTCTGACGTATGGACTCCCAGAACTCCTCAGTTGAATAGAAATCGATCTGGTCTAGTGCAATCGCCGGAGCATACTTCTTGGCCCGATAAGCAATAACCTCGCCTTCTTCGGCGGCCTCCAGATTGACGGTAATTCTGAGCCCGCGCTCAACCAGGGCGCGGACCGGGCTGGCCTCATCGATGTAAACAAGCGGCTCCTCTTTGTCTAGGTTTCTAATGGTCTGATCGCCGGAGCGTGGGCTGCCGTGCACAAACCGCAACTGGCTCAGCCTCATCCCCGCGCGAACAGCAACGGTAAAAGTGCGGGAAACAACTTCTGCGTAAAGTTTGCCCTTGTACCCGGGCACAACGCGATCAAACTCCGTGCCGTAATCTGTGATCAAGCGCGTGAAGATGTCAAGACGTCCGGTGGTGCTCTTCGGGTTTGCCTTGCCGGAAATGTTTTCCGGCAGACTCAGTTCCTCTAGCAACGGGATGATGTAGACGCAATCTCTTTCGAGCACCGGGGCGCCTGTGAGATCAACCCGGGTCATACGGAGTTGCTTAATCTTAGACTCTACCGTGCTGTTTGGTCCTGGCAGGAAACTTGCGCGCACGCGATAGGCGACGTCGCCCAGACGTAGATCAAGGCTCGCTGGCTGAATATGTTCTGGATTGACTGGGGGCGTGGCGCTGATGTTTCCCCGGGCGATCAGGTTGCTGATTTCCTGCGAAGGCAGGATTCCCGTGGCCCGAGTCTGCCCTTCCTCGGCTGGCAACTCAAGCCCGTTCTCAAAAGCGATCTGACTTTGATTGGGTGTCGACATCTTCAAGATTCTCCACGTCTCTCCATGATTTCAGAGATGGGGCGTGCGCCTCGGTCGGATCATACTTGCGGCTGGACGAAAAGTCTTGCGGTCTTTACTGGCAACTGGGTGCTAGCAACTGGCCACTGCACTTCTACTGATGCGCCGCTGGGCTTTCGCCGGTGGTGGAAGTCAGGGGCGCGATGGGCTGGGTGACTTCTTCCTCGTGCATCGTGGGCAGCGGAGATTCCAGCGCGATTTGCAGCACCTGGTCCATGGTATCGACGAAGTGCATCTTCATGGCGCTGCGCAGGTTCTCGGGAACTTCGGCTAAATCCTTTTCGTTGTCGCGAGGCAGAATCACTTCGAAG
Organism: uncultured Acidobacteriota bacterium; assembly: GCA_963761915.1. GTDB lineage: Bacteria > Acidobacteriota > Terriglobia > Terriglobales > Acidobacteriaceae > Sulfotelmatobacter. The sequence continues at coordinate 179,077 of CAVXIO010000021.1, forward strand.
AGTCCGGCGCGGTGTGCGGCGAGCAGTTTCTCTTTGAGGCCGCCGATGGGCAGGACCTTGCCGCGCAGCGTAATTTCGCCGGTCATGGCAAGATCGCGGCGCACTGGAATCTTGCTGAGGGCGCTGGCAATCGCGGTGGCAATAGTAATGCCAGCGGACGGGCCATCTTTTGGAATCGCGCCTTCGGGCACGTGCACGTGCAGATCGAGGGTGCGGTAGAAATCGCGAGTCAGGCCAAGGCGATGGGCGCGCGACCGAACGTAAGAGAGCGCGGCTTGGGCTGATTCCTGCATGACGTCGCCCAGCTTGCCGGTGAGCGTGAGCTTGCCTTTGCCATCGACCACAGTGGCTTCGGTGCTGAGGATTGAGCCGCCGACTTCGGTCCAGGCGAGGCCGGTGACCAGGCCGACTTCACTCTTTTCGTGAGCCAGCGTGTCGCGGAACTTGATGACGCCGAGCAGATCCTTCACATTCTCGCCGGTCACCGCCATGGTGTAAGTGTCGCCTTCCTTGACGACCTTGCGCGCGACTTTGCGACAGACGTTGCCAATTTCACGCTCGAGATTGCGCACGCCAGCTTCGCGAGTGTACGCGCGGATGAGCGTGGTGATGGCGTCGTCAGAGAACTTGACGTTCTTCTCCGAGAGGCCGGCTTGCAGCATTTGCTTCTTGACCAGGAACTGTTTGGCGATCTCAACTTTTTCCTGCTCAGTATAGCCGTGCAGGCGAAGCACTTCCATGCGGTCCTGCAGCGCAGGAGGAATGGTGTGCATCACATTCGCAGTTGCGACGAAGAAAACTTGGGAAAGATCGTACTCGACGTCGAGGTAGTGATCGACGAACATGAAGTTCTGCTCGGGATCGAGCACTTCGAGCAGGGCGGCGGAGGGGTCGCCGCGGAAGTCCATCGACATTTTGTCGACTTCATCCAGCATGAAGACCGGATTCTTGGTGCCGGCCTTCTTCATCATCTGAATGATCTGGCCGGGCAGCGCCCCGATGTAGGTGCGGCGGTGGCCGCGGATTTCGGCCTCATCGCGCACTCCGCCGAGCGACATGCGGACGAACTTGCGGCCGGTGGCCTTGGCGATCGACATGCCGAGCGAAGTCTTGCCCACGCCGGGAGGGCCGACAAAGCAGAGGATCGAGCCTTTGGGATTTTTTACCAGCTGGCGAACGGCGAGGAATTCTAGGATGCGCTCTTTGATTTTCTCGAGGCCGTAATGATCTTCGTTGAGAACTTTTTCGGCACGCGAGATGTTGCGAATTTCCTTGGAACGCTTTTTCCAGGGGACGGCAAGCAGCCAATCGAGATAGTTGCGTGAAACCGTGGATTCGGCCGACATGGGCGGCATCGCCTCCAGCTTCTTCAGTTCCTGCAGCGCCTTGTCTTTCACTTCTTTCGGCATACCGGCGGCTTCGACTTTCTTCTTTAGTTCGTCGAATTCGCTTTTCTCGCCGCGGCCCAGTTCCTTCTGAATGGCCTTGATCTTCTCGTTGAGGTAATACTCTTTCTGCGCCTTCTCCATCTGGCGCTTGACGCGCGACTGGATGGTGCGGTCTACGTTGAGCTTTTCGATTTCCACGTCGAGCACGTCGGCGATGCGGTTCAGGCGCTCGGAGGGATCGAAGATTTCCAGCAACTCCTGTTTTTCTTCAATGGAAAGCTGCAGGTTGGCGGCAATGATGTCAGTAAGTTTGGCGGGATCTTCCATACGCACGGCCGAAATCATGGTCTCGTAGTTCAGCGCCTGGCACAGCTTCACATATTGCTCGAATAATGTGGTGACGCGCTGCATGCCGGCTTCGATCTGCGCGTTCATCTCGACGGGATAACGAGCGACGCGAACGTTCGCCTGCATGTAGCCATCGGCGTCAGTCGCCTGAAGAAGGCGCCCGCGCTCAATGCCTTCGACCAGAACTTTGATGTTGCCATCGGGGAGCTTGAGGCTCTGCACGATGTTGACGATGGTGCCGACCTGGTAGATTTCGTTGGATTTGGGCTCGTCGATGGAAGCGTCGTGCTGAGTGGCAAGGAAGATTTTCTTATCCGCAGCCAAGGCCTCTTCGAGGGCGCGGACGCTGGATTCGCGGCCCACGACAAACGGAGTCATCATGAAAGGGAAGATGACCACATCGCGGATGGGCATCATGGGCAGCTTCTTGCTTTCGAATTTTTCCTTGGATGTGGTCACTCAATCTCCCCGGGTCCTGCGGAATGACAAAGGCGGCGCGCGCTTCCACAACCTACCATCTATTACCGTCTTCCAACAGTTTACTACCTTTTCTTAGCCATTTACTATCCGGCTTTCTCCAAAGTGGCCACGGAGGCGCTGCGTTTCTCGACCATCTCGCGCGTGACCTCGAACTCTTTAAGTTTCTTCTGACTGGGGAGGTGGAACATCAGGTCGAGCATGAGCTCTTCCAGAATCATGCGCAGACCGCGCGCGCCCACTTTGCGAGCCATGGCCTGGCGGGCAACGGCGCGCAGAGCCTCATCGCTGAACTTCAGGCGAACGTTCTCGAACTCGAACAGGCGCTGGTATTGCTTGACGATGGCGTTCTTCGGGCGGGTGAGGATCTCGATGAGCGCGAATTCGTCAAGATCTTCGAGCATGCCGACGACGGGGAGGCGTCCGACGAATTCAGGGATCAGGCCGAACTTGATCAAGTCCTCGGGCTGGATTTCGCTGAGCAACTCGAAGTTGCGCTTGCGCGAGACTGCCGCGTCTTCTTTTTCGGCCTCTTCTCCGCCGCGGAAGCCGAGCGACTTCTTGCCCACGCGCCGTCCGATAATCTTTTCAAGGCCCACGAATGCTCCGCCGCAGATGAAGAGAATGTTAGTCGTATCGACGGGAGTGAACTCCTGGTGAGGATGCTTGCGTCCGCCCTGCGGCGGAACATTGGCGATGGTGCCTTCCAGAATCTTCAGCAAAGCCTGCTGCACGCCCTCGCCGGAAACGTCGCGAGTGATGGAGGGATTCTCGTCCTTGCGTCCAATCTTGTCGATTTCATCGATATAGATGATGCCAGTCTGGGCGCGGCTGACATCGCCTTCAGCGGCCTGCAGCAGCTTAAGAATTATGTTCTCGACATCTTCGCCAACGTAGCCGGCTTCAGTGAGCGTGGTGGCATCGACGATAGCGAAGGGAACGTCGAGCATGCGGGCGAGAGTTTGCGCCAAGAGCGTTTTGCCCGTGCCAGTAGGACCGATGAGCATGATGTTCGACTTGCTCAGTTCGATGCCATCGTTGGTCTTCTGGCGGTTCATGAAGATGCGCTTGTAGTGGTTGTAAACCGCGACCGCCAGCTTCTTCTTGGTCTGCTCCTGCCCGATGACATATTCGTCGAGGAAGGTCTTCACCTCTTGCGGCTTGGGCAGTTGATTCGGCGGGGCGCTTGCCGGAGTGGCCGTGCGATCGTCTTCGAGGATCGAGTTGCAGACCGCGACGCACTCATCGCAAATGTAAGCGCGCGGATAGTCGCTGGGCGACGAGATCAGTTTAGCGACGGCATCCTGCGATTTGTGGCAGAACGAACAACGCAAAATCTCGTCGGAGGACTTAGTTTTCACTCGGCTCTACTCCTTTACCTTTCATACCGCTTGCACCGCGGTTCGACCCATCTACCGTATACTTCGGCCAATTTCAGCCTTGCCCTTAGTGCCGCCTTCAAGCGCGAAGGCCGATCATACCGCTTTTGTGGTCTTGTAGATGATATCGTCTATGATTCCATACTCCTTTGCCTGCTGCGCGTTCATGATGAAATCCCGCTCCACGTCCTTTTCCACCTTATCGAGCTTTTGGGTGGTGTGCTTGGAGAGTAACTGGTTGGTAATCTCCCGCATGCGAAGGATTTCGCGGGCGTGAATGTCGATATCGGTGGCCTGGCCCGACAATCCTCCCATGGAAGGCTGGTGGATCAGGATGCGCGAATTGGGCAAAGCCAGGCGCTTCTTGGGCTCTCCAGCGGCCAACAGCAACGCGGCCATCGAGGCGGCCTGGCCCACGCACAGCGTCATCACGTCATTCTTCACGTACTGCATGGTGTCATAAATCGCCATGCCCGCCGTGATCGAACCTCCCGGAGAATTGACATAGAGCTGAATGTCTTTCTCGGGATCTTCTTGAGCCAGAAACAGCATCTGGGCAATCACCAGATTGGCGATGTTGTCGTCGATCGGCGTGCCTATGAAGATGATGTTATCGCGAAGCAGCCGGGAATAGATGTCGTAGGCGCGTTCGCCCCGCCCGGTCTGCTCGATGACCATCGGTACCAGCATCATTTGCGGATCATTTGGTTTCATGGTTATCAGGCCTGCCCACCTGCCACACTCCGCCCCGAACCAACGCCTGCGTTACTCGGGGAGGGTCGAAAGTGGTCCGCGCGTCTTTTTTATTCAAGACTACGCGGACTGGTGATAAAGAAAGTTGAGGGTCTTCTCACTGCGGATTCTAATCCGGATTCTATCGAGGCCGCCATCCTCTGTCAAACGAGCTCGAACCGCTTCCGAGGTCTGTTTTGATTGTTGCGCCAGAGCTTCCACTTCGCGGTTCACTTCGTCGTCGCTGACCTCGATTTTTTCCAGGTCCGCGATGCGCTCCAGCAGCAGCGAAGACTTCACATCCTGCACCGCTTGCTCGCGCTGGCCGGCGCGCAGGCGGGGAAGGTCCATCTTCTTCAAGTCTTCCATCTTCATGCCTTGCGCCGCCAGAGCCCGCAGGCCGCGCTCGAGGCGAAGATCAATCTGGCGGTCGACTAAAGATTCCGGCACCTCGAAATCATTGCGCTTCACCAGTTCGGCGACCAGTTTGTCTTTCGCTTCGCGCTCGGCGTTGTGGCGCTTTTCCGCTTCCATGTTGTCGCGGATTTGTTTGCGAACCTGGTCGAGGCTGGTGAACTCGCCCAACTCCTTGGCGAAGTCATCGTTGAGCTCCGGCAAACTCTTTTGCTTGATGCCATTCACCTTCACGGTGTAGACGAAAGTCTTGCCAGCCAGGCGTTTGTCGGAAATGTCTTCGGGATAGCTAACGTCGAAGGTGCGCTCGTCGCCGGAAGAAGCGCCGGTCAGGTTCTGGCTGAACTCCGGCACAGTATTCTTGCCGCCGATCTCGATCAGCACGTCGTCCATGTGAACGGGATTCGCTTTGGCGTCGGCAACATCTTTGCCGTCTTTGGGCTTGCCGTCCATGGAGGCCTGCGCGAAGTCGCCTTCGGCGAGGGTGCGTCCTTCAACGGTAGTGTAGGTTGCGTGCTGCTCGCGCACGCTGGTGAGCGCCTGCTCGACTTCCTCATCGGTTACGGCAATCTCCGGATGATCGGCGCGCAGTTCCTTGTAGCCTTCGACCTGAATCTCAGGCAGCACTTCGAAACTGGCTTTGAAGCGCAGCGGCTCGCCATCGTGCATGTGCAGGTCGGTCACGCGAGGCTGCGAAACCGGGATCAGGCCCTGCTTTTCAGCTTCCCTGCGGAAATATTTTGGGATCAAAGCCTCGGCCACATCGTTCTTGAGGCCATCGCCAAAGCGCTGCTTGATGATGGAAGCCGGCACGTGCCCGGCGCGAAAGCCCGGCAGCCGCGCGCTCTTCTGATAGCGCTGAATCTGCACTTCGGTCTCGCGCGCAACCTCGGCGGCGGGGATTTCGACCGAAATCTCCCGCTTGATATCTTTCTTATTCTTATTGCTTTCAGTCTTGGTTGCGTCGGTCTTCTTCGCGTCGGTCTTGGCCGTGTCGGAGGTTTCTGTGGGGCTCACGTTATGCCTTTCCCAAACCGCTGGATTACGGGGCCGCCGAGCAAACGGAACCGGACCGAATTCATACGGCTTTAACTTGAGTGTAAAGACAGAAGGAGAGCACCGTCAAACGAGAGGAGAGGCGGCGTACACCGACGGCAAAATGGACCGTCCCTCTTGCCCCAACCGGGCCCGTATGGGCTCAGGGCTGCCGTGCGAGGCGGGGGCAGAAATAAACGGCCAAAGTCAAACCTTTAGCATCTAAGAATATAGGAATGGACATATGAGCATAGAGGGGCCGAGGAGCGGCGCAATCGGCGAGAATTGGGCAGCCGGTTTCTTGGGTCGGTTTTTTCTCGACATCTCAAAACCGCAGACGGGTCCCATCGACTTATGTTCGCACACAGGCTTGCGGAAACATCCTGGACTCTGTTCGGAACCATATTTGTCGGTTTCCGTGCCCTTTCATTTCCAAGTGAAGCATGGCCGCACCATTTCCCAGTTTCAGGTCACTCGTTCGACATTCGATGATTGGTTAAACAGGTCGGAAAACGAACCGGTAATAATCTTGCATGTCACAGAGGAATCGAGCACCCGACCTGAATTCAGTTTCTTGGTTTTTCACGATTGGCTTTATCAGGACCGAGCGACACTGGCACTAGTGAGCCGGGAGCACCTGCCAATTGATTTTTTTCCGCAGGACTTTTCTCGGGTAGAAGACGACAGCGAGAACTTTTGGAGGGCTTTGACAGCAGAAGCAGACCGCGCCGGACGGTCAGCGTCGCATCCACTCACCACAACTGTGCACAACCGACTATATCCCGCGAATGAAGCCTCTCTCCTTTTGAACCTGGAAGTACTGCCACACCTCGAAGTTTCTGCCCGGATAGCTAGCCGCGTTTATCGAGAATTTCAGATGCTGTCTGACACCTACCTCCCTGCTCTCGTGCGACGAGCACTCGACGGCGAACTGTCATTAGAGTCGGTCCTCGACGAGTGGTGGCCCAGAATTCGCAATTTCCTCGCAATAGGCCCTTCCCCAGATAGCTTTGAACGTAGACAATTCAGGTGTTTTATTGACGCCCTCGCGGCCTTCGGAGGTGGAAGACCGTTTCGCCTTCCCCCGCACAAGACTGGTGAATTGGGGTGCTGGAGGCTGTTTGTCTCTCAATATCCATACTCAATAAACCTGTTGGAACATGTGCTGCGGAATGCTACACGTCTGGATTCCCGAGGAGACGACATCATCTTTGCCTTGGCATTATTGCCGCTATTGGCGCTGAATGGTGACGCCATCATCCATATGAGAGTGATGGATCTCTTGTCAGAGTTAGATGAACACGTTCGCTACAATGGAAGCGACAACTACCTGTCATATCGCCTTGTTCGCGAGTACTACAGAACGCGCCTTGAGGCGGGTGATTATAAGTGCGTTGAACGGGCGAATGACGTTTTGTTTCGAGGTACCAAGAACGGGTGGGAAGAGAGGCACATGAGAGAATATGGGTGGTGGCCAAACGACGAGTCACTTCTTGCAAACCTGTCCAGAAAAATCAAAAGGCCTACTCTTCGAGATGAAAACACACTTCAATTCCACTACACAATGCAGGAATGTCTGGTCCCGATTGTGAAAGATCGCAATCCACTATCGTAATTAGACTCACCAAACCGGATTCAGTTGCGGGTGGTACGTAGCCAGTCTGTTTGGCATTCTACACTCTATATTTTCCCCCGTAGTCTTGCATTGAAGGCGCTAAGCCAAGGGGTGGTCCACGGCGGGTGGCCCACATCTTAGATGAATAAAATTTGGGGTGCCCCATTTCTCGCTTCTTTTGCGAGAAGTGGGGCTTTTCAGCCGCCCTCCCCAATGGTACTGATAAATCAAGATTTGCCTTGATTTGCTGCTCCAATCCGCTAAGATAGAGGGTGAGAGGTGCCCGCCATGCCAGCCACGACCAAGAAGTTCACTCCCGAAATCGACGCCAAGCTCTACAAAGAGTTCGTCGCAGTCGCCAAGCGTAATGGCCAATCGCAGCGACACATCCTAGAGGAAGCGCTAAAATTCTACCTGAAAAACGTGGTTCCGTCACAGCACTTGGTCCGCCGCGAGGTGATGGACGCCTTCGAGCAGTCGGTCACAAGTAACCGTGAGCTGCTCGAACGCCTCGCCAAGTAGAAATGTCGGATTACCTGACGGTCGCGGAAGTCTACCAGATGCAGCACCGGCTCATCGACATGTTCGGCGGCCTGCACGGCGTTCGCGACAAGGGCGCGTTGAGGCCGCCGTCTTTCGTCCGCAAACCGGCTACTACAAGTCGCTCGAAGAAGAGGCAGCCGCGCTGATGGAGTCGCTCGGCAACAACCACGGCTTCCTCGACGGAAATAAGCGCATCGCCTTCACCGCCGCCGATGTCTTCCTCCGCCGCAACGGTTTCTACATCGAAATCGAAGCTACAGCGGGATACGAGTTCATCAACGGATCAATGGAACGCCACGAATTCCGCTTTGCCCAGATTGTCGACTGGATCCGCAGTCACGTCAGGCCCCTTGCGACATAGTCGTCCGGCCCGGGTCTCAAACTATTTCCACAACCCCGTGTGACAACTGACCTTGTCCCGCCATCAAACTCGCGCGATCATGGTCGAGGCCGTGACGGTTGGGTGAACCCACATCGTCGCGCCACTAAGTCCTTTGTTTCACGGATTTTGATATCTAAGTTCTTTGACATCTAGATTTTACTGGGAATTTCACGGTAACCTCATGATTCCAGAGATTGAGGGGGGTGGGGGATACCCCTGAAAAGTGGTCTGATGCCCAAGCCAGCGACACGAATCCCGAGCAGCCTCCAGGAATTTATTTCGATGAGGAATTCACAGGGTCCCAACTGGCTCGCGATCCTCAACCACGAAGTGATCGCCTGCACCCGCTGCCCGCGCTTGGTTGCCTATCGCGAGCAAGTCGCACGCGAGAAGCGGCGCGCTTATCTCGATCACGAGTATTGGGGAAAGCCAGTGCCGGGTTTCGGCGATCCCGATGCGCGGGTGCTCATCATGGGACTGGCGCCGGGCGCGCACGGCTCCAACCGCACTGGACGTCCTTTCACCGGTGACGCTTCCGGCAAGTTCATGTTTCCCGTGCTGTACGAAACCGGATTCGCCAACCAGCCCAACGCCACCGATCGCAACGATGGACTTGAGTTGAACGATCTCTACATTACTGCTGCAGTGCGTTGCGCTCCGCCAGCCAACAAACCAACCCCGCAGGAACTGGCCGAATGCTCGCATTTTCTCGACCGCGAAATCGAGGGATTAAAGAAAGTGAAGGTGGTGGTCGCGCTGGGCAAGATAGGCTTCGACGCATATCTGAACTACCTGAAACGACAAGGCCCGCTCCTCAACAGACAGAGCTATCTCTTCAAACACGGCGCCAGTTACCGGTTACCCGATGGTAAGGTGTTACTAGCTTCTTACCATCCTTCGAACCAGAATACGCAGACCGGCAAGCTCACGCGAACAATGTTTGTGGAGATATTTAAAGCGGCGGCAAGACTTGCCGATGAGTAAGGTATGGCGCCGCCGGGCGGATCGTTGCACCCTACCCCATAGGCACGCGGGGCGTAATCGAGAAAGCCGGGTCACGAACTCGGGGCGGCGCCGTTTTGTGGCTGTGTGGCCGAACTACCTTAATTTCGTCACCGTCACTTCGAGCTGGAACTGACGCTTGGAATTTGGGTCGTCCACGCTCCCAACGACCATCGGCTTGTTCAGCAGCGCCAGAGTACTCGCGCTGATCTTCAGTTGCCGCAGCACAGGGTGTGAATCGTGACCCTGACCTTGCTCTGGAATGGCAAAGTTGCTGATCTCGGTGCGTGCGTTCAGCTCCAACTGGCCGTTGCGGTCGGTCAACCTGGCGAAGATGCTCGTCCCTACGTCGAGGTATTGAAACTCACCTTGCTTTTCTTCGACCGGCACACGGGTGCCAATCTTAATCTCGTTGCCGTCGTTGACATCAAGGTTCATGGAATATTGGCGGGAGTTGATTCTCTTCCCGTCTTCCATCTCATTCACTGAGAAATCGAGGCGATACGCTTCCAGGGTTTTCGACGGCGCCTGAGTGTCCGCCCTTGCCGGAGACGCCTTGCCAGCCTCTTGCGCAAATCCCGCGCTCTCGCAAAACATCAACGCCAGAACCAAAACCCAACAAATCATTCGTGTCTTATGCATTGATTGAGCTCCTTTTATCTGTTCGTCTCGTGTTGTTCCAACCCTAATTCTCGGCTCCCGGATCCATTGACGGTTGGTTAGCTTCTTCTGTCTGTTCGATCCGAAGCGTCTCCATGCGCGCCCTCGCGACCAGAGTAGCCTGATCGTGAAACTGCGCAACGTAGCTAGTCATAATCTTTTCCTGCTCACTCAGTGGTTGCGGGGAAGGGAACTGAGCGAGCTTGGGGGGGAGAGCAACGACTGCCGCAATGTTGCGTCCAGCCTGCGATTTGTGGCTTCGTGATCCTTCGTGGGGCCGCCGCGGCCCATTAGCTCTATCGTTCGCAACCGGCGTCACACCCTGCCCGTTTGTCTGAGTGGGCGCCGGTAAGTGTTCCACTGCGATTGTGAGGGCCGGCTTCTTTGGCCTTTGTGCAATAACGACGGCCAGAACAATCACCGCTGCGAGTGCGACCAGTGCCGGCCATCGCCGCCAGGAGCGCTCGGTCGCACGATGCGGTGCAACCCGCACATTCGCCAGAATGCGGTCCTCCAGCCCTGTTCGCGGCGCGGCCGCACACTTCGCCAGTGCGGCGTCGAGTTCGCGGTCGAGCATGGCGTCTTCCAAACTCCAACTTTCCCGATCTCGCTGGCTAGCGTGCTCTCCACGGTGATGAAGGTCCGTCATGTTTCTCACCTCCGCTACTTCCTGTGTATTCGTTGAGCCAGCTTTTCCTTCAGAATCTGCCTCGCCCGAAAAACCCGCGAACGCACGGCAGCTTCGTTCGTCCCCAGCGTCGCGGCCACTTCGCGCGGAGACATTTCTTGAAGCGCCGACAAGATCAGCGCCTCGCGCAGCTTTTGCGGAAGAGCCGCAATCATTCGTTCCAACTGAGCCTCGAGTTGTGCGCCCTGCATTCCATCATCCGCAGATGCGTCTGAGGAAGCTACGTCTTCTAAAGGTCTTTCAGGATCATTGAGCGGGATCTCCCGCTTGCGCCCGCGTTGCTGACTGCGGTCGACCGCAACTCGCCAGGCAATGCGAGCCAGCCATGTCTTGTAGTTTTCTACCGTTGCCAGCTTGTGCTTGAAGCGCAGCACCCGAAGAAACGTTTCTTGCGTTGCGTCTTCGGCATCGTGGTGGCTCCTGAGAGCGGCGTAGGCGATGCGGTAGACGAGCGCTGAGTGCAGGCGGACGAGTTCTTCGAGCACTTCGTCCTGACTGCGGTCTTGACTGCGCAGCGCCGTTACGGCCTCGCTCAGGACTGCCTCTCCCCGCATCAACCGATTGCCCTCACTCATGAAGACCGCCCAGCCGTCTGGTTTGTTCAGGAAATTCTCCGGGAGAACGAGGGGAAGGGATTCAACTTGCGGAGTAAATAAGGTGGGAAGAACCTAGAAGCCAATCAGTATGGGTTCTGGTTCGAGGCGGATGCCCCAGATTTCCTGCACACGCTGCTGAATCTGTTCTTTCAAGGTGAGGACGTCGGCAGCGGTGGCGCCGCCGCGATTGACGATGGCTAGTGCGTGCTTGGAAGAAATGCCGACGCGCTCTGAGCCGAATCCTCTGGCGAAGCCGGAGCGCTCGACCAGCCACGCTGCCGAAACTTTCTTACGGGTTTCGAGCGCGGGATAGCTGGGCACATCGAACCCCCGCGCGGCGGCGCGCCGTCTTAAATCCTCGTGCTGTGCTTCGGAAAGAATCGGGTTCTTGAAAAACGAGCCCGCGCTTTGGCAATCCGGATCTCCGGGAACGATGAGCATGCCTTTGCGGGCGCGAATGTGTCGCACGGCTTCGCGGGTTTCGGCGAGATCGGGCAAAGTTTCGCGGCCTTCGAAGTGCCGTTTGAGTTCCGCATAGCCGATGTACGGTTCGCCTTCTGGCGTGAGCGCGTAGGTGACGCGGAGAATGATGAACCGTCCGCGCTCGCTAGTGTTGAAGATACTGGCGCGGTACGCAAAGCCGCAGGCTTCATTGCAGAGTTCGCGGACCTGACCATCTTTTAAATCGAGAACCTGCACTGACGCAATGGTCTCGGATACTTCCTGGCCGTAGGCGCCGACATTCTGCACCGGCGTTCCGCCAACGCTGCCCGGAATGCCGCTCAGGCATTCGACGCCCGCGCAGCGGGCCATCACGGCGCGTGAGACGAACTTGTCCCAGGATTCTCCGGCGCCCACTTCGAAAACAACCTTGCCGTCTTCATTGAGCGCGCTTTGCCGGTCGATGCCCGAAATCGCAATTTTCAAAACCAGGCCCGGCCAACCAGCATCGGCAATTACCAGGTTGCTGCCGCCACCAAGGACGAACTGTGGCAGATCGTGGGATTGTGCGAAGAGGACCGCCTCCTGCACATCACCGACACTCTGAGCATCGACGAAATACCTCGCCGGACCTCCGATTTTGATCGTGGTCAGCGGGGCCAGCGGGATGTTTTCGAGCAGAAGCACGAATCATTTTCAAATATACACACCGGTGAGAACGGCCGCTGCGGTTCCTTCAACCCCTGAGGAGCTTCAACACGTTATCGGTTGTGTCCGTTTCGCCTAGCCGGGGAAAAATCTTTTCGACGCTGTGGCGATGCGCGTCGGGGTCGCGGTCCGTCATCGCATCTACGACAAACACAACGTTGTAGCCGTAATCGTAGGCACTACGGGCGGTCGATTCTACCCCGAGACTTGTCGATATGCCCGTAAGGAAGAGCTGGCTTACGCCACGCTCACGCAAGTGCGCATGCAGTGAGGTGCCAATAAACGCACCGGGCCGCTGTTTGCTTACCAGGTAATCTTCGGGCTGCCGCTCCAATTCAGGTACAAGTTCGCTCCAATCGCTGGGAAACGTGAACTTGGGAGGTCCGGCGTCGGTGCGGCCCGGAGGCCTGCCCGTCACGTTGACGAGAACGACCGGCAAACTTCGCTCGCGAAAGGAGCGTGCGAGCTGGGCAGTACGAGCGACGATCTCGCCGGCAGGATGTACCGTGGGCAAGCCGACAATGCCTTTTTGCAAGTCAATCACGACCAAGGCGGCGCTAGGATCGAGTTCTGTGAGAGGCATGGCTTCCTTTCGATTGGGTGGGTTCAGCGCGGAGGCTTAATGGTAATTGTTTATCGGCAGACTTGCCCAATGCTTTCCCGGCCTTCCTCGAGCCTCTTTCGTTTATTTTCACTTTTTGCCGCTGGGTAGATGCTTACAATGTTTTCAACAGTAAATCGGCTCAGTCTGGTGCGGCATCGGAAATAAACGTTCCGGTAAAGCCCAGGGAAGAAATCAAAGTCAATGGCGGATCAGAACCCGATTGTTGAAGCAGAGCCCAGTGGACCCGGTCACGCTTCCGCATCTCCGTCGACTCACTCGCGGGGCGGACGGGTTTTCGCGGGAAACTTCCGCTGGGTCATTTGCGGGCTTCTGTTTTTCGGAGTGACCAAGAATTATATGGACCGCCAGGTGCTCGGTGTGCTGAAGGGGCCGCTGCAGCACGAGTTTGGCTGGAATGACATTGACTACGGGAATCTGGTGTTCGCCTTTCAGGCGGCCTACGCTCTGGGTATGATTTTTGTCGGCCGCCTGATCGACCGGTTGGGCACGCGCGTTGGTTATGCCGTGGCCATGATTTTCTGGAGCCTGGCGTCGATGGGCCACGCGATCGCGTTCTCACTTCCTAGTTTTGTGGCCGCCCGAGCCGCCTTGGGATTCGGAGAGGCCGGAGTATTCCCGGCGAGCATCAAGTGTGTTTCGGAATGGTTCCCCAAGAAAGAGCGAGCCCTGGCAACCGGCATCTTCAACGCCGGGACCAATATCGGCGCGATCGTTACGCCACTCATCGTTCCCTGGATTGCCGTACATCTGGGCTGGCGCTGGGCGTTCTTGCTAACCGGCGCCCTCGGTTTTGCCTGGCTCATTCTCTGGCTATGGCTCTATCGAGATCCCGAACAACATCCCTACTGCACGCGCGGCGAGAGAGAATACATTCAAAGCGATCCCGTCGCACCTGCCGGAAGAATCAAATGGAGCCAGCTTCTGCCGCACCGGCAGACTTGGGCATTTGCCTCCGGAAAATTCATGATTGACCCCATCTGGTGGTTCTATCTCTTCTGGATCCCAGACTATTTGCAGAGAACGCATGGGCTGCATCTTACGCAGATCGGCCTTCCGATTCTGGTTATTTATGTCATATCCGATCTCGGAAGCATCGGCGGCGGCTGGTTTTCATCGCGTTTGATTCGGCGAGGAGTCTCGGTGAACGCGGCGAGGAAGTGGGCGATGTTTCTCAGCGCGCTGTGCGTGCTGCCAATTGCGAGTGTTTACCGGCTCTCCGGATTATGGCCCGCTACTCTTCTGATTGGGCTTGCCGCCGCCGGTCATCAAGGCTTTTCCGCAAATCTGTTCACGCTCTCGTCCGACCTTTTTCCATCGCGCGCAGTGGCATCGGTCGTGGGAATTGGAGGTATGGCGGGCGCGATTGGCGGAATGTTAATCGCGGAAATCGTAGGTCACGTACTGCAGTGGAGCGGAAGCTACATGGTCCCGTTTTTTATAGCGGCGTCAGCCTACATGGTCGCGTTGTTGTTCATCCATCTCTTAAGTCCTAAGCTCGTACCAGCGCGAATCGGAGGGAGTTAAATCCGTCACGCTAGGCCATTCAGCGCGGTGTCAACGGTCCACAACCCCGCCCGTTGAGGCTTCCTTTTGGCAACGCACAACGGGAAATCCTCCCGTCTCGAACCAATCCGCCGAAGCAAAACATCAATCGCGGTCGAATTAAAGTACCGGGCGTCAGTCCGCCGGCGGGTCAGCACTTGTTAGCTGGTTGGCACAAGATTTAATGGTCGACCTGCATGCCCCCGCGCGGCTCCGCGCAAAAAGCTTGTGCGGATCACTGAGTTGAATGCTTCTCATGCAGGCCTCATTTGGTACATGCGTTGCATATGCACACTGCGGTGCATAAACCTCGTTGTGCCTGTTCATTGGGTTTCGCTGGTCATATCGCGTACTGGCGTGTCCTTCAACAATCGGCGCACAAAACGGACGCCTATTTCACTTGAGGGTGGCTCAAGGAGAGCTGGTATGAAGACAATGAAAGCGGTCCGAATTCATACTTACGGAGGTCCGGAAGTACTGAAATTCGAGGATGCGCCGCGCCCCGAGCCTGCTCCTGGTGAAGTGTTGATAAAGGTCAATGCTGCCGGTGTCAACCCTGTCGACTGCAAAATCCGAGCCGGCTACCTGAAAGACCACCGTCCTTATGTCTTCCCGCTGATTCTAGGCTGGGACGTCTCGGGGATTATCGAAGCGAACGGTCTCGACGGGACAAGATTTAAAAATGGCGATGAGGTTTATGCCCGCTCAGATATCGCCCGCAACGGCGCTTATGCCCAATATATCGTTGCGAAGCAAGTCGAAGTGGCGCAAAAACCCAAATTGATTGATCACATACGCGCCGCTGCCATTCCGCTTGCCGCTTTGACAGCATGGCAGGCGCTATTCGACGCGGCGGGACTGAGTGCGGGCCAAAAGGTGCTGATTCATGGCGCTGCTGGTGGCGTTGGCAGCTTTGCCGTGCAACTCGCGAAGTGGAAGGGAACGCACGTGATTGGAACGGCATCGGCGCGCAATCAGGCTTTTGTTCAGGAGTTGGGCGCTGATGAATCGATCGATTACACGAAAACCAGGTTCGACGATGTCGTACGCGACGTGGATGTAGTGTTCGACACCGTAGCGGGAGAGACCCAGACTCGCTCGTGGAAGGTACTGAAAAAAGGTGGGATTTTGGTTTCCATTGCGAGCCCTCCATCGGCGGAAGATGCCGTGAAAAACGGGGTGCGCCAGGCGTTCGTCTTTATGGTGCCCAACGGATCCCAGTTGGCTGAAATCGCAAAACTCGTCGATTCGGGAAAGCTCAAACCGGTTGTCGAAACCGTCTTGCCGCTATCGGAAGCACGACGAGCTCACGAACTAAGTCAGACTGGGCACACACGCGGCAAGATCGTGCTGCGAGTCGACTAATTAGCAGCAGGGCACCAGAGCAGATGTGGAGTCGTATCGATACCGGAAATACTTTGAGGTTCCACGGAAGCGTTACTTAGAGCCCTTGAGCCCGCGCTCAAGATGAGGGGAACACAATGATCCTTAATAGAACGAAGACATCGCGTCAGACTGATTCGCAAGTAACATATCAGGGCAATCATGAGAAAGTCGATGGTTCGCGCCGCAACATCCTCATCGGCGGTGCAGCCATTGTTGCAACCATGGGGCTACCAACTCCGGCACTTGCCGTTGATCCAGAAGCTGTGAACGCTCCTGCCTCGCACAAGAATAATCAAGGAGAAGGTCACGTGAATACGGCTACTACAAAAGATGGTACAAAGATCTATTTCAAGGACTGGGGCACCGGACAGCCGGTAGTGTTCTCACATGGCTGGCCGTTGACCGCGGATGCGTGGGACGCTCAGATGTTGTTCCTGGGTCAAAACGGTTACCGCGTTATTGCACATGACCGACGTGGGCATGGCCGGTCAAGCCAGCCGTGGAACGGTAATGACATGAATACGTACGCCGATGACTTGGCCGAACTCATCGAGAACCTCGATCTCAAGAACGCGGTTCTGGTGGGTCATTCCACGGGAGGCGGCGAAGTTGCCCGCTACATTGGCCGACATGGTAGCAAGCGGGTCGCGAAGGCTGTGTTGATCGGAGCCGTGACGCCACTGATGCTAAAAACAGCCGCGAATCCCGGCGGTTTACCGATGGATACGTTCGACGGCATCCGCGCGGGAGTGCTCGCCGATCGTTCCCAGTTTTTCAAAGACCTCACCTTGCCGTTTTACGGAGCCAACCGGCCGGGCGCGAAGGTGTCGCAAGGAGTGCGGGACTCGTTCTGGCTTCAGGGGATGCAGGTGTCGATCAAGGGTGCCTATGACTGCATCAAAGCGTTCTCAGAGACCGACTTCACCGAAGATCTCGAAAAGATGGATGTGCCTACGCTGATCCTTCACGGTGACGACGATCAGATCGTGCCGTTCGGGGACTCTGCGCTTCTTGCGGCAAAGATCGTAAAGGGATCCACGCTCAAAATCATTCCGGGCGCGCCGCACGGCATGTGCACAACCCTGGCGGACCTGATCAATGCGGATCTGCTTGCATTCATCAAGCAGTAGCGATCAATCGACGGTAAGACCGAACAGATCGAGAGGATTTCGATGTCAATCCTGCTATTCGCATTTCTCATAGGCGTCATTGCCGGCCTTCGAGCGGTCATGGCTCCGGCCGTAGTCAGCTGGGCCGCGGGTCTAGGCTGGCTGCAGCTGGGAGGCAGTGGATTGACCTTTCTAATCCACCCTGCAACGCGGTACATTCTGAGCGTGCTTGCCCTGGCCGAACTGGTCAACGACAAGCTGCCAAAGACCCCCAGCCGGAAGGTGCCGCCACAATTTATTGCTCGCATAGTGACGGGGGCTTTTTCGGGAGCAGCACTTGGCGCTTCGCGGCAGGCTTTGATCGGCGGTCTGATTTCCGGCGCCGCTGGGGCGGTTGTAGGAACCCTGGTCGGCTCTGAATTCCGCATGAGGATGGTCAAGTTGACCGGCGGAAAAGACCTTCCTATCGCTCTCCTTGAAGACGCGATTGCCATCCTCGGGGGCCTGTTGATCGTTTCTCATCTCTGATGGTCGCCCCTATGCCTATTCGCTTCGACGCAATTGTGATTGGGGCCGGTCAGGCAGGTCCATCGCTGGCAGCACGATTGACTGCAGCGGGACGCACTGTGGCCCTGGTTGAACGCAAGCTGTTCGGCGGCACCTGCGTAAATACGGGATGTACTCCAACGAAGACGATGGTGGCGAGCGCATATGCGGCGCATCAGGCGCGACGCTCGGCGTTTTATGGCGTGACACTAAACGGGCCTGTTTCCGTTGATATCAAGGCCGTGAAGGCCCGACAGGAGGCGATCTCCGGCAAGTCGCGAGCGAATGTGGAAGGCTGGCTGCGCGGCATGCAGAACTGCACGGTGTATCACGGGCATGCCCAGTTCGAGTCTGCCCATGAGGTACATGTGGGTGCCGAACTGCTGACTGCAGAGCAGGTCTTTCTGAACGTGGGCGGCCGCGCGGCAATTCCCGATCTGCCGGGTATCCATCAGGTGAAGTATCTGACGAATACGAGCCTGCTCCAACTGGAAGTACTGCCGCGGCATCTGGTCATCGTGGGCGGCAGCTACGTGGGCGTTGAGTTCGGACAAATGTTCCGTCGCTTTGGGAGTGATGTCACGATTGTCGAGAGAGAGACTCGTCTGGTGCCGCATGAAGATGAGGACGTTTCCGCGGCGGTGAAGGATATCCTAGAAAGGGAAGGCATTCACATACGGCTGCGTTCCGAGTGCATCAATTTTGAGCCTCGCGGCGAAGATGTCGCGGTTGGGGTAAACTGCCAATCCGACGAAACCGCTGTCGTCGGTTCGCACGTGCTGCTGGCGCTGGGCAGGCGACCGAATACGGACGATCTGGGGCTGGAACGGGCAGGCGTCGAAGTGGACGCGCACGGCTACATTGTCGTGGACGACCAGCTGCGCACTCGTGCACCGGGCATCTGGGCAATGGGCGACTGCAACGGTAAAGGCGCTTTCACGCACACGGCATATAACGACTTTGAAATTGTGGCGGCAAACCTGCTGGATAATGATCCTCGCCGGGTGAGCGACCGGCTGCCGGCGTATGCGCTGTACATGGATCCGCCGCTCGGCCGGGTTGGCCTTACGGAAAGGGCAGTGCGCAGATCGGGCAAGCCCGCCCTGATCGGCACGCGACCGATGACGAAGGTGTCGCGTGCCCTCGAAAAGGGCGAGACTGAAGGCTTTATGAAGGTGCTGGTCGACGCCGGTACCAAGCAGATCCTCGGCGCGGCGATTCTGGGGACGGGCGGCGACGAGGCAATCCACTGCATTCTGGACATTATGTACGCACGAGCACCGTTCACCACTATTCAGCGCGCGGTGCATATCCACCCCACGGTATCCGAGCTGATCCCGACGATGCTGGGCGATCTGAAGCCTTTGAGTTGAGCACACGCGGAGTGTCGAGTCCCTTGGGCTCTTGCTACTTCTGCTACTTCTTTGAACTGCGGCTTCTGAGACTTATGGGCTGTCACCAATCATCGACAAGTGCCGAGACTTCTACCTCAATGTTCCTCAACTCACCGTCCGTGCTTGGTGAGCCCAGAAGCGCTCGCGCAGAATTCTCTTCAATATCTTGCCAGAGCCGCTCTTCGGCAGCTCAGTTTCTGAGAACTCGACGCGGCGTGGAATTTTGTAATTGGCCAGAGTTCGCCGGCAGTGTGTAATCAGGTCATCTACGGTGAGAGTCTTTCCCGGTTTAAGCACCACACACGCCATCACCAGTTCGCCCCACTGTAGATCGGGGATCCCGAAGACCGCCGCTTCGCGAACCGCGGGATGGGCGTAAATAACCGCCTCGACCTCGCCGGAGTAAACATTTTCGCCGCCAGTGACGATCATGTCCTTCAATCGATCCAGAATGTAGAAATATCCCGCGGCATCTTGATAGCCGACATCGCCTGTGCGGAACAGGCCGTTTCGGAATGCTGGCGCAGTTTCTTCTGGACTGTTCCAATAACCGCGCATAACATTGGCCCCCCGCGCAACCAATTCGCCGTGACGCCCGGCTTCGACTTGCTCTCCTGACTCGTCTACAACCTGCACATCGATTCCCGGACATGGTCGTCCGCACGACAAGAGCCGATCGTCAGTGTGCTCCTGGTCCTGCAGACCAGTGAGAAAACCCGTTTCGCTCAGTCCATAAACTTGAACCAGTTTAAGATTCGGTAACAAATCTCTTGTCCGGTGGATGAGCCCCGGTGCCATGGGAGATCCACCGTATGCCAGCACCTCGAGGCTGGATAAGTCATACTTCTTGACCTCGGAGAACTGAGTCAGGAGATTGATCATGGTGGGCACCAAAACGGTGTGACTGACGCGCTCGCGTTCTACAGTCTCGCAGAACGTTTGCGGGCTAAATTTCGGAATCGTAACTTGGCAGGCGCCGAACGCCGAGGCCGCAAACATGGCGGGAAAGTCAGCGATGTGGAAAATCGGCGCCGAGTGGAGATAGACTCCGCCTTCCCTGTATCGCATCCAGTAATTGAAGTTGTGCACGTTCGCAAAGACATTTGCGTGAGTTAGAATGACGCCCTTCGGCCGGCCAGTGGTGCCGCTGGTGTAAATGAGAGCCAAAATCGCTTCCGGGTCGTAAAAGGAGTTGGGATAGGAGTCGTCCCGAACTTCGAAGGATTCTTGGTCCAGGACTAGCTGCCACGGAATCCGAGCTGTCGGTGTCGGCAGGGATGAATGCCGCACCAAGCCCTGGGGACTCGCGTCCGCGAGCACGCGATCAATCTCCACTGCCGAGAGGCGTATGTTTATGGGAACTACGATGACTCCCAACCGACTGCAGGCATACACCAGCTCGATGTACTCGGGGCCATTTGGTAGGAGAATGGCCAGTCTGTCTCCGACTCCAAGACCCAGTCTGCTCAGCGCCGCTGCAATGCCTGCAACACGATCGTGAAGCTCCCGAAAAGTTACACGAGTCCCACCCAGAACAAGCGCCGTCCTTTCCGGATAGTATCGGGAGGCCCGACCGAGTGAATGGACGTGAATCATCTTCTCTTCCCAACCGAAAGTCACAGGATCCAGCTGCGCGACCAGAACGTTTCTGAGATTGGAAGCCGCATTCTCCCGCTCAAAGGTAGTAGTCTCTAAGGTTCGAAAAGCGAACGCTGCGTGTGTTGCATGTCGAGCGAACGAGACCTCGCTTTCGACCAGAGCATTCAAAGTTCCGATCTGCGCGAACGAGATGTCGCTGGAACCAAGAGTTCTGTTGCGAGTACTTTGCACGTCCGATTCGCAGAAAGCGGCACAACCTGTAGCGTTCCTCAGAGTGCCAAGAAGTTGGTAATTGCCAATAGGCCACCACGAACTTGGGTCTAGGCTAGAGTCTTTTTTTCTCCTTATCGCCTCGATAACTACGGCCGCGGCTCGCTTCGATCATCGAGAGGAACAATCGCTCAGCGCGGGCCTCCCGACAAAGCGGGCGGCTATCCAGTCCATCTGGTCCCTAAAAGAACCGTAGACAACCGGGTCGTGGCTGAGACCGGGATAGATCTTGTGCTGGATTTGTGCTCCAGCAGCGCAGAGGCGCTGAAAAATCTTTCGGCCGGCTGATTCCGTAAAGAGAGGGTCGTCTCCGCCTCCTACCAGAAGCAATGGTCCGAAGACCGATTGCGCTCCTGGCCGGTCGCGCGCAAGAAATTGCTTAAATCGCTTGTTGCTCCAATCTGGCTGCAGGATTTCGTCCGTAGGAATAGCAGCAAATGCGCCGCTGGCCGCGCTGCATCCGCTTTCTACAGATGCGTCGTATATGCTGAGAGCCCGGTTGGTGAGCACGTCGTTGAGATTAAGTTCCGGATAGACAGTTTTGACGCCGTACACCCAAAACGCTATGAGGCCATTGAGCACGGGTGCCCTCGCCTTCAGAACAGCCTAGTCTTCAGCAAAAATGAGTGATCGCCGCGTGCAAGCTTTTTCTTGCTTTTCAACGGCGCAGGTTTGGTTTCGTTGTTCGATCTTCCACGTTTCACAATGTCCCTCTCGCCTCGGCCTCATCCACTTCGGTCACTGGCAATCAAATGCAATCAAAATACCGTTGCCGAATGAGCTCACGAAATGCACGATTCCGATGAGAATGAAATGCTCTCCATTCAGCACTTGCTGACGAAACGCTTGTTGAGAGCTGGGCTGTGAAGCAAACGACGAATGCCAATCGGTTGGCAAGCGGCAGCCCGTTAGCAGGTAAGACGTGGGCCCAGGAGGCTAGGCTTGCTTCAACGGCTTTCTAGAAGTGCCTACTATTTTGTCGAGGCGGCGAGGGCTTTGAGTCGCAGAATCGAAACCTGAAATCTGCCAAAGAGCCTGGATTCGCGCCTCAACCACGTCCCGCAATGCGCACCCTAGCAGAAGAGCACATTCAGAGTCAGAATAGTGTTCCAAGATGGACATCACAAAGACGAAACGATGCAGGGGAGCTAATCCACTCACTGCTTTTACGATCCAAGGCCTCTCCGATTGAACATTGGCTTGACACCAGTCTCGCCTAACGAGACTGCCGGCTCTCCCAGGAAACACGCGGCGAATGGCATTGATGATGAGACACCGCTTACTCCATGAGCGTTCCCAGCCCTCAAATACAGAGCTCGCTCTTGTGGCGTCCTCAAAACTCGCGACAAAACATTCTTCCGCATCGACGTGATTCCCGATCAATAGAAATGCAAGCAGGTACAAAGGGTGCAGATCGTCTAAGAAAATCTTACGGAAGGTGGCGCATGTGGCATACCCTCCGTGGAACTGCGCGTCTGGCTGGACTCGAAACCTATACATTCTTGACTCCCTGCGCTGCGGAGCGTGTCACATCCTCGGACTCGGCATCTCCGGCTTGCGTGGCTTCTTCCGCGGCTCACTTGCTTCGGTCCATGGGCCAATCTTCTGCAAGCGTCCGAACAAGTTCAGTCATCACGATTCCGTCCGCAGCCAGGTGCACGCCGCTGTAGCAAAACAATGCCAACAAGTACCTGCCAGCCTGGTCGACGTGGTCGACTTCGGTCAAATGCAGGCATAGCGGGCGACCGGAGAGTGTGGACTCACAGCACGCCAAACATCCTCCAACTCAACTACCCAGGTCCCGGCGAGGGAGCCTTCCAGCTTCAACGTTACTTGATGAGGTTCGTCCTCAGCGCTGATCTTGAGCATGGCGCCCTGTGAATCGGCAAGCAATCGTATTGCCGTAGGCCCGCGGACGCCCAATGCTGTATATGCGGTTGATCGGGAATTAACAAGTGAGGAAAAAGGCCGTTCGACGTTACTCGTGCCCTCGTAATAACGAGTCAGCGATTGCTGGCTGCCCAGCAGTTTCGCGATAACTCTTAGTTCGTATGCGCCCTAAATCGGTCGGGCAATTCCAAGCTTTTTCATCCGGAACTGGAGGGTAGAGCGGTTCAAGCCCAGACGTATCGCCGCGCCGCTTGGGCCGGACAGAACCCACTTGGTCGCTTTCAGGGTTGCGAGTATCTGTGCTCGTTCGACTTCCTCGAGAGTTTGCTGTCCTCTCCTATTCTCGGGGGATAGCTCGGCTACAAAGATCTTGAAGCTGGACTTTCAACACTGGACCATGCGAGAGAATCACGGCCCGTTCGATCACGTTCTCCAGTTCACGGATGTTACCCGGCCAGCAGTAGCGGATGAGGCATTCCATTGTTTCCGTAGGGACAGTGTCAATCGTTCTGTTCATCTCTCGCGAGAAGTGCTGGACGAAATGCCGAACAAGAGCCGGAATATCTTCTGGGCGTTCACGCAACGGCGGAACCTGAATAGGAAAAACGTTTAGTCGATAAAATAAGTCGGCTCGAAATTTCTGCTCTTGTACCATCGCTTCCAGGTCACAGTTGGTCGCCGCGATAAGGCGCGCGTCGGTCTTGAAGGTACGAGCATTCCCCAACCGTTCGAATTCCCGTTGCTGCAATACGCGGAGGAGCTTTGGCTGGAGTTCCAGTGGAATCTCCCCGATCTCATCCAGAAACATGGTGCCGCGATTGGCCAGTTCGAAACGTCCGATCCTTTGAGAAATGGCCCCGGTAAATGCTCCCCTCTCATGGCCGAAAAGCTCGCTCTCCATCAGTCCGGTCGGAATCGCTGCACAATTCAGGGTGACAAACGTGTTGGGACGACGGGAGCTGAGCTCATGAATGGCACGAGCGATGAGTTCCTTGCCCGTGCCCGTCTCCCCGAGGATGAGGACGTTGGAGTTGGTGGGCGCAACTGTCTCCACTTGCTTTAGAACCTTACGCAGGGCAGCGCTTTTTCCGATGATCCCTTCAAAGTGCGTTTCGTCGCGGACTGGGTCGTCGAGGTAGACGCTTTCTTCGGCAACTCTGTCTCTGAAAATCAGCGATGTCACCGTGGGAGAGCCAGTTATCGATAGCCAGGGCCAGTTGGCCCGCGACATGGTTCAGGAAATCTACATCTTCGACGGTGAGAGAATTTGGCTGCACGCTGGCCAGACCGAATACTCCGAGTCGGCGATGTGGCGTGTTCAAGGGTAGCCCGTAAAACGATCGATATCCCAATTCGAGATTCCTAGCTTTTGACTCGCGGGGCAGACCTCATGAGTGTCACAGTCCGCGATCCAGAGGGCCTGTTGATGTTTGTAGACACACCAAAACAGCGATTCTTCATGGGATGTGCTTCACTGGACATCTGCGCGTTGCGAGGGAGCGGCAATGTACTCTGTTCCCGTCTTTCTCGTGGAGGATGACGTCCAGAAAATCGAAGCGAAGTAAGCCTCGAAGGTCGGAGATCAGGTCTCGTACCCAGTCTTCGAGTTTACCGGCGGTGAGAGATCTGGACAGGCGTGACAATGCCTCGTAGCGTCTCCCCATCATCTCAGACCCTGACTTCGTCTGGTCGCGCGGTTGCCAATGCACCTGCGATATGGGCCTAATTTCAGCTACGCTCGCCATCGGCTCCTCCATTCGGCACGCAGCGAATCAACCTATAGCGGACGACTTCTAACTGCTCGGATAGTGGTCGCCACTCCGGGACCTAAATGCCTCGAAGATGGCTCTGAATCGATTCAGGTTAATTCTCCGATCGTCCCGACACGTACTTGTTGGCTATTGTTTTGCCGTCCTACCACACGGAGAATAAGCCGATAAAATGATGAAGTCGTGATCGTGTGGTGGTCTTTTGGTGGAAAGAACGTTTGAACGGTCTTTGCTGGTGTGTTGGTAGCTGACCAGGATTAAATAGGAATGAAGCTTAAGACTAAACGGTGTTGCGGGGCCGGTTAGTCGATGCCTGTCGCGCCGACGCCAACCTGGATGATTTAGGATTCCGATCTAAGTCATTGAAAAAGGATAACTTGAATATCTACTTCAGGTCTCGAATTGATCCTTAGTTCATCGAAAATGCACATCACCTGCAATCCAGGTAGCTGACCTCATCCGTGTCCGGCCTCAAACAGACGAAGGATTTCACCAAAATATTACCGAAATTTCACTCCTCCGCGCGCCATTCTCTCTACGCTTCCGCAGCCTATGAAACGGGCGTTTGTAATCCGGCTAAGTCCAGACACGAACCCTGAGAAGGGCAAGTTCCAAGGCCACGTAGAAGAAGTCGACACTGGTCGCGAACTTAAGTTCCGCTCGCTGGAAGAGTTCCTTGCCTTCGTGCAGGAATGTGTTGCGCGCAGCTCTCAGGGCGGGTAGGACCGCAGCCCATCCGCGAGGGCTTCGCAGCCTGACCGGCGAAAGAGTCTTACATGATGGATGCCACAATTGGCGATCAACACAACGCCTATAGGCGTTTCCATCCGATAGTTTGTATCATAAGAGGGCAAAAGCATGACGAGTTCGGGGTAAACATGAAGGAGTTCCCTCCGTTCCGGCTGGACAACGTGAACCAATGCCTTTGGCGTATGGACGCGGGAGACGACGAGCGCATCTCTTTGACGCCCAAAGCATTTGGCGTTCTGCAATATCTGGTCGAACATTGTGGACGGCTGGTGACACATGACGAACTTCTTAATGCTTTGTGGCCCGATACGTTCGTCCAGCCGGAGGTCCTCAAGAGTCACATCCTCGCCGTTCGGACTGCACTAGGCGACCATCCGAAGAATCCCCGGTTTATCGATACGCTTCCAAGGCGGGGATACCAGTTCATCGCTCCGGTCAAGGATGTGGCCATGACGAGGGAACTCACAGTCGAGCATCCCTCCCGGCGGAAGCTGGTTGGGCGCAATTCGGCATTGGCCGAACTGAAAACCAGGTTGGAACGGAGCGTGCAGAATCGGCAGTTCGTCTTCGTCACCGGCGAGCCAGGAATTGGGAAAACAACTCTGGTCGACGAGTTTCTGAGGAGGGCCGGGGCAGATTTTCCCGGCGTACGCGCAGCTCGTGGCCAGTGTGTGGAAGGGTATGGTGGCAAAGAAGCCTACTATCCAATCTTGGAGGCTCTGAGTCAGTTGTGCACCGATTCCGGAGGAGACGAGGTGGTACGGATACTTTCCACCCAAGCACCAACCTGGCTGGTGCAATTTCCTGCACTTGTGAACAGTCGGCAACGCGAGATACTGCATCGAGAAATTCTGGGGGCAACGCGCGAGCGCATGTTGCGCGAGATCGGCGAGGCCCTAGAGACGATTGCTTCGGAAAAGCCGCTAGTGCTGGTGCTCGAGGATATGCATTGGGCGGATCCATCCTCGGTGGATCTCATCTCATCGCTGGCGCGGCGGCGCGCACCTGGCAAGCTGATGCTGATTGGTACCTATCGCCCCGTGGAAGTGACATTAGCGAAGCACCCTTTGAAGGCGGTCAAGCAAGATCTGCTGGTTCACCAGTTGTGTCGTGAGATTGCCTTGGAGCCCCTGGCTGAAGCCGAAGTGGCCGAGTACCTCCAGGCCGAATCGGAGAACGCAACCGTGCCGGAGGGTTTGGCTGGGTTGATCTATCGACACACCGAGGGCAATCCGCTGTTTATGGTTGCAGCACTGGACCACATGCGAAACCGGGGTCTGATCGCCGTCGAGAACGGAACCTGGCAAATCAAAGTGCCACTGGAGAAGATCGAACTAGAAGTGCCAGAGAGCTTGCGGCAGATGATCGAAATGCAGATTGAGCGGTTAAGCGCTGAAGAGCAACGTGTCTTGGAAGCACTGAGTGTCCTAAGAAAATTCCCCTTGTCGGTCGCGGTGGGAGCGGCAGTGGCCGACATCGATCCGGAGACGTTGGAAGGATTGCTTGAGGGACTTGCACGGCGGCATCAAGTTATCCGCCCGGCCGGTTTTAGAAATTATCCGGACGGTCCTTCTCCCTGCTACGAATTTGTACATGTGCTGTACCGTGAGGTGTTGTATCAGCAAATCGGACACGCCCGACGGAGAAAGCTGCATCAGAGCGTCGCTGAAAGCGTCACCGCACTTCATATCCTGCACGAGACGGACTTGGCACCCGAGCTAGCGTATCAGTTCGAGGAAGGAGGCGACTGGCTGCGTGCGGTGAAGCACCTACTGTCTGCTGCCGACACGTCGGGCCGGCGGTTTGAACCCCGGCAGGCAGCAGTTATTCTCGAGCACGCTTTGGAGTTAGTACATAAAATACCAGAGGCGGAACGTTCTCACACCGAAATCGAGGCGCTGCAGAAGCTGGCTACTATCTACTCCTCGTCTTTCGATCCCCGCACTTTGGAAATCTACGAAGCTCTGGCTGCCCGGGCAGCGCACTACGGTCTGGGGTCTGTTGAAGCATTGGCGCTACTGGAGATGGCGATGCCGTTAGCGAACTTCGCCGGCGCTTGATCGATACATGCGAACTTTAGATCGTGTGAACGACGTACTATCGCGGTCCAGCGTGGCGGATAATCCTAAGCAAACATGGCTGCGTGCTCTGTACCTTGCGCGCCGCATCGGCGCGGGCAAGTGGGATCCCGGCGATCTGGTTGAGTGCGCGAACGTGGCAACGAAGTTTCGTGAAGCCGGCGAGCGGCAGCTCTTGGGGCGGATTCAGCTTGGGTTAGGCTATGCCCTTTTGTTTTTCTCCAAGTACCGCGAAGCGCACCGGAGCGCGGAAGAGGGCCTTGCTATTTTGCTAGAAGGCTACGGGGAAAATCCTTACCTGGGTTCGCACTACCAGGCGTATGAGCATCTCATATCTGAATGTTTGCTATACCTCGGAGAATGGGGCGAGGCGCTGCGACAGATCGAAAAGCGCGTCGGGATGGTCGAGAAGAATGGTGACCGACAGAGTGCGATAATAGCGGGCCTGGAGCGCGTGAAGCTACAGGTCCATGCGCTGGATTTCGCTGGCGCTCAACGGGCTCTTGACTCGGCTCTTGCTGTGGTCAGTCCCATTCCAAATCTACATCGCTGGTGGTTAATTCGGACAGGAGTGGTTGAAGTAGGACTTGGAAACCATGACCGCGCCTTGGACTGCTTGGTGACATGCAAGAAGGAGATGGGTGAGCATCCGCTGATGACCGACTGGTACGAATGTCTACCGCTCCAATTGGCCCTTACGGACGCTTGGTTAGCCAAGGGAGAATTCGAGAAGGCGCATCGGGAAGCAGAATACCTTCTAAAGGCGAGCCTAGCCACTGAGGAGCATACTTGGCGAGCGCTAGCTTTTGACGCAAACACCCGAGTTGCCATTGCTGAACAGGACTTAGATCGCGCCCAAGAATTTATTGCCAAGGCGCTGCAGGCGATGGAGGGTTTTGAAGCTCCGCTCGTACATTGGAGGGTACACGCCACCGCTGCCGAACTTAACCGGCGCTCGGGAAAACGATCTTTGGCGGAACGCCACCAGAAATCGAGCTGCACCACAATTATGAGACTTGTTAATTCTCTGCCTGCCGGGGAGTCTCTGAGGGAAATCTTTCTGTCGGCGCCGATCGTTCGCGAAATCCTCGGTCAACACAAAATTCCCTCGTTGCTTAGCAAGGAAGCTTGACGGAGCACGGCTCAGGTCTCCTTCGGAGACGAAACGTCACTCACAAACAAATTCAACGCGAACGAAACTGCCATAATTCCTGCAGCGCATAAGAATATAAAACGCAGCGCCGACAGAAGACCCATTCGCACGCCACCGAGCAAGCTTGCGAGCAGAGCCCGCCCATCGGCTTCTTGTGAGAAGGCATACTCCAGGTTCGGCCGAGTGAAAACGAGTTGCAGTGGGTTATCAAGAACTTGGGTTAGCGCTTTTGGAGTGCCGGGCGGAATCAAGGGGTCGACCTGCAGGTGATAGAGCATTAGCAGCATCGTCCCGAAGATTGCGAGCCCAATGGTGCCGCCGATTGTTCTGGCGAACTGGGTGAATGCGGTGGCGACGCCCATCTGTCCCTTGGGAGTGGCGTTCTGCACCAGCACCTCATAGGTGGGAGTTAAGACGCCGAAGCCGATGCCGCAAACGATCGCATTGCGAATGAGCGCAAGCTGAGCGGTGTAGGCATCCATTCGAAACATCAGGAATAGGCCACATGCAGCAAGTCCCGATCCGCCAATTGTTAGAAGTTGGGACTTGCCAGTACGCGAGAGCATTTGCCCGCCGATGACATTCCCTGCAAGTATCGCGAGGGTTAGTTGCGCCAGGACCAATCCTGATTTGGCAGCCGACGCGCCCAGCACACCCTGAACGAACAGCGGAAGGTAAACTGCGACGCCGAACAAGCTAATTCCCATGAGGAAGAAATTCACAGACATGACCGTAATTCGGCGGTCGCGGAACAGACTCAGTACAATCAGTGGTTCTTCGGCGCGTTTTTCAACCAGCAGAAAGGCGATAACCAACACGGCTGAGGTAATCAGGAGCGCTCGAACATGCGGCGCCGACCAACCTCTCTGCCCAACCCAAGTCAGGGCGAGCAGTAACGGCACGATCCACCCGCATAGGGAGACGATTCCCGCCCAATCGATCAAACGCTGCTGGCGGTGTGGTCGAAAGTCAGGAAGGGAGAAGTAGACCAACACAATGGCCACAACTCCGAGTGGCACGTCGACGTAATAGGCCCACCGCCAAGAAAGATGGTCCGTGACCCAGCCGCCCAGGGGAGGACCCGCGGTGAAGGCGACGCCAAATACCGCCGCGATGATTCCTTGGTAGCGGCCGCGTTCGGACGGCAGGAACAAGTCGGCCACCAGTGTAAACGTGAGGGCGATGATCGCACCGTTGCCTAGGCCAAGGAGTCCACGAGCAACGATAAGCTGATTCATTCCGTCCAGCGGCATCGGCAGATTTCCTGCAGCGCCGCATAAAAGCAATGAGACTACAAAGATCGCTGTGCTACTCAAATACAACCATTTCCGGCCATAGAGATCCGAAAACTTGGCGACGATCGGCATGGCAATGGTAGAGGTGAGCAGGAATGACGTTGTGGACCAGGGATAGCGCGCAAAACCGTTCAGGGCGGCAATGGCAGTTGGCATTGCCGCGCCGGCTAGCGCTTGATTCATGGCCGCTGTCAGCAAGGTGACCACCATGCCCGTAAGAGCGAAGGTCAGTTGATTGCGGCTGAGATGCGCAAACGATGCCGTGTCCATCCGGGGCGAAATGGATGATGCGCTCATATATGCATCGAACAGCCGTTAGAACGAAGCTCTCAACGACAATTGAACCTGGCGTGGATTGTTGCCTTGGCTGGTGATTTTCCCAAACAATGATCCTCCAAAAGATGTATTAGGCGGACCGAACTGAACGCGATTGAAAAGATTGAAGAATTCTACCCGGAAATCAAGACGGGCTTGTTCCGTCAAGCGAGTAGTCTTTGATGCGGAGAAGTCCCAATTGTTGATGCCCTGTGCGCGAAGTGTTGGATCTACGCGCGACTCGTTTCCCAGGCTGAAAGGATCTGGGGCGGCAAAACATGCGGCGTTCACGACAGATGTGCCGGCCATAACACTGTGAAGAATTGAGCCGCCAGCCGATTTGTGACACGCGGGCAGAACATTCGGGCGGATGGTACCGGCACCGAAGAAAGTCGACAGGTTATTCGGGGCTGCGCTGCTGATTCCTAATGGAAATCCGCTGGCGAAGGTTGTGATCCCACTGACGGTCCACCCGGATACGAAGTGGTTTGCAGTGCCCCGTGCACCTGCATAAAAGCGTTTGCCCCGCCCAAAGGGGAGTTCAAGAGCGTAGCTCAGTACAAACCTCTGTGGGACATCAAAAAGCGCGAGCGATCTTTCTCCTCGTAAATTCGTATAGTCCTGAATTGCGCCAGAGCCGAGCGTATCGAGTTCAAGAAAAGGAGAGACGCCCTCGGAATTCGAGATCAATTTTGCCCAAGTGTAATCAGCGAGAATGGCTCCTCCATAGGAGAATCGTTTTTCGATTCCTGCCTGCAGGGAGTTGTAGTAGGTATCACCAGCGAAATCGGAGTCGGCTTCGACCCCCTGATACGACGGGTAAGGACGTAGCGTCTGTCCCACCTTGCACACGGGTACTTCGCAGACAGCAGGGTTCGCGGCCGGTTGGAGCAGAGCCGCTCCAAGGGAATAGAATTTCGGAGAAAGCTGATTCAGGTCTGCTCCAACGTCGCCGATCTCGAGAGCGGGAACGCCAAGCGGGATGTGCTCTCCACGAGAACCAGCGTAGCCGACCTTAAAAAGAGCGCCAACTCCGATGGCTTCCTGGAGGTTCAGATTCCATTGCTGCATGTACGGAAATGATTGATAAGGAATTCTGCTCTGGATGCTTTGACCGATGAAAGTGCTCAGCGCGCTTTCATTGCGACCGATCGGTTGGAGTAAGGGAGTCCCCAGCAGCGGATTGCTCAAGGTGCCTCCGAACGGAACGCTGCTCGTTGCGGAATTGATGGGCGAGTCCCACGGGCCCGCGACACCGACTCCTTGAGGCAGAAAATTGATTCCGTATCCAGCCCGGATAACCGTGTGCCCGTTGAACTGGTATGCGAGTCCAAGTCGGGGAGCAAAAAGCCGATAGTGGTCCTCAAGATCATGCCGACTCGGATATTGCGAGCTGCGAACCAGGACCAGCGGACTTTGCAGCTGCGGAAGCAGCGCCGTGTTGCGATCATCGGCTTCGGTATAGGAGCCAGGGATATCCCAGCGCAGACCCAGGTTTATCGTCAAACTGTGAGAAACCTGGAAGATGTCATTCAGGTAGTAGCCTTGATAGTCCTGATCCGCGTGCGCCTCGACTGCGGTTTCAAAGCCCGATGTGCCTGCCACGGGAGTAATGTCTCCGAGCATGAAATCGGCAATGGGGGTTACGCCAGATCCCGGCGGAGACAACGCTCCACTCGTAAAAATTCCCGCAAATACGAACAAACCTGACGCTGAGACGGTCTGCTGCTCGCGAAAGTCATAGCGACGTATATCAGCTCCGACTTTCAGAGTGTGTCGCCCTAAGATCTTTGTGAGTGACGCGGAGATAGCATAGTTGTTGGCCGCGTCATCGATTGTGACATCCATGCCCCCATACGGGTAGGGTATCGTGCCGATGACAATCGGATCGGGAAATTGCTGATGCGTCAGGCTCCCCGAAATGCCTGCCCAGAACGGACCGAACTGCGACAAATCTACATTGTTGTTAGCCGGAGCAAAAGGAGTCCTTGCGCGTAAGTAGGAGAGCCGAAGGTCCCCAACCATAGACGGAGTGAAGGTGTAAACGTCTCCGAGAACAATTTGCTGATCCGCAACCAGTCCTCTGAATAAGCTCTGCGGCCCACTCCCGGTTGTGCCAAAGACGTACTGAGTGGGATGCGTATTGATGCTCCAGTAGGTGTAACGGCCAAAGAGCCGCTGTTTGTCGCTTAGTATCTGATCAATTCGCGCGTTGTACTGGTTCGTATCCGCGCCCGCTGCGGCATTGACGCTGTAGTTTACGGCTCCGCCTTCCAGGTTCGCATTGGGCACGGGCCAATAGTGAAGAACACTTGCCATTACCTTGGCAGTGGGGTCGATGCGATTCTGGCAAATCATGTTCAGTACTCCGTTACATGAGAACTGCTGCCCGGTTTGCGGATCGTAGATCGGGGGATCAGCGCTGAAGTCGCCTCTCAACTCAGCGGGCGTCGGAGTTCTGCCTTCGAAAGGAATGCCGTTTCGCCGCGTGAACCCTTCATAATTGAAAAAGAAAAAAGTACGATTCTTCACAACGGGTCCACCAACCGTCACGCCGAACTGATTCTGAACGAGCTGTGAACGCGCAACATCGGTCTCGTTGTTGAAGAAATTGTTGGCATCGAGAACTGTATTCCGCAGATATTCGTACGCCGATCCATGGAACCCATTGGATCCCGACTTCGATGTGAACGAAACTACGCCACCCGCAAACACTCCGAATTCCGGACCTGGCACACTCGTCACGACTCGGAATTCCTGAACCGCATCTTGCGTTGGAACCAAGACGGTGTCATTGCTCAAAACTTGGTTTAAAGATGATCCATCGAAGAAGAACGCGCCCTGGCCGGCCAGACCGCCCCCAATCTGATAATTTCCAAAGCCTGCAGCGTTCGTAGCATCTCCGGAGACGGTATAGTTTCCAGCACTGCTTCCTTGAGTGCCCCCCTGTGGAATCACGCCTGGCACAAGTGCAACGAGGTTCATCACATTCCGGCCGTCAAGCGGAATATCCTGCACTTGCCGTCCTTCAATTACCTGGCCGACCGATGCTCCCTGTGTGTCCAGCAGCAGGGCCTTATCTTGGACGTTGACAGCTTCGCGCACATCTCCCAACGCAAGGGAGGCATTGAGGACTACGACGGTGTCAACCCTGACGTCGATGCGTTCTTGCACGAAGCGCTTGAAACCCGGACTCCCAATCTCCACTCGATAGGAGCCAGGGAGGAGGTCCAGGAACCGATAGCTACCGCTGTCATCCGTTCTCGCTTCACGCTTCTCGGAGGTCGCCGAACTGGTCAGCGTGACGGACGCATCTCTCACAAGAGCCCCGGTATTATCGGCGACGCGGCCAACTAGTGAGCCATAGAAATCCTGGGCCGAGGCCGGCAGCCAAGACTGCCAAGCGAAAACCAAACTTATCAGAAGCTGCATTACAAGCGTCCGGGTGCTTTGCGAGGTCCGGTCCAGATTGGCTGCGGGCGCCGCAGGGACGGAGGTTCCTACTTGATTGCAATAAAACATGAAGCGCGGACTCCTGGTGTAGGGTACATGACTGCAGGGGTTGCAGATGTCATGTTTTCTGAAACAGCGCCAATCGCTCTCGCTCCATCAGCTGTCGCGAAGGTTAACGTTTATCAAGCGCCTGGAGAATGAAAACGCAGGGAAGATAGAAAATCGACGCCATGAGCAATCGGCGTGCCGCCGCGCTGGACCTGTGAAACACAAATTGGGCGCCATAGTAGAAGAAACCTAAACTCAAAATCAAAGCTCCCACGCGATACAGAATGCTTGGCCGGCCCGCCGGCCGCCAACTGACTGACGAAAAACAAGGCCAGTAGGGGCAATACCGTTTGTAAGCTCACAAAATGACGTTTGGAAGGCCCATGGGGCAACACGAAGTAACCCGCCCGATCGTAGTCTTCGCGATACATCCACGCGATGGACATGAAATGCGGGAACTGCCACAGGAAGAGCATGACGTAGAGGATCCATGCTTCCAAACTCAGCCTGCCCGATGCCGCTGCCCAGCCGATCAGGGGCGGCATGGCCCCCGGAAAAGCTCCGACCAGAGTACACAACGGTGTTTTTCGTTTTAACGGAGTGTATAGAAACAAGTAAGACACCAGCGTCGCAATCGTGAGCAGACTGGCGAGCGTGTTGACGGCAATCGCAAGATAAATGCTGCCCAGCGAAGAAAGTGCAAACCCAAACCATAGAACTGCGTTGGGTGTTAGCCTGCCGGCAGCGAGTGGCCGACGAGCAGTCCGGCGCATGTGGGCGTCGAAGTGACGCTCGACGTATTGATTCAGCGTACCAGTGCCGCTGGCTACCAGCAGAGTACCCAGAAGAGTATGAACGAGGCGCAGCCACGGAAAGTGATCCAGTTGAACAGGAAGGCCCAAGTAAAATCCGGTGAGGGTCGCAATCGCGATCAGGAAGTTAACTTCAGGCTTGGTGAGTGTCCAGTAATCGGACAGGGCGCCATGTTCCGCAGGGGCGGGAACTTCCTGATGGCTTGCCGTGGTGGCTGGGGGAACACTAGTAATAAGGATGGACTCGGTGGCCACGACTAGAGTACCTCCGCTTCGGTACCAGTCGACAATCTTGCCGGGATCGGCCGCCACCCAACTCGCTCTGCCTTCTGCGACGGTAAATTTCGGGGCGAGAGTATCTGAATTGTGATGACAACGGCTGGAATTAGGTACGCAAACGTTACCCAGATCCACATCAGTGCTCCCGCGCACTGCTGATCCTGAAGAGCGGAGAGGCCGAAGATCTCAGTTGTGGAGAAATAGCCGTGATAAACCTGTCGATTACAGAACGCCAGGAACGCAGAAAGAATGTCACAAGGCAGCGTGGCCAGGAAAAGGTACAAAGCCAAGGACCATCGAGGTGAACTCGTCGCACTCGGCGAAAAGTCTACGATGGGCGACCAGAACAAAAGACCAGCCACCAGGAAAGACACGTCCTCAAAGTTGTGCAGCCACTGGGACTGCATGCCCGACTGAAACGCACCGGGAACATGCCATCCGATTACCGCGATCGTGCCCGCCAGCCAACACCACACGGGATGCCGACGACAACTTTCGAGCCACCGCGTCGGCACACTGGCAAGGGGAGGATGGCTCTTGATGAAGAGCTTCGGTAACCCGCAGACCAGCGGGAACAGGGGCGCCCCCGCTAGAAGTAGCGGTGCACCAACCGTCATCAACAGCAGGTGCTTCATCATGTGAATCGTGAGCGACTGGTGATCGAGCGTTGCGAGTGGGGAGCCGACTGCCATCAATACTGAGACCACTCCTGCTGTAAATGCGGCGAGGCGCCCACCGCCGATGAGGTGTGGGAAAGCGCTTCGAAGAGAAAGCCAACCGCGCAAGTAAATCGACTCCGCGACCAGCGCCAGTACGGCGAGGGGGATCGAGAACGACTGCACTTGTACGTGTGCTTCGGACATAGCCAGGGTTAGGGGCGTGGAGAGACCTCGCTTGCGCCGATCGCGATGGCGCGAGAAGCATCGCGTGCCGGAGCTTGACTCTCCGGATGCAACGTTTTTAAGAATGCCACTAGCGCGGTTGTCTCCGCCGGGCTTAGATTTTTTCCGTACGCTGGCATGTTCCCTCCCCCCTGGATCACCTGGCGAATCAGTTGATCTTCAGTGAGTCGGAGAGCAACACTATCCAGCGCCGGGCCCCGCTGACCTCCCTTGTCATCCAGCGAATGACAGTTATGACATTGCTTGGCCTGAAACACGAGAGCACCGTGACGCTCCAAAGCCGTGCGGCCTTGCAGATATTCTGCTGGGATGGGCTGTGCACTCCAGGCATCCATCACGGGACTCCACGGTGTGTGTTCGGCTAGATGAGTCAGTGTGCCGAGGCCCACCGCAACCAGCAAAATCGTGAGTACGGCAATTGGTCTGCGTCTCCAGCTCTTTTCACCTTCGCCGGCTACAAAGGGAAGCGCCAGCAGGACGATGATTCCAATAGCAGGACCAATCAGCAGGATCGGGGTCTCTGCCGATGGCGGCAAGAACGACAGCAGAGCATACAGCCATAAAAAGAAAAAGTCGGGACGCGGTGCAGTTTGAATAATCGTTGGATCCGGTTGGCCGCCTGGACCAAAGGGACCAAAATGAACTGCGCAAACAGCGATCGAGAGAAGAATGAAAGCCGGAGAACAAAATATCCTTCCACACCGCCTCGGGCACGAATGGTACGCCTTGCTTGTGAGTCAGCTCGCGATATTCCTGCATATAGGTCGAGCGGCGGACGATGCGTCCCGGCATGGGCCATTCATTGATTCCCAGTTTCAGCACCATGAGCAGGTGCACGCCGACAAAAGCAATCAACAATCCGGGAACCACAAAGACGTGCAGAGCGAAGAATCGCGAAAGCGTTGCGCCCGCAATGATCGGCCCGCCGAGCATCAGATTGACAGCCCAAGGGCCAATCACCGGGACACGGCTTGCGATCGATGCTCCGATGCCTAATCCCCAATACGCATCCTGATCGAATCGCAGTACCTGGCCGGTAAATGCCATGCCGAGCGTCACGAGCAAAAGAAGGACACCAACCATCCAGGTCAATTCTCTGGGAAACTTGTAAGCTCCAAAGAGGAAGACCTGCGCCATATGGATCAGGACAATCGCAACCATGAAGTTTGAGCCCCAGCCGTGCAAGGCTCGTATGAACCAACCCAGAGAGATGCCATGGTTGAGGGTCTGGAGGCTGCTCCACGCCTCGCCTGCGGATGGAACGTAGATTAGTGCAAGCAGTATGCCTGTAACAATTTGCAGCATGAAACACGTGAGCGCGGCGCTGCCGAAAACATAGAACCAGCTTGCCGTCTCGCGCGGAACCGCGTGCTCGGCGGTTTCGCGAATTGGCGCGCCTAGCTGCAGTCGCAGGTCGAACCACTCGCCGAGTTTCTGAATCAGGCGCATGTCGTCTTCCCTCCCGCTTTATTTGCTACGGGCTGACCGGGAGTTGGCATCTCGCCCGCTTTGATCAGAAGTGTTCCACCCTCGATCTTGTAGTGGTACTGGAATAAACCACGCTCCGGTGGTCCAGAGGCGCGGGATCCATCCTGGTAGTAAGCGCCCCCGTGGCAGGGGCACATGAAGAGGTTCGACTGCGCGAACCAGCGAACAGGGCATCCCAGGTGTGCACAGTTGATGGCAAAGACCTGGAAAGTTTGGTCGTCAACATTCCGCACCCAGCACGCGATGTCGCCAGTTTCGCCATCCCACGCATTGACGACGGGATTCTTGTAAGTGGCGAGTCGTGTCTGGCCAGCTGGAAACTGTTCTAACCCGCCGAGCGAAAGCCATGACTCGTATCCGAACTTCTTTTCGCGAATTACCGGCGACAAGAGGTACCGCACAATCGGCACGGCCAAGAAAGCAGCCGACGATACCGTTAAGGAGCAGGCCGAGCTTCACGAGCGTCGCTCGTCTGGACATTCCGTTTTCTGCACTCATCGAGATTCTCCGTTGGCTGGGTTTGTCGAACCAATCGGGTACGGTTGGCCCGGAAACTTTGGCCGCTGGCTGGAAAGCCAGGCCACGACATCGGAAATGTCTTGAGCCGACATGGGTCGGCCCTCGACGTCACCGCGCCAGTCCGGTGCACCCAACTCTGGTCGGCCTGCAATCACTATTGTTCGAAGTTGTTGGTCGCTCGTCAGAGCAAGGTACGAGCCATCTACAATCGAGCTTGCCTTGTTCCCTCCTCGCCCGCCGAGCCCATGGCAGGAGGAACAATACGTTAGATAAGCATCGGACGCCGCGTTGCGGATCGCCTGGAGCCTGCGCTGCATAGGCCGGTGGAGTCAAATTGCCGAGTACGCCGGCCTTGGCCCAGGATCGGATTCCTCGGACAAGTGGCGTCGATCTGTTTGTCAGTAAGCATTCCGCC
This sequence comes from uncultured Acidobacteriota bacterium, assembly GCA_963761915.1. GTDB lineage: Bacteria > Acidobacteriota > Terriglobia > Terriglobales > Acidobacteriaceae > Sulfotelmatobacter. Next base: position 217,122 of record CAVXIO010000021.1, read on the forward strand.
CGCACTCTGCGCAAAGGCGGGCATCGGAGTCCCTGGCACTCCGTTTACGGCGGTGCGGCGAATCACGGCGTCGTCTGCCATCGCGAGAAAAACGGGATTTGCCAGTGCAATGGCGGCTCCTCCCTTGCCGTCCAGCGCCGTGGCATCCTGCGCAGTTCTGCCCATAGAGCAGCTTGAAGTCGACGATTTCCCTGGGTGGGACTACCTCCGAATCGGCTCGAGTGGTGCCCGGAGAACTTGTGCAGGCGGAGCAAGCCAGGAACGCGACGATCGCAGTGATCGTAAGGGTAACGAGAATGGCCCGATGATTCATTGCAGGTGACTCTCTCCGCTTTTCTCGTCCATTGCTCCCGGCGCTTCAATCCCAGCCCGTATCGCGAAGGGAAGGTATTGCCAAGTGCGTATGCGCTCTTGCCGGGAGACCACAATGCCGGCGACGATGCCGAATCCGACCTGGGAGAACACAAACCAGAGCCAATCAATCCGCTGGTTGAGTACGGGATCCAGAGCTTCGAGGATGCTGTGAATCAGGCTCGTCCAGAGGATGGGTGCGATCACGCCTCCAAGCAGAATCGGACGTCGCGGAAACATCGGAAGCGCGCACCATAAAGAAGCCCGACGAGCAAAGAACAGACTACGTGGATAATCGTGGCGATGATCAGAGCCCGTTCCAATGAAACGCAGCGATTTGAGCGATGGTCGACCGATCCGGGAACAAACCAGCGGACAAGAGGTTGATCGGATACCACATGCCCTTGCCGCTAGACAATTCCATAAAGCACCGCCAGAATCGCCATGGCGACACTTCCGGCCAATGCCGCCTTTGACACCAGCCGAAATCGGATAGATCTCCAGGGGCAGTCGTGCGCGGTGCAGTTCCTGGGTCATCCATTCGACGCGAGCGACTTGCGGGCGACTGGTGGCCACCGTCGGGGCTTTCTCCGCCACCGACACGGATTCATGCTTCTCGTTTGGCAGCACGTCGCGAAACCACCCGACACAACCGGCAAGAGCGAAGATTGCACCGAGAATGCTGACGGAGACGCTGGTGACCAATCCCGCGAACACGAGCGTGAAACCGAAGGCCAGCACAATCGGCCAGGCCGTCGGTGCGGGAAGTTCAATAGTGCGCGGCGCCCGCTCTGCTCCGGCGGGTAGTTCAAGTATGTCCGATGCCATCTTCCAGTTCCTTCCCTCATCGTCCGATCACATACACGACCGTGAAAACTACAACCCACACCGCGTCTACGAAATGCCAGTAAAGAGACAAGACGTCGACACGCTCAGCGTGTTCGGACCTCACGTTTCCAACAAGCGTCAACGCCATAACTATGGAGAGACTCATAAGACCTACCACGACGTGAAAACCGTGCAGTCCAACCAGCGAGTAGTAGGTTGTTCCGAAGAGGTTCGTGCTGATCGTCAATCCGTCGTGGTAAATCAGTCGATGCCACTCCGTGGCCGTCCCGTATATGAAAGCAGCACCCAACGCGATGGTCGCGAACCACCAGGCACCGAAACCCTGGATGTTGCCCCGGCGAAGAGCTTTCGCGGCCAGGTGAATCGTCAGACTGCTGGAGAGCAAACAAATCGTGTAAAAGATCGGGACGCTGAGAACGTCCTTCGGCATCGGTCCCGTCGAGACTCTTGCCGACATAGAAGAGGTACGCCACTACAAAGATAGTGAAAATCGCGGCCTCCGCGGCGATTAAGCCGAACATCCCGACGCGTCCGCGCGCAGGACGGCTCAGCACGGATCTCTGTTCGGCTATGGTCGTGGACGTCGCATTCATCGTGCTCTCCCCACTATTCATACTTCCAGTCAGGATCGTTCGGATGCTTCAGGTCCCAGAGCGGACGGCGGCTCTTGACCATCGGGATAGAACGCGAAGTTATAGGCCGGGCGGCGGTGAAGGCGTAGACCATTCAAGCGTCCAGGCGTCCCAAGGGTCGGGGCCCGCAGCTCGTCCCTTGAAATACGACCACAGAAGGTTGACGACGAAAACTGTCGTGCCCAGCGCCTGAAAGAAAACACCAATAGTTACGATGAGATTCCAGACATCCCAGCCACGGCCCGGCTCGTAGGTGTAGATTCGTCGCGGCATGCCCAGCAGGCCAGGAATGTGCATGAAATCGAAAGTCAGATGGAATCCGATGAGGAACAGCCAGAAATGCAGCTTGCCGAGAGTCTCGTTGCACATCTTTCCTGTCATCTTCGGGAACCAGTAATAGAAGGCAGCGAAAACCGTAAACAGAATCCCGCCCACGATCACGTAGTGGAAATGTGCAACAACGAAGTAAGAATTTCCCAGCTGCCAATCGAAAGGCGCGGCACTCAACATGATTCCCGTGAGGCCGGCAACCAGGAACTGGAAGAGAAATCCAACGCAGAACAGCATCGGGGTCTTGAACTCAATCTTTCCTCCCCACATGGTGGCCAGCCAGTTGAAGATCTTGATTCCAGTGGGAACCGCGATGGCCATCGTCGAGAGAACGAAGAAAGTGTTGGCGTTCGAGCTCATGCCCACCGTGAACATGTGGTGCGCCCAAACACTCATGCCGATGAATCCGATGCAAATGGTGGCCGCCACCATCACCGGGTAGCCGAAGATCGCCTTGCGCGAGAAAACAGGGATGATCTCGGAAGCGAAGGCGAATGCCGGGATAACAAGGACATACACTTCGGGATGGCCAAAAATCCAAAAGAAGTGCATCCAAATCACGGCCGAGCCGCCAGCTTGGGTGTCGAAGAAGTGGCCGCCCAGATAACGATCAACGAGCAACATCAATTGCGCCGCCGTCAGTGGACTTACGGCAAGGATTACCATGCCGGACATGACGAAGTTGAGCCAGACCAGCAGCGGCATTTTCCCCAGACTCATCCCCGGGCAGCGCATACATAGGATCGTGGTCAGGATATTGATTGCAGTGCCGATGCTGCCGAAGCCCGAAACGAGCAAACCCAGATGTCCAGAAATCGGTACTGTGTCCAACCGAAAACGTCCTGCGAGGTCAAAGGTGCGTAGGCAAACCATCCCACATCTGGAGCATTTCCCGCTCCATACAGGCCGTTCGCCCCAACCACACTGAAATAAAGGAGAAGCCCTCCGAATGCGGTAAGCCAGAAACTGAAAGCATTCAGTCGCGGGAAGGCCATGTCCCGGGCTCCGATCATGAGGGGAACGAGGTAGTTGGCGAAGCCGAACACCAAGGGCATCGCCACGAAGAAAATCATAGTCGTGCCGTGCATGGTGAACATGCGGTTGAAGACCTGCGGCGAAACAAAGTCATTGTGCGCGCGGATGAACTGGATGCGCATGATGCCGGCTTCGATCCCCCCGATCACGAGAAACAGCAACGCGTAACCGAGATACAGGATACCCAGCCGTTTGTGATCGACGGTCGTAACCCATTCGTGGAGCGCATCGACAAGCGGACGCGACGATGGTTCCGTCCTCGGCAATGCGATGGCATCAGTCGACATCGGGCGATCTCCTCAAGCGTAAGCTCAACGAAGCGTCTCCAAGTAAGTCTGTTAGCCGTCCAGATCTTGCTCGTTCAACTCCATCGCTGGCATCAAGGAGCCAGGCTTGATGGCCTCGGGATTTCGAATCCACAGCCGGAGGTTTTCTGGCGTATTAAGGGATGCGCCTGCAGCGATTGTGTCTCGGCTCATCAGGTGAGTGAGGTCGGGGCCGAAACGCCCGCTCGCCACGGTGCCCGCCACCGTGTGGCAATTGACGCAGGCAGTTGTTTCGAATATCCGTTGTCCCTCTGACACGACATCGCCCGAGGGCCGTCGTTGCCGTTGTTCCTGAATCCAGCGGTCGAACTCATCCCGTGACTGAACGTAAACCCGCAGCAGCATTTTGGCGTGTTGTGTCCCGCAATACTGCGCACACTGGCCTAGGTAGACGCCCGTCTCATGCGGATCGATCCACATGCTGTTCGGGTGGTTTGGGAATCAGGTCAGTTTTACCCGCCAGGCGTGGGACCCAGAAACTGTGGTCCGTATCGGCGGACAGCAATTTGATGAATGTCGGCGTCGGATGATTTCGATCGCTTACCGGCACATGTAATTCATTCGCGGTCACGACACCGAGCGCCGGATATCGATACTCCCACCAGAACTGGTGGCCGATGGCGATCAACTTCGATCGCGTTGTCTGGTCGGACGGTCTTTTGAACGATCGGCAATCACTCGCGCCGTCGCCATAAACAGCGCCACAACAATGAGAACAGGGATAACGGTCCAGGCGACCTCAACCTGATTGCTGCCATACACCTGTGGAGGCTCGCGACCATCATCGTTGGCTCCTCTTCCTGAACTTGACAACTGAGTAGGTTAGAAGCGTAAACACGACCACGAATATGGCTGCCGTGACCGCAAGAACGAAGAGAGAGAGTCCAAAGATCGACTGCGCCGGCGTCGAAGCGGGCGCGAAGATATTGGTTGGACTTATGGACGGAGCCGCAGGGTCGCTGGCGGCCGCCGCAGCCGCGGACCAGAAAATCACTAGGAGCATCTGTGGTGCGCGTAAGAGATTCGAATTGTTCATTCGCCGCATCTGCATTTAGTCAGTTCCCAAAGTTTCGAATCTCTCCAAAATCATTGACGCCGACGATGGCGCGTCCGCCTTCTGGGCCGAGACGGGCAGGTGTTCCGCAATTGCTGTGGAGTCCTAGGCAATCGTTCTGCCGAGCACAAAAGCCTGCCCCTCCGTCCGCAAGTGCTTGAACCGGCACAAACAGCCGTCGAACTTTTCCGCGGCAGGAACTCTGGGTGCCAAGGTCACCGTGATTGCAGGCTAGTACGTGCTAGCCAGTTGGCAGTTCCCGAGCAGGAATCGGATCATCTTCACTCACGTGCTCTCTTGCGGAAGTACAAGACCACAAACAATCATGTGTTCCTCTTCTTCTGCGCCCACAGGTTTTAAGAGGTTTTGGCGGTCCACTTGCAGTCGCCTAGCAAAGGCGGACGGCAATGCACATCCAGACCGGCATCCACGCTGTCGCTGATGACAATGAAGCCTTCCGCTCTTTCAGGGATGGAGAAGGAGAGAGGAGCTTTGACCACATCGTGAGATTTGAGCGACCCTTTGCCACGGTGCCCAAGATTCTGGTCACGCTCAGTCACTTCGACCTCCCGTCCTATACCGCTTTGAGGTTAAACATCACGGCAGAAAAGATCAGCGCATCTGGATTTACTCTGCGCTACTTCACTTGGGCAAACACCCAGATCCTTGGTCTTGGCGTCCAGTGGGTAGCAGTTGCCGAAAGTCCAATCTCGTAATAGACAGGAGAATTCTATGAGTACGGCCGTTGCAGGACTCACGCTCGAAAACGTTCTTTATGAAAAGAAAGGCGCCATCGCATACATAACGCTCAACCGCCCGAAGGTTCTCAACGCCCTGAAGCAGGCAGTCTTTGCGGAACTGAAATCCGCCTTCGAGAACACACGCAATGATGCTAACGTCCGGGGCGTTATTTTGACCGGCGCCGGGGACAAGGCGTTCGCCGCCGGCGCCGATATCGCCGAAATGTCCAGCTACACAGCGGTCGAGGCTGAAGAAGCAACACGACGCGCGCAGGAAGTGACCGAGATCATCGAAAATCTTGACAAACCGGTCATCGCGGCCGTGAACGGCTTTGCTCTAGGCGGTGGGTGCGAACTGGCGATGGCTTGCACCATTCGACTCGCTGTCGAAGGAGCGAAGTTTGGCCAGCCCGAAGTCAAGATTGGAGTCATGCCAGGCGCTGGCGGGACACAGCGTCTCCCACGATTGGTCGGTAAGGGCAGGGCACTACAACTGATTCTCACTGGCGAGGTCATCAGTGCGCAGGAGGCGTATCGGATCGGCTTGGTAAATGAGATCGTTCCGAGTCCCAATCTGATTGCGCGGGCCGAAGCCATCCTTAGCCAGATCATTTCCAATGCCCCCCTCGGAGTCAAGTTCTCGATCGAGGCTGTGAATAAGGGGCTGGAGGCAAGTATCTCCGAAGGCCTGCTACTTGAAGCTTCGCTGTTTGCGGTTTGCGCTGGGTCAGAAGACAAGAAAGAAGGCACGTCCGCATTTCTGGCCAAGCGTGTTCCGCAATTTCAGGGCCGATGAGGCCATGAGTACGCTGACTGGGAGTCCAGGATGTAATCACGGCGGGATCTTTAAACAGTTGCCCCAAGACTCTGAAGGAATTCATAACTCAGGAGATTGACATGGCAGATGAAAACATATTTTCAGGCTTGAAGGTGGTGGACTTGGCCAGTTTTCTTGCGGCACCAGGGGCTGCGACCATCTTGTCCGATTTTGGAGCGGACGTCATCAAGGTCGAACCGCCCGGATCCGGCGACCCACATCGGCATACGTACAAAATACCACCGCAGCCGGTCTCCGACGAGAACTATGCGTGGCATCTGGATAATCGCAACAAGCGCGGATTGGCCGTCGATCTGAAATCGCCGCACGCGAGGGAGATTCTCGAGAGGCTCGTCAAGTGGGCGGATGTGCTCATCATCAATTTTCCACATCCGGTGCGCAAGCGTCTCAAGCTGGCATACGAGGATGTTGCCCCGTGGAATCCGCGCCTGATTTACGCCGACCTCACCGGCTACGGGGACAACGGCCCGGATGCCGATCTTCCGGGGTTCGATCTCACCGCTTATTGGGCGCGGAGCGGACTCCTTACGCTGACGCGGGATGCGGGCGCTCCGCCCACGCTTCCCGTCTCGGGAAGTGGGGATCACGCCACAGCGGTGGGACTGTATGGCGCGATCGTTACGGGCTTGTACCGGCGAGAACGCACAGGAAAGGGATCGCACGTGACGACATCCCTCCTTGCGCAGGGCGTCTGGTCATGCTCGATGTCGGTTGCGGCCGCGTTGTGCGGCGCCAAGTTCTTCCCGCTGCACGATCAGAAGAATCCGCCAAACGCAATTTTCAGTGTCTACCCGACATCCGACGATCAATGGTTCCTGATTATCGTCCAGGACAAGGATTGGCCCGCGCTCGCAAAGGGAATCGGCCGTTCAGATCTACTCTTGGATGCCCGATTCACCGATGAAGCGACGAGAGCGGTGAACTCCGGGAAGTTAGCCGAAATCCTGAACGAGGTATTTACCTCGCAGCCGTGGGCGCACTGGCGCGAGGCACTGGATCGTGCTCGCATTACTTACGGCGTTGTGCGACACCCCATGGAAGCCATGAATGACCCTCAGTTAGTGGCGAACGATATCATCGTGCCGATCGAGGGGGCAGGCGAGCACTTGAAACTTACGGTGAGTAGTCCGCTGAAAGTGCACGACGTTCAGAAGGTGCCGGCACGGCGCGCCCCGGAACTCGGTGAGCACAACGAAGAGATTCTCCAGCAGCTAGGTTTCAGTGGCGACGAAATAGATGAGTTCCGAGCGAGCGGCTCTATCCCGCATGTTTGGCACCTGGAAGCGGCAACCGTTGGAGGTGGGCGATGAGTGACATCCTCACTGAACGTTCCGGAAGTATTCTGCGCGTCGAATTCAACCGTCCGGCAAGGAAAAATGCAATGACGTCCAGCATGTACATCGCATTCGCGGACGTGCTCAACGCCGCCGGGAAGGATGATGGCATACGTGTCATCCTCTGGCACGGCGCAGGAGATTCATTCTGCGCGGGCAACGATGTGGAGGATTTCCTGAAGAATCCTCCAGGACCGGGAGAGAGTCCGCAGGCGATCTTGATGAAAGCGTTGATGAACTTCGACAAACCACTGGTCGCCGCGGTACAAGGCGCGGCGGTCGGAGGCGGAACCACCATGCTGACGCACTGCGACTTCGTGTTTGCAGGCGAGAGCGCGAAGTTCCAAATGCCGTTTATCAATCTCGGTCTTGTGCCCGAATTTGGATCGTCGTGCTCGATTCCGGCGCGCTTCGGACACATTCGTGCCGCCGAATTGATCATGTTGGCAGCGCCGTTCGATGCCAAGCGAGCTGCAGAGCTCGGATTAGTGACCCGGGTCGTGCCTGACCAGAAACTGCTGGCCACGGCGACTGAGACCGCGCAGCAGCTAGCAGAGAAACCAGCTGCCGCCCTACAGGCCTGCAAGAGACTGATGAAGCAGCCTTCACGCGCACAGATCGAGCAGGCGATGAAAGCCGAGAACGAAGAATTCGCCGCGCGAGTGCGCTCGGCGGACGCCAAGGAAGCGTTCACGGCGTTCCTCGAGAAGCGGCCGCCGGACTTCACAAGAAAAAAGGAAGTCGCGAAGTCCGCATAGGCTCCTGCGGCGTTGTTACACGAATCAGATGGCGGCATCGATTGCCGCCGTCTGAATCGAACAGGGGAAAGTATGTCACAACCAAGAATCGTCATCGTAGGCGGGGGCTTCGGCGGATTGGCAGCCGCGAAAGCCCTGCGCAACGCTCCCGTGCAGGTCTTGTTGATTGATCGAACCAACCATCATCTGTTTCAACCTCTGCTCTACCAGGTGGCAACCTCCGTGTTGTCTCCGGGTCAAATTGGCTCTCCGATCCGGGGTATTTTGGGAAACCAGAGGAACACGACGGTGATCCTTGGGGAGGTCACGGGCGTGGACAAGGAGGAGAAGTGCGTCGTCGTCCGCGATGCCGATCGTGAAGGAGTGCGTATCCCCTACGACTACCTGATCCTGGCCACCGGGGTCACTCACAGCTACTTCGGCCACAACGAATTTGAAAAGTTTGCACCCGGGTTGAAGAGCCTTGCGGATGCTGTGGCGATCCGGAACAAGATCTTGCAGGCGTTCGAACAAGCTGAGGCCGAAGAAGACCCTAGCCATCACCGCGACCTGCTGACTTTCGTTCTGGTGGGGGCCGGTCCCACAGGAGTGGAGATGGCGGGCGCTATCGCCGTACTAGTCCGCAGCACGTTGAAATCAGACTTTCGCAGAATCGATCCAGCTTCTGCGCGAATTGTACTCGTCGATATGGCTCCCAGAGTTCTGCCGCCATTTTCAGAGGATCTTTCCCAAGCCGCAAAGGAACGGCTCGAGAAGTTGGGCGTCGAGGTTCGGCTGGGCCACAGTGTCGATCAAATCGACGCAGATGGGATCGTCGTGGCGGGAGAGCGAATTGTGAGCAAGACCGTGATCTGGACCGCGGGTGTTAGCCCCTCGCCGGCAGGCAAGTGGCTGGGGGCGGAGACGGATCGTGCGGGGAGAGTTCGCATTGGTAAGGATCTCACCGTGCCCGGGCATCCCGAGATCTTGGTCGTTGGCGACACAGCGTCGCTCGATCAGAACGGTAAGCCCCTGCCCGGTGTTGCGCAGGTGGCGATGCAGCAAGGGCGCTATGCCGGGAAGCTGATTCACGCCCGCGTCGCCGGCAATCCCGCTCCGGGTCCATTTAGCTATTTCGACAAGGGCAGCATGGCTGTGGTGGGCAAGGGCTTCGCTGTGCTGCAAAGCGGCAAGGTCCACGTAAGCGGTTTCGCGGCCTGGCTTGCGTGGGCGGCGGTACACCTTCAGTTTCTCGCACAGTCGAGCCTTCGTGTAAGCGTCTTCCTGCAATGGGTTTGGACTTATGTGACGGGGCAGCGAGGCTCCCGGTTAATTGTGAACCACCACGGGTCAGAACCTGCGAAGTCAGTGCCGGAAACGGAAGTCGCAGCGGTTTCGAGCAAGTGAGAATTTCAAGGGAAACGCAATCGAGTCAGCTCTTCCTTCTGATCATGAAACGAGTTGCCAAGTCCTGGATGCTTCGGCGAGTTGCCTGCACTCGGTTACCCACGAGGTGGGGGGTGTTTCAAACCCTCGGCTTCGAGTGGGAGGGTCACAACGGCCAGCGACGAAGTGAGACTGCGGTTGCTCTCCTGTTGCACCATCTCAAGATGATTACTGTTGCTGCACTGATCAGGTATCGCCTCGAACATGACATTGCATCAGTCGCGGGCGGCGCCGAATTCTCTGTGCAGCCGCAGCCTGGTTTTCAGGGCTAAGCGCTGGAAGCAACATCCCGGGTTTGAATCGACGAGGTCAAATCGCTCGATGAAAGGAACAAACATGCCCAAGAAGATCGTACTTTTCGCAATGGTGGCCACATTTCTCGTAATGGGAGGTGTGGTGATCGCCCAAGATCGTCCGCCACAGTCCACGAATCAGGATGTATTACCTGGAAACTCCACTAAGGGCGACACTCCCCAGGTGCTTTCCGATCAAGACCTGCAGCTGTTCAGAAAAGATGTCCGATCCCTCAAGAAGCAAATTGTCGCGGCCAACATGGATCTAACTGACGCGCAGGCGGAGAAATTCTGGCCGATCTACGATCAGTATGCGGTCGATACCGCCAAAATCAACGATACCAAGGCCGCCCTAATCCAGGAATACGCGCAGAACTACGACACGATGACCGGGGATCAGGCCGAAAGCTACCTGAAAAAGCGCGCCGCAGTAGAAGAGTCAATCATGCAGTTGAGAGTCAAGTACATTCCAACATTTCGCAAAGTACTCTCCGGCAGGGAAACGGCATTGTTCTTTCAGCTCGACTGGCGCCTCGGCCTCATGATCGACCTGCAACTAGCGCAGATGCCTCTGATTAACCCATGAGCCAATGAAGGGGACTCCCAAGTGACGACTTCAGAGGCCAAAGTGCAATCCCCATCTTCGCAAGCCCTTCCGCCCCAAACCACGACCTACCCATACGCGGGGATTTTGGCGGTTTTCATGGGTGCGGGACTCGCCACGCTGAACAGCCGGTTAATCAGCGTAGGCCTACCAGATCTTCGTGGCGCCCGTGGGTTCGGTTTCGACGAGGCCTCCTGGATCCCCACGGCCCTAAATATGGCGACGATGTTTAGCGGTGTCTTCGTCGTGTTCCTGAATGCCCTGTGGGGTCCGCGCAGGATTCTAATGCCGGCTGCGGCTATCTTCGCGGTCACGTCTGCGCTGCTGCCATTCGCGCCGAATTACCCGGCAATGCTGGCATTGGTCGTGGTCGCAGGTCTTGCGTCAGGCACCTTCTACTCTCTGACAATGACCTTCGTTCTAACCACGCTGCCCAAGCGACTCATCATCTTCGGGGTCGCGGCCTATGCGGCGGACATCGTCTTCGTAAGCAACATTGCATCGTTACTGGAGGGATGGTACATCGACCATCTCTCATGGCACTGGATCTTCTGGACTGCCGCTGTAGTCACTCCATTGATGATGGCCTGCGTCTATTTCGGAATTCCGCGCAAGCCTCACGTGGACCCAAGGCCAAGCTGGCGTGGGTTCACATATTTCAGTTTGAGTCTGGCTCTGCTGTACGGGGCTCTGGATCAGGGGGAACGGCTCGACTGGTTGAATTCGGGCGTAATCGTCGCATTGCTCGTCACGGGAGGCTTCCTATTGGCAGCGGCGTGGGTAAGGCGGAGCTTGGAACCGAACCCCATCCTAAACCTTAGATTCCTGAACACTCGGAACATTATCGTCCTGTCTCTATCCATCTTTGTATTCAAGTTCGTGCACTTGGCCGCGATTGTGCTCGTGCCCGGGTTCCTCAGCAACATTCAACACTACCGGCCTCTGGAAACCGGCCACACGCTTGCCTGGGTGGCCGTACCAATGTTCGTAATGGTGTGGCTGGTTGCCATGAGCATCATTCACACGAACTCGCGGCTGATCCTGGCAGTGGGGCTAACACTGGGCGCGGTGAGTTGTTGGGTCTGTGCGCGCGTGGGTACTTCGTGGGCCGGTAATGACTTCCAAGCAGTGGAGCTTCTCCTGGCAACAGGGTTGGCGTGCAGCTACGTCGGCTTGGTTAGCAGCATCGTGTTGGAAGGGCTTGAAGCGGGCGCCTTGACAAGTGCCAGCAACGCCGCGACATTCTCCGGACTTATGCACTTTGTCCGTATTTTCGGCGGGCAGATTGGCGTGGCGGTTATGACCCACTTCATTTCCGTTCGCGAGCAATTTCACTCCAATATGCTGGGCCTCAACGTGCAGATCGGCAGTTGGCGCACTGACGACCGAGTGCGAATGCTAAGCGGAGGATTGTTACCAGATTCCACCGGGCTGGAAGAGGCACAACATCGGGCGGTGGCTATTCTGAGCCAGCAAGTGCGGGCGCAGGCTTACACGCTGGCAACGTCAGACGGGTTCATCCTGATCGAGTGGATGGTGGTCGTGTATTTGCTGCTGATGCTACTCTTGAGACCTGCCAGGTTCAGCTACGAGGACTTGAGGAAGATGTAATGAGAAGCTGGGTGCTTGTACCGCTGAAAAAGTGAAGCGAAACTTCACTTCTATCGAGACAAGCTCCGGAACGGCGACTGTCCCGCCACCGTTTCAGACGACAAGGAGCGATCAGTTGCTGGGTTTGCTTGAGCGCCGCTCGATGATGACGCCCATGCAAGCCTTTCGTTATTCCTCGCGATCTCATCCACTATTCTTGTGAACAACTGATCCTTCATTGCGGTTCGGTCTCGATAGTCGACGATATAACTCACTGTGAATTCCAAGGATCCACCACTCACAACCAGGGTCACGGTCGGTTCCAAACTCGGGTTTTCCAATCGATAATTATCGGCGACTCTCTTCCAAGAGCTCCGGGCATCAGACATTTGGCCGGCTACGGTCTCTTTCGCGACCCGCAAGAGCACCTCTCGCGCGAAATGCTGGTCACTATTTGCCGTAAGCGGAACTTTAATCTCGTCCCACACAAATCGGAATCCTTGCGAATAGTTGAACACCGGACCCTTAAAGACATAGCTGTTGGGAATTCGAACAACGCGACCGCTGTACAAGTCTCTGCTTACCCAGCTTCCGGTTTCCATTAGAGTGGTTCTGATGACAGAAATGTCGATCACATCACCCTTGGTTTCGCCGATCTGAATTCTATGTCCCACCGTATACAGATTTGAAAAACCGATCGCGAACCAGCCGGCAAAACTGGCGATCACATCCTGCAGGGCAACCACCACACCAGCGCCAGCTACTCCCAACGCAAGGCTGACCCGGCCCAGTCGGTCTTCGAACAGTACGGTTACGAAAAGGATGACGACGGCATATCCAGCATAGACAACGAACTTGCGAGCACGGTAGCGCGCATCTTGTTCGCGAAAATGGCGGGGCAGAGTTCGTTCCAGCAAACGAAACACCGCGTGAATCAGGAGAATTCCGAGAGCTGCGCACACCAGCTTTTGACCGATGGGCAGCGAAACAATCCGGTGCAGAAGGGTTTCCATGCGCGGCTGACTAGCGGTTAGGCTGCAGTTGGTAAGCAGGCATGGATGAAAGAAGCTTCCCGATCGCGTGATCCATGGCGGTGCTCATTTCGCCCACAACTGCAGGGACATTTCGCTGGGCTACATTCTCGATATCGGACGCGCTATTGGACCAGACTGTCGCACCCGTCCGAAGGCTTGTCAGCTGCGCAGAGACTTCAACTTCAACCTTCACACCACCCTCGTAATCGACCTCCTGGAGCTTTTCCAGACGTCCGCTCAGCATGTAGTCTACATTTGACCGGCCGTCATACGCGACGACCTCCGCAAAGTTGCCGCCAGCGCGTAAACGATCCATGATCGCGGTGGTCACAGTCTGGCGCGGGTCAGCTGCCCAGCGATAGTAGTTATAGAAGCCAATCTGCTCAGGAGATGGCCGATATACGACCGGTCCTTGTCGCAGGTACGCCGGCGATCTGAATTCCCGAACGGCTAGAGACGCGCGCGCTTCCACCATAGGAGGGGGATCGGGCGGCACAGGCAGATGGAGGGTGTAGTAAGTGGGATATTTGACCCGGCCGCACGCGCCGAGGGTGATCGCAGCCGCGCAGGCGATTGTGAGAAGTGCCGCATGTTGTATCCTCATGCTTCGTTTCGTCCTATTCCGGGACTTTCCGTTCCTTAGGTTGCTTAATTCGGATCAGGCTCCATGGCTGCTGCTTCAGTTGGTCCGTCAGTTGGTCTAGATTCTCCGTGGCTTCGCGCATGTTCTCCATCGTGTCGTCGACCTTGAGGTCGTTCGCCCGCACTATACGCTGCATATCTGACAGAACGTCCTTTGCTTGCTGTAGTGTGCTCTGAACTGCAGCGAGGTCAACGCGTATCGGCTCCCGCACATCGGTGATCGCGCCATTGACGTTCTGAATGGTGGAATCCGCATGATCAACCACCGGGCCAACCTTTGCAATTACGCCATCAGCATGCTGACTCAGTGCTAGCAATTGGTCCGCAATGTGGTCAATCTTCGGGTGTTCGTCGGTCGTCACAGAGTTCAAGTTGGCGAGGAGTGTGCGCGCGTCAGCGCTGATGCCGCCTAACTCCCCTTTCACCTGAATAATCAGATCGTTCGCGTTGCCAGCCACAGCAGCGATCTTGGCTGCAATCTCATCGAGAGCGACGCTTTCCTGGGAGGGGATAGCCTGGCCACGCGCGATCCGATCTGCTTCGTTAGTGCCAGTACTGACCATCAGTGCCGGTTCGCTCATGACGCTCACGGCGCCGAGCTTCGCCACGCTCTTCTCGTTCACGGGCGTTCCTTCTTTGATCTCCATTTGAATCTCAATGCGAGTCGGGTCGGAGGGCCATGGGCGCACACTGGTAACGTTGCCGGCTTTGATTCCTCCGAACAGGACCGGCGCGCCGGCTTCAAGTCCACCTGCGTAACGCAGGTATGTTCGATAAGGCACCTTGCCGCCTCGGAACTGCGCGTTTCCCAGATAGACGACCGTCGATGTCAATATCAGAAGCGAGGCCAGTACAAAAGCTCCAACTTTTGCTTCCGTTGTCACAGATTTACCTCCTGGGCACCCATATATTTCTCGAACGCAGCCGCCAACGCGGAAGCTTCCGCCATTTTTTCCGGCACGCGATCAAGGAACTGCCGGATGCGGGGATGCTGACTGTTCCTGATCTCATCCTTGGTTCCGACTGCGAGAAAAGCGCCTTTGTATAACATGGCGATGCGGTCTGCGATGCGGAACGCGCTCGGCAGTTCATGGGTCACGACGATTACGGTCATCTGATAAGCGCGCTTGAGAAGCAGAATCACCTCATCGAGTTCTGCAGCCACAATCGGATCCAGCCCGGCAGACGGTTCATCGAAGACGAGAATCTCGGGATCGAGCGCAAGAGCGCGCGCTACTGCCGCGCGCTTCTTCATACCACCTGACAGCTCTTGCGGGCGCAGGTGGCCGAATTCTGCCAGACCCACCCCGGCAAGCTTCATCCAGACCATAAGATCGATGATGGATGGGGCGAGCGCCGTATGTTCGCGCAAAGCGAGCGCAACATTGTCCTTTATGGAATAGGAATTGAACAATGCCGCACTCTGGAATGCGACCCCAACCGAGCGCCGCACCCGCCTTAGTTCAGCCTGCGGACAGCGAGTGATGTCGACTCCTTTCACGAAGACGCTGCCGGAGTGCGCACGTTCAAGCCCGAGGATCTGGCGCAGCAGCGTGCTTTTGCCTGAGCCGCTGCCCCCTAACAAGACCATCGTCTCGCCCTGTTGAATGTCCAGATTGAGCCCATCCAGAACACGGCGCCCGTCATATTCAACAATGAGATCCCGAACTGAGATGATTGCCATCAGTGCGTCCCCGTGAAGTAGAAGATGGCAGTGAAAAGAACATCGGCAACAATGACGAGGAAAGTGGACTTGACTACAGCGGTTGTGGTGGACCGGCCGACAGCATCGGGGCCCCCATGAACGCGGAACCCCTCCAGACAGCCTACATGGACGATGATGGTGGCGAACGCCAGGCTCTTTATGAGTCCGCTGATCACGTCGCGTAACTGGATGGACGTCAGCACATATCGCAAATAGAGGCTGAGACCAAGGTGGGTGCTGAAAAACATGAAAATACCGCCCGCCAGTATCCCGCAAACATTCGAAGCGATGCTGAGGCATGGCACCATGATTAACGCGGCCAGATACTTCGGAGCCAACACGAATTCCACAGGTTCGAAAGCCATGACCCGGAGTGCGTCGATTTCCTCGGTCACCCTCATAGTGCCAATTTCTGCAGCAAATGCTGAACCCGATCGGCCACTAACTGCGATTGCGGTTAGAAGAGGCCCCAGTTCGCGAGTGAAGCCAACCGCGACCAGGTCGATGACATAGTGCATCGCCCCCAAACGACGTAGTTCGGATGCTCCCTGCATGGCGAGGATGAATCCGCTGCAAACCGCCATAAGTCCAACCATCGGCAGCGCTGAAACCCCAATTTGCAACATCTGGGCCACGGATGCTTTCCAGCGATATCGATTCCCAACGAGAGGGAGCGATGCTCCCATGGCACGCAGGGCTGCCCACAAGCTGAATGCTGAGACCTCCTAGGTAGTCGAGTTGATTGAGCGGTTTCTCTTCCGACGCCTTCGATAAGAGTTGCCATCACAGCGCCTTCGGAATGGAGGGAGCACTTATGGGGCCACAAGTCTCAAACAAGGACAGCAGACCCGTGACCTCAAATAAGTATCGCGGCCGATCGTGCAAGCCCGCTAATTGCAGTCCAGTTTTGCGGCTACGCGCGATCTTTAGAGCTTCCAGCAGGGTGGCAATGCCGGAGAGGTCCATATAGGGAACATCCGACAAATCGACCGTGAGGTTTTCTAAGGGTTCTCCGCTGAGCAGCTCAAGAAGTTTTTCCCGAAGCGCCGGTGACGAGTCGATTGTGATACGGCCATTCAAGCAGAGCTGCGCTTCTCCTTCACTGCGAGTGACGCTGATCTTGAGCAAGCTGTCGATCTCTGCTGGCTTGAGTAATCGTTCACTCCTCTGCTTCTTTCGAAAGCGGTTCTCGATGTTCTCTCTAGGCAGTAAGTGGGCAGGTTCGGTGGTCACACTGACATGCAATCTCGACCTCCTCCGAGCCCGCTTCCTTACAGGCCTGGACCGCAGTATTTTTCGCCCGCCGGCACCATGCAGCGGCATGGCATGTGCGCACACTTGTTCTTGCACACTTGTTTGTATCGCTGTCAAACTCACAGCGTTCCTCCTCCAAAGATCGAAAACTGACGGCGTCTTTCGCTACCGATCTCGCAGGAAGTTCCGCATACGCGATGCCCGTGAGGTTCCCTTCGGCGAACAAGCAGCGTCTTCTTGTTCGATCCATCGAGGTTCGCACTGTAAACGGAACCGCCGAAATCGGTTATGAACATACGCCCACCGTTCAGATCCAACGACAAACCGATTCCTTCCATCAGATGGGTAAAGACAATTTCCGGGTCCTTGCGATTCCCAGGTGCCACATCCATGGGCGCTCGGTTCACAGTGTTTCCACGCGGCGGGTCGCCACGATCCGTCCAGTACATCATCCGATTGCGGCAGATCGAGATCCAGATCGATAGGCTCGGGCAGACCATCGAAGAGCACTTCGATGTCTTTGCGGTTCGAGGGGGTCTGCCCCTTCGGGATTTCCAGATTGGCGCGAAAGATGCGGCCCTGGCCGGCATTGTCCGTTGCCTTTCTGCGTCCAATAGAACTTGCCACCTTCGCTGTCGACAGCGATACCCACGCACCAATTTCTCGCGTCCCGGCCGGGCCGGAATCGCCCATGGCTCGTATCAACGAGCGTCTCGATATCTGAACCATCCAGATTGGAACGCATGACTCGCATGCCTTCGCGATCCGACCAGTAGAGCTTGCCGTTCTTCTTGTCGAGTTGGAGTTGCTTGGGAGTAAACGTTCCACCCACCGGAATGATGGTCGTGAGATTCTTCCCCTCGAGATCGGAGCGTTCGATCGAACCATCATTCGCGCTGGGGTTGCCCATATTCGTCCAGTAGATGTGACCGGCCGCGGCGTCTACAACGAGCCCGTCTGGAAGTTTTCGACCTTCACTGACAATGGTTTTCAAATCGGAGCCGTCGGGGTTCGCGGACAACACGCGTCCGCCGCCCAGATCCAAGAAGAACAGACGGCCCGAAGTAGGCTTGGAGCCGGGTTTCGTAGGCTTTGGTTTGGCAACTCTAGTAGAAGACATTGAATTCGCTTGCTCCTTTTAAGAAGACTGATTCGACCTTCGTCTGCATTCGAAGACGAAGATCGACGAGAACGCGAAAGCCACCCGCGGTCGAAACGCGCTACACAAAGGCGCTGAAACCGGTGATGGCTTTGCCAACGATCAGATTCTGCATCTGGAATGTGCCTTCGTAAGAGTAGAGGGCTTCCGCGTCCGCGAAGAATCGCGCTACGTTGTAGTCGGCCGCAATGCCATTGCCACCCAACAACTCCCGTGCCCATGCCACCGTCTCACGGCACTTGGACGTGGTGAACGCCTTCGCCAGCGCCGCGTGGGCGTCCGTTAGCTTGCCTTCGGCCTGTAGTTGAGCCATACGAACCACCAGGCATTGCGACGCTGTGATGTTTGCGAGCATCCTCGCGAGCAGGTCCTGTACCAACTGGAATGAGCCAATCGGCTTTCCGAATTGCAGACGCTCCTGGCAGTACTTGAGAGCATTTTCGTAGGCGCCCATCGCGCATCCTGTGGCCTCCCATCCAACCAGGTAGCGGGTCATCTTCAACACTCTTGCAGTATCACGGAACGATTTATCTTCCTGAAGACGGTTTTGCTCTGGTATCCGGCAGTTTTCCATCGTGATCAAGCCATTCTGGACTACCTTGAGCGCAATCTTGTTCTCGATTTTTTCCACCTTGAAGCCAGGCGTGGTTTTGTTCTCCACGATGAATGACTTGACTTGGTTGTCCGCCAAATCGCGCGCCCAGATGATGGAGATATCGCACCAGGGGGCGTTTCCGATCCATTTCTTCTGGCCGTTGAGAACCCAGGTGTCGCCCTCGCGTTTCGCCGTCGTCAGCAGGCCGCCGGCCGCTCCGGAACCCACCAGCGGCTCCGTGAGCCCGAAGCAGCCGATCTTTTCCATGCGAGCCATCGGCGGAAGCCACTTCTGTTTTTGTTCTTCCGATCCGCCCAGGTAAATGGAACCCATCGCCAGGCCGTTGTGGACGCCGAAAAATGTCGCGATGGACACGTCGACGCGCGCCATCTCCATTGCGACCAGGCCAAACAGCAGAACGCTTCCGCCTCTGCAGCCGTAGCCCTTCATTGCAAGCCCGCCGATGTTCAGATCCTTAAGGCCGGACACTATTTCGAAAGGAAAGGCATCGTCGATCCAATATTTGTTGATGATTGGCGCGACCTTCGTCTCCAGAAAGGAGCGCACCTGCCTAACAACCGCCACGTCCTCGGCGGACAGAGTCTCGACGAGTCCGTAAAAGTCGCTATTAGGAGCCGGGAGTGGTGCCGTTTTCTTGCCAGCTTTCGTTGCGTTGGTTTCCTGTATTGCAGTGGCCACGAAGTCCTCCTTATGTGAGTTCATCAAGAATCGGTCAATCCGCTTCAACAGCGCGGCCTCTTATTTCACCTTCGCCATCTTCGGAGCGACCGCATATGGTGTGGCCTGCTTTGTCCGCAGCGCCAGCAATCCCAAGAGCACTTCGTCTCGCTCCTCAGCAAGTTGGTCGATGGAGCGGCCCGCGGCTTCCTGCAGGACGCCGTCGATGATAGTTTGCTTGACCTGAGGAGTGAATTCAGTCTGCGTACCGAGATCCTTCCACCAAGTTGCAACGGGGCCTGAGAGGTGCTCCATAAAATGCTGAATCCCGCCTTGGCCACCACCGAGATGAAACAGAAGATTCGGTCCCATCACTCCCCAGCGCAGGCCGGGTCCCCAGCACACAGCCGTGTCAGAGTCAGCGACGTCAAGCACACCCTTCTCAATCAGGTTCACAACCTCCCGATAAATCGCCGCTTGCAGGCGGTTGGCGACATGCCCGACCACCTCTTTCCGAACATGGATCGGCTTCTTGCCGATCGATTTGTAAAACGAGATCGCTTGTTGGACAGCCTCGGGTGATGTCTTTGCACCCGCAACTACCTCGACTAGAGGAATGACGTGGGGAGGGTTGAAAGGATGGCCAATCACGCAGCGTTCGGGATGCTTGCAGGCGGATTGCATCACGCTCATGGTTAACCCGGACGAGCTCGAGGCAATGATCGAATCTGGAGAAGTAGCGGCGTCCATATCCGCGAACAGCTTGATCTTGAAGTCCTGCCGCTCTGGTCCGTTCTCCTGGACAAAGTCAGCGTCCGCAAGCGCCTTTTTTATGTCAAGAGTGAATTCAAGATGATCGCGCGAAGCGTTGGATGAGAGGCCAAGTGTGGCGAGCTCTTTCCACGCAGTGTCAATATACTGGCGCAGGTTTGCTTCGGCATTGGGTCCAGGATCGGTTGCGATGACGTTGAACCCACGTGCAAGATACAAGGCGGCCCAGCTTGCGCCGATGACCCCTGTGCCGACGATCGCGATACGGCGTACTGGTTTGTCCAAAGACATTGGCTTCTTTCTCCTCTTAGCTCGTAATCTGCGTTGCCACGAAGCTATTGCAAACTTTCCGTTTCTAGGCCCATCTGTCGCGGGCACATCACAGTGTTGAATCTCGCGCGGGGATCTTCACTGCAGCCATGATGGTTTCAGGTGAAGAGCCCCGCCCTAGGGGAGGCGACCGATCTCTACCAATGCAACGTACATGCCAATCTCGTCCGGTGCGGCGATTCGCACAAAGAGTTGAGGAGTAAGAGAAATCGCGGGCATCAAATTCCGATTCGAATCCATTGAACGAGCTTGCTGTGGTAACGGGCTACCTGTTGCCAGCCGATTAGCACGAGGATCATGAGGACAGTCGACTGTATATTGCTCACTTCGAACTTCCCCCGAACGGGCAAATCCCTCCACGCTCCCACGCCGCCTGATGTCCCTTCCACCCGCCGGTGCGGTAGGCGACCGAAACTTCGTATACACCACGGCGCACAGCGAGGACGGGATCGTTCGATGCCTCGATACCATCAGTCAGGCGTGTAGGATCGTGCATCATCACTGCATCGCCGATCTCTTCGACGGTGGTGGTTCGCATGATCTTGAGTTGCCCAATGCGCACGCGTGGACGATTGTCGGGCCAGGGTGAGCTCGGGTCATCAAGCGCGTCACCATCTCCGGCCAGCTGCAGGACGAGATTGAAAACCACCGGCCCCTTGCGCAGACGCGCATCGAGTTCCTCAAAGAGATAATTCGGCGGTTGCTTCTGTAAGTCTTCCAGCGTCTGACCCGCCGTGCCAGCCTCGGGTTCCC
The DNA here is from genome assembly GCA_963761915.1 of uncultured Acidobacteriota bacterium. GTDB lineage: Bacteria > Acidobacteriota > Terriglobia > Terriglobales > Acidobacteriaceae > Sulfotelmatobacter. The sequence continues at coordinate 238,202 of CAVXIO010000021.1, forward strand.
AGTGATAACGAGCGTACTGGGCTTCATCCGCAGCGTTCACAAAGCGAAAGGCGTGAAGCATGTGGAACGCCGTCTGGGCAAGGCTGACCGACGCGGGCAAGCCTTTCGCGAGTTGGACTGCATGCGCGACCCAGGGGTGGGCTGCGAGGAACGGCCCGAGTCTATTCGGATCAGGCTCGGAGGTGTTCGGATCGGGCCGCGCCGCCTCCAGAAACTCGAGGGTTTCTTCGGGTGTGCGCGCAAAAAAGAGCGGTATCGGCAGAGAGACTAGATCCGTTACTGTGCCATCAGGAAGATAGAACCTTACCGCCATGGAGGCCGTGGTTGCCGGCCCCCATGGATTCCCCGATCGGCTGTTTGAGTGGCGCACGGTAACTGGCACGGCATCACCCTGCAGATGTACGGCGCGGCTCAATTTTTTGGCCTCTGGCGCGGCCTTGAACGTACCAGCATAATAACGACCCGAGGCATGCACATCGCGGTAGCCCGGGTGAAACCCTTGAAAATCCTGATGGATCATCTCCACCAGCTTCGCGGCTATTCGATATTGACCGTGATTCATGTTTTTTCTCCTGTCTTGGAAACCGCTTCAAGCAGGCTTGAAGCGGATGTACCTGAAAGTGCGCAGCATCTTCGCGCCCGGTTTCAGGTTTTCAGCTAGCGGCGTCCAGCAAGGTATCGAATGCCTTTTTGGTCTTCAGGGCCTTCCACACATCCCGAACTGACGCCTCGGGATAAGCGCTGTAAAAGCCGATCGCCGTGATCTGCTGGCTAACAATCCAGTCCTTGATGCCAGAACTGTGTATGCCGGGATATCCCTCACATTCGTGGAAGAGGAGGTCAATCTCGTCGGGAAGGATAGTGGCGAAATCGTTGATGTACGACTCCCAGTCGCCATCAAATGTGGAGGCAAAGATGACCCTGGTGTCGTTGTCGAAAATTACAAACCGCAGATCATGGACGGTAGCTATGCGATCCGTGTTCTTCTGACGTTCGCCCGTGAATCCATCGGCCAAAAGCTTGCGCATGCGCTCAGCGCCGCCTGACTTTAGCTTGCAGATCAGTGTGAATTCGTTCGACTGTCCCGCCTTCGTGCCAGGCCGGGTCTTGACTGTTTTCTTCACTTCCAGTGTGGTAGCCATTTTCGTCTCCTCTTGTTTTGCTAGTACGCGTTACTCGTTTTGTCACAGTGACACTCTCTATTTTCGTTACCGGTGCTCGGCGCCCAGGCCGGCTAACCATTTCAAAGCCTGCAGACCGGGCATGAAGCAATATTCGCCTCCTCGCACAGCAACGAATTGCGGAAGCCCGTGAAGACGTCGACGGATCGGACGTTTAGGGATGGTGAAGACTCCGTCACCCTCCCCGTTATTCACGATCGGGTCCTGCTCGGTTCCATGACTGATGAAATTGCCGTCAGTCATCCATTGGGATTGAACGAACTCGAATTGCCGTCTCAGGTGCGCGCCAATCAATAGGAAGACGCCGCCACGCTCGACGCCGTCATCTTCCCGGACTCCTTCCGGGAGAGGCGGGCCGTAATTTGTGCCACGCCGCAGAAAGTAATGCAGATTTACGGCTACAAGGTCATTCTTCAGAGCATCCCGCGGGTTGATCCGTCGAATGTGAGAGCTGAAGGGACACTTCAATCCTTGCATGTCATCTGCATAGCTAAAAGTGTTGTTGCGGTCTGGATCTGCGCCTAGCTTGGGATCGTCATGCTCGGGAGCGAGTACCAAAGGTGCGCCACTACGCCATCTGCCGACCATCTTGGCTGCAATCAACTCCTCCTCTTCGGGCGATGAGGCCTGTTCCCGCAGATATTTCCGAAACTCAGCGACCCGGGTGTGAAATTTGCGAAATGCCAGAAAGGTGCCATTGCGCCTTAATTGCTGCGGCTGAGGACTTGTCGCGGTCTCTCCTAGTTCATCGGGGTAGCCCATGATGAACTCGCCCGCCTTAACGGGCGGCCCAAAGCCCGGATGGATATGTACGCCGCTTCCTTCAACGTGCGGATTGTGCAGTCCGTCTCTGAAGCCAAATGGATTACGTCCTCCTGGAAGCTCACTGAACTTCATGCGATAGACAACCGAGATTCCGGGCAGATCGTGATGACTCTGTCGTGCCCGGTCCAACACCACTTCTAGGCTCTTGTCATCCTTCGAGTAGATGGCCAAAGCTACGTGCATGTCCACAGTCCCGAATGGATATTCCCAGTTGGCGGGAGCGTTATTGCCTACGTCATTCAGAATCTCGGCCCGCGCGGCCATGCCTTCGCGGAATTCCTGAGGGAAGGTGTTCAGAGATGCCTCAGGCACCCCTAGCGCCTTAAGGCCTTGGTAAGTGAACGCTATGCCTAACCAACCCGGGAGCGTCGGCACCCACCAGTCGTCAGCCGGTGCCACATGCGGAATTAGTCGGCGCAACATTTCACGACCCTGCGCTCGATCGTCGACGCGAAGGATGACGTATTCTCCCTTGTAGGGAGAGGGCCGCGGGCGCAGGACCGTCGCTTGTATGTCGCTCACTTCGAGCGCGGGAACGTCCGCTACCGATATCATGGCTCCAATCTGCGCTTTTGATCCCATTTGTGTTTGTTGCGTCTCCTTCCCGGTGGAACCTGAAATGACGCAGAGGCTGTCGGCTGTCTACCCTGATATGTTGATCGCCGACGTGATCCGCCAGCCTTGTTGAGTCAGTGCCATGAGATAAATCACGCCGAATCGCGACATCACAGTGCCTGCAGTGTCTCTCCGCACCCACAGCGCATCGACGAGCGCCGCCTGAGCGTTGAGAACTTTGATGTCGCACTTGTCAAGCGTTGATCCAGCAAAATGGGCATGTCGTAACCTGCCGATCTCGCCGCCCATTCCTTCTTCACTGGTAATGGCATTGTTGTCCTTCATGACCATATGGAAGTTCGAGCCAATGAACCTTAGCGGCGCGCCGTAAAAATCGAGCAGGGCGCTGAGATCTGACCGTTCTCCGTCTGCCAATTCCACGAACGTGGGGCCGTAACCCACAAAGAATTTGCGGATGTCGGCGAGGATGGTGGGCTCGTTTGGTACTGCCGTAACCTTGATCGCTTCAGCCAGACTCATAATCAGAATTTCCCGCCCATGCGAGCAACTAATGGAACTTGCAGACAAGGCTCTAAGAGACTTTGGTTGCTATGCCGCCGTCCCTTCCGGAATGCATACCGCTCGACCGCGCACTTTCCCCGCTTTGAAATCGCTGTAGGCTTCGGCAACGCGCGTCAGCGGGTAACGATCTTCAATGGTTTCGATCCTCCCAATCCGGGCAAGTTCGATGACCTCTCGGAGATTGACCGTGCCTCCGTTCATGCTGGTGGCAAGTTGAGAGCCCCAAGGTACTTCGTGCAGCCCAAATGGGATCGTCTTTAGAGCTGCGCCGACAAGAGTCAGGCGCCCAAGTCTTGCCAAAGCCGCAACGCCGGTCTTCAGAGTGCCCTCGGCGCCGACGCAATCGAGGATGAAATTAGCGCCGGTCCCTGCCGTCAGGCTCCGTATCTGTTCTGCAGTCGCCGAATCACTCGGAAGCGTGTTGTCGGCGCCGTGTTCCTTGGCCATCTGCAAATGGCTTTTGTCGTTGTCCACTGCGATGACTCGGGCAGAGCAGAGAGTACGGAGGAACTGAACTGCAAGAAGGCCCAGTCCGCCCACGCCGATCACGACTGCGGTGCTTCCTGGCGCGAGTAATGGCAGGGCCGGCTTGATCGCGGTGTAGGTGGTCAAGCCGGCGTCGGTGAGGGGCGCGGCGAGGACAGGATCGAAATCACCGATAGGAACCGCGAATCGGGCTTCCACTACTATGTATTCCGCCAAGCCACCATCGAATCCGACGCCGGCGCCAGCCAGGCTTGCGATGTAGTAGCAGAAGTTCTCTTCACCACGCCGGCACGGAGGGCAATGCCCACAGCTCCCCCATACCGGTACAACTGCCACTGGCTCGCCAGTCTTGAATCCAGCAACACCCTGACCGGTCTCCGCAATCCAACCGGCGATCTCGTGTCCTAAGGTGAACGGAGTCGTAGCATGCCACTCATCGAGTTGCGCTTTGGTTTTGCCCATGATGGCGATGTCCGTGTGACAAAGTCCGCAGCCACCCACCTTGATCAAAAGCTGTCCCGCGCCCGGCGACGGTTTGGGCACGTCCTGAAGCTCCGGAGCTTGTTGAGGTTGGAGGAGCCGATAGGCGATCATCTTGTTGTTCTTCTCCTTAATTTCCTTTGCTGTTGCGGTGTCCACATGCTTAGAGAGCAATCACGATGCCGAAATGGTCTTTCAGGGAGAATGGCTCTTAAAGCCTCGGCAACAAAGTCACTATGGAAAGGAACCCGGTTTGCGACAAATGCTCCTGCCGTTACCAAGTGCCAGTGGGCTAGCACATGATTTGAAGATGGGCATTCAGATCGAGGAGTGCCCTTTGTTTTGGTTGGGGATTCGCTGTTGGATGAACTCGTGGTTGAGAGGCGGAGATTCGTAAGTCTCTGCGATGGATGGAAGTCTATTTCGGCAGAACTATCCCGAACACGGGCTCTCGGCCGAGTTACGTTAGCGGCAGAAACTACCGTGGAATTTCGCCACCGAGGGTTCGAGTCAGTTCATCGCGGGCTAACAAATATGCCAAGCTTGCGTCCAGCAATCCCGCCCGGGCTTTCATCGCCTGAGCGCGTGATGCATCGCGTTGGGAAGCTAGGCTAATGCCTTGCTGGAATTGATCTTCAGCAAGACGGGCGTTTTCATCCCGTGCAGCAAGATACTCTTTTTCAACCTCGACCATGGCCCTAGTCGTTTCCAGCCGGTTGTAGACGGTTGCGATGCGGACTTCGACCTCGTCCTTTATCCGCTGCAGATTTTCTTTCGCTTCCGATATTTCGTCACGACGTTCTCGCACGAGTGCCCTACGTTTGCCGCCGTCGAAAAGGTCGTAGCTCAGGTGAATTCCGAACGTGCCAAAGTTCCGGTCGACAAAGGGCACGCCGTTTTGGTAGCTGTACCGAGCGAAGGCAGTGACGTCCGGGATGTATTCTGCCTCGGCAGCCGAGTGGGCGGCCTGCGCTTTAGAAAGCTGCTGCAACGCTTCTTTTATTTCTGGATTGTTGTTCAATGCTGTTCTGACCGACTCTTCTCGAAGTGGCACGTCCACCGACACATCGACATCAGGATCGAGAGCGAGTTTGGTGTCGAGCGGCAATCCGAGAAGGTCATTTAGCTCGACTTTGAGGTCGGAAATTTGGGAATCATAGGTCAAGAGTGTTTGCTTGGCCTCAAGCAGGCTCGCCCGGCTCTCGACCAAGTTAACTTGCAGCAGACTGCCATTCTTGAGTTGTTCAGTGCTCTCGTTCAAATTCTCATTGCCGGATGCGATCTGCAATTCAGTCGCTTGCCTTTGCATCTGGGTCGCTAGAACACGGTAGTACAGTTCGTGCACCCGGAAGACAACGTCGGTGGAGGTCTTTGCTAGAACGGCTTCCGAAGCCTTAAAATCTGCTGCCGCGATGTTATTGGCTTCATGAATCTTGACCAGTTGGGTCAACGGTTGGGCGATCATCGTGCCGCTAGTTTCAAGCGTCTTTGTTCCTTGGGTAAGAAAAACGTTCGAGGAGGGAATTCCTGCGCCGCCGGGAATCACGCCGAAAGCGCCAGCAGGCACGTCCAGGCGCTGCAGATCGGTAATATGCAGAAGACTGGATTCGTTGGTAATACTAGGAAAATAGCCGGATTCGGCGATGCGTTGTTTCTGCTGTTCTGCGGCGACTGCATACGATGCCGCTCTCAAGGTATGATTTTGGTGGATTGCGAGGTCAATAGCCTCCTGGAGGCTCAGTTGTCGTTCTTGTCCGACTGCCGCGGACGCCACGGCTAAGACGAAGGCCACGACAATTCTCAATTGGCGTGACGCAGGGTACAAAGCCGAACTCCTCTTTCGGAGAGAGTCGATACGATTCATCGCATTTTCCTTAAGTCCTGGTAGCATGCTGTGCCGCGTTGCATAAGCAGCATCACCATGAGGAACCCCATAGCCACCCGCGCAATCAAAACGAAACCGTCCGAGACCGGGATTACTCAGCGCCGCCCCTGGTGCGAATCGTAGCGACTACTGACATGCCCGGACGCAGCTTCCCGGCGAGCCGATTGTCCGAATCGAGGGTGATCTTCACCGGGATTCTCTGCGCGACTTTCGTGAAGTTGCCGGTTGCGTTGTCAGGCGGAAGAAGTGAGAACTCCGAGCCGCTTGCAGGAGAAACGTTGCTGACCTTTCCCCGCAGCACAATCCCGGGAAAAGAATCGACCTTTATCTCAGCCGCATCCCCCACCGCAATGTGGGTAAGCTGCGTCTCCTTGTAATTTGCCTGGACCCACACATCATCTTCCACTAACGAGATCACTTGCGTTCCGGGACTGACCATCTGCCCGGGTCGGACCTTCCGCTCTCCCACCATGCCGTCCGTTGGAGCAACGATTCTTGTGTATGCAAGGTTGGCCCGCGCCACATCGAGAGCTGCTTCTTTCGCAGCAAGATCTGCGCGAAGCTGCGCATCCTGCGATTCCAAGACCGCCAGCCCGCGGCGTTCGGCATTCACTCCAGATTCGCTGCTGGCGAGGGCTGCTTTGGCCTGGTCCAGTCCGGCTTGACGGCTGACGAGTTGTGCTCGCGAGCGCTCTTCTTCAGCGACGGCTTGTTCAACCTTCTGCCGGGTTGCCGAGCCGGTGGCGATGAGAGTTTCCTGACGTTGTCGTTCTGGCAGAGTTCGGTTCAGATCGGCCTGAGCAGCTTCAATTCCTCCTTGCGCCGCCGAAATCTCGGCTTGTGCCTGCCCAACTCCCGCAATGGCCCTGTCGATCTTGGCTTGTTGAAGCTGCTTCTGGCGCCGATTGTTTTCGATTGCGGCCTTTGCAGCCGCAACTCCGGCATCAGCTTGCGCCACCTGCGCCTGATAATCATCATCTTTCACTTGGACGAGAAGATCGCCGGCTCTTACATGCTGATAGTCAGACACATTCACATTCGCTACGACTCCAGAGATCTTCGTGCTGAGTGGCGTCACGTCCGCATGTAGATAGGCATCGTCCGTGGTCTGCTTCGCTGCTCCACCCACCCATGCATTCCAGTTGTGCGTGATTGTGAATAACAGTCCCGCCGCGAGCAGAAAGATGATGGTCGGCACGATCCACCCCGGCCAACCTCGCGGCTGAGGAACCACAAGGGTCGGCTTCACTGGCTCAGTTGCCGTGGCGCTCGCTGCCTCTGGAGCCACCATCGACCTCCTTGTCGGGGACACGGCAGGACACACGCTCCCGCCGCAGATTAACGTCGTGCTCTCACACGAGCACCACAGGAGAGAGCACTCCCCGTGCCAAAACCGCCTCCTTGCCTTTCTATCGTTCAGGGCAGGGAAGCAGATGCCCGCGTCTCGGTGTAACTCCGGCTTAATTAGAGTCGGTCACGCCGCCACGATCTGAAAAATGATTCGGTGGGAAGAAATCTGGTGACGTACGAGCGGTCGTTGTCTCAATATCCAATGCTAACGGGCTATCGGCTGCCAACCCGTTGGCAGTCGTCCGACCTCGGCCCTGCAAAGAGTGCGCGAACCACCTTTGGATATCGAATTGCTGCGAAATGGTATTTGTATCTAGGAGAAATGGGCGACAATGAACAAAGTCACGATCATCCACCCTCGGCTGCAGCACTTGGGAATGACCACTGCCGATACTGATGCCATGCTCAATTGGTACCGAACTGTGTTGGGAATGGGTCTGGTCCATCGCACCAGTTCCGCGACCGGTGATCAGAAGTCGGGACCTAACCTGATGGCGGCATGGGTTAGCAATGACGATGCGAACCACCGCTTGGCGTTCGTCCAATTGCCGGGTCTAATCGCCGATCCCGACAGAGCGCATCATCAACGGCTCCAGCACTTCGCCTTTGAATACCGAACTCTCGACGACTTGCTCGGCACCTATGCGCGATTGAAGAAGCAAGGCATCTTGCCTGTATTGTGTACAGATTCCGGCGCTCAGACCGCCTTTTACTATGAGGATCCGGACCGCAACAGCGTCGAGTTGAACGTCGATAACTACGGTGACAGTTTGACGTCGACCGAACATTTGCGGACCTCGCCGGACTTTGCGAAGAATCCGATGGGCAAGTATGCAGACCCCGACAGGCTGATTGCCGCCCGCGAAGCGGGGGCATCGCCATGGGAACTGCACGAGCGTGCCTGGACAGGCGAATTTGCTCCCGCGACGCCTTACGATCCTCGGGTTCTTCTCTAACGCACACCAGACGAAACGCTTAGGGACAACGCGCGTCAAACGAATCGAGCTGAGCAGCTACCCGGAGACGGGTCGTCTCGACAAGACGCCTACTGAGGGTGAATGTTGATGAATTGAGCCTTGAAGCAACGCTGACGATTTCTTGGATACATAGCTCCGCCAGATGACGCCAGCAACTGCCGTTAAGGGCAACGCAAGATAAATTCCAAGCAGCCCTCCGATTTCCCAGCCCGCCATCACCGCAAATATTGCCATCAGGCGGTGAATCTCTAAGTTGTGTCCCATAACGCGAGGCGCAATGACATAGTCCTGAACCATCCTCCAACCCGCTAATAAGACTGCCATCCAAATCCAATGGGTGTGCGCTAGCGCTCCGACCGAAATGATCGCGGTCACTGCAAGAATCCCACCCACCACGGGTATGCAGTCGAGAAGTCCGCCGCAGATTCCCAAGGCAATAGCGTACGGACAGCCAAACAAGAGCATGGTTAACGAATAGACAACTAGCGACAGACTGCCGAGTTCTACTTTGGCTTTTATATATTTTCGCAGCACAGCATCCAGTTCTTCGGCAAGTTTGTGAGCTGTTTCGGAGTTCCCTGGCGAGGTGAAGAAGAGGATAAGAGCATTCGCAAGCTCTTCTCCTTCACGTAGGAAAAAGACCGCGAGTATTGGGATCACAAGCAGATAGCCCATCGCCTGTACGGCAGTCGGGAGATGTTGTTCTGCTGCGCGAACGAGGCTTTTCATCTCCTCTCGATGTCTCGCCGGGAACATTCTTAACCGAAGTTCTTGCACGTCGGTCCATCCATACCTGCCTCCGACCTCTGTAACAAACTCTCCGGGTGACTGCCCGGTCAATAAGGCAGGTGCGGTCTCGATCAGAGTACCGGCCCGCCGCAATAGCGCCGGGACGAGAGAGTGTGCAGGAATTGCAATCAGAATTAGCAGGACTAGATACACTTCCACAACAGCAGATCCTCGGAGATTCCTCGAAAACAGCGAATGCTTCTCCAGAAATCCGACGATTGGATTAATCAGGTAGGCAAAGAGTATTGCCCCGACGAAGACCAGAATGACGCGCCGGGCGCTGTAGACTAATGAACAGACGCCCATAAAAAGTAGAGTTGTCAGTAGTACGTCGACAGGTCGTCGATCCGGAAATACCCTTCATAAAATTGAAAAAGTCGTCAGCTTCTTTCTCGACCGGGACAGGCTTGGCCACCGGCTTGCCGCGTTTGGTGATTAGGATGGATTCGCGCTTGGATTGAACTTCGTCCATGACTTTCAGGCAATGTACTTTGAATTCGCCAGTGGCCATTTTCTTCACGGCGGAACCCTTTCGATCATGGTCATACCATGGTCATCAAAAAGCGGAAGTCTACTCCGGACTCTGGGCCTTGAGTTCGCGGTACTTTCCGTTCCACCATCTGACCAGCTGGACGTGCTCCTCGTGACTAACCCAGGTTGTATTCTCGCTCAAATCAGGACTTCCACCGAACAGGAGGGGCTTAATGTACCATTTGATTCGGCCCGCGAAACGGTCGTCGCCTCTTAGATCTGTTTGATCGCTCGGACGAGCGAAAGGCGAGAGGCGTCGCGGGTCCGGCACTACCGCGGGGATCGAGTAAGTATAGCCGGCCGCATCTCTCACGATGAAATCGTCCCAGCCGCGCAACCCCAGAATCTGATAGCCGGGCAACATCTGAGAGATCTGGTAGCGATCTGACGCTGCTGTGATCTCCGCCCCATCGAACAGGACAGATAATCGTCATTGTGCCAGCCCTCCCGCATGGGTGTTTTGTCGATCCTTCTTTTCTCTTTGCTCGGCGGTGAATTAAGCTCCGTAGCGTTCGCGAATGAAATCCGCAATTCCGGCGTACGCCTTCACTAAAGTCTTTTCATCCGGCAAGAACACGATGCGGAAATGCTGCGTGCCGGGCTTTTGGCCGAAGCCGGAGCCGTGAACGACCATGACGTGTTTCTGGCGGATTAGCTCTTTGACGAAGACTTCGTCGCTTTCGGGGATATCGATACGTGGAAAGGCGTAGAACGCGCCGCGCGGGGCTACGCAGTTTATGCGCGGCGTGGATTCGCACCACTTCTGCGTGAGGTCGCGGCGGGAGCGCAGTTTGCGGCGGACTTCGATGAGGTGATCCTGCGGGCCTTCGAGGGCGGGCTTGATGGCGTATTGCTCGGGATGGTTGGCGCAGAGGCGTGCGCGCAGCAGGCGGTGAATGCCTTCGGTGTAAGGCTTGATGGCAGCGGCGTCGCCGGAGACGATGCCCCATCCGATGCGCCATCCGGGGACGAGATAATTTTTCGACATGCCGCCGAAGGTGATGCAGGGGACGTCGGGCGCGATGGCAGCGAAGGCGATGTGGGGCGTGGCGTTTCCTTGCGAATCGTAATCGAGAATCAATTTGTCGTAGATTTCGTCAGAGAAGACAACCAGGTTGTGGCGGCGCGCGATTTCCGCGATTTGCTCGATCATCTGGCGCGAGCATAGTGAGCCCGTGGGATTATTGGGATTGATCAGCACGATGGCGCGGGTGCGCGGCGTGATCTTGCGTTCGACATCGGCGAGTTCGGGCTGCCAGGCGTCGTCTTCGTTCAGATCGTAGGCGTTGAGCGCGATGCCCAGCTTGCACAGAACGGCCGAGTAGAGCGGGTAGTCGGGCTTGGGCGTGAGAATGTCTTCGCCGGGATTCACCAGGGCGCTGATGCAGAGGTCGACGGTTTCGCTCACGCCGGAAGTGACGAAGACATCGCGCACGGTCGTGATGCCCTTGCGCGCGGCCTCGCCGCGAATCGCTTCGAGCGCCTCGGGAATGCCGGGAGAGGGTGCGTAGCCGTTCTTGCCGTCGCGCATGGCCTTGTAGGCGGCCTCGATGATGTGCGGCGGAGTGTGGAAATCGAAGTTGAGCGGGTCGCCGACGTTCAGGGGAAGAACTTTGTGTCCTTGTTTTGTGACTTCGTCGGCTACGCAGGCCAGGTCGCGAATGGCGTAGCGGACGTTATCGAGACGGGCGGCGGCGGTTACTTCGCGGGTTTGGGTGGTGGGCATGGTCGAAGGCAAACCTTAAACACAGGTCACAGGGGAACACGGGGTAATTCTATCCGACTTGCTTTACCCTGTGTTCTTCCGTGTCCTTTGTGGTTAAAGATTCTTACTCCGCCCGGTCGATCTGGGCTTTCTGCAACGTGTCTGAGTAATCCACGTAGACGGACTTCCACTCGGTGTAGAAATCAATGGCGCCGATGCCGCCTTCGCGGTGGCCGTTGCCGGTGGCTTTGGTGCCGCCGAAGGGCAGGTGCACTTCGGCACCGATGGTTGGGGCGTTGATGTAGGTGATGCCGGTTTCGAGGTCGCGAATGGCGGCGAAGGCTTTGTTCACGTCTTTCGTATACAAAGCTGACGACAGGCCGTACTCGATTCCGTTGGAGATTTCGATGGCGTCTTCGAGGTCATCGCAGGGAATGATCGAGACTACGGGGCCGAAGATTTCTTCCTGCGCGATGCGCATCTTGGGGTCAACGTCGGTGAAGACGGTGGGCTCCATGAACCAGCCGTGCTGGTAATCGCCTTGGTCGAGGCGATTGCCGCCGCACATTAATTTTGCGCCTTCGTTCTGGCCGATCTCGACGTAGCTGAGGTCGGTTTGAAGTTGCTTCTCGTTTACGGCCGGACCCATCTCGACCGTTTCATCCAGGCCGTTGCCGACTTTCAGTTTCTTCGCGCGGGCGACGTAGCGCTCGACGAACTCGCGGTAGACGCCTTTCTGCACGATGATGCGGCTGGTCGCGGTGCAGCGCTGGCCGGTGGTGCCGAATCCGCCCCAGAGGCCGCCTTCGATGGCGAGGTCGAGGTTGGCGTCGTCGAGGACGATCATGGGATTCTTGCCGCCGAGTTCGAGCGAGCAATGTTTGAAAGTCTTGGCGGCGATGCCGCCGATGATGCGGCCAACGGCGGATGATCCGGTGAGCGAGATGGCGCGCACGTCGGCGTGCTCGGCGAGCGGCGTGCCTACTTCTGCGCCGAAGCCGGTGACGATGTTGACCACGCCTTTGGGAATGCCGGCATCGGTGAAGGCGCGGACCAGATTGAAGGTGGAGAGTGGAGTATCCTGCGCGGGCTTGATGACGCAGGTGTTACCGCAGACCACGGCGGGCAGCAGCTTCCAGGAGGAAATTGCCATGGGAAAGTTCCAGGGCGTGATCATGCCGCAGACGCCGATGGGTTGGCGCACGGCCATGGCAAATTTATTGGGCAGCTCCGACGGCACAGTGGGGCCGAAGAGGCGGCGGCCTTCACCGGCGTTGTAGTAGGCGGCGTCGATGGCTTCCTGCACGTCGCCGCGAGTTTCCTTGAGAACCTTGCCCATTTCGCGGGTCATTTCGCGGGCGTGCTCTTCTTTGCGTCCAATGAGAATTTCGGCGGCGCGGAAAACCATTTCGGCGCGGCGCGGAGCGGGCACGAGGCGCCACTTGGCGAAGGCGCGCTTGGCGGCCTCGACAGCAGCGTCGACGTCGGCTTTGGCGGATTTCTGGAAGATGCCGACCACGTCGCGCGTGTCGGCGGGATTGCGGTTTTCGAAGGTCTCTCCGGTGGAGGAGTCGACCCACTCGCCGTCGATGAAATTCTTGAAGACTTTGGTTGGAGTGTGGCTGAGTGTTGCGGGGGAAGCGAGGGTGTCGGTTGCCATGATTGCTCCTTATGAATGCCTGGATATTGATGCTACAGGGGGTAGGGAAGGTGCGGCAAGGGAGGGACTTGGCGACCAACCCCGAGGCACAAGGCAACAGTCAACCCAGGCTTCAAAAAAGGCGAGACATATCGAATTCCAATTACGGCTTTGTCCACGCCTCCAGTGGCACCCATCCGCCGCTGGTGCAATTGCCTTGCGGACACACTTCAAACTTGTAAATTGGATGGACTTCCCAGAGCGAAATGCGCGCCGGGTCGCCCTTGATCGGCGAACCATTCTGGCACGGCGTATGGCTCGAATCAAACATGCGTTGACCGGTGACACGAACGAGCAATGCCGCCGCTGCAACTTCATTTACAAGTTGGGCAGTCCACTCCTCGGGACGGTGGTGTGGCGTCATCTCCACCACCACTCCGGAGCATTCCTGGTCTGCGGGGCTCAGCACGATGGAGATGTGAATGTCGTGATATGCGGGCGCATTCGGAACGTTGGAGCCGCAATTCACGCTCTCCGCTCCCTCCTGGCGAGCGATCTTTACATATCCCAACAACTGAACCGGACTCCCCTCGCCTAGTGCGACCAGGGGATCCCGTTTCTGGACTGGGCCGGCTTTGCTGGTGAGGGGATGGGAGCTGGGGTTGCCGAAATTTATGTTGGGAATCTGTTGAGCCCTGGTTTGCAGTGCAACCAACTCCGGGATGCTTGTGAGGGTCGGGTTGCTCGGATCGCCGGATGGGCAAAAATTGTTCTTGGCCTCATTTTGCCAGGTCTCGGCGCCGCCATTCCCGGACACACTGCAACTCGCACTATCCATCGCTGTAGGCGTATCCGTGGGAAAAAGCGGAGTCGAGCACGTTTGGGCGAAGACGCTGCCCTCAGTACTTGACAACGTCACTGCCGTCGGCGCCGGCGCCTTGGCTGGCGAGCCCACATTTGCCGCCAGACCCAGGGCCAGCGGCAACATGGTCGCCGCCGACGCCAGCTTACGCCGGCGCGTCTGCGCGGGCGTGGCGGTTGGGCTAGCAGTTCGGCCGGTTCGAGCGGCGGCTCGGTTAGTTGTTTTTCGAGTGGTCATCTTTCACCTCACGCGGTAAACGTGATCACGGCCACATCGGAAACGTCGGGGTTATTCACCAGGCTCACTTTCACGGTGGAATGCGGAACTGCCTGAGATCCCGCCGGGGGCGCTGTGAAAACTCCATTGGCGTCGATTTTGCCGACGTCTGTTCCTGCCGACCCCGTCATTACCTCCCACTTCATGTTGGTATCGACGACGGGCGCCGACTGGGCGCTGAATCGAACGGTCTGCCCGTATTTCACGATGGGATTTGCGGGCGAGATGGTTACCATCGTAGGACGTTCGTCGATGAAAGTGACGACGGCGACGTCGGAAATTCCGGGATAATCCGGCAGCGATGCTTTTACGGTGGCGTGAGGCGCGGGCGGCATGGAGGGCCCGTCGGGCGCTGTGAATAGTCCGGTGTCGCTATCGATGTAGGCAATGTGGGGAGGGTTTGGGCCGGCGACAATTTCCCATTTCACTTTCGCATCCGGCTTACGTGGAACATCGGCGGTGAACTGTTGCTTTTGGCCGTATTTCAACACAACCGTCGGAGGATTGATGGTCACGGTGACGGGACGCTCCTCGAGGCCCGCGGGGTCGGAATACGAGATTGCCTTGCCGACGGCATAGGAACTGCCGCTGATGCCCAGCAGGGTTAGTATTCCTGCCGGAATCGTGTCAGGGAGTGAGGGCTTATTCTCGTTCGGCTTCCCCGCGACGATTACTAGAAAAAGGCTTAAAGAGATTACGAAGGTGAACACGAGAAATTGAAAGCGCGCCATGCTGGCGTCGCCGTTGGCCTCGCTGATCAGACGCGACAGGTCGATGGTTCCATCGTAGATCAGCCACAGGACTGCGATGCCGATCAAGCCGATCAGCCCGCACAGGACATATCCGATCACGCACACCAGCGTGTTCAGGTCGCATGTGAAGAATGCAGCGATGAAGAATTCTGTATTCATTTCATTCTCCTGTGCTAACTTGCGTTCCCTTTGGCCCGTCGCTGCGCGGCCAGAACGTGGCCAGCGCTTTTCCGCCTAAATAAATTGCATTGCTGCCGCCCATGGTGGCGGTCCAGGAGTTCGGGAGATCCGGGAGTTTTCCCGGATTCTGGTTATTCATGACTTGTGTGAGGTAATAGAGCGCAGTGCTCAGGGTGAACATCAGCAACTGGACGCGCTCGGGGCTGAAGTACAGCGTGTTCTCGCTCTTTAGCCGCTTAACACCGTTGGCGTCGGTGAACGGCTGGTCCGCGTCGTTCTTACGCCCATAGAGAAGGTTCTTGGTATTGATCTCACCCGTGAAGAGTTGTCCCGCCACAATGGCGAACAGTG
Organism: uncultured Acidobacteriota bacterium; assembly: GCA_963761915.1. Lineage (GTDB taxonomy): Bacteria > Acidobacteriota > Terriglobia > Terriglobales > Acidobacteriaceae > Sulfotelmatobacter. The sequence continues at coordinate 253,608 of CAVXIO010000021.1, forward strand.
CTACAAGGAAGCCTTTTATTTCCCAGGCGACAAGTTGAGCAATGGTGGGCATATAGAGCAAACCCGCGCCGGAATACGGCGCTTGCACTCCTGCATTTAACTTCAGGGCCCAGGGGAAAGAGAGGAAACTACGAACTAGCAGGACCGGAGCGCGATCCTACTCGCCCGATATGCGAAGAAATACTACACCCGCAGACAAAGGTGTCAAGAGAAATTTGCTCGACTGGGTAAGTTAACTACAAACTTATGGTTAGAGAGATTGCCTGGAGTTACGAGGTCAGCTGATCCCGCCGCCAATGGAATTACTACCATGAAGTTAGTATTGAGATTCGGCCAGTTATAGGTTTGGTCATGGGGGTTGAAGAGCTTGTTACTTGTCGAGTTCTGCGCGGCGCTGAAGCGCCGCTACGGTTGTGGGAAGAACGTCAAATCAAAGTCAAAGGCAGCGGGCGGGGCGCCCGCTCTACACTTTGCTTTCACTGGCACGAGACGGTTAGGCGATTCAGGGTGTTGCCGGGCCATCCGATTGGGGAGGGGACTGTGTAGTACATATAAAACTGCTTGCCTAGGATGCGGGGATCGTCTCCCGTGCCGACGGGAGTGACGTAAGCGGGTTGTTCTTTTCCGTCGTAGAGCAGTGTGGGGAGTGACCAGTTTAATCCGTCGGGAGACTCCGCGTAGGCGGCGAGGACGCCCTCGCCGATGATCATCTGGTAGCGCTGCAGGTCGGAGTTGTAGGCAACCTGGAGTTCGCCGCTGTAGGGCGCGTTGGGATTGAGATCGCGGGAATAGCCTCCGAGGCCCTGATCCAGATGCCAGCCGTCGTAATATTTCTGGAATGCGACGGCGTGCGGCTTGCTGCCGAATGCGGCTTGAAGAACGGCGTCGATGGGGGCGCGGGCTACGGAAACGAGAGTGATCGTCGGTGGGTTGCCCCAGTGCGTGGTGCCGTTGGCGAGCCAATCGCGAAAGTAAATGTAGAAATAATTGCCGTCGGGAGAGACGACGAGGGGAGCGTCGCCGATATCGAAGCCGTCCATATCGGTTCGGTAGCCTTGATTGATGCGAATGATCTCGCCCAGGTCGGTCCAACTCATACCCTCGTCGGTCGATGCGGCCAATGCGTACACGGAGTCGAAACTCTGGGTTTGGATGGTCGGAATCTCTGCGTGATAAACCAGGAGCAGATTGCCGGCTCCGGGCTTGCCCTCTGAAACTTTGTAGACTGGTCCGCCGCCCATGTAGTCATAACTCTGGTAGAAGGGATTGACCGCGGGATCGGGATTCGGCTTGATGGTCACATCGATTGGAGGGTCGGAGCCGAGGGGGTTATCGAGAGTGCCCAGAGTCCGGGTGATCGATCCATATTTGTTGTTTCCGTACAGGCGTCCGCGCCAGAGCTGACGTGCGTGACTGCCACCGTCACTGCCGAAGAACGCGTAGCCCTTCTCGGTTTTCACCACGCCCATAGGAGTGTCCGGCCAGGCGAAGCCGTCCACTGTGTCGGTGAGCGGTGGTTGCGCGATGTCGCCGGCGGCTTCGCGCTGGGCAGCAGAGGCGACAACTTTATTGGCGATGATTTTGGGCGTGCAGAGGGGAACGACGTTTTGCGCGGTCGATGCGCTGGACAATCCGACTAGAACGATGAAGAGATTGAGGGAAGGGTGGCGGCTGGGCATAAGTCCTCCGGCTGAAGGGAAAGAACACGCGACTTGATTGGATGTTGCGGCGGGGTTGATTGTTTCATAGAACCGATGCGATCTTCGGACCTGATGCCCGCCGACTGGCATCCATACCCTCCATGAGAATGCCTCGCGACGAAGGCGGTGTACGATCTGGCGTTGCTGCAGGTGCGCGTGGTGCAGAATCGAGAACCTGGATACTGGCTGCGACCATTCTCGGTTCGAGTCTGGCGTTCATCGATAGTACGGTGGTCAATGTCGCTCTTCCCGCGCTGCAGGCCGCCTTTCACGCAACCGTGGTGGATGTGCAATGGGTAGTGGAGTCTTACGGACTGCTTCTGGCGGCGTTGATCCTGGTTGGCGGGTCGCTTGGCGATCTATTTGGACGGCGCCTTGTCTTTCTGGTGGGTGTGTTGATTTTTGCCGGGGCTTCGGCGGGTTGCGGCCTTTCCGCAAGTATTCATCAATTGATTATCGCGAGAAGCGTTCAGGGCGTGGGCGCGGCGCTGCTCGTGCCTGGCAGCCTGGCGATTATCAGTACCTCTTTTGACGAGAACAGCCGTGGTAAGGCGATCGGCACCTGGTCGGGCTTTACGGCGATTACCACCGCCATTGGGCCGGTTCTGGGCGGCTGGCTCGTGGAGCATGGTTCGTGGCGGTGGGTATTTTGGATCAATCTCCCGCTGGCGGCGGCGGTAATTGTCATCTCGGTTTGGCGGATTCCGGAAAGTCGCAGCGCGAGTGCGCGAAACATCGATTGTGTGGGAGCGATTCTTGCCACCCTAGGACTCGGTGGTTTGGTGAGTGGGTTCCTCGAATCGGTCAACCTAGGATGGGGAAATCCTGTGGTATTCGGGAGTTTGATCGTTGGGTTCGGCTGCCTTATCACGTTGGTATGGGTCGAAGGCAAGGTCAATGCGCCTATGCTGCCGCTCGGAGTGTTCGAATCCCGCAGCTTTAGTGGCGCGAACCTGCTTACGCTGGGCTTGTACGCGGCTATCGGAATTTTCTTCTTCTTGCTCCCGATGAACCTGGTCCAAGTGCAGGGATATTCCACGACGGCAACCGGAGCTGCAGTGCTTCCATTGATTCTGCTTATCTTCTTTCTTTCCCGCTGGTCTGGCGGGTTAGTCGCCCGCTATGGATCACGGGGTCCGCTGATTATCGGCCCGGTGATTGCCGCTATGGGTTTTGCGCTATTTGCCGTGCCGTCGGTCGGAGGCAGCTATTGGAGGACGTTTTTCCCGGCGGTGATCGTTTTGGGTTTTGGGATGGCAGTGACTGTGGCGCCTCTTACGACCGTGGTTATGAATTCGGTCGATCAGGACCGGGCGGGTGCGGCTTCTGGAATCAACAATGCGGTGGCGCGGGTGGCGGGCGTGCTGGCGATTGCGGTCTTTGGGATCGTAATGGTAAAGGCGTTTGAATTTCGATTGAATAGTCGCTTGGCATATTTCGCGCTACCAGCTGGCGTTTTGCAGCAGATTCACGCGAACGAGAGCAAGCTCGCCGGCTTGCAGGTGAGTGGCGGGCTCGACCCCACTTTGCAAGGCGCGATCAGGGAATCTGTTCGGGAAGCGTTTGTGTTTGGATTCCGAATTGTGATGTTGATTTGCGCGGGTCTGGGCGTGGCGAGTGCTGGAGTCGCGTGGGTGATGGTTCCGAGGGGTGATCAGGGGCGAGAAACAGCAGGTTCCTCACCGGGGCTGACGCCCGGTTCGGAATGACAAATATGAGGCGGCTGCCGCCCACTCTCCCCACAGCCTGCACTCCCACCGCCTGCACTCCCTACGTCACTGACCTGCGGTCTTCGTGCTGCCGGCGCCTTCGTCGAATTCTTCGGCCATCCAGTGTTGGAGCGCCGTCATATTCTGTGGGCGGCCGAGAAAGTTCTTGACTAGATCATTGGCCGACATGGAGCCGCCGGGTTCGAGTACGACGCGGCGATACTTCATGGGGGCATCACCGGCCAGCAGGTTCTTGTGATCGAATTGCAGGAAGAAATCTTCGGCGATCACTTTATCCCACAGATAGGTGTAATAAGCGGAGGAGTAACCGCCGAGGTGTCCGAACGAGGCCCACATGTGAGTGTCGGGCAAGGGAGTGAAGAGGGTGTAACGGCGGTTGTCGTCGAGCGTGACTTTGTCGAGATCGACGTCCTCGGGTTTGGTTTTATAGATGTCGTAGGAGATGGCGGTGAAGGAGTTCTGGCGGCCGACCCAGCCGCCGCGTCCGAAGGCGGAAGCACGGTTCATGCGGGCGACGAGTTCGGCAGGGATGGGTTCGCCGGTTTTGTAATGGCGGGCGAACTTGGCGAGAACCTGCGGGCTGCGAATCCATTCTTCGAGCATCTGCGAGGGAGCTTCGACGAAGTCGGATTCCATGCTGATGCCGCTGATGCCGGCCCACTGTTGCTGGCCGCCGAGGATGTGGTGCATGAGGTGGCCGAATTCGTGGAAGAAAGTTTCGACGTCGCCGTAATCCATGAGGCCGGCGATCGGTGGCGGTGGGAACGGGGAAGTTGCAGACGAGGATGGCTTCGGGCAGTTGCTTGCCGCGAATGCCGTCAAGCACCGGGGCCATTTCGGCGTGACTGTACTTTCCGGGACGCGGATGCATGTCGAGATAGAAGCGACCGATGGGCTTGCCGGTGTCGATGACGATCCAGGTTTCAACCGCGGGATCCCAGGAGGGGACGTTCGGTTCCTGCTGAAAGCTGACGTGGAAGAGGTCAGCGGCGGTGTCCAGAATTCCCTGCTTTACTTGGTTGAAGGGAAAGTAAGGGCGAACGGATTGAGAGTCGAAATCGTACTTGGAGCGGCGAACTAATTCGGAGAGATAGCTGCGTTCGTAATCCCAGATTTCTTTTGCGCTGGGATCGGTCTTATGTTTTTCGGCTAGCAGCATTTCGAATTCGCGTTTGGCGAGCGGAAGGGAGGCATCGTTGACCTGCTGGATGAAGTCGGCGATGTTGTGGCCTTTGGCGATCATTTTGTCGGCGGCGTTGTAGTCGGCCCAGGAGGAATAGCCGAGGAGTGTGGCGATCTCGTAGCGCGTCTTCATCAGGCTGGTGAGGACTTCCTGATTCTTCGGGATAGGCGCGGGTGTTGAAGGCGAGCGACGACGCGGCGGCGCAGGGCATCGCTCTTGGCGAAGTTGAAGACCGGCAGGGCGTCGGGATAATCGGTGGTGATCTGAATCTTGCCGTCAGCGCCGGGCTTGTGGCGGTCGATGTAATCCTGTGGCAGGCCGTCGAGTTCGGAGGGATCGGCCTCGACTATTTTCTTGCCGTCGGAAATATTGCGATCGAACATGGACTGTTCTTCGGTGGCCTGATCGTTGAGTTTTTTCAGGCGGGCGCGGGTAGCGTCGTCTTTGTCGACGCCGGCGAGACGGAATTCGAGAAGTTGGCGTTGAACGTAATAGCGCGTGGCGGCGTCGGCTTTGGAAAGATCGAGCGCGGCGAGCGCATTGTAGACGTCGTGATTCAGCGCGATGGCGGTTTGCGCTGCGCTGGCTTTGGTGAGCATGGCGGTGGCGTGATCGCGGAAGGCCGACGTCGGGATGGACTTGCTCCATGAGTCCGGCGAAGTAGTCTAGCGGAGTTGATTCTGGCGGACCGCTTCGTCGAGCGGAGCGAGGGTGTTTTCAATAGTGCGCGGGCCTTTCGCGGCGAGCAGCGTGTCGATGGCACGCTGGCCGGCGGCGAGGCGGTCATTCTCAATTTTCTCGAAGGCGGCAACGTCTGGCTTGGAGGCCCAGATGGTGGGTTGGGAGACGGTGATGCTTTGGGCGGAAAGAACGGCAGCGAGAAAGAACGGCAGGCAGAGGAAAATAGACAGGCGCGCGACAAGCAACATGGAGAGAACCTCGTGGAAGAATTTAGAGAGCTGGTTTAAGCGATTTGAAGCCGATATTTGATGCGTGGCTAATTGTTGATGACAGCGTCTCGCGATGTCAAGGGCGGCCCGCTGAAAATTTGCGGGAATTCAACAAGCACTCGAGGCAACGTCGTTTTGTTATTTCCAACGTCTGACTAACGTTTTGCCTCGACATCGGGTCTAATGTCTGGGGCAGGCTACATATTCTGGATTTTCTGAGCGCCTGATTGCTTAGTCCCTGATTCTAGTCCAAGGATCCGATGCGCGTCGTACAGACTTGTTTCGGCTCAATATTCTTCTTGCCGTTCAGCCTCTTCCTAATATCGGGCGACTCATCCCGGCCAGCGCCGCCGCCGAGGTGCGAATTCCACGCGTATCGAGCGCCGCCCCGCCTTGAAGATTTCGACGGACATGACTCCGCGCGGCAATTCGGCCCAACTGGCAAAGGTCACGGATTTTATCCAGCAGCAGCCATCCGACGGCAAGCCTGCGACCCAGCGCACCGATGTTTACCTGGGATATGACGCGGCAAACTTATATCTGGTGTGGGTTTGCTGGGATAAAGATCCGCACGCGATTCGTGGACATATGACGCGGCGCGAAGCGGTCACTCCTCCCGATGACGATTACGTTGAACTCACGCTCGACACTTTTCACGATCAGCGTCACGGGTTCCTTTTCGACGTGAATCCCCGAGGTATTCAATCGGACGCGCTGTGGACTGAGGACAGCGGCGCAGACTATTCCTACGATACGGTTTGGGACTCGCACGGCAAGGTAACGGAGAAGGGCTACTCGTCTGGATGTCGATTCCGTTCCGCAGCATTCGCTTCCATCCCGCAAAAGAACAGGTGTGGGGCGTGACCTTGATGCGCTACATCCGCGCAATGATGAAAACGACTACTGGCCGCGCGTTTCCAGCCGCATTTCCGGCCGGCTGAATCAGGAAGCAATGATCACCGGCGTGGCGGACGTTTCACCCAGCCGCAACATGCAGTTCAATCCCTATGGATACTTCAGCAGTTCGCACAGCTGGATGATCGCGATCCGATTCAGCCTCTTTTCGACAATCGAAATCTTCAGGGCAAGGTCGGGCTCGATTCCAAATTCGTTTTCCACGACAGCCTGGTGCTGGATACGACGATCAATCCGGATTTCGCGCAAATCGAATCCGATCAGCCCCAGAACACGGTGAACCAGCGGTTTGAAGTATTTTTTCCGGAGAAGCGGCCGTTCTTCCTGGAGAATTCAAATTTCTTCAGCGATACGAATATTGGCGTGTATCAAACGTCGAAGATACTTTTTACCCGGCGCATTATCGAGCCAAGTTTTGGAGCGCGGCTCACCGGAAAGCAGGGGCCATGGAATCTGGGATTCTTTCTCGCCGACGATCGCTCGCCGGGACTGTTAGTTCCTGACTACAGTCCGCTAGCCGGAACTCGCGCTTATTTTGCGGTGGGCCGGGTCAGTCATGATATTGGCGATCAGAGCAGCGTGGGCGCCGTCTATGTCGACCGCGAATACGACGGGAACTTCAATCGCGTAGGCGGACTGGATGCCAACATCCGCCTGGGCAAGAATTGGACGTCATGGTTTCGCAGCCTGGTCTCTTCCACGTATGCCACCGCAGACGTTGTTTCCGCGGTAAACACGGCAGCCAGCAATTCCGGCAACACCATCGCGCCACCAGCCATCGGTTACACCTTCGGGCAGGATCATGAAGCGGTGCTCAACGGCGGTTGGGCGGCGTTTCTCAGTACGAATTGCATGTTTCAGGACATCACTCCCAACTTTCACACCGACGCAGGCTTTGTTCCGCGAACCGATATCCGCAACGCCGCCCAGTACTACCATTTTTACTGGCGGCCGGAAGGCAAGCACCTGGTATTTCAGGGTCCCGAACTGAATTCGCACGATCTCTGGGATCACAACGGCGTCGGTTTGCTGCACAACTACAACGGCGACTGGGTCTTCGACTTCCGGCACAACGTTTTTTTCGCTCCGATTGTCGGCATACGAGAGGATGTGCTGCGCCCCGTCGATTTCGCCGGCCTGCCAAACAATCACAAGTATGCGCAGGATATCGGTGGCCTCGTGGTCGGGGGCAGTCCCACGCGCTTGATTACCTGGCGCACTCAGATTATTCGCGACGGCACGGTATTAATTGTCGTGCCTACCGGCCAGCTGCCGATTACCGGTGACGAGCTATTTATCAACCAGACCATGAGCATCAAACCCACCGGGCATCTGGAGATGGACAATACCTACATTCTTGACCGAGTGCTCAACGGCGCGGCGCATCACGCGTCCTTTAACAATCATATCATGCGCAGCCAGTGGAATTATCAATTCACGCCGGCACTTTCATTCCGTGCCATTCTGCAGTACAACGGCTTGCTGGCCAATCCCACTTACAGCTCTCTCGCAACCACCAAGGACTTTAGTTCCGATTTCCTCTCACTTATCTGGTTCATCCCGGCACCGCGATCTATGTTGGCTACAACAACAACTTGGAGAACCTGATCCCCGGCCTATGCCTGCCTGTGGCTGGACAAACCGTCGGATGCGACCCCAATGGCGTTGGGCTGGTCCGCGGCAACAGGTTGATTAATGACGGACGCGTGTTCTTTGTGAAGGTCAGCTATCTCTTCCGGCGATGAGTTAGGTCAAATTCCTATCCTAGCGCCAGCGTTTGAGTTGCGGCCAGATTCTGGGTTAGGGTGCCGAATTTTGAGCCGCGGCAGATGAAGACGTCGATTTGTTTTTCAAGAGCATAGGGATTGTCGGCGGAGGAGCCGACATACTTGACGTGAGTCCAGAGTTGTTCGAGGCGTTCGCGGCTGTCGTCGAGAACGATCATGCAATTTCCTGAGTAGCCGCGCGGTCCCCAGAGAAACCAGGTTTGATGGCCGCTGAGGGGCGGGTGCAGGCCGTAGCGGGGGCCGAGGAAGTCGATGGCGCCAGCCTGGCCATAGTCCTGGGCGAAGATGCCGCAGTCTTCGCGATCTTCGACGCGGGATGCAGGTTCCAGGCGTGGGCGGTCTCGGCGACAATTTCGTCCCATCCGAATTGATCGGCATACCACTGCGGCAACGCGGCGCGGGCGTGGCTATGCTCCATCACCGGAAGCTTGAAGGGCAGGGTTTTTGTATAGGGGAGGAATTTGTCGGGAGAAAGGATGGGAACGACTACAGGAGCGAGGTGGGCGCCGCTGGCGAGGAGAACGATAACGATCACGGGCTTAAGCCAGGCGAGGCGGGGGGCGGTTTCCGCTTTAGAACGGCCTTCGAGGGCTGAGTCGATCACAACTGCGCCTGCGGCCAGCAGCATGGGATAGACGGGAGCGAGGTAATAATTTTTTCCGTGGAGAACGAAAAAGACTGTAAAGCAAGTCAGGTAGCACCAGCCGAGAAAACGGTAAGGCTTGAGACGTTTGGAAAACAGGAGGGCGAACAGTCCAGTGAGCCAAATCGGTGCGGTGATAGGGTCCACTAAGAAGGTTTGCTGCAGGAAAAATTGCGGCAGCGGAAGAATGACATCACGGCCTTCGGCACGGATGTTGCGCATCAGTTCGACGAAGGGCCAGTGGTAGTGAATGTTCCAGAGCAGATTGGGAAGGAAGATGAGGAAGGCGGCGAGGCCGCCGAGCCAGATCCAGGGATTGAGAAAGACGCGGCGTTGCGAGGTTAAGAGGAGGCCGACGACGATGCCGAAGCCGAAGACGGCGATTGAATACTTTTCTTCCATCCCGAGACCGGCGACCACGCCGAACCATAGCCAGTGGCGGGGATTGCGCTTGACAGCGAGGATGGCAAAGTAGGCGCAACCCATCCAGAGATTGGGTTCGAGACAGTTGGTCCCGAGGAGGCTGCCGTTGGAAAGATATTGCGGAGCGATGACGATGGTGAGGGCGCTGAGGAGCAGGGCGAAGCGGCGTCCAGCGAACTCGCGGGCGAGGACGGCCGTTTGTATGACAAGAAGAGAAGAAGCCAGTGCGGGAATGAAGCGAATGGCGCGGAGAGAGTCTCCGAGGACGGCGCGGCTGATGTGGATGAGAAACGGAATGAGCGATGGCTGGTCGACGTAACCCCAGGCCAGGTGATCGCCGCAGGCGATGTAGTCGAACTCGTCGCGAAAGTAGCCGTAGCGGTTGTTGAAATAGACGTGGAACAGTAATTTGGCGAGAGCGATGGCCAGTATGATCGGCATGCCGTCGGCGAGGAATGATTCGTGCTTCTGGCTGGTTGTTGGGAGGGTTGATGAAGTGCCGGCCATGAGTGGAGAGAAGGATAACGGAAGGGAGGGCGTGGTGTCATGGAACAGGGAAAAGCTAAGGATGCGAAAGAACCCTCTTCGCTGAGGGCGGGCTCCGGAGCACGAAGGAAGTCTTATAGCATTTGCTGCGGCGCGGCCTATTTGACATGGGAAAGTGAGCCTAAATGCAAGCTCTGGGCTCAAACGAAGGTAACGTTCCCTGTTGATTACCTATTCATCGCGCCGATGGGCTTATGGTAATTTTGGAATTACCGCATCTTCAAAAGCTGAAATAAGGTTTTTGGTTCACGTGTCTTTAGAGGCTCGCAAACCGGGATACCACATTGCGTGGAAAGCCGTCTCGTACCGCAGCGTGGCGCTGCTGGTTATGGCCGGCGCCGCGATTGTGTTAGTTGGGGTGCGATTGACGTTCCCGCAATTTACCGAGAACAGTTTAAAGGCTGCAGAAGGCGTGGCCAGCAAGTCTTTGCAGCGCGTGGCGGGGATGGCTCCGACGACTGGGAGTGGCGTCAGCACAGCGCAGCAAGCCCACTTTACGGCCCTCGATGGCACGGTGCGCGTAAAGAAGGGAAGCGGGAATACGTGGGTGGGCGCGGACTACAACATTCCGCTGGAAAAAGGCGATGTAGTGCAGACCGGCTCGGAAGGCATGGCGAAGGTGGTGTTCAACGACGGCACCAGCTACACCGTGAAACAGGATTCGCTGATTGTGGTTGAAGAGAACTCGGCCAACGATCAGCAGCAGACGAATGTGGCTGTGGCGGTGAGCACTGGAACGGTGGATCTTTCGACCGCAACTTATGCGCTGGGATCGAAATCGCAGGTGATTGTGGCTGGGGCGACGGCATCGCTGTCTCCGCAATCGACGGCCCAAGTGCACAACGATCCCAAGATGGATCAGCACGAAATTCTGATGAAGAAGGGCAGTGGCGAAGTTACGCGCGGGACGGAAACAGTGCAATTGGCCAGCTGGGAGAAGGTCAGTTTTCAGGCAGCTGAGACGCACATGGAGAAGGCGAAAGGGACGGGACCGCCGACGCCGATTTCGCCGGCGAACATGGCGCCGATCTTCACTACCGGGGACGCTAGCAAAGACGTTGAGTTTTCCTGGACGCCCATGGCGAACGCCGTCGGGTACCGGCTGCGGATTTCGAGGAACCCCTACTTTTCTTCTACACTGGTTGATAAGAGAGTGAACACCGCGGATGTTTCAGTCACAAGCCTGGGCGAAGGAGCGTACTACTGGGTGGTACAGTCGTACGAAGCTTCGGGGAAAGAGTCGATTGAAAGCGAGAAGAACCGCTTCACCATCATTTCCAAGGGAAAACAGGGAGAAGCCATCGATCTGGAATTGGATCCGTTCATTCAGCATGGGCACGTAATTGAAGTAGCGGGCAAGACGCAGGTAGGGGCGCGGGTGATGGTGAATGGGCGGGAGGTTCCGATGGTCACCACGGATGGGACATTCCATTACTTCACGCCGCCGTTGGCGACTGGCGAAGCGGTGATTACGGTGACGGCGCAGACGGCGCAGGGTGGGGTGAATACGCAGCAGAAAAAGATCATTATTCAGTGAGTTCGGGTGGTGGGCGGGCAAAGAGCGCCCGGCTCAGGATGACAAGCGTAGAAGTTGGTTCCGGCCAAGAGGACGAGAACCTTTGGTTCCGGCAGGGTTGCGCAGACTCTCTTAGACTAAGGAGGGCGGTACCGCGCCGGGTGGCAGAAATCGGGTTCGCCCGAAAACTATGCGATCCGAGTAGATCGCGAAAGAGTTCGTCTCATGTCAAACAACAACGGATTTCACTCTTCACGTTCGCACAACCTGAGGTCGCTGTTCAGCTTGTTCTCGAGCGACCTTGCCATTGATCTGGGCACGGCGAACACGCTGGTCTACGCGCGCGGCAAGGGCATCGTGGTCAACGAGCCCTCGATTGTCGCCATCAACAAGAACACGGGCGAAGTGGAAGCCGTGGGCAAAGAGGCGAAAGAGATGCTGGGACGGACGCCCGGCAACATCGTGGCCATCAAACCTATGAAGGATGGCGTGATTGCCGACTTCAAGGTCACGGAGAAGATGCTGAATTATTTCATTCAAAAGGCGCACAACCGGAAGATGCTGGTTCATCCGCGGATTGTGATTGGAGTACCGTCGGAGATTACGCAGGTAGAAAAGCGCGCAGTGATGGACTCGGCGTATCGTGCCAAGGCGAGTGAAGTGCATCTGGTGGAGCAAGCCATGGTGGCGGCGATTGGGGCCGGGTTGCCGATCACGGAGCCAAGCGGCAACATGGTGGTCGACATTGGCGGTGGGACGACGGACATTGCGGTGATTTCGCTGAGCGGAATCGTCTACTCGCGTTCGGTGCGGATGGCCGGGAACCAGATGGACGAAGCCATCATGAATTATCTGAAGCGGAAATATAACCTGCTGATCGGCGAGCGCACAGCCGAGCAAATTAAAATGGAGATTGGTTCGGCGCACCAGCTCGATAAGCCGATGACCATGGAGATCAAGGGTCGGAACCTGATCGAAGGCGTGCCGAAGACAATCACAGTCGATGACGGCGAAATTCGCGAGGCGTTGAGCGAGTGCGTATCGACCATCATGAATGCGATTCGCGTAGCCCTGGAGCGCACGCCGCCCGAACTTTCGGCCGACATCAGCGACCGCGGAATAGTGCTGACTGGAGGCGGAGCGCTTCTGAAGAACCTGGACAAGCGCATACGCGAGGAAACCGGCCTGCCGGTATCCATTGCTGACGATCCACTGTGCAGCGTGGTGTTGGGCACGGGCAAGATGCTCAGCGACTTTAAACTGCTGCGGAAGATCTCGATTGAGTAGAGCAAGTACTCAGTAGCCAGTACCCAGTACCTAGAAAGAGGAACGGAGTGGTTCACTGGTAACTGGGCACTGGCTACTGGCGACTGTTTTTATGGAATCTGTCCTCGGCCGTTACCGCAATCTGATCATCCTGGTGGGAGTGTTGTTTCTGCAGGTGCTTGGGCTGGCGGTGCAAGTGAAGCGCAGCGCTGACGTTGAGCACACGCGGCTGATCCGGGTGTGGGCCGTGGACGTGGTCACTCCCATGGAGCGCGGACTGATCTGGGTGCAGAACGGCGCCAATAATCTGTGGCACGACTATTTCTTTCTGCGCGGGGTACGGGCCGAGAACCGCGAACTGAAGGAGCAGATCGAACAGATGCGGCTGGAGCAAGTGCGGCTGAGCGAAGATGCCGCCCAGGCCCACCGGCTGCAATCACTGTTGGATTTTAAGGAACAGGTCATCGCCAAGACCGTTCCGGCGCAGGTCATCGGATCGAGTGGCAGCGATCTTTCGCGGTCCATTTATATCGACAAAGGTTCGAATGAGGGCGTCGCACCCGACATGGCGGTGATAACAGCCGGCGGCATCGTGGGGAAGGTGTTGCGCACGTATCCCTCGACGTCGCTGGTGTTGTTGATCAACGATCAGAGCAGCGGAGTGGGCGTGCTGCTGGAGAAGTCGAGGTTGCAGGGTGTGCTGCGCGGGACGCCGAATGGAGAATTGATTCTAGAGCGGGTGATGAGTGACGAGCAGGTCGCTCCGGGGGAAGCTGTGCTGAGCAGCGGAGGCGATCAGATATTTCCGAAGGGATTTCCGGTGGGCACGGTGAGCAAGGTAAGCCCGGGAAAAGACCTGTTCCTGAACATCCAGTTGAAACCGGCGGCTGATCTTAGCCGGCTGGAAGAAGTGCTGGTAGTGACTGAGAAGCAGGAACGGCAGCCGGTGGCGGAAAATGGCGAGAAGGTGCGTGCAGCGGATATTTTGGCGCAGCGGTTGCCTTCGGTACCGGACAAACCAGCGACGGGAGCAACAGCAGCGCAAATCGCGGCTGGGAAGGTCGCGAGCGGAACCGCTGCTTTGAGTCCTGGCGGTATTGCGAAACCCCAGGCGAACGCCGCGAGCAAACCTAACACCGGAGCTGGGGCGAGAGCGGCGGAGCAGGCTTCGGTAAAATCTGATTCCGTAAAATCGGCTCCAGCACGATCGGTTTCCGAAGGATTAACTCCGGCGAGTACGGCCGTTGCGAATCCGGTGGTGCCTGCCAGCGATTCTGGCGCGGGCGATGGTTCGGTAAGTACCGGCGCATCCAATGGCGCTGCGGCGAGCGCGGAGCCGAATTCTCAGCCCAACTCGGCGAGTCCTGCGGCAAAACCGGCAACAACGCCAGCGAAGCCTTCGACTCCTCCCAATCCGCAATCGACTCCGCAACCCGCCACAACCGACGACAATCCCCATTAGCGTGCCCATCACTTACACATCGGGCGAGCAGATCGAGGTTTACCGGTTCAGCATTCCGGTGACGGTGGGGGTGCCGTTGCTGGCGCTGTTTTTGCAGGCGTTTCTCCCGCGGCGGCTTGCCGCCTTCTCCTACCTCGATTTGCCCTTGCTGGTGACGATTTTCTTTGCCATGGCGCGGCGCAATCCGATCTCAGGCTTGTTGACCGGGGCGGCGATTGGGCTGGCGCAGGACATGCTGGGGCCCTACCCGATCGGCATTTATGGTATCGCTAAGACCGTTGTGGGTTTTGGAGCGTCGTCGCTGGGAGCGAAGCTTGACGTGGAGAATGCGGGCGCACGCCTGCTGGTTACGGTGGGGTTTTATCTGATTCATGCGGCTGTGTATTTCACCGTGGCACGCGGCATGGTGAACCTGACGCTGAATTGGAGTTGGAGCCGGGGAATTCTAGCCGGGCTGGCGAATGGAGTAGTCGGGATGGTGCTTTATTTTGTGCTCGACAAGTTCAAGCAGAGGACGTGAAGGCAGTCTCAGTTCCCGGTTCTCAGTTCTCAGTAAAGAGCCCGCAGTGACCTCCGTTACCTTTCGGCCACGCGCATGAGCGCCTCGAAGAGCTAGAATTGGAACACATCCCTTACAAAGAGTTTAAGAGGCTGCGATCCGCATGTGGCGTCGCATAACAACTGAGAACTGAGAACTGGGAACTGAGAACTGATGTTTGGCCGTGACGACAAAGTATCGGAAGTCCGCCTGACGGCGGCGCAGTACATTATCCTGGCCATCTTTCTTCTGCTGGCTTACGGATTATGGCGGCTGCAGGTGATGCAGAGCGATCTCTACGCCACGCTCGCCGAGAAGAACCGCATCCGCAACGTGCCAATCCTGGCGCCGCGCGGCAAGATTTTGGACCGCGAGGGGCGCATCATCGTCGACAACTATCCGTCGTTCTCGGCGCTGCTACTGCGCGATTCTTCTCGCGATCTCAATGCGGACGCAGATTCGATTGCGCAAGGCCTGCACCTTGATCCCAACGATGTGCGGGCCCGTATCCATCATTTTTCTTCCATGCCCCAATACCAGCCGATCTTTTTGAAAGAAGACATCACGCCGGATGAACTTGCCTTCATCGATGCGCATCGCAATGAGTTGCCGGAACTGGACACGATTGTGGCGCACCGGCGGCTGTATCCACGGAATGGGTTCATGGCGCACTTGATCGGCTATGTGGGGGAAGTGACGGAAGACATGCTGAACCAGCCGCAGTTCGAGCTCTATAACCCGGGCGACGTGGTGGGGGTTTCCGGCGTGGAGCGGCAATACAACGACGCACTGATGGGCACGAACGGGGCGCGTCGCGCGCTGGTGAACAGTCATGGCCGAGAAGTGGGCCTGCTGGGGGAGACGCCGGCGATTCCAGGGAAACAGTTGAAGCTAACGGTTGATGTGGACTTGCAGATCGCGGCAGAAGAGGCGCTGGAAGGGCGAAACGGCGCAATCGTCGCGATGGACCCGCGCACGGGCGAGATTCTGGCGATGGTGAGCCGGCCGACCTTCGATCCCAACGATTTTGCGGTGCGCGTCTCGCGCGATCAGTGGAACAAGCTGGTCAACGATCCCGACAAGCCACTGATGAACAAAGCGATTCAGGCGCAGTTGGCGCCTGGCTCAACCTTCAAGATCATCATGGCCACCGCGGGACTGCAGGAAGGCATTGCCCAGGACATGCAGGTGAATTGCACGGGCGGCGCTGAATTTTACGGGCGCTACTTTAAATGCTGGGTGCTGGCGGAACATCGTGTGCATGGGATTACAGGAATCAGCAAAGCCATCTATCAGTCCTGTGACGTTTTCTTTTACACGCTGGCCGAGAAGCTTGGGATCGAGCGCATTGCCAAGTACGCCAGCGCGTTCGGATTGGGCCAAAAGACTGGCATCGATCTGCCCCAGGAAGCCAGCGGAGTAATGCCATCAGAAGAATGGAAAATCCGCAACTACAAGCAGAAGTGGTTTGCCGGAGAGACGATTTCCGTTGGCATTGGGCAGGGTGCGGTGGTGGCCACGCCGATGCAGATGGCGCGAGCTTTGGGCGCAATCGCCAGCGGAGGGCGGTTGGTACGGCCCCACGTGACCAATCCCGTGGACCTTCCGCCGGGTATGGTTCCTGCGCAGAATGGCGCAGAGCAAGCGATCATTCCGATTGACCCCAAGAACTGGGAGATCATCACGGATGCCATGGCGGACGTGGTGAATCCGGGGGGTACGGCGGCGCTTTCGCATCTGCAGAACATTGATTTTGCCGGCAAAACCGGCAGCGCACAAACTATCAGCAACACTTTGAAAGCCAAGCTGGGAGCGGCCGGCAAGGCAAACTTCAAGGACAACGGCTGGTTTGTGGGAGTGGAACCGCGGCGCAATCCTGAAATCGTCGTGTGCACGCTGCTCGAGGAAGGCGAACACGGATATCTTGCCGCGCGCACATCAGCGAAGGTGATCAAAGCGTTCGTCGACAAGCAACAGCGGCAGCCCGCGAAGATGGCGAAGCGGTCGAGTGGAAAAGTGGAAGTTGGTGCAGTGTGGACTGTTCCCGATGCAGATGGGGATGAACAGAAGCTTGGGAGCGGGCATTTCTTTGTAGACATGGCGAAGGAGCCGTTGGCAGCGGCGAGTGCCGAGTACCTGGTACCGAGTACCGGGAGAATTCAATGAGGAAATTGAATGGAATCATTCGAGGGGAGGCTTTCACACGGTACTGGGTACTGGGTACTGGGAACTGATGAGCCGCTACGTTTCATTTCGCGATTTTGACTGGCTGTTGCTGGTCTTTGTGCTCATGATCTGTGGGCTGGGCGTAATGGAGATCCAGAGCGCCACGGCACACACCAAGTTTGCCGGATCCCACATCCGGCAGATTTACTGGGTGCTGGGCGGCGTGGGCGCGATGTTTGTGGTGAGCGCGGTGAACTACCAGGCGCTGCTGGATAGGATCCACTGGTTCTATTTTGCGGCGGTGGCCTCGCTGATGGCAGTACTGTTGTTTGGGCAGAGATATCTTGGGGCGCGGCGGTGGATCAAGATGCCCGGCGGGAACCACTTCCAGCCCTCCGAGTGGGTGAAGTTGATCCTAATCCTGGCTGTGGCAAAGTATTTCGCCGACCTGCGGCATCGCGAACTTTCGTGGCCAGACTTCATTAAGGCTGGGGCGATTGTCGGCATTCCCATGCTGATGGTGCTGGCGCAGCCTGATCTGGGGACGGCGTTGACTTATGTCCCGATTGCCGTGATGGGGGCATTTCTGGGCGGGCTGCAATGGAAGCAGGGGTTGGTGGTGGTGCTGCTGGCTGCGGTGGGGATTGGTGCCGTCTTCTTTACTCCACGGGTGCACGTTTTGAAGTCCTACCAGAAGCAGCGGCTGACAAGTTTTCTGGAGCCGGATGCCGATCCCCAGGGGTCGGGGTACCAAGTTACGCAATCCCTGATTGCGGTGGGTTCGGGGGGGCTGTGGGGCGGGAAAGGCTCGCAAACACACGGGGCTTTCCTGCCTGTCCCACAAACGGATTTTATTTTCGCGGCCTTTGCCGAAGAGCATGGATTCGTGGGCGCGCTGGGAGTTCTGCTGCTATACTTCATAGTGCTGATGCGTTTGACTCAGAACGCGCAAACAGCGCCCGACCGCGCTGGCACGTTCGTGGTGATGGGTGTGGTGGCTGTGCTTAGCTTCCATATTCTGGTCAATGTCGGCATGGTGGTCGGCTTTATGCCGGTCACGGGAATACCCCTGCCGCTGATGAGTTACGGTGGGTCTTCCGTGTTGTTCATGTTCCTGGCGCTGGGGATGGTGATGAACGTTCGCATGCGCCGCTTTGTGAATTAGCTGGTTGAGCCGGATAAGCTGAGCCAGACTAAGACGAAGCATACTGAGCCAGGTTCGTGATTCTAGGACTGGGAAGACGGCAGGAAGCAGTTGCTGCGCCGGTTGGGCGCAGCCCCAAAAATATCGATCGCCCTCGCGTAAAGGGGGCATTTCACCGGCTAATCGAGCAGTAGAAGGCCGGGCAGGATTGAAGCTATAGCGCTGCTGGCAGGGAAACGGCCCCCCGACCGGAAACGGTCTGAGAGTGCGGTCACAAACCCGGCAGACGTAAAGCGAAACAGTGCAGAAGATACCCAAGCTTGTGCAGCGGCCTCGGCCCCGGAGAAACCTCCCTGGGTCCAGCCGTCCCCTCGGGGCCAGCATCGCGACGCTCCTTCCTCCCACTTCCTTCCTCGCTTCGCCCCGGTGAAACCCGTGCGGCATAAGCCGCAGCGGGACCGGAGTGTCAATGAACAAGGAATTATTTGTCTCTTCCACGCCCCACGAAACCAAGGTGGGGCTGGTGGAAGACGATCTGCTCGCGGAAATCTACCTCGAGCGCGAAAATGAATACACCCTGGCAGGTTCCATCTACAAAGGCCGTGTAACCCGGGTGCTGCCCGGCATGCAGTCCGCCTTCGTTGACGTTGGCCTGGAGCGCGATGCTTTCCTCTATGTTTCCGACTTTATGGAGTTGGAAGAGCACGATGAGGATGTGACCGACATCGTTCCGGCGAATCGCGGTGTGCAGGATATGCGGGGACCGGCGCGGGGAGAGTCTGGGGCGAGTGCGCAGCCGGCCGAGTCAAGCGACGGGGCCGAGCCTCGATTCGAAAACGCTCCTGCGCAGAACTTTCAGGAAACCGGTGAGCAAGCCGGTCCTCCGGAATCGGGCGGTGCTGCGCCGGATGATTCCAGTGGCGGGGCTTCTCAAGACCGCGAGCGTGGCGGGTGGCGAGGACGCCGTCGGCGTCGAGGCGGGCGTCGTGACGGACGAAATGACGGACGCGATCGTGGAACTGAGCCGCGTCTGGCTCGGCCCACAGAGGGCGCGGCTGCCGCTGTTCCTGCTGCTCCGCGTCCTCAGGCATCAGGCAGAACGCAGCAGTTTGGCCCTCCCGCTGGATACCAGCCGATGTTGCTTCCTGGAGAATCAATTTCCAAGTACCGGGGCTTGGCGCCGACGCCAGCTGTGCACGAGCGGCGTTCCCATGAAGCGGAAACAAGGAACCTCTCAACGTCTAATGCAGCACCTGTAACGCCTGCTTCAGCTTTTCCTGACGATGAGCCCATCTTCGCCAGCCCAGCCCACGCTGCGGAAACTCCACAGCACGACGATTCACGACACACTCAAGAAGATCGCGTTGAAGCGAGTCCATCGGCGGCCTCAACCTCGGTGGACTGGAACCGTGATTTTCGCCGGCCGCAACCGGTCAGCGCTGCGGCTTCAGTGTTTGACCGCGAAACCGCTACACCGCAGCAAGAATTTGTCGAAGAAGAGGAACTTCCACGACCCGAACATTCGGACCGGCCCACTCCTCCGGTTCACGACTCGGAAGCGCCCGTCTTTGCCGCGCCCGGAACCTTAGAAGAGGAGACCATCGACGAAGAGGAAACGGACAACAACACCGTCCGCTACGAAGAGTCGTCGGATGAGGGATACGACGAATTCGAAGAGGAGACTCGCGCGGCAGGCCAGCCGTCATCGGAGATTCGACGCGAAATTTCCGAAGTTCGCGAGACCGTTGAAGAGATCCACATGGCGTCTTTAGCAGAAGCGGGAGTTGCTCCGACTGCTGAAGCCGGCGCTGCGGAGGCGGAAGAAGACTCCGAGGAGTTGGAATTGGAAGAGGCACAAGCAGAAGCCGAGGCCATGCTTGACGCCGAAGCTCGCGGAACCGGCGCGGTGGATGCCCGCGCGGAAGTTCGGGCTCCGGCGGCGACGGCTGGTTACACGCAGCGTGTGCCGCGTCCGCGGCCCGGCTTCGACCGCCAGCGTGGCGGACGCCGTGGCGGTGGGCGACGCCTCCCGCGGCGCGAGTCGCATGAGGTTCCGAAGATCAGCGACTTGTTGAAGGAAGGCCAGGAAATTCTGGTGCAGATTGCCAAGGAGCCGATCGGCAAGAAAGGCGCGCGCATCACCAGCCACATCGCGCTGCCGGGACGGTTTCTGGTTTACATGCCGACGGTGAACCACACCGGAGTTTCGCGCAAGATCGCTTCTGATGAAGAGCGGCAGCGGCTGAAGCGCATCGTGATGAGCGAGCGCGAGAACGGCCACGGCGGCTTCATCGTCCGCACCGCCGCGCAGAACGCCGGCGAAGAGGAACTGCGCGCGGATATTCGCTTCCTGAAAGGTTTGTGGAACGACATCAAGACCCGGGCCGAGGCATCGAAGCCTCCGGCGCTGATCTATCACGATCTCAACGTGGTCGAGCGGGTGCTGCGCGACCAGGTCACCTCCGATTTCTCCGTGATCTGGGTCGATACCGAGCCGGAGTACGAGCGCATTCTGCGATTCTTCAATCGCTTTCAGCCCGCGCTGGTGAAGCGGGTAAAGCTCTACACGAAAGAGACGCCGCTGTTCGAGCAGTTCGGCCTGAAAGAAGAAATGGACAAGGCTCTCAAGTCAAAAGTGTGGCTGAAGAGCGGCGGCTACATTGTGATCAATCAGACCGAGGCGCTGGTCGCGATCGACATCAACACCGGCAAGTACGTGGGCAAGACCTCGCGCCTGGAAGACACGATCGTCAAAACCAACGTAGACGCGATCAAAGAAATCGTGCGGCAGATTCGGCTCCGCGATCTGGGCGGCATCATCATCATCGACTTCATCGATATGGACGAGCGCCGCAACCGCCAGCGCGTGATGCAGGCTCTCGAAGAAGAACTTCGCCACGACCGCGCGCCCTCAAAGGTGCTTCAGTTCAACGATTTCGGACTGGTTGCGATTACTCGCAAACGGGTGAAGCAATCGCTCGAACGCACCATCGGCGCGCCGTGCCCCTATTGCCAGTCCACGGGCTACGTGAAGTCGCTGACCACAGTGGTGAACGAGATTTACGTGGAGATGCGCAAGATCGCCAAGCATCTGGAGCATGAAGACGTGATGCTGCGCGTGCATCCGGATGTAGCGAAAGAATTGAAAGGCAACAACGGTCGCCTGCTGAACGAGATGGAAGAACTAACAAAGCGAACCATCATCGTGAAGAGCGATCCCGCGCTGCATCAGGAGCAGTTCGATATCAACTGAATTGGCAGCCATCAGCTGTCAGTTCGGACTCTGTGTGCCGTCCAAGAGGGTGAGCGTCCTTCAGCCGAGGGCGGCTCTCCCCACAATTATGGTGGGCGCTTTGGCCTCGAAAGTGAACGACGGCAGAGAAGCCTGAGAACCTCGTCGTAGCCCCTCCCGATTCAAGGGAGGGCAGCGGATCCCGGGCCGCATCGCGATCCGCCGACGCAGCCCGTGTTAGCACCGCTTACTTCACTTGTATCCCAGCACGCCAGCTGAGAATGCGTCGCAACCGAAACCGCCGCAGGCTCCTACCGTACCATTCGTGGGATCGAAGGTCAGGAAGAAGGCCGGCGAGTCGAAGAACGCAGCATCAATCGGCTGGGCCGGACCGCGGGCGTTTGCGGGCGTAGTGTTTATGTATTCGACGTCTGACTCAAAAAACAATCCGCCGCAGTACGGGTCGGCCGTGTTCGTGCACAGGGGCACCACGCTCATCCAGTATGTACCGGACGTAAGAGTAATACTCAGTCCTGTCACCTGCACCGTGTACTCGTTCAGTCCAAAAGCTTGGCGACCCGTCGGAGTCGAGGTGGCAGCCGACGTACCGGAAGCAACAACGGTTCCGGCGCTGCCGGGCACGACGCCTTCGTTGATCGACCAAGCGGCCGCCGCCTCCGGCACGTTCGGCGATTGGTCAAGCACGCCATACGACGACTGGTTGTTGGTGAAGAGTCCTGTCACGTACCACGTCTGTCCTGCGGGCACCGTAAACGCAGACCAAACTGCAGCGCCATACGGGGTTCCGGGCACAAGGTTGGTCGTCTCGTTCGCCAGACCATTGGCCAGGTCGGAGGGGCCGAGCGGGTTATCCACAAAGTCTCCGCCGTAGAACAGGCACGGCCTAGCCGGATTGCCGCACCTCCCGCTGGCGGCCTCTGGGCTGGCTTTGGCGACGGCACGCTTCACGTTTCTAAACGGTCCGTAATCTCGGATCGTGGGCTTTGGCGTTCCTTTGTAATCTTGCGCCGGGGCGGACTGAACGAACGGGATTAGCGCTGCAACCAGCGCCATCGAACAAAACGTCTTCGTCATCATTTAAATTCTCCTTTAAAGTCTTTGACGGTCTTTTGTGGCACACAACGTGGGTCAGAATGTTTGAGATTCCGTCCGGCATGCGGCCGGAGCGGCACTTCTGAAATAGGCGAGGGTCGCTTGTGTCCCGGCTGCCTCCTTTCTTCCACTCTTACTCTTCCAATGAAGCCAAGATTTGACGAATCGCCCTGCCTAAGCATGGAGCCTGGCGCAAGCTCGCTGTGCTCAGGCAGGTCGACGATGGTCGCGTATTGATCGAAGCATTTTCACTTCGCTGTTGCTAATTGAGGACGTCGAGCGTGACCGCAGTCGTGTGCGTCACGCCTCCGCCCGTGCCGTTTATGGTGATCTTGTGGTTTCCGAGCGCGACTCGCTTACCCACCGTGACCTTCATGGTCGAATTCCCCGAGCCCGGCTTCCCTATGGTCTTGGGGGTGAAGGTTATGGTCACGCCAATCGGGTAGCCAGTTGCCGACAAGGAAATGGCCGAGTCAAAACCGCCAGAAACAGCTGTGGTGATGGTGGACGTGCCGGAGCTCCCCCTGGCAACGTTAATGGTTGTGGGCGATGCGCTGATGGTGAAGGCAGGAGGCGCTTTGCCCACTGTCAGAGAAACCGTGCAGATTTCGGTGATGCTGCCGGAGGTTCCCGTGACCCTAATACCATACGTGCCGCTGGCTGTCGATGCGCCTACGATGATCGTCATGGTCGAAGTTCCAGCCCCGGTAATCGAGGTTGGGCTAAAGGTTACGGTCACGCCCGAGGGCTGGCCGGTCGCAGACAAGGAAATGCTCGAGTCAAAGCCGTTTATCACCGTGCTGGTAATGGTGGAGGTTGCCGTGCCACCCTGGGTCACCGAGGCCGAAGTGGGCGAAGCGGTAAGGCCGAAGCCAGGAACACTAATTGTGCTCAGCAAGCCGCTGATCAGGGCACTCCCGTTCGGACTGCCCCACCCGGTCGCCAAGTCGTAGCCGACGGTCGCAGAATACCCGTTGCTCCCGCTGGTGATGTCGTGGAAATCGGTGTCATAGCTCGAACCCAAACCAATCGAGTACAGTGCCGGATTGATGAAGCCGAGCGTAGGTTGACTGTTGGCCACGGCTTGTTGATTGGCCAGAGCAAGGTAGCCGGCCCACATTGGAGCCGCAAAGCTGGTGCCACCATATAGATTGGCGGAGCAGGTAGTTTGGTCAGCACACACGTAAAAAGTGAAATTCGCGTTTGCCGAAACGTCCGGGCCGTTGCGATAGTTGTTGGAACAATTGGAGCAGCCGCTGGCCGTCGTCGTCTGCCAGAAGGGAATCGCAATCTTGTCCGGCCCAATACCGCCGCCACCGTCGACCCATGCCGTCTCCGAACTCCACGGGCCGCCCGCACTGCTGGTCTCTAAATCTGTCCCGCCGACCGATGTGAGCAACGCAGCATCCGCGGGCCAAATCGTGGAGGACGGGGTCCACGCACCGCCGTCGCCGGACGCTTGAAACAGATTCTGACCCTGCGCGGCGAACTCCTCGAAGTATGGGTCGTCCGTGTTGGGGTCCGCCGGGTACCAAGTCCACGAAGAACTCAATTGCGCATTCAGCGGACTGGCCGTGGCCATGGCGTTAAAGATGGCCGAATCGGTCGATCCGACGTACATCACCAGGCTGGACAGGCCCGGAGCCATGCCGAGCGACTGCGTCATATCAAGGGTCTGTTCGGTGTCATCACAACTCGGATAAACGCAACTCGTGCTGGTTCCGTCAGTGGACAAGAGAGTGACCGGGACATTGAGTGTTTGAACCACGTTCGTGTAGTACGTGTTCAAGTCAGCTAAATCGGTACCGTAATACTCCAGCAACCCGAGCGACTGGCCGCTGCCGGTGAGAGCTGTTCCTTCGTAGTAGGCCGCCCTCATGTCACTGCCGAGAAAAGAAGCCTCCGGCCCGGAGCCGGTAGTGGCGTTCGACCGCACCGTCGGATCTCTGCGCACGAGAGCGGGCCGCGGGATCGAATAGTTGTCCAATCCAGAGATGTGCCACAGCTGAATGCCCAGGTTCGGCGAGGGCTCCCGGTCTGGAGCATAGAACGTGCGGTTTTCGGTGGGGTGCTGGTACACGCCCATGGTCACATTAAGGGCTTTTTCAATAATCGCCACCGAACCCGTGACATCCACATTCATGCGGTTGCGGGAGGTACCGACGACCTTCAGGCCATTTGTTTTCGCGAAACGAATCACGGAGTCGTAGTCGTCCTGGCTGGGACCAAACCTGGCCGTGAACTCTTCCACCGTCAGGAACTGGCGGTAAGACGGATTGGACGGATCGTAGAGGTCCGTCAGGAAGCGGTCCAACTCCGATTGGTTGCGATGCGGCAGGACCAGGACAAGGCGCATGGATTGCGTCGCGGGAAGGTGCCCGACCAACGGCGCCTGCCCATTGAGAGTTACCTCACGCACATGACGCGTCAACGGGGGCAGTGACTGCGAATGGCAAACTATATTCGTGAGCGACACAGCGAGGATTGTCAGCAAGGACGTGCGTAATCTTCGAATCACGATTTCTCCTTTTATCCGGTATCAAAAATCTATGTTCTTGGCGATTGACTAGCTGTTGAGGCGGAATTCCTCTCTTGACTCAGAAGGCCCCGATTGTACATCCATCTGGCCCGCTCGCGACGTTTGTGAAAAAGAATTTACATTCTGCCCTCTGTGGACGAGCGGACTATACACTCTCCGGGACCCGCTGTAAACCACAAGTAGCAGTGCAGAGCGATGACTTTCGGCTCCATCCGTTAGTTTTGAGAGACGCCATCCTCCCGGTGTATTCCAGGTTTTGTCCCTAATGAGAAATGGCATTTTCAAATGCCAAATGCCACTATATAATTACATCTATGACAACCACCCTGACACTAGACAAAGCCGGACGCGTCGTCCTGCCCAAGCCGGTTCGCGACGAGATGCAACTCCGCGCGGGCGATTCGCTGGAACTGGAAAGCTCGGAAGATCGCATCGTGCTTCGCCCTCGAAGGGGAGGAGTTGGGCTGCACCAGAAACAAGGGATTTGGGTCTTCGGCGTCGGGGAGCCGATCCCCGCTGGAGCTACCGATGAAACGCTGCGTCAGATTCGCCGCGAGCGCGAACTGAGCTTCATGGGCAATCTCCCCACGCGCCGCCGGCGACGGAAGAAATCCCGGTGAAATGGTTCTTCGACACCAGCGTGTTGGTTGCGGCGCTGCTGCCCGGCCATCCCCACCATGCCCGCAGCTTCCCCGTGTTTGCGTCTGCGACTCGCAAGCAAGCGGCTTGTGCAGCCCACAGCCTGGCGGAAGCGTACTCAACCTTCACCCGTTATCCTGGAAAAGAACGCATGAGCGCCGAAGCCGCAAGCTTGATGGTGCAAGGCATCGAGCATCGGTTTACCCTGGTCTGGCTTGACGGCGATGAGTACTGCTCCGCCGTACGCCGCATGGCACAGCTGGGAATCGTGGGCGGCGCCGTTCATGACGGTCTGGTCGCGGCATGCGCCCTCAAGACAGGCGCAGACCGTCTCTACACGTGGAATGTGCGCCACTTCGATCTGCTGGGCGCGGAGATAAAAAAGCTGGTAACGATGCCGCCAGCGGTTTAGCTTTTCCCTTTGCAGCGAAGCCCTTGAATAGGGCAAGAGAGGAAATGACCCACTACCTACTTTCGCAGACTTGACGCAGTCGGCCCGCCGCTCAACACTATAGGTTTAGCCAAGCTCTTTAACATTCAAATCCACCCGCATAACTCCTTACGGCTCAAGATTCTGCCCGCAAGTTATTGAGCCCCCAAGATCAAATCCGATTTTGGCGCTAAGCCTAAGATTCCAATAGATCGGGGGAGGGGGATAACCATAGTTATGAGTTGGTAAACAGCCGACTTCCCAAAGCGGGAAGCCATATCCCTCCCACCATCGCCAATGAAGCCGGAAACCGGAAATTAGAAACTGGAAACTGGAAACTGAAAACTAGACTGCTGGCTGCTGCTCCTAGCTCCCCGGACAAGCCATGATCTTCACCGCCAGATCGGAGCGGTTGCGGAGTTTCTGCACGGTGTCGTGGATGGCCTGGGACCAGGCTCCGTTTTCACTTTTCTCAGCCATCTTGGCGACGCTTCCGGCTTGCTCCGTGATGGTGCTGGCGATGTCGAGCAGGACCACCAGCGCGTCGGCGTGAAGCTTCCACAGCGAGGACATGCTCTGGCTGCGTTTGAGTTCTTCGAGTTCAGTGTTGACGCGAGCGATGCATGAAACCAGGCGAATCAGCGTGCGGGCGACATCGGCGCGAAGGCTTTTCTCCTCAAGGTAGACGGCGTTGTAGGCTTCGGCTTCGGCTGCGGTCAGCGTGAGGTTGAAGAAGCGCATAGGGACGATCTGGCGATATTTGGGATCGGCCACGCGGACAAATACGCGAATCGATTCCTCGACGCGGCGCAGCTTGCTTTCCTCGCCGGAGATTTGCTGCGCCGTGATGACTGGGGGCTGGAATGCCTGAGGCGCAACAGGAACCTTGGCAGCCGCGCCCCGCGCCGGTTTCGCAGCCGCCGCCGCTCCGGAGGATGGCAGGGCGTTGCCGGCCGAGGGCGCAAGCAGCGATTTGCGAATAGGTGGGCGCCGGTCCAGTTCCTTTTTCAAGCGCGAGACGCGGCGAAATTTTTCGAGCGCGCCGCCGTAATCGGCATCGAGCATTTCTTTCTGCTCGATCGCGGCCACGTGGTCGACGGTGACTTCCACACCGTCGACCGTGCTTAGAATGCTGCCTCCCATTTCATCGAGGGCTTGGGCGAATTGTTTTATCTCTCCCAGGGCTTTGGCGAAAAGATCGTCGAAGCGCGTGCCGAAGGCGGCATTATGCGCGGCCAGCGTGGCCAGCACACCGGGATGATAGAAAGAAGAATCGAGCCACCGCTTCAGTTCGCGCACACGAGCGACGACGCCGGAATCCATGAGCGCATTGAAGTCGCGGTAGCGGGCAATTTCTTCGCGCAAGGGATCGAAGTTGCGAAGCAGTTGCACATGCTCTTCGGGAAGCGAAGGAACATCCGTATCGGCAAGAATTTCAATGAGTGCAATTTCGAATGGAGAGAGAGGCAACGCTCCATCGAGTCCGTAGCCGCGCTGCTGCCATTGGCCGGGAACGCGGGGATGGCGGTAAAGAAAGGTTGAAATTAAGTCTGTCTTATCACGATTAACTTCGCTGGGTTCGCGGCGGCGCACAAAGTAGCGCAGCAGGGCCTCAGCGACTTCCGAATCGGTATCCGGAGTGAGCGCCTGCCGCAACATGGCAGGCGTGATTGCCATATCGAGCAAATGCAGCCAGCGGTACATCCGGGAAAGAGTTTGCGGCAGGTCGCCTTCCGACTGACGGAGCGAGGCTTCGTCGAGCCCGCTCGGAATAGGTACATCTCCGCCGAGCGATTCTCGCATCAGCTTCTGGTAAAAACCCTGGACTGTCGCCAGGATCGATAATTCAAATTTCAGGTCCTCGGCCAAGAAACACTCCCGCAAGCGAGATTCTCCCCGGTCGGTTGAGGGATTCTTTACTGTTGTTCAAGTAAAGACGAAAGTCACCAGAGTCGCAAGTTACTACCGGAGCGACACTGTTATGCGGAGTCGCAGGACCCGGAAGTGCATGGACTTTCGCGGCTAAAGCCGCTGTTGATCAGCGGACTTTCTTGCTTTCGAGTTCTGCGATTCGCGATTTCACGATTTTTTTCAGAAGGTTAACCGGAAGAGGTTTGTCGGGTGCGAAGCGGATTGTACCTTTGGCCGTGGGGAACGGCTTAAGCTGATTGCTGAACTCTGTGATCGGCCCTGCACCAGGGAAAAGGCTGCAATGATCCGAAAATGCAGCGAAACTCATCAGCATTCCGTTGTACTTGAACGTTGGGATCCCATAGCTGATCACTTCTTTAGCCTGAGAAGGCGCAACGGCGCGGACGATCGTGCGAACTTGTTGCAGGGCGCTGCGAGCTGGCTCTGGCACACGTTTCAGATATTCGTCTACCGTCTTTGGAACTTTTCTTGTCTTGCCAGGCTTCGCTTTTCTCTGCATACGACCGACCTCATTACTTCACTTCTTCAGTTGCTTCAAAATCTCTCGCGCGGCATTCGCCCCCGAGCCGCCGGTTAATCCTGCGCCGGGATGTGTGCCGCTGCCGCACAGATACAAGTTCTCGATGGGCGTGCGGTAGCGGGCCCAGTCGAGCAGGGGACGCATGGTGAAGAACTGGTCGAGCGCGAGGTCGCCGTGGAAAATCTGGCCGCCAGTCATTCCATAGACCTCTTCCAGATCCAGCGGAGTGATGATCTGGTGCGTCAGGATCATCTCGGGAAGATTTGACGAATATTGTGCGAGCGTTTGCACAACGGTCTGGCCGAGCGCTTTGCGCTGGTCTTCCCAATCGCCCTTGAGTTTGTAGGGTGCGTACTGCATGTAAATCGACATCACGTGCTTGCCTTCGGGCGCGAGTGTGGGATCGGTGAGCGACGGGATCGTGGCTTCGAGATAGGGCTGGCGCGAGAAGTTGCCATACTTGGATTCGTCGAAGGCGCGCTCGAGATAGTCGATCTCGGGGCCGATGTGAATGCGGCCTTTGAGCGCGGAGCCGTCTCCGTTTTTCAGGGCGGTGAAGGTTGGAAGACCGTTAAGCGCAAGGTTGACCTTCGCGACGGTACCGTTGCCGCGATAATGCTGGAGCTTTTGCACGAAGTCTGGAGAAAGATGTGTGGGGTCGGTTAGCTTGAGCAGCGTGCGTTTCGGGTCGGCGTTGGAGATGACGGCTTTGGAGTTGATTTCTTCGCCGGTGCCGAGAAGCACGCCAGTGGCCGCGCCGTCTTTGACGCGAATCTCGATGACGTCGGCAGAGGTGCGAATCTCAGCGCCCGCCGCCTTTGCCGCGGAGGCCATAGCTTGGGTGAGCGCGCCCATTCCGCCCGCGGCGAAGAATGCGGAGCCGGCGGGATGAGAGTCGCCGGCGGCTCGAATCAGCAATTGCAGACTGCTGCCTGCGGACCACGGTCCGAGGAAAGTTCCGAAGATTCCGCGAGCCGCAATTACGGCGCGCAATAATTCGGTCTCGAAATATTCTGCTACCAGGTCGGCGACGGCCATCGGTCCCCAGCGCAGGACGCGGTACATTTCTCGCTTGCCGAGGTTGCGGAGAGCGCGGCCGGTCTTGAGCATGCTCCAGAGATCGCCGCCACTGGGGTGATCGATGTCGGGCGGGGTGGTGGCGAGCACTTCCGCGATCACTTCGCTGATTTTGTTGAGTGATTTCT
This sequence comes from uncultured Acidobacteriota bacterium, assembly GCA_963761915.1. GTDB lineage: Bacteria > Acidobacteriota > Terriglobia > Terriglobales > Acidobacteriaceae > Sulfotelmatobacter. The sequence continues at coordinate 283,187 of CAVXIO010000021.1, forward strand.
CGAACTCGGGATATTTGGTCGCGTCTTTTTGCGAGAAGGCGGCGATCGCTTGGGCGGATTTGTTTTCGTCCTGATAAAGCGAAAGCGCGCGTCCGTCGGGGGAGAGCGCGGTGACACAGGTCTCAGGTGTGATGAACCTGAGGCCATGCTTTTCAAGATACATGTCGCGGACGATGTCTGGACGAAGGGGACCAGCGGTGTGAGAAAGAGTCGAAACGCGAAAGCTGGGATGAAATTCATCGGTGATCGCGGCGCCACCAACTTGGGCGCGGCGTTCGAGGATTAGAGGTTTGAAGCCGGCTTTGGCGAGGTAGAACGCGGTTACTAGGCCGTTGTGCCCGCCACCGATGATGAGGACGTCGCGGGTGGAGGATGTGTTCATAGAGAGAATGCCCTCGGTGCACGGGGAGAACGCCTTGCAGCGCACGAAGGCAGGACAGCGAGTAGGGGTCCTTCGACTGCGGTTGTGCTTCGCGCTTGGGGCGCGAAGCACAATCCTCGCTCGGGATGACAGATGTTTGTAAGAGGCATGGTTTATGCTGCGCCTCCGAGGTCTTTCAACATTTCTAACGCGGCGAGGCGGCCGGGTGCGCCCATGATGCCACCGCCGGGATGCGTGGCTGAGCCGCACATGTAAAGATTCTGGATGGGTGTGCGAAAGCGCGCGTAACCGGGCGCTGGGCGCAGGAAGAAAAGCTGCTCCAGTGAAAGTTCGCCCTGGAAGATGTTGCCTTCGCTCAAGCCCCACTCGCGTTCGAGATCGAGCGGCGTGATGACTTGCCGGTGCAGAATGATGTCTTTGATGTTGGGCGCGTACTCGGCGATGGTGTTGACGACGGTGTCGCCGAATGCTTCTTTCTGGTCATCCCAGTTGAGGCCGGGACGAAGTTTGTAGGGCGCGTACTGCACGAAGCAGGAGAGCACGTGTTTGCCCGGCGGCGCCACAGAAGGATCTGTGAGCGAGGGGATGACCATGTCGATGTAGGGGCGGCGTGAGAAATTGCCGTACTTGGCATCGTCGTAGGCGCGCTCCATGTATTCGACCGAAGGTGAAATCGAGATTGCGCCGCGGAGGTGCGCGCCCGGTCCGGGAATCGCATTGAAGTTCGGGAGGGCGTCGAGCGCCATGTTTACTTTGCCGGATGAGCCGCGATATTTGAAGCGGTTGATGTCTTCGAGAAAGTCGGCGGGAAGATGCTCGGCTTCGATGAACTTGTTGAAGGTGAGGCGGGGATCGACGCTCGAAGAAATTGTGTCGGCGAAGATTTCGTCGCCGTTGGTGAGGACGACGCCTTTGGCTTTGCCGTCTTTGACGATGATTTTCGCGATGGCGGCTTGGGTGCGAATTTCGACTCCGGCTTCGCGGGCGGCGTCGGCGATGGCATTTGAAATTGCGCCGGTGCCGCCGCGCGCGAAACCCCAGGCGCGGAAGGCGCCGTCGATTTCTCCCATGTAGTGATGGAGCAGGACGTAGGCGGTGCCGGGCGAGCGCACGCCCAGGAACGTGCCGATGATGCCTGATGCTGACATCGTTGCTTTGAGGACGTCGGTTTCGAACCATTGATCGAGAAAATCGATGGCGCTCATGGTCATCAGCTGAACCTGGTTGTACTTGTCATAGCTCGACATGCCCTGGAAGCGGCGTCCGATGAAGAGCAGCTTCATCAGTTCGCGCGGGTTGAGCGTGTTGGGGTCGGGCGGGACCATGCTGAGGATCGGCTTTACGAAGCGGCACATGGCTTGCATAGCTTTGCCGAATTCGTCGTAGGCTTCGGCGTCGACGCGGGAGTGGCGGGCGATCTCGCGATGAGTCTTGCCGTGGTCGTTCACGCGCCACAGATAATCGCCGCTGGGCATGGGGGTGAACGTGCCGTCGAGCGGGAGAATCTCGAGGCCGTGGCGAGGGAGGTCGAGGTCGCGAATGATTTCAGGGCGCAGCAGAGAGACTACATAAGAGCAGACGGAAAATTTGAAGCCGGGAAAAACTTCTTCGGTGCAGGCAGCGCCGCCGAGAATGTGGCGGCGTTCGAGCACGAGAACTTTTTTGCCGGCGCGGGCGAGGTAGGCGGCATTCACCAGGCCGTTGTGGCCGCCGCCGATTACGATTACGTCGTATGAAGTGGCCATAAGCTTTTAGCCTTTAGCTGTTCGGTTGCTGGTTGAGAGTGGGGACGAGGAATCTTAGCGCAGTTTTGGGGTGTGCGTATCAGAGGCCGCTGGGAAGGACGCTCCAGCTGCGCAGGACGTTCGATAGGATTGTTGTGAGTGAACGCATGTGGAGTCGAAGCTCATTCTATCGGGTACGCGGGATTTTGTCTGCAAGATAAGCGATTGCTGACATTTGTTGCGCGGAGATCCCCCGCCCCGGCTGAAAAGCGCCTGCGCTCGGGATGACGTAGCTGATGAGGGTTCCGGCATATAATCTGTCTTTCGAATCACATCTTGTCGAGGTTATTCCTTTGCCTATTGGAACTGCGTTTCATGAGAGAACGTTTCCGCTTTGCCAGAGCTTGAATTACCGCGAGTGGTCGGGATACTACACGGTCAGCGTGTATGAGGTGCATCACGAGCATGAGTACAACGCGATCCGGAATGCGGCGGCGCTGATTGATATCTCGCCGCTCTACAAGTATTTGGTCACGGGGAAAGATGCTACGCGGCTGGTTAATCGCGTGATCACGCGTGACATTAATAAGGTGAAAGTGGGGCAGGTGATTTATTGCTGCTGGTGCGATGAAGAGGGCAAGGTGATCGACGATGGCACGATTTCGCGGCTGGAGGAGAATGTTTATCGCTGGACGGCTGCCGACCCCAGCCTGCGCTGGTTCCGGCAGAACGGCCTGAATATGGACGTGCAGGTCGAAGATATTTCCGAGAAAGTTGCGGCGCTGGCGCTGCAGGGGCCGACTTCGGCGAAGCTGCTCAAATCCGTGGCCGATGCCGATATTGCGAACCTGAAATATTTTCGCGTGACCCACGGCAAGATTGCCGGCGTGCCGGTGGACATTTCGCGGACTGGATACACAGGGGATCTGGGATATGAAATCTGGGTGCCGCTCAAAGAAGCGAATAACGCGGTGAAAGTTTGGGATGCGCTGGCGGAAAAGGGCAAACAGTTTGATCTGCACGCGGCGGGTATGTTGGCTCTCGATGTGGCGCGGGTTGAGGCTGGGCTGCTGCTGATCGAAGTGGACTATACGAGTTCGAAAAAGGCGCTGATTGCGCCGCAGAAATATTCGCCGTACGAGTTGGGCTTTGCCAAGATGGTGCATCTCGACAAAGAGAATTTTATTGGCAAGCGGGCGCTGGAGCAGGACGCCAAGAATGGTGTGGGGCGGCAACTGGTCGGCGTGGAAGTTGATTGGACTGACGTGGAAGCGTTGTATGAACGTTACGGGCTCACGCCGGCTGCGCCGAGTCAGGCTTCGCGGGTGGCGGTGCCTCTATACTCCGGAGAGAAGCAGGTTGGGAAAGCGACCACTACGAGTTGGTCGCCGATCCTGAAAAAGATGATTGCGCTGGCAAGCGTGGAGACGGAGCACGCGAAGCTCGGGACGCAGTTGCAGATGGAGATTACGATCGAGGCGATACGGCTGAAGACGAATGTGAAAGTGACGGCGATGCCGTTTTTTAATCCTGCGCGGAAGACGGCGGTGCCGGTGTAGCTTGACCACCGTTATCAGTCGTTAGTGTCTCCTCTGGCTTCTCAAAAGTGAAGAGTTTGGTGAGGATCTGATACCTGTGAAATAGCGCTCCCAAGCTGTACGCAATTCCTGCGTAAAACGGCGCAGTAATTGTCATCTGCCGTAGGAGGCGAATCGGATCGCTGGCGAGTAGAGTTGCGAATGTGGGCATCACGCGCTGGATGTCAAGGAAATATCTGAAGGCTGACATTGAGCTGCCGACGAGTACTGACGTTGGAGCCTGGTATTGCAGCATCTTGTAGATCAAGACTGAAGTCGGAATGGTCCAGGTCCACATCGCTGCAGACGTAGCGTGCCTCTCCTTAATCAGCCCGCCAAGTAGGGCAGGAACAATCCTACCAAGGTCGATGTACCCAGCCACAAAAGCGGGAATGATGCTCATCAATTCCAGATGCTGCAAGTACCAATCGCCTGGGCGCGTGATTGTTGAGATCTGGAATAGCCGAGGGGCCCAGGCAAACCATAGTGAGACCAATGTTCCAGAGATGCGCAGGGCGAGGATGTAAACAATGACAGTATCAAACGCGAGGGCCGCGATCCCAGCGAGCAGGGATGCCGCTCTCTGCTGGGTGTCCGAGGTAGGTTGATCTGCCATGATCAGCGGAAGCTATCACTGCGTTGTACGGATGGCAAGCGACGCTCAAAAATTGGTTCTATGCGTGGTGCTCTTCAGCGCGGGATGTAATTATCTAGAAGTGGGACGACCTCGGAGGCGAAGGGCATTAGGCGCTGCTGAGCCGCATCCGCGGTTTCGCCGGGGCGCATGTCCGTGACGATGCGCACCAAAGCGCCGTCGCTGCGGTTCATACGAATCGCGTCTTTGACCAGATAAAACTTGGCCCAATACTCGCTGGCCACGCCGCGGTCATGGGCCCAATACCAATACAGCACCAACTTGCGCGATCGGCTTTTGAGATGACGTAACGGTTGGCGGGAAAAGGACCGTGACCGGGCAGAGAAAGCGTGACGCGGGTGTTTTCCTCCGGATTCCATCCAGAACCGGGAAGGCAGTGCTGCGGAGAATGAATGGTGTCTCCGGCGCGCTGGCTGGGGAAGTAGGCGAGAAAAAAATCGAGGAGAGGCAACTTTCCGGCATGGATCCTGATAGACGCGTTCGAGGAAATCGCCGGGGCCGAGAATCTCGAGAGTTTTCTTGTCCAGTTCGATGTCAGTGCTGCTCCAGTCCCCCAGCTGCGCCGGAAAAGAGGAGAGCGGCAAGCGGGACGGGAAGACCTCATGTGTGACCGCGCGCCTGCAGCAGGATTGCGGTGAGGGCAATCAGCGTGGCGGTGAGTGCGAAGCGTAATGCGGAGGAGGTCCTTCATGGCTGCATCCCTTCTTCGTGCCAGAAGATGCGAACGACGCGATGCAGAAGATAGAGCATGGCGAGCGAGGCAACAAAGACGAGCCAGCCCTGAAACTCGTGAAAAAAGCCTTCCGCTTTGTCGGGATCCCAGTATTGAACCAACAAGCCTGTGCCCACGATGCGGAAGCTGTTGGCGGCGACAGCGATTGGAATGGACGCCAGAGCTAACAGCACACGAACGCCGACTCGGCGCTCCATAAGATAGCCATAGATAATCGCGAGCGTAGCTAAGGACATCAGCGAACGGATGCCACTGCAGGCCTCGGCTACTTCCAGAGCCATAGCTGGAAGGACGATGACGTTACCTTCCCGCAACACAGGCACGCCCATCCACGGCAGAACCGTGCTGGCCACCCTTGATGCAAGCAACTGCAGGGGGAACGTGATCTGGTTGAAGACAATCGTTGGAATGGGGATCATCAACAGCAGGAATGCCAAGGGAAACAGCACGGCCCGGAGGAAAGTCCAGCCCAGGAAAAGCACGATCAGGCTTGCCAGAACGATCAAGAAAGATACACGGGACAGGAAGAGTTCAGCGCCCATCTGACCGACGATGAGCACGCAGAGTCCGAAGGCCAAGAACCCAAACCCCACCAGGAGGGCCGCGGAGTCAGCGTCTTGAGGCGTGACCGTTCATGCCAAACCACGAAGGCGGAAAACAGCGGGCACGAAGAAACCGTGGGAGAAATTAGGGTCTTTCCACCATTGCGCGACCAGGTGGGCGAGCGTGGGAAAGTATAGCCAGAGCAACAGGCCGACGAATAACGGCGGTTTGCCAGAACGGGGGACGCAGCGGGTTAGGGGCGGCGGGGGTGGTCGTTGACGCAACTAGTGGCTCGGATTGCAGCAATTGGCTCACGGGCAAAGACTCGATTAACAAGCGCCTATGCAAGGGGGGATGAATTCAGCATAAGCGAAGCCGAGGCGGGCCGCAATCAAAAGGTGAAGACGATAGAGTAACTCGAAGGGTTCCCAGGCGGCAATATTGCGACTTGTCGGGAAGGAATTCGAAAGACTGGGAGATCTGGCTCGATAGGAAATGCGTAAGGAACAGGGTATTTTGGCAGGGTCGAAGGAAACTTCGCCATACCATTGGAGGAAAAGGAGTTGGGACTATTTGCTCATTATAGAATCGCTAGAGGAGACTCGATTACCCTTGATGTAGGCAAATACTTTCCCTTTCGTGCGGGAAAGTGTAGGTTGGAGAGAGCGCATTTTCTTCATCCTCAACCCATGTTTCTGCGCGTATGCTATTGAAAACATAGGGGTAATAGCATATTTTGAGCACCGGGCACCATATGAACCAGTTGGCACTTGTCGTGCATTTAGAGGTGGGCCGTCCAAGGGCATACCGAGTTTTTGTTCCGCGAGCAAATACAGATGGAGCCGGATATTCGAACAGGCGTGAGAAACGCGCAAAGCACGGCGATACGCGAACCACTGCGAGTGGACTTTGTAGAAGGTGTAAGTCCAAGTATGCGCAGCGTGGAAGCAGTGATGCGGGAGGTCGCGCAGAGCGAGGTTCCGGTGCTGCTGCTGGCGGAGCCTGGAGCCGGTAAGAAGGCTACCGCCCGGCGGGTTCACGACCTTTCCCGGCGCAGGGGGCAATCGTTCCGCGTGGTTTCTTGTGCCGCTCTCGACAAGGCGGCTGGGCCAGCGGGTTGGCGGGATGAAGGCACGGTGTTTCTAGAAGAGGTGGCAGAGCTGAGCCGGGAGGGCCAGGCATGGTTGATAGAGGCCTTGAGTATTCGGATCTTAGCCGAGGACAAAGGGAACGGTGGGCGCCCCAGCGGGTTGGCTCAACCGCAGGCTCGGCTGATCTGCGGAAGCGCGCGTGACCTGGAAGCGGAAGTGAGCGCGGGGAATCTACGCGAGGATTTGTATTACCGGATTAGCGGGGTGTGCTTGCGGATTCCGCCGCTGCGGCAGCGACGGGAAGATATTCCGATTCTGATGGAACATTTTCTGCGGAAATATGGGCGCGATTTTCAGCGAGCGGTGCCGGTACTGAGCGGGGAGACGCAGCGCCTGTTTCAGGAGTATTCCTGGCCAAGAAATGTGAGAGAGCTGGAAAATGCCGCGAAAGCGATTGTGGCGCTGGGAGATGAAACGGTAGCGATGGGCGGCTTGCGCGCGATGCTGCTGCGAGCGGACCTGGGCGGCAACGGCGGCCGGGTTTCGTTGAAGCAGGCATCGCGGGCGGCGTCACGCGAAGCGGAGAAAGAAATCATTTTGCGGGCGCTGACCCGCACGCGTTGGAACCGGCGCCGCGCGGCGCAGGAGTTGCAGATCAGTTACAAGGCTTTGCTGTACAAGCTCAAACAAATGGGATGCTCGGAGTATGAAGCGTCCTGAGTGCACAGGAGAACGCATGAGGAAAGTAATAAAGCTGGCGTGCTTGGCGCTGTTGGGTTTCGCGGCGGCTCGCATGTTGGCGCAGAGTGACAACGACACGAGTGCTGCCCCGCCCGCCAGGGCGGCGGTGGAATCGCATTCAGCTGCGGCGGTTCCGTCCGATTACATCATCGGCGCCGACGATACGCTACACGTCACAGTCTGGAAGGAACCGGACATGAGCGCAACTCTGCCGGTGCGTCCCGATGGCAAGATTTCTCTGCCTTTGCTGGACGATGTGCAGGCGGCGGGCATGACTCCCATGCAACTGGCGGCGTCGATCAAGGAAAAGCTGAAGAAATATATTTCGGACCCGCGCGTGACCGTGGTGGTGACGGCAATGAACAGCCAGCGGATTTATGTGCTGGGAGAAGTGGTGCATACCGGCGCTATGCCGCTGCTGCCGCATATGACGGTGCTGCAGGCGTTATCGAGCGCGGGATTCACCCAGTTTGCGAATCTTAAGGCGATTTACCTGTTGCGGGTGCAAAACGGACAACAGACGAAAACTAAGTTCAATTACAAGGATGCGATCAAGGGGCGCGGGGACCAACAAAATATTGTGCTGAAACCGGGAGACACCATCGTTGTCCCGTAAGTTTGTGGCTGAAAGACAAGAGGAACGCAGATGAAAAAAGCCAAATTATATTGACCCTGACGCTGATCGTGTGCGCGGCCAGCGTGGCCTGGGCGCAGGACGACGAAAATCAGCCGCCTGCGCCTACTCCAGCGCCCGCCTTTGGGCAGGATAATCCTGCTCCCACGGTGACCGAGAATCCGCCCATTTCCGCGATTGACCAGCCTGGGCTGGAGCCTCACGCAGCGCCGGAAAGTTTCTTGCTGCCCGGTCTGCATTTCAGCGAGTCGGTGGATTCGAATGAGCAGGACTCGCTTGGCGGGTCTTCGGTCGGCACGGTCACACGGGGTTTAGGAAGCCTGACGTTGCAAAAGCTGTGGAAGAACTACGACGTAGCCGTGGACTACATCGGAGGTGCGGCTTATTACTCGCGCACCGGAGTGGGGCTGGAACAATTGCAGCAATTCGATATGGACAACCGGATTAACTGGAAGCGCGGTCAGTTGGCGATCCGCGACTCGTTCAGTTACCTGCCTGAAGGGACCTTCGGCTTCGGAGCCTACGGCGGGAGCGGGGCTTATAACTCAGGCCTCGGCAGCCTTGGACAGGGCATGCTGGGAGGATGGCGTTTGGCGGACAAACCAATAATTTCCAGGGAGGGAGAGGCGACCTCACCATTGGTCAGGTGCCGCGGCTGACGAATCTGGGCATTAGTGGACGTGGTAGAGAACCTGACCCCAAAGTCAGCCATCACGTTTGCTGCAGGTTACGGCATCGTGCACTTCTACGGGGGCATCCTTTCCCTGAACAGCGTCAACCAGAATCTTACTTTTATTGGAAGCACTGAGTACACCGGGCAAGTCGCGTACGACCGGGTGCTAACTCCCAAGGACCAGGTTGCTGTGAGTTATGGCTACCAGGGATTTAACTTTTCGACGGTAAACAGCGCGTTTCACACCAACGTCGTGCAAGCGATGTATGGGCACCGCATCTCCGGGCGTTTGGATTTTCTGATTGCAGCGGGACCGCAGTTTACGCACGTCGATCAGAACCCCTTTGCATGCGACAATCCTTTTATTATTAACCCAAATCAGTGCACATTCCCCTTCATGTTTCTGCCCCTGCCACCCCAGACCGCCAAACCACTAACGTTGCGGGCAGGCTCTCGATTCGCTACCGCTTCCCGAAAACCAGCGTGGCGCTCAGCTATTCGCGTTTCAATACGAGCGGGTGCGGAGTGTTCGCAGGCGCATTGAGCAACATCGCACATCTCGATATTCGAAGGCCGTTGAGCCGGGTGTGGGATCTGTTTTCAGACTTCGGCTATTCCAAGAACCAGCGTTTGCAAGAGGGCGGATCGACGGTGAACGCGAGCAGCTTCACTTCCGGCTTCGCTGGAATTGGACTGCACCGCCAATTTGGGCGCGATTTTCGGGGTTTCGTGAGCTATCAATTTAACGAGTCAGGTTTCGATACGGCGTGTCCGTTGTTGCCAAATGGTTCCACGAGCAACGTTCTGTGCAGCAATATTTCTCAGCGGCACGTGGGCACGATTGGAGTGGATTGGACTCCCCGGCCAATCCGGCTTGACTAATTTTTGAAGGCTGGCCGTTAGGGGCCGGCGGAACGGGTATCGATAAAATATGGAAAACCGCGAATTAACCATGGACGATTATCTGGCGATGTTGCGCCGCCGGATGAAGGTAATTCTGATTCCGGCGCTGCTGGCGCCGCTGGCCGGATTTCTAGTCTCGTATGCGTTCCCCGCCAAGTACACCTCACAGTCCCTGGTGCTGGTGGAGGCGCCAAAGATTCCGGACGCAGTGGTGCAGCAGGTCTTTACCGAGGATCTGACGCAGCACATTGCCACCATCGAGCAGCAGGTGTTGAGCCCGAGCCGACTGCGGCCCATGGTGGAAAGGCTCGGGTTGGCCAAGGGAGGCCAGAATGTCGACGACGTGATGGACAACATTCGGCTGAACATGACGATCGAGCCCGTGGTTACGGATCTCTCCGGATTGGGCTGGGGCAAGAAGAGGCCGACCGAGCAGTCCGGTTCCCGGCTTCTATGTGAACTATACCGCCTCGACGGCGCGTGATGCCCAGCAGATCTGCACCGATCTGACCTCGATGCTGTTGGAAGAAGATCTCAAATCCAGGCAGGACGCGACGCAGGGCACAACGGCTTTTCCTTACCAAGCAGGTGGAGGATGCCAAACAGAATCTCGACGATCTGGATAAGAAGCTGGCGGCTTTCAAGAACCAGCATATGGGGCAGCTTCCCGGCGACGAGGATAACAATCTGAAGATTCTGATGGGATTGAATTCCCAGCTCGACGCCAACACGCAAACTCTGAACCGGGCGACCCAGGACAAGTCCTATACGGAATCGATGCTGGCGCAGCAGCTGGCGGCGTGGAAATCGTCGCAATCGGCGAACAATCCGCAAACCCTGCAGACGCAGCTTTCGCAACTGCAGACTCAGCTCATCGATCTTGAGGCACGCTATACCGAAGACCATCCCGACGTGATCAAGACCAAGGCAGACATTGCGCAGGTAAAGAAGAAGCTGGCGGAATCAACGAACCCGGCGAAAGGAAGCGAAACGGCCACTGACAAAGGAGTCGGGATCCGAGCCGCCCGAGATTCGTCAATTGCGGCTGCAGATTCACCAGTATCAAGATTTGATTGCGCAGGCGACGCGCGATCAGAAGAAACTTCAGCAGGAGATCGCCGTGTATCAGAGCCGGGTATCGGCGAGTCCGGCCATTGAGGAGCAATACAAAGAGCTGGCTCGCGATTACGACAACGCGCAGAAGGTCTACCAGGACGATCTGGCTAAACAGAGCACTTCGAAGATGGCGACGCAAGCCGAGCAGCAGCAACAAGGGGAACAGATGGCACTTCTGAACCCAGCCAACCTGCCCGACTCGCCGAGCTTTCCGAACCGGGTGCTGTTTGCCGGCGGTGGACTTGGCGCAGGTTTGGTGCTGGGTTTGGGCTTGGCATTATGGCTGGAGTTGCGCGACAAGTGCATTCGCACCGAAGCCGACGCGGAGGCCGCTTTGGATCTGCCCATGCTGGTCGCGGTTCCGTGGATCGTGGACCCTGCTGCGGCCAACGGCAACGGCAAGGGGCGTTTCTGGAACCGGAAAAAGCAGCCGGACGAGAGAAAGGAAACGGCCAGAGTTTAGGCGACACGTTCCAGGCGAAGACTATGTACAAAGAGTTCTATGGACTGCGGGCGAATCCGTTCAACGTCAATCCCGACCCGCGCTATCTGTTCCTGACGCGCCACACCGAGGAGGCGCTGGCCTGCCTGACTTATGGCATCCAGAGCCGCAAAGGATTCGTGCTGCTGACGGGTGAAGTGGGGACGGGCAAGACCACGTTGATCAACAAGCTGCTGGAATGGTTGCGCCTGCAGCAGGTGGCTACAGCGTTCATCTTCAACTCGCGGCTGAACACTACTCAGTTTCTGGATTACATGATGGCGGACTTCGGCATTCCATGCGATTCGAAGGCCAAGAGCCAGATCCTGTTGCGGCTTTACAACTGGCTGCTCGACCGTTACCGGGCGGGCGAGACAGCGGTGCTCATCGTGGATGAGGCGCAGAACTTAAGCGATGAAGTGCTGGAAGAGATTCGAATGATGACCAACCTGGAGACTTTCACGGAGAAGCTGCTCCAGATCGTACTGGTAGGCCAGCCGGAACTGGAGCAGAAGCTGAAGCAGCCGCAACTGCGGCAGTTACGGCAAAGGCTGACGCTGCGCGCCAAGACGCATCCACTTACGCTGGAGGAAACGAAAGCTTATGTCCAGCAGCGGTTGCGGATTGCCGGTTCCAACGGGCAGGAGATTTTCGATCCTGAGTCGCTGGTGGCGATTCACCGCTATGCCAACGGCATTCCACGGGTGATCAACCTGTTGTGCGAGCACAGCCTGGTAAGTGCGTTCGTGGATCAGCAAAAAGTGATCGCACCGTCGGTGGTGGATGGAGTGGCGCGGGACTTTGATCTGACCGAGGGCACGGCAGCGGGGGCGATGCTGCCGCCACCGGCCACAGCAGGCCCGGAGAAATTTGATCTGGTAGAAGCTTTGCGATCGCTGGCTAGTTTAGCCGACCGTTTGCGCGAAGAAGACAAAGACCTCCCCAAAGAAGGGAAACTATGAGCAGAATTCATGAAGCGTTAAAGAAAGCAGAACAGGAACGGGCGGCAACACAGGGAGGAGGTGCGGCGCAGAACAGTTTTGCACCGGAAAGCTTTGAGCCGTCGTCTCGGCCAAGGGAGGAAGAGCCGTCGGTAGCGGTGGTAGCGGGCGAGCCGACAGGCGGCGTTCCCCTCACTTCGGCGATGCCGTCGTTCGCCAGTCCATTCAGCCTTGACGCGCTGCTGGCGCGCTGTCCGCAAGTGCAATGGAAGCCGGATGAGAGGACGATGCTGTTTTTCAATGGTGACGACAACGCGCGAGGCACCGAGGAGTTCCGTACGCTGCGTTCCCGGCTTTACCATACCCGGGAGAAGATCGCTCTCAAGAAAATACTAGTGACCAGCGCGCTGCCGAAAGAGGGCAAATCGTTTACGGCTGCGAACCTGGCGGGAGTGCTGGTGCGGCAGCATGGGCGCCGGGTGTTGCTGATCGATGGCGACCTGCGCGGTCCGCGGCTGCACACGATGCTAGGTACAACTGCGTCTCCCGGTCTGTCAGACTACCTTCAGGGAAAGAGCGACGAGTTTTCCATCATGCAGCGAGGATCTTTGGAAAACCTTTTCTTCATTCCGAGCGGCGATCAGATCTCCGATCCAGCGGAACTTGTGGCTAACGGGCGTCTAAGGTTCCTGCTGCAGCGGGTCGAAGCATTGTTTGACTGGATCATCATTGATTCGCCGCCTGCAGTGCCGGTCTCCGATGCCAGCGTGCTGGCGAAGGCTTGTGATGGTGTACTGATGGTGGTGCGCTCCAACGCGACGCCGGTGGATATGGCGCGCCGGGCGCGGCAAGAATTTCCAGACCAGGTCCTGGTGGGGGTCGTGCTGAACGGCACGGATAAAGAGTCCATCCCTTATTCGCGGTATTACTACGAGACTACGGCAAAGTAGGCGAGTCTTAGGTTGTAAAGAAAGAAACAGGGAAACGTGATCCGGCTGTTCAAAGTCTATCTTCCACTGCGCACGCTAGTCCTACTGGTGGGTGAGGCCATGATCGTTTGGCTTTCGTTCCTGCTGGCGACGCTCTGGCGTAACCCCGATAGCTGGCTGTTGGCCAATGTCGATGGTGGATACCTTCAAGTGTTGGCGGTGCTGGGGCCGAAGATTCTGGTGGTTACGGGAGTGGTGCTGCTGCTTTCTCATCTATTTGACCTGTACGACTCCACGAATCTAGGGCAGAAGTGGGATCACGCTTTCCGCCTTCTGCTGGTGCTGGGGTTTGTGGCTTTGGCTCTGGCCGCTCTGGCGCAGCGTTATCCGGATCTTCTGCCCGGAAACAATTCTGCTTTTTGGGGACTCATCATCCTGACATTCACGTTGTTTTGCTGGCGTGGAGCCTGTTTCTGGATGGTGAAACAGCCATTTCTGCGCGAGCGCGTGTACGTGCTGGGCACGGGAGATCGAGCGCAGCGTCTGGTAAGAGGTCTGCGCGAGCGCGCCGCACTGGGGATTGAAGTGGTGGGGTGGACGGGGGATTGCGAAGGCGAATTAACCCGAGATGTGGTGGCTTCGCATCTGCTGGGGGTGGCGCGTGGAGAACGTGGCATACATCGCGTGATCGTTGCCATGCCGAACCGCCGCGGCACCCTGCCCGTGGAAGAGTTGCTGGATCTGCGCCTGGCAGGCGTGAAGGTGGAAGAGGCGACCTCGTGGCTGGAGAAAATCACGGGACGGATCGAAGTGGAGCAGTTGTATCCGAGTTGGCTGATCTTTGCCGAGGGCTTCCGCTTCAGCAGTTTTTTCCGGCTGGTGCGCCGGGCTCTTAATTTCTTGGTTGCGCTTGCTGGATTGCTGATTTCGTTGCCGCTTCTTCCGTTCGTTGTGCTGGCCATCAAGATGGATTCTTCCGGCCCAGTCTTGTACCGGCAGCAACGAGTGGGCCGGGGGGGTGTGATTTTTTATTGCTACAAGTTCCGCACCATGCGAGTGGACGCGGAGGCCGATACGGGAGCGACCTGGTCCACCGACGACGATCCCCGCATCACGCGCGTGGGCAAGTTTCTGCGCTCTTCGCGGCTGGATGAAATCCCGCAGTTGTGGTGTGTGCTTAAAGGCGACATGCATTTCGTGGGGCCACGACCGGAGCGGCCGGAATTTGTCGAATGGCTCAGCAAGGAAATTCCCTACTACGGAGTGCGGCACGTGGTGCGGCCTGGCATTACGGGTTGGGCGCAGGTGCAATATAAGTACGGAAATACCCTCGCCGATGCGCGCGAGAAGCTGCAATACGATTTGTTTTATATCAAGAATGCCTCCCTCGGCCTGGACTTCGTCATCATGTTTCAGACGATAAAAATCGTGATTTTGGGACGAGGCGCGCAATGAGGTGGCTTTTCTGGAGTGCGGCCTGTCTTCTCGGCTACACCTACGTGGGATATGTGACGTGGTTATGGCTGCGAGCCCGCCTGAATCCGCGTCCTGTGCTGCACGCACCTGAGGAGCCGCAGATTTCCATTGTAATGGTGGTACGCAATGAGGAAGTGGTGCTCGAACGCAAGATGCGGAATTTGCTGGAACTCGACTATCCGACCGATCGTCTTGAGATTGTGGTGGTCTCAGATGGTTCGACCGACCGGACTGAAGCCATACTGCGCGAGTATGCGCACGATGAGCGAGTGCAAGTGATCCTAAGTCAGTTATCGCGCGGCAAGGCCTGCGGTTTGAACGATGCCCTGGCGCTCGCTCACGGAGATGTAATCGTTTTCACCGATGCCCGGCAGGAGATCGAATTGGGCGCAGTGCGCCTGCTGATGGAGAGTTTTGCCGATCCCGAAGTGGGCGGTGTAAGCGGCGAACTGATGCTGGGCGATCCGGAGACCGGTGAAGGCGCCGAGGGTATGGGACTGTATTGGCGAATCGAAAAACAGATTCGGGAACTTGAAGGGGCATCAGGATCGGTTGTGGGCGCAACGGGAGCGCTGTACGCGGTGCGACGCGAACTTTTGAGTGTTTTGCCAGCAGGCACGATCCTAGACGATGTTTATATTCCGCTTCACATAGCGAAGGGGGGCAAGCGTGTTGTGTTTGAATCGCGAGCTCGCGCCTGGGATAGCCCAGACTTGGGGGCGGAGCGAGAGTTCTCGCGCAAAGTGCGCACCTTGGGCGGCAACTACCAACTCTTGCAATTGGCGCCCTGGGTTTTGAGCGGCGAGAATCCGATCCGCTTCGAGTTCGTCAGTCACAAGTTACTGCGGCTGATTTCGCCCTTTGCTCTGGCGCTAGCTTTGCTGACTTCGGCACTTCTGCCGGGTCCGATCTACCGGGTCGCCCTGATCATGCAGTTGGCATTTTACGCGCTGAGCTTGGCTGCAATTTTGCAGTTTGTGCGCGGCCCGCTCGGGCGTATGGCGAATGCTGCGTCGACCTTTGTAATCTTGAACACGGCGGCGGTTGTAGCTTTCGCCAATTTTATGGTGGGACGCAGGCCTGAGTGGGGGCCCGCAGGGATTGAACAGCGAGTGAAAATTGAGTTAAGGAGCGGATCGGTTGGCAACACTAGCAACAGCGATC
The DNA here is from genome assembly GCA_963761915.1 of uncultured Acidobacteriota bacterium. Lineage (GTDB taxonomy): Bacteria > Acidobacteriota > Terriglobia > Terriglobales > Acidobacteriaceae > Sulfotelmatobacter. Next base: position 298,950 of record CAVXIO010000021.1, read on the forward strand.
GATAACAAGCAGGAACGAAAAAAGAAAGGCAGAAGCACGCTGGCTTATAGCGCCTTGCTGCTCTTTACGTTCCTGTACTACACGCGACCCGAAGACCTGATTCCGGGGCTGAGCTTCATTCCGTTGGAGAAAATCATAGGAGGCGTGGCGCTCATAGCCTTGATCGTCACGCTGGCTTCTGGAGGGCTAAAGAGAAAGTTTCCTCTGGAATTCAAGCTGCTGCTGGTTCTGTTCGCCCATCTGACCTTGGGGATTCCTTTCGCATACTGGCGGGCTGGGGCGATGGTCGTGGTTTTTGAGAGATTCTCGAAAGCCATCGTGGTCGCATTCCTGGTAACGCTCCTGGTCGATAACTTTGAGCAGCTTCGCAAACTGCTTTGGGTACAGGCGGCTTCGTTAGCCCTGACAACCATTGCGTCGATTTTGATTCACCACACAGCAAAAGGCAGGCTGATCGGAGCGCTGGGCGGGATTTTTGAAAACCCGAACGATCTGGCCATCAATATCTCAATCAATTGGCCGTTGTGCCTGGCATTCCTGCTGGTGGCGCGAGGGATGGGACGGAAGGCAATCTGGACCATCGGAATTCTGGCGATGTTAGTGGGCGTGGTGCTTACCTATTCGCGCAGCGGCCTGCTGGCGATGATTGTGGCTGTGGGAATTTGCCTTTGGCAGTTTGGAATAAAAGGCAAGAGAGTTCAACTGGTTGGCGCGGCTGCGCTTCTTAGCGTTATCGGAGCGGGCGTTGTGGTGGGGACTCCTCGTTACCTGGCGCGTGTCGCAAGCATTTTTCAGGGAAACGTCGAGGGTTCCGGTGACCGCGGCTCCTGGGAGGCCCGGCGACAATTGCTGATCGACAGTATCGAGGAAGCGGTTCATCATCCCATATTTGGCATTGGCGCGGGCAACTTCGGAGCTGCCACTCTAACCTGGCGCGTGACCCATAATACTTATACGGAATTTGCCGCGGAAGGAGGTTTCCCGGCGCTGTTCCTTTTCCTTGCGATCATGTACCTGTCGGGACGGAACTTAAGAAGAATCCGGAGGCTGCCTGCTTACCGGGATGGTCCAGAGATACGTCTTTTCACCGAAGCGTTATGGGCTAGCCTGGTTGCATTTGCGGTCGGGGCTGTCTTTGCAAGTTTTGAGTACCAGCTGTTCCCTTATTTCATGATGGCCTATACGTCTGTCCTATATCGGCTCGCATTGGAGAATGCGCTTCCAGGTGCGACCGAGGCATCGCGGAAACCTGCAGCTAAGAATATTTTGTGGAGGAAGTACTCCGGGGAAGATATTTATGGAAATGAAAAAGCGAAACGGGATTGGAGTCGTTGAATGGACGTCGACCATCCCGCTCCGTTGGCCCGGACAGGATGCGCAGGTGAGTCTCCAGCCGATTTCAGCGCATGAACGGCCGCATTTATCACGCGAGGAGTCCGAAAATCTTGAAACGTTCGAGGTCTGCCGATGTGCGGGATAGCCGGCTATGTCGGCGGTCGAGCCGATCAGGCCAGAACCGAGGAAGTTCGGCAGATGTGCCAGACGATCGTGCACCGTGGCCCGGACGATGAGGGTATTTATGCGCGCGGGCCGGCTGGGCTTGGCATGCGGCGCCTCAGCATCATTGACGTTGCGGGTGGGCGCCAGCCCATTCATAACGAAGACGAGACGGTCTGGGTTGTCTTCAACGGCGAAATCTATAACTTTCCAGAACTGCGAGCGGAACTCGAACAAAAGGGCCACAAGTTTTACACCCACGCGGATACTGAGGTCATTGTTCATCTTTACGAAGACCTAGGAGCAGATTGCGTCAAGAAGTTGCGCGGGATGTTTGCGATTGCGCTTTACGACGAGCGCAAACAGTATCTCCTTCTGGCCCGCGACCGGCTGGGGAAAAAGCCTTTGCATTATGCGCTGGACGGGAGCCGGTTGTACTTCGGTTCCGAGATCAAAGCAATTCTGGCGGCTGCTCCGCAATTGGCGGAGGTAGATCCTGAGGGTGTCCTGCAGTTCTTCTACTACAACTACATTCCCGATCCGCGCACCGCATATCGGCGGATTCACAAGCTTCCGCCCGGACATTTGCTCGAGTTTGAGAAGGGCAGCGTGCGGGTTCAGCAATACTGGGACTTGCCGGAATACGGCACAAATCCAATAAGTTCCGAAGAGGATTGTCTGGAAGAGCTGGAACGGCGATTGGCTGAAGCGGTGCGTATCCGGTTGATCAGCGACGTTCCGTTGGGAGCGCTGTTAAGCGGCGGGGTGGATTCTTCCCTCGTGGTTGCTCTGATGGCACGGGCCAGCACCTCACCCGTGAAGACTTTCTCGATCGGCTTCGAGAATGAAGACTTCAGTGAGCTGCAATACGCGAGAATTGTGGCCAAGCGATTCGGAACGGACCATCATGAAATGGTTGTAAAACCGAATCTGTGGGAGACTTTGCAGAAGCTGACCGGCATGATGGAGGAGCCGTTCGGCGACTCGTCAATAGTCCCCACCTACCATGTGTCGGTTATGGCACGAAAGCATGTGACCGTGGCATTGGCCGGCGACGGCGGCGATGAATTGTTTGCGGGCTACGAACGTTACGGGGTGAATCTGAAGCGACAATATGTCGACCATTTTCCAGGCTGGCCTGGAGATCGGTATCGGCGATGGCTTTATCCTCGCTTGCCGGCGACGTCGCGAGGCCGGAAGCTGAGTTGGAATTTATCGCTGGGATCACGCGACAGGTATCTGGACGCCGTATCATTTCTGCCGGCCCTCCACCGAGAGCAAGGGCTCTTCTCGGAGGACTTCCGGTCGCTGGCTTCGGAACTGCCCGATCCTCTCCAGCAATTCCGCGATTACTACGATCACGCCCCTGCGACAGATCCGCTGAGCCGCCTTTTGTATCTGGACACGAAGACCTACATGACGGCCGATGTGCTGGCGAAGGTTGATCGCATGAGCATGGCTGCCTCGCTCGAAGTGCGCGCGCCGATTCTTGACCACGAGTTTGTCGAATTCGTCACGGGTCTGCCTGCAAAGTGGAAGTACCGGAACGGTACGAAGAAATACATCCTTAAGAAGCTGGCAGAACGAGTGGGGATCCCCAAAGAAGTTCTTGACCGGCGCAAGCAGGGATTTGCCTTGCCTTTGGTCCACTGGATGCGGCGGGACATGAAAGACGAATTGCGCCAGATACTGCTCGACCCTCGCACTCTGCAACGGGGCTACTTCAACGCCGATGCGGTGCGAACAATTGTGGAAGAGCATGTCTCAGGCAGGAGAAATCATCCGGGCGTGCTCTGGCAATTGTTGGTGTTTGAACTGTGGCAGCGAAACTTTTTGGAACAATTGCCTAGGATCGAAAAGCCGAAGCCTTGGGATGCATCTGGCATGACTCCTGAAGAGATGGCCCCACAATTGGGCGTGAAAGATGTCGCTCCGGCCAATGCTTCTTTCCGAACGGCGTTGCCAGGGAAAGAACAAGAAAGGCTGCGAGTGGCGATTGTGGCGCCGTCGCTGCGCAAGGTGGGAGGGCAAGCGGTACAAGCGAATCTGCTTGCGCGGAACTGGCGCAACGATCCTTCCGTGGAAGCGAAAGTTGTGCCCATTGATCCAGAGTTCCCGGCCTTGCTGAGGTGGATGGAAGGCGTACCGTTTTTGCGAACCATCGTGCGCACTCCTATCTATTGCGAACGCTTGTGGAAAGAGATGGCCGACGTAGAGGTGGCGCACATTTTCTCCGCGTCCTATTGGTCGTTCTGGCTGGCTCCGGTGCCGGCATGGGCTGTGGCGCGACTGCGCGGAAAGAAGACGATCCTCAACTACCACAGTGCGGAGGCTCGCGACCACCTCTCGCGATCCCCGCTGGCGCGGGTCATGTTGCGCCGGATGGGGAAGATAGCCGTACCTTCGGCATATTTGCAGGATGTCTTCCGCGAGTTCGGAATCAACACTGAGGTGATTCCCAACCTGGTGGATGACGAACAAATCCGGTATCGCGAGCGAAGCGAATTGCGGCCGATGCTGATTTGCACTCGGAGCTGCGAACCGTACTACGCCGTGGACGACGTGGTGCGGGCCTTCGGATTGGTGCAGGCGGCTTATCCAGAGGCCCAGCTGATTCTCGTGGGCGGAGGTTCGGGCGAGGCTTCGGTGAAGGAATTGGTGCGGGACTTGCGGCTGAAACAGGTGGAATTTGCGGGACGAGTGTCGCGGGAGCAGATCGGAGCTTATTACGATCGCTCCGATATTTTCATCAACGCTTCGATTCTGGACAACATGCCCGTCTCGGTACTGGAGGCGTTTGCCGCCGGAGTTCCCGTAGCGAGCACCGCGCCGGATGGAATTCGTTATCTGGTGGAACACGAACGCACAGGCTTGCTCTCACTGCCCCGCGATTGGCGGCAACTAGGCGAGAACGTCTTGAGGCTGCTCCGTGAGGGGCTTTTGGCGCGAACGCTCGCCGGGAACGCCCGCCGTCAGGTGCAAGACTACCGCTGGGAAGCGGTACGGGAGCGGTGGCTTCATTTCTATCGCTCAGTAGCTCATCTTTCCGTGACTCGTCACTCAGCAGATCGCGCAGAGCTCGAGGGCGACGAAAACACGGCGGCACGAAAATCGCTTACCGTGGAGGTCAAGTGACGGTCAGCGTAGCTGTGTCAGGGAACGGCAAAGGGCACGACGGGGATTGGGACGGAATCATTTGTTTCGCTAACGATTGGTTTGCCGATCCGCTCAGCAAGAAGCACTTGATGTTGCGTTTTGCTCGGAGCCGGCGAATTCTTTGGATCAATTCTGTAAACAACCGTCGGCCCCGCATCGCAAGCAAGGACTTCCGGCGCGTTTTCCAGAAGCTGACCGAGTTTCGCAAAGGACTGGTGCAAGTACAAGATGGAGTTTGGGTCCTGACCCCGCTCTATATACCGTTTCATGGCAATTCCATGATTCGCGATCTTAATCGCAAACTGCTGGGAGCGCAGATTCGCCATGCCCTCGCGAAGTTGAAGATCCGGAGGGCGATCACTTACACTTTTGCCCCGACCTCGGCCGATGTTGCTGGAACTTTGGGAGAAAAGGCTATCGTGTATCACTGTGTAGACGAGTTTTCCGCGTTCAGCGATGCGGGAGCGGAAGTGGCGCAGCGTGAGCAAGAGTTGCTTGGCAAGGCTGACGTTGTCTTATGTTCTGCGGCTGGGTTGTTCGAAAGCAAGAGAGCGCACAACCCTCATACTTACCTGGTAACTCACGGAGTGGACTATGACTTTTTCCGCAAAGCTACCAGCTCTGATACTCCAATCGCCGCGGAGTTACAGTCACTGCCAAAGCCAATTCTAGGATTCACGGGGTTGCTTGCCGACTGGGTGGATGTGGCTCTGCTCGCGGAACTGGCGAAGCGGCGGCCAGAATGGTCGATTGTGCTGATCGGGCGCTCCGATATTGATCTGAAGGTTTTTGACGGACTGAGCAATGTGCATTTGCTGGGGCATCGGCCCTATAACCGGCTACCAGAATTCTTACGTGGCTTTGATGTGGCATTGCTTCCATTTGTAAATAACGAATTGACGGTGAATGCGAATCCACTCAAACTGCGAGAATACCTGGCAGCGGGATTGCCGGTGATCGCATCACCCATCCCGGAAGTCGCCCGCTACGAAGGTCTTGTCGCTCTGGCGAGTACAGCGGCAGAGTACGAACGAGAGATCGACGCGATGTTGAAGACAGGAGACACGGGACCCTCAGCGGATCGTTCCGCGAGGATGGCGTCGGAATCCTGGGATGCTAAGGTGATTGAGATTGAGGCGCTGCTGCGGAAGACAAACAACTCAAGCCGGAACTGAGACGAATCGAACCATTCACGCACGTCGCACAGGCATCGCACGAGCATCGAACGACCTATGTCGAGGCAGAAGGCACCGGTTTTTGTAGTAGGTTGTCCGCGATCGGGGACGACGCTGCTTTACAACATGCTGCTTTCGGCCGGCGGTTTCGTAGTCTATCTTGCCGAGTCCAACGTCTTCAACTTGCTGGTGCCGCGCTTCGGTGACCTGAGCGTTCCAGCCAACCGGGAAAAGCTGATGAACGCTTGGCTGCAAAGCCAGTTGTTCCGCGCGTCGTTTCTGGATGCGGAACAGATTCGCGCCAAGGTACTCTCCGAGTGCAGAAATGGCGGCGATTTTCTGCGCATTATAATGGGCGAAATGGCGCGGGCGCAGGGAGTCGAACGGTGGGCCGACAATTCTCCGGAAGAATTGCTGTACGCGCCGATCATTAAGCAATATTTGCCGGATGCGATTTTCATTCACATGATCCGCGACGGGCGGGATGTTGCGCTTTCCCTCGACGCCCGGCCACATGCGTGGATAAGGCCTTTCTCCTGGGATCGCAAAGACAGGCTGGCGATTGCGGGCATCTTCTGGGAATGGATGGTGGAGCGCGGCCGACGAGTGGGACATCAGCTGGGCGGCGACTACCTCGAAGTACATTTTGAAGAATTACAAGCGGACGCGTCGGCGACGCTGGCGAAGATCGGATCCTTCATTCAGCACGATCTTAATTACGACCGTATCCGGCGCGTTGGAATCGGTTCAGTGAGCGAACCGAATACGTCGTTCAAGGGCGACGGAGGAAGTCCGGTGGGACGGTGGAAGCAGAAAGTCACGCCTGAGAAACTGGCTCTATTCGAGGCGGTGGTAGGACGTACGCTGAAGGAACTGGGTTACGCGCAAGCGACGGCTGGCGAGAGCGCGAATCAAATGAACGCGCTTCGGCTGCGCGCTCTTTATCGGGCCTACTTTGACGCCAAGTTTTGGTTCAAGAGTTCAGGACTGGCCAGAGTCGTTCGCGGACCTTTGTCGGGAACGCAAATCGATGGCACTACCGTTGCTGTTGATCCTGCCAGGCAGCCGGCGGGCTCGCGGTCTTGAGGCCGTTTAAGAGCCGGTAATCTTTGACTCGGACGATCGTTGCAGCGCCGCGTGGCGCAGGCGGTCGTACAGCGTGTTGCCCAACAGGCGGCGAGATGTCGCACGGATGAGGTCGCGGAGCTGCAGTTGCCAGAGGTTCTTGCCGCGGCATAAATCCTGGTATGCCGCCAAACGCGTGCCGCGCATCACGGCGATGCGCGCAAGCCGAAACGGATCGGAACCTCGATAGTTGCTGCCAATTCGGCTGGTTGCGACGCTCCGATAACCAGCTTGCTTCGCTACGCGAGCAACCTGCGGGCTCCAACGTCCACCCGGACAAGAGAAGTGATAAACAGGACGGCCGAGAATATTCTCCAGCTGCGTCTTAGCGTCGGCAATCTCATTCCGCAAGCCAGCTTCGTCGAGGTCGCTGAGGTAAGCGTGAGTCATGGAGTGGCAGCCTACGTCAAATCCCGCATCCGCGAGTTCGCGCACCTGGCGCGGAAGGAGGTAACCGGGCTGGCCCAGAAAGCCTAGTGTGATATAGAACGTCGCATTAAAGCCAGCCTTCTCCAGCATGGGAGCCGCGATGCCCAGGTCGCTCTCACATCCGTCGTCAAACGTGATCACGATTCCTCGCGGAGAATTTTCAGTTAGCGACTGGGAAACAGAGAGCCCACGTATTCCCTCCTGCTGCAACCAATTCATCTCCTCACGGAAGCTTTGTTCGGTCAGCACGTAGCGAACATAGCCCGGCTCGCGCTGGCAGAGTGGGCGGCCGGGGCTTTCGAGCTCGTGGTACATGAGAATGAGAGTTTCGTCGGTGCGCATGGGAATTAGAAGATGCGTCGCAGTTGGGCTTTGATCGATGCCGGAACCGTGATGCCAAGACTGTCGATAGATTTCTTGCCTGCTTTGAGGAGGTTGCGTATGCGATCTGACTTGGCGTGCTGGGCCGCGAAACGAGCGGCGAGTTGCGGGGGAAGTTCTCCCGATGAGGGTAATTGAAGGTCTCCCTTGAGGCCCGAGTAAGCGCCGGCAGACAAAGCGCGAAGTACAGCTTCGCGACGAGGTGAATCGCAGTCCACTTGAGTAAACAGTCCGCGAAATTGTTTTTTCCAGTGCAGATCCTGTCCGTAAAAAGCTTTCATGCCGGGGCGGCGATGCCGCAGGCGCAGCAGCAAATCAAAGGTTGCGGGACGAGGAGCATAGCGGCCATCGTATTTCGAGTTCCAGGTTTCGATGCCGAAAGGAAGAACGTCGAAACTTTCGATCCAGGGAAACATCGTGTCCTTGGGATGAGCGATCACGGCGAGACCGTCATGCTCCTCAATGTGGCGGATTACTTTTTGCGGATCGTTGGTGCTGGCCAGCGCAGTAGTGCCATATCCCAGGATGTGCATGCGCTGTTCACACTCGTATTCGAGGCCGCAGATGAAGGCGAACTGTTCGTCGGAAAGAGCGGCACACTCACGGACATACGCGGCGAGTTTGGTCTGATCGAAGCTTTCCGCGTGATCGGTCATGCAGATTACCGAGCATCCCTGTTCAAAAAAAATCTCCCTGATTTCTGACAGAGTGAACTCGCCGTCGGAATACGTACTATGGGCATGGAGGACAGCTTTTAGCATGACGCAAATCTCACCGCACGCCGCGCTCCCGGATTTGCTGGGCGAAGCGAATCCAGTCGCCTAGTTCCGGAAGAGGGTCGTGCCACATGAAATTATCATGGAAGGTGCCGAGGTGTGGCGTCAATTCCGCAAGTAGCGTGCTCCAACGGCCTGGGAAAAATCCCGGATAGCCGGGCGGTCGTCCCTTCCAGACCTCGACGAGATGACGGAAGTCGCCGACGAACCAGCGGCAGCGAACCCCAACTTTGTAAGGCGGGGGCGGATCGACGTCGCCGAACTCGGCCATGTGCGCGAGCAGCGCGGGGAACTCAACTCCCGCAAAGCAGGCGAGTGGCAGGGAATGCCAGAACCTTCCATTGACCTCGATGAATATAGGCACGCCATCCTCACGAAGGCGAAATTCGATCATGGCGACGCCGTGCCAGTTTAGGGCGCGAAGCAGTGCAAGGCTGGAATCGCGAATCTTAGGATCGAGGGGGGCGCTTTCACGGAATGCGCTGCCAGAGCCCGTGGGATGAACGTCGCGGATTCGCCGATGGGCGAATTCGGCCCGAAGCTCTCCATGATTCATGAGCGCGAAGTATCCGGCTCCAGCTCCTTCGACGAACTCCTGCACCAGGATGGAAGAGCAACTTCGGCGCATTTCCGACAGGGCCATCTGCAGTTCGGCTATATCACGCGCATAACGGGGACGTCCTGTGGTCTGCATCCTGCCTTGTGCTGGGGATTCCTGCGATGTGCGCGGCTTGATAACTACGGGAAAGCGCAAGGGCATCGACTGGACGGTGGCGGGAATTGCTTGAGTGCAGTCGACCGTAAAAGTTTTCGGAGTCACCATGCCTAGCGATTGTGCAAGCTCCGTGGTCTGACGCTTATCCACGGCGCGAAGCAGGTCAGTGTGTTCAGGGAGCACTAATCGCGAACCTATGGCTGCGAAACGCTCGCGATTGGCAGAGATGACGAGGGTACAGACCTCCGTCAGAGGAAGAACTAGCGTTCCAGGCTCTTTCTTTGCTTCGGCAAGAAGGTCGTCAAGAAATTCCTCCCGCTCGTCATGAGGCGACGCGTACTGGAAGGTGCCGGCCGAGAAGCGTGACCAGCCGGCTTTCGACCAAGAGCGCGATTCTCCCACCCAGACGTCATGACCTTGCCGAGCAAGTGATCGCACACAGGCGACAGCCTGATTCTGATTGCCGTCGAGAACCAGGATCCTCATCGACTCGCCGCGTTCCCGGCTTGCTGTGGTTCCATCAATTGGAGCGTAAGGTATTCTATCAATTCAAGCGTGGGGTATTCTATCAATTGCCGGAACTTGCGCCGGGTCAATCCAGTTCAAAAGCAGGGAGCGTCGTGAGATCCGCGCGGCCGAGCCTCTGCCTGATGACGAATACGCTTGAGGTGGGAGGAAGCGAACGACAGTTCGTGGCGTTGGTGGAGGCGCTGGGTCCTGGACGATTCGAAGTAAAGCCGGCCTGTTTGCGGCGCATCGGCGGGCTGGTTTCGCGGCTGGGCGATATTCCCGAGTTTCCGCCTGGGGGCAGTCTGTTCGGCGTGCAGTCGGTTCGCGCGCGGCTGGCGATGGCGCGCTACATGCGCCAAAATGAGTGTGTGGTCGCGCATGCCTTTGACTTCTACACCAACCTGATGATGGCGCCATCGGCGCGAATGGCCGGCGTAGCCGTCGTGCTTGGAAGCCACCGGCAGTTGGGAGATCTGCTGACACGGCCGCAGTTCTGGGCGCAGCTGATGGCATTTCGGATGTGCGACCGGGTTTTGTGCAACTCGCGCGTTGCGGCCGAGCGGCTACGCAAAGCAGGTTTATCCGAGCGCAAGCTAGTAATCATTCCGAACGGACTGCCAGAAGAGTTGTTCGCGTCCTGCGCTGCTGCGATTCCGCGCCGACCGGGAGTCGTACGAATGGGAATGATTGCCAGGATGAACGACCCGGTGAAAAACCATGCAGCGTTCCTGCGCGCGGCCGCCCGTGTGGCCAGAGAGTTGCCGGATGTGGAGTTTCTTCTGGTGGGCGATGGGCCGCTGCGGGCAGGGTTGGAGGCTATGGTGCAAGAATTAGGGATTGCGGCGAAGTTTATCTTCGCAGGTGAGCGTCACGATATTCCGGCTATGCTGTCAAGCATGGATGTGAGCGTGTTGATTTCCTCGTCAGAAAGTTTGTCCAACGTGATTCTGGAATCCATGGCGGCGGGCGTGCCGGTAATCGCGACAGATGTGGGCGGGAATCCGGAACTGGTGAAGGACGGAGAGACTGGGATACTCGTTCCTCCGAGCAACGAAGACCGCTTGGTCGAAGCACTGCTTCGGCTGGCGCGCGACCCGGGATTACGCCTGCAATACTCGCAGGCGGCCCGCGAGTTTGCGCGATCGTCTTTTCACATCGACGTAATCCGCCGCCGCTACGAAGAGCTGTATGTGTCATTGTTGGAGGAGAAAGGCGTGAGAGTCGAGCATCCATGAATGAACCGCGAGGTGGGCAGCGATGAATTCGCCTCTGCTGAGCAAAGGTAAGCGCCCAGTGTTTGTGCTGGGTTCGCCGCGCTCGGGGACGACGCTGCTCTATCACATGATTCTTTCGGCGGGCAATTTCGCCGTCTATCGCACCGAATCCAATGTCTTCAATTTGCTGATGCCCCGCTTCGGCGATTTGAGCAAGCGGCGCAACCGCCAGGCACTAATGAAAGTGTGGCTCGGAAGCAAGCTATTTACGCGCTCTGGACTGGACGCCCGCGAGATCGAGGAGAAAATTCTGGAGCAATGTCAAAGCGGTGCAGAGTTCCTGCGGATTGTAATGGGAGAAATCGCGCGTAAGCAAGGCGTGGAACGCTGGGCTGACTCTACGCCGGAACACTTGTTATATCTCTCCGAAATCAAGCGCGAGATTCCGGAAGCATTGATTGTGCACATTCTGCGCGACGGGAGAGACGTTGCACTTTCACTCGAGAAACAGGGATGGATCCGTCCGTTTCCCTGGGACCGTCGAAGCAGCTTATTGGTTGCGGGGCTTTACTGGCAATGGTTCGTCAATAAGGGCAGAGAGAGCGGACGGAGGCTCGGAACGGACTACATGGAGATTCATTTCGAGGATCTGATCCAGAATCCGCGCCAGGTCTTGGTGAAGCTGGGCGAGTTCATCGAGCACGAACTCGATTACGACAGGATCGTGAAAGTGGGTATCGGCTCGGTGAGTGATCCGAATACGTCGTTTCAGCATGACTCTGGCGACAATGGCTTCAATCCAGTGGGGCGTTGGCGGAGCAGCTTTTCAGCCGAGCAACTCGCCGTGTTGGAGAGCTTGATCGGGGGGACGCTCAGCCGCCTGGGTTATGAGCTGACGACGAAAGCAACGGCTCCCAAAAAGTCTGGATGGCGGGGCATGCGGGCCGCGTACGAAGCCAGTTTTGACTCGAAACTGTGGTTCAAGCAGAACACACCTTTGGGGAAGATATTGATCAGCGACGATCTATCGTGGCTATGAGCGGATGAACTGGCGCAAGCGTGTTGCGTGTGGTTTTACCGAAACAAATTCTGCAACTCCAGTGAGCCAGCCTTCGAACTCCAATTCGGTTTGAGCGGTGGTGTCGATGAAGCGGGGAAGCAAAAGTGGCTTGCTGTGCCCCGATGCCAGTCCGGGATCGCAGGTGGTCGCGGAGACGACACCCAGTTCGGCGAGCCATGGCAGAAACGTCAGGTCATAGTCTCCGCTCGGGTAACAGAAATGAACCGGGCGCGTCTTTGTGATTGCCTCGAGTGCATTGCGATTGTCCAGTATTTCCCTCTCGAAGAGTGTGCGATCTCGCGGAGTTCGATGGCGATGGGTGTGGAGCTCAAAGTTGATCCCGGCGGCTGCAAGTTCGGCAATCTCTTCGGGAGACATCAACTGGAGGATGCGCTGGCGTAAGAGCTCACCGTAGTCAACACCAAGCAGGCGAGCAACCTGGGCGGCGAGACCATTCTTTTGTTCGGTAGAGAGTTGTTCCCGGTCCGCAAACGCGACGATCAGGCTGAGTGCAGTCCGGCGGGCTGCCGGAGTATCCAAGGCAATGTCATTTTCAATGCCGATGGAAGGCGTGGCGCGCAGAAGTGCCTCGCGTTTCTTCCAAAGCATGTAAGAACATATCAAGGAATAAATCGGCATTCGACGGGGAGAATAGTGAGTGGTTTGATAGACGGTCGCCGGAAATCCATACTCTTTTAACAATGGATATGTGAGTTTGTGAAAGTCGTACGTGCCGTCGTCGAACGTCAAGGCCACGCTGCGCGGAGGAAGATCGTTCCTGCGCAATCGTTCAAGCCCTTCAGTTAAAGGCAAAAGGTTGTAACCGCCTTGCTTGAGGAATTCGAATCGTTCTCGAAGTCTGTCAGGAGCGAGAAACAAAGCGGGACGCCATAAGTTCTCTTCATCGATAGCGAGACTGTGATAGCAGAGAATGAGAAGCCGGCGTCGGCGCCAGCGGCTGTCGCGCACGCGGTCGAAGGCGCCAGCTGCCTGCAATGCGCGCAGTAAATTACCTCGAATACGTTTCCGCATAGATTCTTGACAGAACCAATTCTGATCCGACGATCGTCCAAAGTGACCTTCTAAGACGATCCGTTTAAGAGGACGGCATAGAAGCGTGGGTTGAAGCCGCCACAAACGAAGGCCCACTGGACTTTCGCAGAGAAGTGTCACCATCGACAAACACACGGAACCACAATTCCAGATTCAGGAGCCTCCAGATACGATTTGAGTTGTCGCGGGTGCGAGTGCGATGCTCGGCGAAGATTCTGCGCACCGCGTCTGGCTGAAAAAGGTTGCGTCGCGTGCTGCGTGATTCGAGCAACAGGTTTTCGAGTTCTTGCAATTGTTCTCCCACAAGCCAGCCGGACCAAGGTGTAGGGAAACCCATTTTCTTGCGATAGATAATGGAATGCGGCAGAAGATCTTCTACTGCGGATTTAAGGATGCTTTTTCCTTCCAGCCCTTTGATCGCATAGGCGGTCGGAATCCCTGCAGCAAATTCCACCAGAGGATGGTCCAGGAACGGTACGCGGCTCTCGATCGAGGCCGCCATGCTCATCTGATCCTGCTTCATCAGCAATTCCACTAGATAAGTATTGATGTCGGTGTAGAGCAGGCGTTTCAGCAGCGTTCCCGAAGAGCGCTCCCAATAAGCCATCGAGCCAGCGTAGGCAGAGTCTGCGTTGGCCTGGAGTTCAGGCCTTAGCACCTGCCTTTGCTCCACTGCGGAAAATGCCGAGTAGAAGTTGTCGAAGTAGAAGGAGGGCCACGAAGCTCCATCGCGGCCCAGACAAGTATGCTCGAGTCTTCGGCGAAGGGTGGCGCCGAACTTCGACGAGTGGATCTGTTCGCGGACGAAAGCCCGTAAAGCTCCCGGGGCGAGGCGCCGATAAACCGAGTCCATGCGGGCATTCCAAACTGTCCATGCGTAGCGCGTGTAGCCGGCGAGTGTCTCGTCACTGCCCTCTCCTGTCAGCACAACCGTGACGTGTTCGCGGCTCAACTTGGCGAGATGATAGAGCGCGACACTGGAGGTCCAACAAACCGGCTCGTCCTCGTGCCAAATCACGTCCGGCAAACTGTCGAAGAATTGCTGGCGCGTGACTTGAACCTCATGGTGTTGGGTGCCGATGTGGTCGGAGACAATCTTGGCGTATGGCAGTTCGCTATAGGCCTGCTCCGCATAGCCGACGGCAAAGGTCTGAATCGGTTCGCGGCGGCTTTTCGCGGTGAGAGCCGCGACCGCGCTGGAGTCGAGGCCTCCGCTTAGGAATACGCCCAATGGAACATCGCTCATCAGGTGGCTGGAGACTGCGTCTTCTAGCAACTCGCGATAACGGCGCACGTAATAACTTCGGGGGCGTAGATCGGGATCTTCGGCGACGGATAACTCCCAGTAGCGGCGGATCGACAGTCCGCTGCTTTCGGTGAATTCAAGAGTGTGCCCTGCTGGTAGCTTGCTTATTCCGGAGAAGAAAGTTTCTTCTCCGGCAATATAGCCAAATGCAAGATACTCGGGCAACACGGCCGGGTTGAATTCCGCGCGTACGCCTGGGTAAGCAAGCAAAGCTTTGATCTCAGAGCCAAAAATGAAAGTTCCGTCCTGCAGTCGGTAGTAAAACGGTTTGATTCCGAGACGGTCGCGAGCCGCGAAGAGAGTGTGGCGGGTTTTATCCCAGATTACGAAGGCAAACATGCCGCGCAGGTGTTGAACGCAATCCTGACTGTACTCTTCGTAAAGGTGCACGATGCTTTCTGTATCGCTGTGGGTGCGGTAGGTATGACCCCGCGCTAGCATTTTTTGGCGGAGCTCAGCATGGTTGTAGATCTCGCCGTTGAATACGATCCAGATGGAGCCATCTTCGTTGGAAAGAGGCTGGTGGCCGGTCTTAAGATCGATGATGCTGAGGCGGCGCATGGCGAGACCTGTGCCATCGGCGATCATGGTGCCGGCATCGTCGGGACCGCGATGCACGATCTGCTGATTCATTTCGAGCAGCGCAGTATCGTTGGCGCGCTGACCGGTTCCGAAATGAAAGATGCCGCAGATGCCGCACATAGTAGTGGTTCGTTCAGTCGAAGGACGAGCCGCGAGAGGCTTTTGCCGCCGCAGGGGTAACGGAAACGATTTCCATGCCCTTTTGTTTTTCTTTGCTTTCCAACTCGCACCAGGCCACAGGTGCAGAGCTAGACCACAGGCGTTGCCCGTGCCAGTCTACGAATGATGCGTTGCAGAGCAGAAGAGAGTCCACTATATCCCCAATTGAATGATAGCAGAGCAAGTCGGCGTCGCTGTCCCATCCTGAAAGTGACCAGGGCCGCGCCGCAAACACAGCTCCAAAACGATTGTGATTACCAACGTAACTATAAGCTCGCACACCGGGGTCCGGGCTAGAGTCCGATTTCAGCGACGTGGTGTCTACTGTTTGGCTGGCAGCGTCCAGTTGCAGAAAGGTGGCGAATTCCGTCGGTAGTGGTCCAGCGTAGCGGAAGTGCACAGTTTCTGCTGGCGATTTAATTCCATAGGCGGGGGACCACCATTCCTCGCACACTTGGCGCGACCATCCGGCGGCGTCGTCCATAAGTATGCGTAGTCTCGGCACATGCTCGCGGGAGGCTGGCTCCACGGCAGAGATGTCATTGCCTGCGAGCGAGAGCTTCGGTCCGAGATGCCAAGCCAGGTCGATCGTGTGATTGCCTGAGCCCAGAGCGACATCGCGGATCAGCCAACCGAAGCCTTTGAAGTGCACGACCCAGCGCTCATGGATCACTGGCGACTGCAGACGAGTGTAACCGTTATGGCTTCCCCGGAAGACTTCAAAGTTGCGACCTAAGATCCAGCGATCGACGTCGGTAGTGGGCAGCGAGCTCCAGCCAAAAGGGCCGCGAGGTTCCGCCTGATCGAGTCCGTTGACCGAGAGCGTATTGTGAGCACGAGTAGACCGGAACCAGGCGCGGCCTTTGCCATCGCCGCAATATTCGAAGGTGCCAGGATCGCACAACAATTCGTGGCCGTTTGCCGAGAGATGAATGCTGAGTGCATCGGCATGGCCGTGACCGGCGTTGTGCGTGCCTTGTGGTCCGGCATCGATAACCAATTGGGTGGGCTGTGGGTCAGTGCCGATCATCACATAAATCCCACTTTCACGAAGTGCTCCCGAGGCAGGGGCCGTGGAGGTGGGCGAGATTTTATCGAAGCGGCGACCGGCGTCGGGACCGATCAACCAGAAAGTCTCCTCGCGCAGTGTGCCGCAAGCGGCTTTGAAATCGCCGCGACCGAAAAGCACCGCGCCTGTTGAGAGCGGGTCAAGCATATGCTCGCGGCGATTTCGGCTTGAGTCAAAGACGCGGCCACCATCGTCGTCTCCGAAGCTGGGAGGTGAGCCGGACTGGCTGATCAGGCGCAAAGTATCCAGCATTGCAAGGAGCTTAAGGTCGAACCACCCGGGAATTTCTATCTTATTACGGGCGGCCAGAAGGCGAGCGTGCAGGAAAAAGTCGAGCGCGTAGACATGGTAATAAGTGGATTGCTCAAAATGAAAGCCGTCGGCACGAACCTGCCTGCGGGCCTCTTCAAGAATGATCTGCCATCCAGTCATCTGCCAATGTTTTGCGCGGGGAAGCCTTGGACAGAGTGTGCCCAAAAAAAACAGTCCGACCGCCTCGCCCAGCAGATGGGTGTTGGGAGAGGTGTAGGTGGAAAGAAAATGCTCGATGTAACGGCCATTGATAGAGAACGCGCGCAGCAGATTCTCAGGAAAATGTAGCGGCACGATTTCGCACCCTGACAAAAGGAACGAAAGCCAGAGCCAGGAGAGAGTGCGAAACGCCACTTCCAGGCTGGAACTCCAATGGATGCCGATGGGATACGCGTTCTGTTCTTGCCACGAGTACCATTGCGCAAAGCATTCGGAAGCAAACCGTGAATCGTTCGTCAGCCGATAAGCCTTCGCGAGAATTACCATGTGTTGATGGCGACTTAATTCCCAAATGACTTTCGCGTCTCCGACCTCGTTGGGATCGAAGTAGTTGATACGGAAAGAAGCCTTTCGGGGCGAACGTACATTGTGCACGGCGTCGAGGTGCCAGTCGATATTCCGTCCATAATCTAAATTGGAGAAACCGAGCAGACGGAAACGGTGCGCGCAAACTCGCTCGGCTTCCTCCACTATCGCATCGACGTGTTGCGGCATCCGCGCCTGCAGTTCGCGCACGATCGCCGGAACTTCCGACGAATCGAAGAGGAAGCGCGCCTCGGGAGCGGAGGCGGCCGGTTCCTCATGAAACTGGAATCCAAGGCGGGAGTGTAGTAAGTCAGCCCGCTGATCGAATGCCTGTCGAAGCCTGGAGGAGATTTCGGCCGCATCCATGGCTCGCAGCCGAGTCGCGATGTCCTGCCATCTGCGCCTAGCCATTTGCCCTCAAGCGGAAGGAGTCTCGCGCAAGTGCTGACGAAGGATATCAACAATTCTCGGAGCGGCTTGACCATCCCATAGCGGTGGCCGGCGTGAGTGGTCGGGAGACTGGCGCAGGACTTCGCGGGCAACCGCGACGATGTTGCCGGGCTCAATGCCCACAATGCGGTTCGTGCCATGGTCAACGGTTGCCGGGCGTTCGGTGTTTTTCCGCAGTGTCAGGCAAGGTACGCCGAGCACAGTGGTCTCTTCTTGTACTCCGCCGGAGTCGGTAAAAACCAGGCGGGCATGATCGTTCATGTTGAGAAAGTCGAGATAGCCGAGCGGATCAAGGGGAACTATGCCGGACGATGCCGGCGAGTCATGGGCGAGAAAGCGTGCCAGTCCGAAGCTCTCGATGTTCTTGCGTGTGCGCGGATGGACTGGAAAGAAGATGGGAAACTCCGCCGCGATAGTGCTAACTGCGGTGAGGATGCCGCGAAGCGCCTGCGGGTCGTCGACGTTAGAAGGGCGATGCAGAGTGAGAACTCCGTAGGGCCGCATACCGGAACCGTTCTTGCTCATCTGAAGCTGATCGAGGATTGGCGAGCTTGCGGCAAGCTGGCGATGGCGCAGCAACGTATCAATCATAACGTTGCCAACTAAAAATATTTTCTCCTGAGCAACGCCTTCATGCCGCAGGTTATCGATGCCGCTTTGTTCGGTGACGAAAAGCAGATCGGAAATGGAGTCGGTAACCTTGCGATTAATCTCCTCAGGCATGGTCATATCGAAGCTGCGCAGTCCGGCTTCGATGTGGGCCACGCGAATGCCGAGTTTTACGGCAGTTATTGCGGTCGCGAGCGTGGAGTTCACATCGCCCACGACTAAAACGACGTCGGGCCGGTAGTCGAGCAGGACCGGTTCCAGACGCTTCATCACTTCGGCGGTCTGGGCGGCGTGCGTGCCGGAGCCGACTTGCAGGTTAACGTCAGGACGCGGAAGACCGAGTTCGGTGAAGAAACTACCGGAAAGAAGCTCGTCATAGTGTTGACCGGAGTGGACGAGGCAGTGCTGCATGTCTGGAAAATTCTTCAGGGCATCGACGATAGGCGCGATCTTCATGAAGTTCGGGCGCGCGCCTACAACGCTTAGGATTTTGCTGATCTTGGCTTGCGAGTTGGGGATCTGCATGCGTTCGTGATCTGGCACTAGAGCGCTCCCCTGGCAGCGGCATGGAGAACGTTAGCCACTGAGAAATTCAATGGAATGTCCCCAGTCGGCACACGTCTATTGTAGGCAAAAGAAATTGCTGAGTCAGACGCTGCAACGGTTCTGAAATCACGCTAAAAGCGATCGTGAGCCCCACCATTTCCTCATACTACCATGACAAAAACCGCGATATTCCCGACTGCGAATCCCTGCGGAAGGTAAAGCGAAGAGGAAGACAAAAAAATGAGCAACGGGATGGGAAAGTCCCATTGCTCACCAGGGTTTGAGAAGCGTAGTTCAGTAAACGCCTGTGGTTTCGGAAAGGATGGTGGCGATATCAGCGCCCAGGTCCTTGCCATCCGTACCCTTGTTTCGATAGGGACTGGAGCTCATTAGTTGGTAGTTCCCTCCGTTACCATTGTTGTAATTGACGAATTGCACCGCGCTGGCGGTGGCGGCAAAGAAGTTTTTGGAGGGCCACAGACTGGGCGGAAATGCCGAGGGACTTGCAATCACTACGTTGCTGGTAAATGGTTGCGAGTTGAAGCAGGCCTTGAAGGTGGTTAACGGTATGTCGGAAAATGCGCAATTCGTTGGTCCGCCGCCAGTCGTCCAGACAGAGTAGGTGCCGGCCGAAAAGATGCTGTTGGCGATAGTGAAATTCGCCATCTGCGGACTGGTTTCACCACCCACGGAGAACAGACCCGATGGGCCAAACGCGGTGATGTGGTTGAGGGAAACATTCTGCAACAGAGGAGAGGGACTCTGTGTCAGTATTTCCGCGACTCGGCCGCCGCCGTTGTACTTCACCGGATCAATGTCATCGATGGTGATGTCATGAATACTGTAGCGCTCCCCGTCCAGAGCAGTGCCGCCGTTGTCTGACAACACATTGGCAATCTGCAACCCACCGCCCAGATGACTCAGGGTGTTGTAACGAATGGTTACATCCGTGACTTGGCAAATCGGGCAGACATTGCCCGGCCCGTGATTGGCAGCTTGATTCTTGGGGGTTAGCAGGATCGCGAAACCTTTCTGGGAAAATCCTCCCCAAGAGTCCTCCAAGATATTCGCTTCCAGAAGGACGCGTTGCGCATTCTTCAACTCGAAGAGATTCTTGACAAGAAACGGCTGTCCACTTGCGCCTCCCACGTAACCCGGCTGACCTTGCATCCAGGTGAGGGGTTTGAAGAAGTGATTGTGACTGATTTCGATGTCGGCAGGTGTTAACGTGCTCGCAGCACCGCCGAAAATGACATTCTCTCCCGCTGCTTCCAGGAAGTTATCCGTGATCTTGAAGGGTCCGACAGGATTATCCTCGCCACCGCCGATGGCGACGGAGTCCACACATGCGCCGGTAACAGAGACGCAGTGGAGGTCGGTGAGAGAGGAGTCGATGACGCTCACATAGGAGCTGCCGCCGAGCTCGATGCCCTTTTGAGTTTCATCCTGAGCCGTGCCATGCAGCCATAGTCGGTCAAAAATAAGGTTGTTGGCAGTGCCGCCGGCGGCGAGCGACGAGAGTGCGTAAACGATGCCGCTTCCGGCCGCGCGCGTGACTTCTAAACCCATCAGGCGATAGTGATTTGCGCCCGAGGCGAACACGACAGGGCCACTGCCGTTGCCCGCCATCACCAATTTGGCGAGAACGTTATTGCTGGCAGCGCACTGAAAAGCGGGACGCGCGGGAAGCGAGGAAACGCCCGCGTAGCACGGTGTAAGACGGCTGCCTTCCGCCGGCAATGTGGCATCTGGTGCGCTGGAGCGAACAATGATCCAGTGGTTGTCATCGCAGCTCTTGGCTGGGAACGTAACAACTCCGGTAAAAGTAGCGCCGGCCTGCAGTTGAATCGTGTCGCCACAGCTCGCGCTATTGAGCGCGGATTGCAAGCTTCCTCCGGCGTTGACCGCGATTGTGCTACCGGGCGCTGGGGTATTCGACATCGCAGTTTGGATGTAAATACGGGGCAGCTCTGCCGGACCATCAAATCCGCTGACCGAGATCGAGGAAACCGCGAGGGTCAGGGCAACAGTCGCATTGGTGCCCGAAGAATCGGTCACCTTGGCCGTGAAGGGATAGGATCCGGTCATGGTGGTCGTTCCCGTGATGACGCCTGAAGCTTGCAATTGGATTCCAGCTGGCAAGGCACCTGTGGTAAGGCTCCACTGGTACGGCGCCATGCCGCCCGTAGCTGAAAGCGAAGCGGTGTAGGGCATGCTCGCGTCTGCGGCGGCGAGCGTCGACGTGACGATTGCCAACGAAGCTTGAGCACTTACGGTCACCGTTGCGGCGGCATTCACGCCAGCATTTGTGGCCGTTATGATTACAGAGGTCGTACTGGTCACTTTGGGCGCTGTGAACAGACCCGTGCCGGAAATAGTTCCCGCGCTCGCTGACCAGGTTACTGCGGTATTCGCACTTCCGCTAATACTTGCTGAGAACTGTTGCTGGCCTTGTGAGCTTACGGTCACGCTGAGGGGCGAAATCGAAACTACGGGCGTGATGGAACCGGTGGAGGCAGCGGCGACGACGATTCGCGCCGAAGTCGAGCCAGATTCACTGCTCGGAATAAACTCTCTGCCTGGAGCGAACGGTCTAGCTGGAAGGGTAGAGACGACGATCAGAAAATTGTAGGTGCCCGGAACCGAGGGCGTTCCAGTGATGGAACCAGTTCCCGGATTGAGCACCAGCCCCGGAGGCAGACTGCCGCCGGAAATTCCGAAGATATAGGGAGGGGTTCCGCCGCTGACTGAAGTTACGGCGTTGTAAGCGACGCCGACCTTCGCCTGCGCTGGTGGAGTTGAAAGTTGCAACTGCCGGCTGGATGCTTGGGTCGGTGCGCTATTTGTAGAGTTGGCAGCTTGCGATGCAGCGCTACAAGCGGCAGTTAGTCCTGTGAGAGAAAGCAACAGGGAAAGAACGAGAAGCCTCGCCACAACATTTTCATCTGCGCTCTGTCTTCTCGCCACTTCAAAGTGCCGAATGTCACGCATAGGGGGATGACCTCGGTAACGGAGTCTGGGACCATCGTTCGAGTCCTTGAGGGCACTGTAGTGAACAGAGGAAGTTGAGGGCAGATAACGTATGGGCAAGGTCTATCAGGTCACGCTAGTACATGCCGAAAGGACGTTGCACTTCCGGGTTTGGAACATTCCGAAAACGACTCGCGGGCGGTGAGCTCGAGAAAATTAGCGCTCGGTAGTGCAATAACGATTGATAGTCGGCTCAGTTGTGCGAAGTCTCGTGCGGTTTCAAGAATTAAAATAGAATGTCTGGCAGACCTCGCGGACGAGAGATGTTTTGCCGCGAGATTTTAGTCGTGGTGAAGAAAATATTGCCGATAAGGCAGCGGTAGAAATCCGGATAAAGTAAATTGTTCGTTCCCAGAGGTGGCCGAATGACAGAGTTGTCGGAACTTGATCGAGCCGAGATTGAGCGCAGTGCCAAGGAGGCGAGGCAAATCACCGTTGAGCCTGCGAAACGGGATCAGGTTGCGCGCTATTTGAATCCGCCGTCTGACACGCCGTTCCCGCTGGAATATGCTTTCTATCTGCTGGGAGATATTCGGGGAAAGACGGTGCTCGATTTTGGCTGCGGTTCGGGAGAAAACATCATCCCGTTGGTGGAACGTGGGGCTCGGGTAATTGGAATCGATATTTCTCCTGACCTTATCGCCCTGGCCCGCCAGCGCCTTTCCATGGCTGGATTGGAGGCTATGGTCGAAGCACGCTCAGCCTATGAGACAGGGCTACCGGACGGATCAGTCGATGTCATATTCTGCATCGCCTTAATTCATCACTTGGATATTGCGCGGGTTCGCATGGAGATGCAACGCATTCTCGCTAAAGGCGGAAAGATCATTCTGAAGGAGCCGATTCGATTTTCCAAACTTTATAATCGCCTCCGCAACCTGCTACCAGCGCAAGATGATGTTTCAGAATTCGAACATCCTTTGACGAGGCCAGAGTTTGCTGCGATCAGTGAGCCTTTCAGAGCGGAGGGAACGCGTTATTTTCGGCTTCCTATTGTGCCTCTGCTGTTGCGTTCTGGTCTTTGGGACCGACCTTGGGAGTTCGATCGCTGGTGCCTCGATAAATTTCCGGGCGCTTCTCGCTATGCAACATGCGTTGTCACAAGACTGAGCGTATAGGGAAGGGGATTGCCGCAGAACGCTCCTCGATCACGTACCTAGCGCGTCGATTCGGCAAGGCGGATGTGCGGTTCCAAGAGCGCCAATAGTTCGTCTTTCAGAAAAGGTCCGCTCGCCAGCAAACCGGAAAGAAGAGGATCCCGGTGATTGGCGGTCAGCGTGGTTTTCTCCAGAGTACTTACGAAAGCTCCGGCGCTTTGCACCAGTGCCGCTCCCGCCACGACGTCCCATTCGTTCTTCGGAGTCAAAGTGAAGGTAACGTCTGCCAGTCCGGCCGAAACCAAGGCGAGTTTGTAGGCGACCGAACCCATCGGCCGGATCTTAAAAACACAATTCTCAAATGGCTTCCATTCGCCGCGCTTGACCTCGCTGCGGCTGGCCAGTACCAGAGCACCGTCTAAACTCTTGCGCTGGCTGGGTTGAGCAGGCTTGCCGTTATAGGTGACGCCGGAGTCGATTGACCCGAGGAAAGTTTCGTGGGTCGCAGGGTTATAGATTCCGCCTGCCACCGGTCGGCCATTCTCAACGAATCCGATCGAAGCGCAAAACTCCGGAATTCCTTTTACGAATTCGCGAGTGCCATCGAGAGGATCGACCACCCAGACGCGCGAGCGCTGCAAGCGGATGGGGTCGTCTACACTCTCTTCCGAAAGCCAGCCTTCTCCATCGCGCAACAATTCCTTACGCAGCACAGCATCAAGAGCGCGATCCGCTTCCGTCACAGGATCGTGACCGGTCTTGTATTCGGTTTCAATCGCTCCGGGAGTAAAGCGGGCGAAGACCGGCCGAGCAGCTTCCAGCGCGGCGTGAATACGTTCAAGTATTTGAGCGTAAGAATTTGAATGCATGATCTCTCTTTTTGAGTTCTCAGTTCTCAGTTCTCAGTTCCCGGTTCTCAGTAACGCCACGACAGAGAACCCGAACTGAGAACTGAGAACTGTTTTCAAGCCATTAGCATGCGAGCGCCTGTCGCCAGCAATACCGCGCAAAGAATACGCCGCAGCCACGGCACTGGAACCCGCGTGCTCAAGTAAGAACCCACCAATCCCCCTGGGACCGAACCGAGCAAAAGCGCCCCGACGAGGTTCATATCAACATTGTGCATCCGAAAGTGGAGAAGACTGGTAACACCAGTGAGAATCAGAGCATGAACGATGTCGGTTCCAACCATGACTTTCGGCTGAAAACTGTAGAACAGCAACAGCATCATCATGACAATGCTGCCGCTACCCACCGAAGTGATGCCCACCAGGAATCCTGCGACCAGGCCGATCAGCCACATCCAGGCGAATGACTTCATGGTGGGCGGACGCACCGCAACCCGGTCTTCAAGCTTTTTCTGAAAGAACAAAAAGGTGGGAATGCAAATCAGCAGCACTCCAACTGCGACGGTGATGAAATGATTGACTCCGTTTCCGTAGACGTTTCGCAGATGAATCAGATAACTCACGCCTAGATAAGAACCCGGCGCGCTGCCCGCTGCGAGCGCCAAAACCACTTTGCGCCGCACCGTGCCTTTGCGCAGGTGAACCCAGCTGGCGCCGATTTTGGTAACGAAATTAAAGAGCGCGTCGGAGCCGACGGCGCGAATCGGAGGCACATGCAAACCGAAAATCAGGATGGGGAGCAGCAAAACGCCGCCCCCGAGTCCCGTCATTCCGATGAGGGTCCCGACTCCAAAACCAACCAGGCTCTTGATCAGCAAATCCATGAAAGTACCGGCTGCGGCATATGCCCGAGCCGGAGAATGTTCAGACCGACTCGGCTGCAGTACCGATGAAGCCTTCCCTCTCCAAGTGCAGGATGATTTCCTGCGCTGCTTCTTCGGGGGATAGTTCGCCGGTGTTGATGGTTACTTCGGCGTCGGCCGGAACTTCGTAGGGATCGGATATGCCGGTGAATTCTTTGAGAATTCCAGCGCGAGCTTTGGCGTACAGACCCTTGCGATCGCGCTGTTCGCAGATCTCCACGGAGGTTGCAATGTGCACGAGAATGAAGCCGCCGTAAGGCTCAATCATTTGCCGGACGTGCTTGCGGGTTGCGTCATAGGGAGCTATGGGCGCGCAAATGGCGATGCCGCCATTCTTAGTGATTTCCGAAGCGACGTAACCGATGCGCCGGATATTAATGTCGCGGTGCTCCTTGGAGAATCCGAGTTCGGAAGACAAGATGCTTGCGCACCAGGTCGCCATCCAGCAAAGTAACCGGACGTCCGCCGGTTTCCAGGAACTTCGTCAGCAAAACATTGGCGATGGTCGACTTGCCTGAGCCGGAAAGGCCGGTGAAGAAGATGGTAACTCCTTGCTTGTGGCGAGGCGGGAAACTGCGGCGCAATTCCGCGACGACTTCCGGATAGGTGAACCAGGCGGGAATCTCTCGGCCTTCATTCAGTCGCTGGCGAAGCTCGGTGCCCGAGATATTCAGCACACGATCGCCCTTCTTGACTTCGTCATCGGGAACGTATTTATCCTGATCCTCCAGATAGACCATCATGTTGAAAGGGACCATGGTGACGCCGATGTCGGCTTCGTGCTTCTTGAATACTTCCTGCGCCTCGTAAGGGCCGTAGAAGGGTTTGCCGTCGGTGTCTTTGCCCGGGCCGGCGTGATCGCGGCCTACGATGAAGTGACGTGCAGCCGTGGTTCTTGCGGATGAGTGCGTGCCAGATGGCCTCGCGCGGTCCACCCATGCGCATGGCAAGCGGCAGCAAAGAGAGTTTGGCGGTCGACTGCGGAAACTTCGAAAGCAGCAGTTGATAGCAACGCACGCGCGTGTAGTAATCTACATCGCCGGGCTTGGTCATGCCCACGACGGGATGAATCAGCAAATTGGCCTCGACCTGCTTGGCGGCGCGGAACGCGAGTTCAACGTGAGCGCGGTGCATGGGATTGCGAGTTTGGAAGGCGACCACGCGGCGCCAGCCCATCGCGGGCAAATTCGGCACGCAATTCGGCTGGCGTCAAACGCAAGTTACGAAAATCGTAGTGGGAGGGAATCTGCAGTACCCTCCAGCTTGCCTCCGACGTACCAGGGATTCGCCTTGTTGATGGCGTAGTCGGCGCCGGGATGAGCGGCGCTGGTGCTGTCGAAAACCGCTTTGGCTTCGGCCTTGCGATCGGGCTGCCAGACTTCTTCCACATTCAACACTGCCAACATCACGCCTTCGGGATCGCGCAGCGCGATTTTGCTCGTCCCCGGCGTCAGCTTCTTGGCGAATTCCTCGGTTACATCGAGAGTGATGGGCATGGGCCAGAGCGTTCCATTGGCCAGTCGCATGTTGTGGCAGACGCCTTCGTAGTCGGCGCGGGTCATGAATCCCCGCAGCGGAGAAAAGCCGCCGGTGAGCAGCAGCTCAAGATCACACAGCTGGCGGGCGGTCAGATCCCAGGAGGGCCACTCTTTGGAATGGGCTTTCAGTTCGGCAATTCTTTCCGGTTGAGCGATGAGTTGAACAAGTTCTCCGCCATGGGGCGGGATGAGATGGCTGGTCGAAGCGGTCAAGTGCGAAGCCTCCTGAATAGTTGCGATTGTCATGTCCAGTACGTTTATTGTCTTTGCCTGGATTACTTCCCAGATTTCATCCGGACCCGGCGAAACCAACCTGCAGATTCTTATGGGAGAGGAAAACCCAGAAACGTTAACCCACAGAATAACACTTCCCGGCGAAGGTGATAAAGCTGCTCTCCGATTCAGTAATAACAATTGAAAGCAGCAATTATAAGACCTTTAGAGCCCGGAGTGATGGTCGTAAGCAGATGAAATAAAGCGGCTTTTGATGCAATCTTCTGGCTTCTCGGTTCCTCGGGAGTTAGAAGGTGCAAAGAGTTGCGACAATGGCGAGAATTCCAACCGCGCTCAAGACCATGCGTTTAATTTCCAGCCCCGTCCCCGGACGCAGAGAGCGGCGATGTGCCCTGGTCCTGCTGGCACCTCGAGGAGAAGCCATTGGCTCGCTTCCGAACCGTCCGGTCGAGTAGCCAGCAATGCGTTTTTCTCTCCACTGCCAATTGATACATCGAATTGGCTGAGGGGAAGCGATAAACCGTCGCCCGTTGCTTTTATGTAGGCTTCCTTGCGCGTCCAGCAGCGGTAGAAGGCGTCGACTCTTTCCTCGGGCGGCAGGGCGGTGAGTTGCTCCTGTTCATGATTGGAAAAGAACCTGCGCGAAATTGCCTCTACGTCGAAATCGCGGCGAATTTGCTCTACGTCGACGCCGACGTCACGCCGTCGAGTGAACGCCAGCAACGCGATTCCTCCGGAGTGAGAAATGTTGAAGTTTATGCCGCTAGTCGCATGGGGCGGCGCCGAGTGCGGGCTTTTCCTTCTCCGAGTACGAAAAGCTCAAATTCTTTGGATCTGTTGTCAGGTAGCTAGCTGCGATGGTTCTTAACAAGGCACGCGATACCACAAATCTTCGGCGGTCGCGCGCGAAATGAAAGCGGGAAGCGCGCTTTGCTTCGTCGGAGGAAAGCAATTTCTGCCAACGGGATTCGTCGGCACCGACGGACTCGAGATCGACTCGCCAGAGTTGAACTTCGTCTTCGGGCAGATTGAGAGAGGTCTCGATCTTGAAGCTCGGTTCGGTGATATTCAGGACGTGGGTCATACCTTGTACGACTGACCCCACGAAGGAGTCCGGGCATCGCGTGCTCTTAATATTCTTACAAAGCCTACTAGAAACCGGAACGCACACCCGACTCATTCATTCCGGAACCATGACGGACACTCCTATCGATGCCTCTGGGCGAGGTTCCCACCAACTAGACGCGCAGGAACGTAACTCTCTTCCGATTACCCTTGGGGGACAGCATTTGGACGCAAAACGTGTTCTAATTAGAAGAGCGAGTGGCGCGGTATGTCCGAACGGGAGATTCCTAATCTTATGACTCACAGGCGGGTTTTTTTGTTCATAGCCGTGGCGGGTTCAATTGGTCTGGCGACGGCCCAGAGTTCTCAGACTCATTCCTCTTCCACCAAGACCGGTCCAGATTCTCTCAAGAGTGCGACTGCCCCACTGACTCCGAAGTCTGCAATGCCGCGACAATCTAAGTCTTCGGTTGCAGTGCCGAGTGCGCCGACCACCAGTCAAAAGACGCCCGCGGAACTCACACGCCTGGAGCGGCAGAACATCAGGGCTGCAGGACCGAAGAGCAACAATGCAGGACCGGCAAAGGTCGCGCCAGCAAAGTCTGAGGCTACACCTTCCGAAAAACTTGATTTTAGGTATCAGAAGCCGGTGGGCGGGATAACTTCTGCGAGGCCGGACGCGCGTTCTGCCAGCTCGAGCACGCCACGCGTCACGAAGAAGAATTAGGAGTAGTGTCTGCGGCCAGACTGGTCCGCTCAGGCGACTTGCCAGAGAGGTATCACTCCTAAGCTAAGTTTGCGTCAACTCCGATGCAAATTGTTGCACATCCCCGATTCACTCGAGGCGGTCGAGTCAAATAGCGGTTCCTCAAAGGCTCGTATCTATTGTTAATGTTATATTTACGCAACTAAGTGACTCGAATCACCGTTCAAGGCTTTGGTCTTGAGAGTGCTGCTTCGCTCTAGTCACACTGTTTTCTATGCGCCTACTTCCAGTTACCTTGAGTCGTACTCTGGCCGTTTTTTGTATTGGGTTATGGGGGAGCAGCCTGGTTGGGTGCGGGGGATCAACTCCAAGTTCAAACTCAACGCCTCCCGCCCAGAATTACAACATCACGCTGTCCCCGGCCACAATTACCGTTAACCCGAGCGCAACCAACGCAGCCATCGCGACATTTAGCGTGTCGATCACAGGCCAAAATGGGTTTGCGGATGCCGTAGCGATCACGCTCTCTGGATTGCCGGCGGGCACGACGACGTCTCCCGCGTCTCCATTCAGCGTGGCTGCGGGTGGCGGTCAAACCGTGACTCTGTCGATCCCGTCAACGGTGACGGCCGGCAACTACACCCTGACGGTGAGCGGAACTTCCGGCGCGACGACGCATTCTGCACCACTATCGCTGACGGTGGCTCCCCCCGCGCAGGATTTCAGCATTGGTGTATCTCCTACTACAATTACTGCGGTGGCGGGAGGTTCCAGCACAAGCTTCGCCGTATCGATCACCGGCATAAATGGCTTCACCGATTCTGTAACGCTTACGCTTTCAGGGTTGCCCGCAGGCGCGACGACGTCTCCTGCTTTTCCATTCAGTCTGGCTGCGGGCAGCAGCCAAACCGTCGTCCTGTCGATCCCGGTAACCGTAACGGCTGGCAATTACCCGCTAGCGGTAGGCGGGACGTCTGGTGCGACGACCCATTCTGTAGTTTTACCGCTGACCGTGACTTCTGCGAGTGATTTCAGCATCGGTCTATCTCCTACCGCAATCACCGCCACGGCCGGAAGTTCGAGTACAAGCTTTGCCGTATCGATCACCGGCCTTAATGGGTTTACCAATTCTGTAACTCTCACGCTTTCAGGGTTGCCCGCGGGAGCGACGACGTCTCCTGCATTTCCATTCAGTGTGGCTGCGGGCAGCAGCCAAACCGTCGTCCTGTCTGTCCCGGCAACCGTAACGGCGGGCAATTTCCCGCTGGCGATAAGCGGGACATCTGGTGCGACGACGCATTCTGTAGTTTTACCGCTGACCGTGACCTCTGCGAGTGACTTCAGCATCGGTCTATCTCCTACCGCGATCACCGCCAACGCGGGGAGTTCGAATGCAAGCTTTGCCGTATCCATCACCGGCCTTAATGGGTTTACCAATTCTGTAACTCTTACGCTTTCAGGGTTGCCCGCGGGCGCGACGACGTCTCCTGCGTTTCCGTTCAGCCTAGCTGCGGGGAACAGTCAAACTGTGCTCTTGACGATCCCATCAACTGTGACGTCCGGTGACTTTACCCTTACGGTAGGCGGAGCCTCCGGTGCGATCACGCACTCAGCGCAAGCTGTTCTGACAGTGCTTGGGCAACTCGCAGTCACAACCTGGCACTATGACAATGCGCGAACCAGCGCGGACTCCTGGGAAACCACGCTCACTCCATCGAATGTAAACAGCACAGGTTTTGGAAAACTGTTCACCTACCCGGTAGACGGTTTCGTTGTCGGACAGCCGCTGTATCTTCCGAGCGTAAGCATTCCCGGGCAGGGGGTTCACAACGTCGCCTATGTGGCGACGATGCACGATAGCGTCTACGCGTTCGATGCTGACAATGGCGACGCTACTCCTTTGTGGATGACCAGCGTCCTTAGTTACAGCCCCGCGGGCGCCACGACCGTGCCGGCCACAGTGAAGAAGGACGCTGGAACCACCGGATGGACCGAGGTGGGCGTAATCTCAACTCCCGTCATTGATCCTTCCACCGGTACGCTTTACCTTGTTGCAGAGACGTACGAGAACGGCAACGTAGTGCATCGACTGCATGCGCTCGACGTTACCACGGGACTGGAAACGCTGGGCGGACCCACTACAATCGCAGCGACGTACACGCTGAACGGAACCACAACCACGTTTACGGATCTCTACCAGATTAATCGGCCCGGATTGCTGCTGGTCAACGGCCATATCTACATTGCCTTCGGCTCCAACTGTTGCAATGACTACAGCCAGGGGTGGGTGCTTTCCTACAATGCGGCCACGCTGCAACAAGAAGGTGCGTATACCGCTGAGCCTGGCAAGACCCTCGCCTCGATTTGGCAAAAAGGTGCAGGCATTTCCGCTGACAGCGCCGGCAATATCTATGGCGAAACTGGAGAAGGATTCTATGCAGCAGGGACGAACCTATCGATCAGCGTCTTAAAGCTCAGCCAGACCGGTACTACTCTCGGTCTTGCCGACTTCTTCACTCCTTACAACCAGCAATACCTATCCAGCCACGATTTGGACCTGAATGATGGCGTTCTGATTTTGCCTGATCAACCGGGTCTATACCCGCACGAACTGATTGCGGAAGGCAAGGAAGGCACGATCTATCTGTTGAATCGCGATAATATGGGCCAGTTTTGTTCGAGCTGTACGGCGCCGACGGGTGACACGCAGATTGTGCAGGAGATACCGCAAGGCGCCGGCAAACAGAGCGGTACCCCTGTTTATTGGAACAATACCGTGTATTTTACAGGTGAAGCAATGCCGGTAAACGCCTTCACTCTGAGCAACGGTACGCTGGTAGCCCCACCCTCCGTGCAATCGATCAAATCAGTGGCGGAGGTCACGCCCTAATTACGGCAAATGGAAATTCCAACGGCATACTCTGGTTCATCAATGGAGGAGCACTATGGGCTATGGATGCGATTACTTTGCAAACGCTATACATCAGCACCCAAGCGCCGAACGGGCGGGACACTCTGCCAGCCCTTGCTCATTTCGCAACACCCATAGCAGCCGATGGCGAAATCTTCATTGGCACGCAGAATAGTCTTGAAGTGTATGGATTGCTATCTGGTCAAGCGATGCTTGGTAGGCAGGGGGAGTTCGCCAAGATCGCTTCAAGCCCTCGTCCTTCGCTGCACCATCACGAGCCGCAGCGCTGAAGCTTCTGAGCTTGGATTGGATTATCTTGAGGGCCTTAATCTTCGGCCCGCGGCGTCGGCGGTCCGAAACTACTCGGCAGAGGGTAGTTTCCCGGTTGTAGTGGCCGAGGCAATAGGGGTTGTTCCGACAACCGGGCCGGCTTGCTGGACAGCAACCGCAGGTTCGGTGATGCAATACTTCAGTAGACACCATAAGGCCCGCACCCCATCCTTCCATTGGATTTTCTTTCCCTCTTCATACGTACGGCCCCAGTAGCTGATGCCAACTTCGTAGATGCGCAGCTTGCGTTTCGCGATCTTCACCGTGATTTCGGGCTCGAAGCCGAACCGCTTTTCCTGCAGAGGAATGGATTGGATGACGTCTCGCCGAAAAGCTTTGTAACAGGTTTCCATGTCGCTAAGATTGATGTTGGTGAGCGCATTGGATAAGCAGCGTAAGAATCCAGTTTCCTACGGAGTGCCAGAAATAAAGGACGCGATGAGGGCGAGCGGAAAGAAAGCGGGAGCCGTAGACCACATCGGCGCTGCCTTCGATCAGGGGCTCCAATAGTATCGGGTACTCTGCCGGATCGTACTCGAGATCGGCGTCCTGGATAACTACGAAGTCGCCGGTAGCTTCCCGAATGCCACGGTGGAGCGCTGCTCCCTTGCCCAGGTTTTTCGGCTGCAGCAGAATTCGTATCTGGGGGCGCTCGGCCTGCAATTGTGCGAGGATGTCGCGAGAGCCGTCAGTCGATCCGTCGTCCACGCAAATCAGTTCAATTCCCAGCGGAACGGCAAGTACTCTTTCGACCACCTGCCGCAGTGTGGCCCGCTCGTTGTACACCGGCATTACGACAGAAAGTCTCATCAGTTCTTGAACGGTAGTGTAGTTGAAAGAGTAGAACGGGTACCTATTCTTTCATCATGGCGTCAATCAAGGCATACAGCTGGCTGCTATCTTTCATTTCGACGTAAGGTTTGTCCGGATGCCGGGTGCTTACCACGTATACGGTTGGCGTGTGATCGAGCTTGATGGACTTTCCCAAATCGCGGTCGGCATTCACCTCGGCGGCAAGCTTGCCCTGCGGATCGACTACGAAAGGGAAATCCACCTTGTGCTCGCTGGCAAACTTCTCGGCGTAGCCGCGCAGGTTTTGCGGATTGATCTCGAGCTGATTCGAAAAAATGTAGTCGCGGAACTCGTTTCCTAAGGTTTTTGAAGTTCCGTCAAAATAGCGCGCCATCACCGCCGCATCGTACGACCAGTTATGCATGGGGAGAGGGAAGTCATGACGAACGAGAGGGATTTTATAGGTCTTTGAGGCTTGTTCAAGAATAGGCGCCACGCGACGGCACTGGGGGCACTGCAGGTCCTCGAACACCACGATCGCCACCTGTGCGCCTTTGGGCGGCCGCAACACGGGATTCACCGGTTCATTCGCAACCGCGCACAATGCGGCGGCAAACAACGGTATCAACAGCAAAACGAGATGACTCTTACGTAAGTTTTTCATCACTGGAAATGCTTCCTATCTAATGTTAACCGAAGCGCCTTCGCGATGTCAGTAGGGAGCCCAGCAGAACATTCCGTATAAACCTTAGTGCGGCGAAACCTCAGCTTGGACGCGCTATAGTGAAGTTGAACCCTGTTGAAGGAAATCTCGTTTAAGTCGACCCGATAAATCGTGAAACCGTTTCATCCATGGAGTCTTCAGCGGCAAGCGCCGCTCCTCGCGCTGGCTATCCTGCTTTCGCTTGGGGTCTCAGGCTGCAATCGCCGAGGCCACCACGTGCTCGAGGTGAATTACGTTTCGGCAGTGCAAGCGGGCCTGCGGGACCAGGTCTCTACGGTCTACAACCGTATCGGTACGGTGAAGAATGGAGAGCGCGTCGAGGTGCTCGAGCGCGAGAAGCGTTTTTCACGGGTTCGCACCGCGACCGGCATCGAAGGATGGATCGAACAGCGCTACCTGGTGGATCAACAAACCTACGACGCGTTGCAGAAGCTTACGCAAGAGAACTTGAGCGATCCTGTGCAGGCGCCCGCTGTGCTGCGCAATGAGACGAACTTGCACCTCACGCCCGGTCGCGAGACCGAGCATCTGTATCAGCTTTCGGCAGGCGCAAAGGTTTCCATTCTGAAACGCGCCACCGCGGAGAAGCAGCCGGGGGCAGTGCAAGCGACAGCCCGGACGACGACCGGCGGAAAACCTAACGGAGGCAAGGCCTCCGGCCCCGCGCTGGAAGACTGGTGGCTGGTGCGCGACGCGGAGAATCGCGTGGGCTGGGTGCTGGCGCGCATGGTGGACCTCGACGTCCCGCTCGACGTCGCCCAATATGCTGAAGGCCAGCGCTTCGTTGCGTTCTTCGTGCTGGACCAGGTGCGGGATGCGGGCAAAGACGGCACTGAGAAAAACGTCGCGCAATATCTATGCGCGATCACTGAACCGCACGACGGCCTGCCATATGACTACGATCAGATTCGCGTATTCACCTGGAACGTCAAAAAGCATCGCTACGAAACTGCCTACCGCGAACATGGACTCAACGGCGTAATGCCAGTGACCGTGTCGCATGAGAATTTTGACAAGGAAGGAGATCTACCCATATTTGTTCTGCGGGTGAAAGACGATAGTGGCAGCGTCCGCGAGCGCAAATACAAGTTGAACACGCCGATCGTGCGGAGAGTGCTGGCGCCAGGGGAGCAGAAGCAAGCGCCGGTCGCGAGGCATCGCCCGCGTTAACCTTCAAATTGTTCCTTCTAACCTTTAATTCTTGTCGAAGCAGCACCGAGAATTTCCCGGCTCTTTTTCTTCTGGACGAAGGCCGTTACGTGAAGATTTTCAGTCTTCCAGTTGGTCTTGAATTTCACTACCGGATCTGCCGTGAACGAGCCTGCTGCTCCACTCGCATCCACGACGCCGATCTTGTGCAATGAACGCAGCGTCGCAACATGCTGTAAAACGCGTCCGGAATTTTCTCCCCGACTTACTGCGGAATGCAGGCCATCTTCGGTCACCGCCAGCCAGACCTCCGCAACATCGCCTGCCGTGCTTTCCGAAAGTTTTCCAACTGATATGTTGAACCGCCAAGCGCCTTTTGCATCCGGAGTTCCCGCGGCGATTGCAACCTCGGTTTTCGCGCTGCCAGCGGCCTTTTCGATTTCGGCTTCCGCCTTGCGCGCGTTGTTACCAACGAACTGGCTGCGCCCATCGACGACTAGCTCTGGGGTGTATGGGTCGCCCCGACCGACCCCCACGTAGGCTCGCTGCCTCTCGGTCCATTCCGGCGAAGAATAGGGATCCGTCCAGCCATCGTGATTCCAGTAGTCCACATGCTCTTCGAGCGCGATGATTTCCGCTCCAGCAACCGGCTGTTGGGCCTCCAGTTGTTGCAATAGAGTATCCGCCGGCGGACAGGAGGAGCATCCTTCCGAAGTAAATAGTTCGACCACTACAGGCCTGCGTCCCGTCTGCCCGGCTGACGCTTGAGCTTGCGGTTTTGCAGTGAAGGCAAGGCACGTGACCAAGAGCGAGACCGATAGCCCCAGCCTGACGCTAGAAAAGTTTTTCACTTTTACACCTCCTCGATGCGAAGTTTGATGCCTGTCGCGTCCGAAAGTTCCACTTCTGCGGAACGCGCTTCTAGCAGTAGAAGTCCGCGATGCTCTTCACCACCCAGCTCTGCTCTTCTTCGGTAAGTTCGGGGAACATCGGCAGAGCAAGCACTTCTTTGGCGGCGCGCTCCGCCTCCGGAAAGTCGCCTTCGCGATATCCGAGATAAACGAAACAGGGCTGAAGGTGCAACGCGATGGGATAGTAGACTTCTGTCCCAATCTTGCGCGCGGTCAGAAACTCGCGCAGTTCGTCGCGGCGGTAGGCCCGGACTACATATTGGTGGAAAACATCGTAGGCGTGCGCGGAAGTCCGCGGCAACTGGATGGGCGCAGACTTCTCGGGTTGCTCCCCATTCGAGGTCAGACCAGACGCGGCAAACAGTTGGTTATACTGCGTCGCGTGCTGGCGGCGGGCTTCATTCCATCCTTCTACATATTTCAACTTAACGCGCAAGATCGCCGCCTGGATAGCGTCGAGGCGGCTGTTCCAGCCAAACTCTTCATGAACATAGCGGCGCGAGCTGCCGTGATTGCGCAGGCGTCGCATATGCTCGGCCATCTCCGGATTGCTTGTGGTTACCGCACCTGCATCGCCGTAGGCGCTGAGATTTTTTGTGGGATAGAAGCTCAGTGCAGCGGAGACCCCGATTGACCCTGCCCGGCGATTACCCCAGCGTGCGCCGATAGCTTGTGCAGCGTCTTCAATCAAGGAGAGATCGAATTCGTCCGCTAGCTTCTGCAACAAATCCATGTCCGCACATTGACCATAGAGATGTACCGCGAGCAGCGCGCGAAGTTTGTCGCGCTTTCCCGCGCGCAAAAAGGATCCTACGTGAGAAGGATCAATATTGAATGTGCGTGGATCGATATCCGCAAATACGGGGCGCGCTCCGCAACGTACGATTGCGCTGGCCGAAGCAAGAAAACTGAAAGGGGTGGTAAGAACCTGATCGCCGGGCTGCACTCCAGCGGCCGCAAAGGCCAGCCACAAAGCGTCAGTGCCGGAGGCACAACCAACGGCATTGCGGGCTCCGCAGAAATCCGCCAGCTCGCGCTCCAGCGCCTCAACCTCCGCCCCTAAAATGTAGCGCTGCGAAGCGCACACCCGACCGACTGCGGCGAGCACCTCAGCGCGCACCTGCTCGAACTGCCGCTGCAGGTCCAGCATGGGAACGGAAGCCAGCGGTGACACGACCGGTTTGTCCGCCTTTGCCGAATCTGGACGGGAGAATTCTGGTTTAGTGGAAGATATGGACACGGAAAGGCCGATTGTAGCAGGTCAGCGGGACCATCTATAGCGGAAGTTCTAAGGACTGAACCTCTACGTAAATCCATATTAATCGCCGCGCCATCTTCCAATTCAGAGAGCAAGACAAAACAACCTCCTTTATAACTCATTGAAAATAAGCAGTGTTAGGATTGAATGCTTTGGAGTGTCAGTTGCTATGAACCAGAGTTCGGCCAGTGGTCCATCGGGTCCAGCTATGGACATTTTTCGGGACTGACTGTCCAAACCAACTTTGACACTAATTAGTTCCCCAAGACCTAAAAGAATTTCGAAACCGAGTAGACAGAATAAGCGGAGAAGAATATATGCGATTTAGATCTCAACGAATATTGGTTACATTCGCAGTTGCGCTGGCTCTAGTCAGCGTGTCGATGGCCCAGAATATTGTGACTGGCGGTATTGCAGGCACCGTCACAGACCCGAGCGGCGCGGTCGTCCCCGGCGCGAACGTGACCCTGAAGAGCAGCAGCACGGGTGAAACTCAGACGACTTCCACTACTTCGACCGGCTTGTACAACTTCCCGCTGTTGAAGCCCGGATCGTACACGGTGAGTGTCAGCCAGACCGGTTTCCATGCCGTCAGCGAGACGATAGATGTGCCGCTGGGGCAGATTGCCACCGTCAACATCAAACTTGCTGTTGGTAACACTTCAGAAACTATCGAAGTGTCCGGTGCGGCTCCTCTGCTGCAGACCGAAGATGCCAACATCAGCACGACCTTTAATGAGGCCCAGATCGGATCCCTGCCCACTCCGGGTGGTGACATCACGACTTACGCCCAGACCGCTCCCGGCGTCCTGATGAACACCGGCGGCAGCTATGGCAACTTCAGCGCGTTCGGTCTGCCGGCGACGTCGAACCTGTTCACCCTGAACGGCAACGACGAGAACGATCCTTTCCTAAACCTGAACAACTCCGGATCCAGCAACCTGTTGCTGGGCCAGAACGAAGTGCAGGAAGTGGCTGTAGTCAGCAATGGCTACACGGCGCAATATGGCCGCCAGGCCGGTGTGC
The DNA here is from genome assembly GCA_963761915.1 of uncultured Acidobacteriota bacterium. Lineage (GTDB taxonomy): Bacteria > Acidobacteriota > Terriglobia > Terriglobales > Acidobacteriaceae > Sulfotelmatobacter. Next base: position 336,141 of record CAVXIO010000021.1, read on the forward strand.
AGGTTGATTACACAACCAAATCGGGCAGCAACGCTTTCCATGGCAATGCCGGCTTTTGGTACAACAGCAGCATGTTTAACGCCAACGACTGGTTCCAGAAGAACTCCGAAATAGCGAACGGAACCCGCCAAACTCCACCCTTCGCCGTCAACCATCAGTGGGCGGGATCCATCGGCGGTCCGATTGTGAAGAATAAGTTGTTCTTCTACGTGGACCAGGAGGGCTTGTACTACGCTCTGCCGAGCGAGCAGCACGTTTATCTGCCCACGGCTGGCTTCCAAGCGGCCATCATTAACAACATCACGGCGAACAACCCGACGCAGTTAGCTTTTTACCAAAACCTGATGAATCTCTATGCTCATTCCCCCGCACAAAGTTCGGTGGCGCCCATCAATGGCGACCCGAGTCAGGGTTGCGGCGCCAGTTTTAGTGCGATTGCGGGGTTCGGGACAGGGGGGGCTCCTTGCACCGAGGTTGCCCTATTCGCGGGCGTGAACCACAACAAGGAGTGGTTGCTCACCGAGCGCATCGACTACAACATCAGCAACAACGATAAACTTTTTGGCCGCTTTAAGGCGGACCACGGATCGCAGCCAACCTCCACCGACCTGATTGACCGAGCGGTTTTCAGTACCCAAAGTATTCAGCCGGAATATGAAGGGCAGATCAACTACACGCATGTGTTCACGCCCAATATCGTGAATAATGCGATTTTGTCGGGCCTGTGGTACACGGCGATCTTCCTGCCAGACAGCGGTCAGGCTGCAGTTTTGGCTGCGACCGGTGGATACAGCACCATTTCCGTCGGTAGCGGTTCCATCACCAACATCGGCGGAGGCACAGGCGCGGGCCAGACGCCCGACTTTGTTTTCCCTCAGGGCCGCAACTCAGCCATGGGGCAGTTGACGGACGATTTCTCAGTCACTAAGGGAAACCATACCTTCAAGATGGGCTTGAACTTCCGTCGCGACATACTGGGCGACTATGACGCGCAAAGCAATACTGGCGGTCTCGTTAGCTTTGGGAGCATGAATGACTTTGTCAATGGTCTAGTCAACCCAGGGGGGAACCTTACCGAAAACTATACTGTCAACCCCGATGTGCGCATCGGTTTCTACAGCCTGGGCCTGTATTTCCAGGACGAATTCCGCGTCAGCCCGAACCTGAAACTAACCCTGGCGATACGCGGCGACCGCAACTCCAACCCCATTTGCTCACAGAACTGCTACTCGCGTCTGAACACGCCGTTCACAACCCTGAGCCATGACGTCAACACGCCGTACAGCGCGATCATCGCCAGCGGTCAGCACAGTGCTTTCCCGAACGTCGAGAAGGTAGCTTTGCAGCCCCGCATCGGCTTCACCTGGAGTCCGTTCGGACACACCAGCACCGTTCTGCGCGGCGGCATTGGCGTCTTCTCCGACCTCTACCAGGGCGTCCTGATGGATGAAATGATTGGAAACGCACCAGGTACCGTTGGATTCACCATCTCACCGACTACCGGGGCGCCCGTAGCTCCCGGCACTACCGTAGCCGGTGTGCCGAGCGTGAAGGACTTGGGAGCCGGCTCCTATTCTTCGTTCATCTCCGGGTTTCGCAGCGGCCAAAACCTCGCCGCGATTTTGGCGGGCAATCAGTTCTTCTCCCCCCCGAACTACACCTCCATTGCGAACCAGATCAACAACCCAAAATACCTGGAATGGAACTTTGAAATCCAGCAGGCGTTCGGCTCGAAAATGACCTTGAACGTAGACTATGTCGGGACTCACGGCTACGACAACCTGATCCAGAATGCCAACCTGAATGCCTCAACCTTCGGCGGCCCGTTTGAGCAGGAGCCGGCGGGTACCTTCAGCTGCGCGCTGACCGGCGGTGCCCCCGGCTGTACCACTGGTATTGCTTTGTCGGGCACGGATCCACGTTTCGGAGCGGTTCGAGAGCTTCAGAGTGTTGGTATCTCGAACTATGACGGGCTGGTCACCACTTTCACTCGCAGATTTACCCATGGCTTCCAGGGCAGCGTGAACTGGACTTGGTCCCACGCACTGGATGACCTGACAACGACAAACCCTGGAACACCCTTTAACGCCCTTTACAGCATGGTGTACCAGATCAATCCCAACTGCTTGCGTTGCAACAATTACGCCAATGGCGACGCGGATGCGCGCCACAACGTAACTGCCAACTATGTTTGGGACCTTCCGTTTAAGACGCAAAGTAAGCTCGCCAACGAAGCCGTCGGTGGGTGGACCATTGCAGGCACCGTGTATACTCACAGCGCCCTGCCGTGGACTCCGTTGTATTCGGGGGGCCCGGCCTTCCAGTACCCCACCTCGGTGATTGGAATTCCCTTCATTATCGCGGACTACAGCGGTGGGCCGACCACTTGCCAAGTCAGTGGGCCGGGGCCGTCTACCACAAACACGTGCGTGAACCCTGCGAGCTTCCCGGGTACCAACTCCGATTGGGGAAACGTTGGACGCAATTCGTTCCGGGGTCTGGGCTACTTTGATACGGACCTAAACGTGAACAAGAGCTTCACGGTTACCGAACGCGTGAAGTTCGAGGTGGGTGGGAGCTTCTTCAACATCCTCAACCATCCGAACTTTGCGTTGCCGAACCCCTACGTTCAGGGTATTACGGGCCCGTTCGCTGCGATGACGAGCCTGGCTGTCCAGCCCACTACCCCGTACGGCGCATTCCAGGGTGCCGGCGTGGAGGGCAGGCTGATCCAGGTACACGGGAAGATCAGCTTCTAGGAGCCGATCAACCGTTTTTAGCAATTACCGTTTCTGATCACCAAAGAGCGGCTTCGAAAGAAGCCGCTCTTTTCTTTTTCGTGAATCTACTTTACAGGTGTAACATTAGCCAGACTCTTGTCCCGCCTCACTGGGCGCATTGGGAGGGACAGTATGCTTCACCATCCTCGTCCGGTTCTGCTGCTTCTGCCGCTTCTTTGCCTGCCCCTACAGCTCACTGCCCAACAACATCAGGCGGCCAGCAACCTCCAGGTCTACGTGACCTTCCCGGATGACCGCGCTGTCAGAGAGCAGCTCAAAGTCGGCCTCATCAGCGGATCGAGCGGCACTCAGTTCGCAGAAACATATACTGACGATCAGGGGCGGGCACACTTTTCTAACTTGGCGGCCGGGACCTATCAGGTATCGGTGAGCGGGCAAAGCATCCAGGCGACAGTGAGTGACATGTTTGACGTCGAGCCTCGGAGGGGTAGCCAATCCGTTTTTGTCAGGGTGAAGCCTGCAGCTGAGAACGGTGAAGCAAATACCGCGGGCGGGGGCTCTACCGTCTCGGCCGGAGATCTTAAGGTCCCTGAACAGGCCAGCAAAGAATTCGACAAAGCTACCAAACTCATCGCCAAGCAGGAATGGAAGAAAGCGATTGACCAGCTCAATAGAGCCTTAGCTCTGTATCCAGCCTATGCCGAAGCGTATACGAATCTAGGAGTGGTTTATGCGCGGCTGGGAGATCCCGAAAAGGAACGGGACGCTCTGCAGAAGGCCATTGCGGCGAATGATCACTTTGCGCCGGCCCTTGTAAACCTGGCGCGGTTGGAGATCAAGGAACATAACTTCGCCGGCGCCGAAGCCCACCTGAAACAAGCGACTGCGGCTGATCCGACAGACACGCAATCGCTGGCTTTGCTTGCCCAAGTTCAGCTCCTCGCCCATCATTACGAGGATGCGATAGCCAGCGCTGCCAAGGTCCATAGCATGTCCCATGAGTCGGATGCTCTGGTTCACTACGTTGCCGCCCGGGCCTATGAAAGGCTGAATCGGCTTTCGGAGGCAGTTGGCGAGCTTAAGGTCTTCCTGGCGGAAGAACCGCCAGGACCGCGGGCGACGGCCGCACTCCAAGAACTGGCTGCTATTCAGAAGCAAGTGCATTAGGCCGAAAGCCTGATCGCTATTCGCCTTTCTATTTTCCGAACTATTTTCCGAACATCGGATAGTGACTGGCCGCCCCCATGAAGAACAGCATCGCTACTGACAGGAACGCATTTGCACGGCTGGCCAGGAAGGCCTGCCGGGCCATGGCTTTGGCTTTGTCGGGCATGGGTGTACCGTTGGTGGCGTTGTCGCGGGTCCATTGAATGAGGCGCTTCTGAATGCGCCAGATTACTCCCCAAACGTTCAGCAGCATCACCCAGCCGATGCCGCCGCCAATGCCGATCGCGAGCAGGCGATTGCTCTCCCAGCCGTGGTTGTTCCAGCTCAGAAACAGGCAAGCTGCGCCTGCGACGACTACTGCATACATCACGCCGACGAATGCGCCTTTGTCGAAGATTCCCTTACCGGGGATCAGACAGGCGTAAAGCACTCCCCAAACCAGCGTCCAGATTAGAAAGAAGCTGCCCATTACAAGGCCGTGGGAGGGATTCAATCCTGAGGCCTGACCGTTGTGGATGTCGGACGTCACAATGTTTTCCCAGTAGATGAGTCCCGCCAGCACGGTCAGCGCCGCGGACATTCTGAACCACCAGAGCGCGCGCGTCATCAGTGCGGGCATCACTTTGCCCTTGGTAGTGGCGTCGAGCTCTTTCATAAGCGGGACATTCACCAGGTTGAAGAAATAAAGGAGGCCGATCCAGGTGATGCCGGCGAGAAAGTGGATCCAGCGGACTAGCATCAGGAAGTTCGTGTTGAAGTCTTGGGGAAAGTGGAATTGCGGTGCTAAGAAAGTTGCTAGAGCGGAGCTTGCCATCATGCCTCCAGAGAATATCGTGTACCTTCTTACATCGAACTCGGAACGTTCTCCAACCAAAAGAAGTCCGTGGCGCTAAACGCAGGCAGAATGCCCACGCCGGGATTGTACACAACTACCGGGAGCGACTCCGGACCTCGAGATAGAGGTGTTTCGCCAAGAAGTATGGCGAAAATCGATTTCCGCAAGTTCAAGGTTGAAAAGGTTCGGGAGAGGCCGTATGGTACTCGCAGCTACCTGCCAGGCGGCGCAGCCTTCGGGAAACCGGGGCGGCGAGGAGGCAGGTTTATCCCCCCGTGTACCTTGTGCGGAAGGCCGCGAGGAACATGCTTTTAGTTTTGCAAGTTGGACTAGCGCAGTTCAAAGAATTAAAGGAGATCGGCTATGGAAAGCAGCAAGCCGGCGCAGAACATCCAGGATACCTTCCTGAATACGGCCCGCAAAGAAAGATTAAACATCACCATCTACCTGTTGAGCGGGGTGAAGTTGACGGGGCGTATTCGTTCCTTCGACAAATATTCCGTGGTGCTGGAGGCCAACGGACAGGAGCAACTGATCTTCAAGCACGCCATCTCGACCGTCGTCATGGGGCGGACTGGGTCGCATGTAACGCACATGGCGCATCCGGAGGCAAAGGCTGCCGGCGCAGCGGGGACAGCATCTTCGTCGGCGACAGCGGTTTCCACGGCCAGCGCCTCGGGCACCGAAGGGTAAGGCGTTTTCGGATTGCGCAGTTCTCATCCCAAGAAGACCCGTAGTCGTGCGCCGGCAGCCGGACGTGTGCCTTTAGTTGCGCAGGCGATGCACGAAACACAGGATGATAGGCAGGAGCGCGCGTTCCTGGTGGGGATTGACGTGCGAACGCGCGGCCGCAGCTCCAAGGGCGCGGTTACCGCGCAGGCGCAAGCGGCCCGGGATGCAGCGTTTCGGCAGTTCCTGCCAGCTCGGTACCCAGCCCAATACAAAGTTCCGCAAAGTCGACATCCAGCAAGCCCACCATTCCGGAGTTCGATGCCGAGGAATCGCTGGCGGAGCTGCGCACGCTGGCTGAAGGCGCAGGCGCGAAAGTTGTCGGCGAAATTCTGCAGCGGCGCGATCGGCCCGACCCCGCCACGCTGATTGGCGCGGGCAAGCTGGAAGAAATTGCCGACGCGGCCGCGTCGATGAATGCTGACCTTCTTCTCTTCGATCACGATCTGACGGCCTCGCAGCAGCGCAACGTCGAAAAGATCGTCAAGCTGCGCGTGATTGACCGTACCCAGCTGATCCTGGATATTTTTGCGCGCCATGCGCGCACGCGGGAGGGCCAGTTACAGGTGGAGCTGGCGCAGCTGCACTACATGCTGCCGCGGCTGGCGGGACGCGGCGTGGAGATGTCGCAACTCGGTGGCGGCATTGGCACGCGCGGTCCCGGCGAAACGCAGCTTGAAACCGACCGCAGAAAAATCTACCGGCGCGTCCGGCACGTGGAGCAGCAAATTGAAAACGTGCGGCGCATCCGGGCGCAGCAGCGGCAGCGCCGGGAATCGGCGCCGGTGGCGATGGTAGCGCTTGTGGGATACACGAACGCGGGCAAGTCGACTCTGTTCAACGCGTTGACGCGGGCGGCTGTGCTGGCATCGCCGAGAATGTTCGCCACGCTCGATCCGACGATTCGTGGCGTGGTGCTGCCGTCGAAACGCAAGATTCTGATGTCCGACACAGTGGGATTCATTCGCAACCTACCGCACACGCTGGTTTCAGCATTTCGCGCCACGCTGGAAGAAGTGCAGCGTGCATCGCTGATTCTGCAGGTCTCCGACGCCAGCAGCCGGCTCTCGGCGGAGCAGGACGCGCAGGTGGAAATAGTTCTGAAAGAATTGGAAGCGGAGAAGAAGCCGCGGCTGCGGGTGATGAATAAAGTCGATCTGCTGGACGTAGAAGTGGCTGAGGCATCAGTGAACGATGCCGTGCTGGATTCGAAGACCGTGTATGTTTCCGCGACGGAAGGCACCGGCCTGGATAAGTTGCTGGCGCGCATCGACGCCATGATCGAAGAAGACCGCGTCAGCCGCGTGCGTCTGCGCGTGCCACAGAAGGAAGGGAAGACGCTGGCCATGCTCGAAGCCAAGGCGCGAATTTATTCGCGGAAGTACAAAGATGGGGCGGTGGAGATGGAAATGGAGGCACCGGAGTCAGTAGTGAGGAAAGTTAGAGCGTGGTTGGTCGGATGAAATGCCTAGCAATTTAAATGGGCCGACAACCAAGAAGCGGTGACATTCCTTGGCTATCGGCCCATTCGATCCTGAATTGGATCGGAGGTGATACTTCAATGCTATTCTTCTTTATCGGGAAGTCAAGGGTTAGTTGCAGTTTTTTGCATGGCCACAAAATAAGCGCTTGACAAGGGAGTTTGTGCCCAACTTGAAATCTTCATTCGGCCCGAAACTTACCCCAATTTCTCCCCTTTGCGTTGACATAAACTCCTTCGGACGTTAGACTTAACAGTTTTCATAGCCCTCTTTTCCTGTACAGCCGTAATTCATGGATGAAACACTACGACAACTAGGCGAATTACTGCTTGGAGCGGTGCCGACGATTGTGCTAGTGGCACTGCTGTACGTTCTTTATACGGCAATAGTTCATAAGCCATTGGGGCGTGTGCTTGAGCAGCGGCGCATCAAGACGGAGGGTGCGGTCGAGAAATCGAGGGCGGATATCGCCTCAGCTGAGGCGCGCACCTCCGAGTACGAGCAGCGATTGCGGGAGGCGAGAGCGACGCTGTTCCGCGCGCAAGAGGCCCGGCGCAAGGCGGCGCTCGATGCGCGGACTGCCGCGCTGAACGAAGCCCGCCGGCATGCTCAGGCGCAAGTGCAGGCAGCAAAGGCTGACATCCAGAAGGATCGCGACACAGCACAGAACGGCTTGCAGGCTGAGGCGCAGGCCCTCGCTGAAGAGATCATACGCCGTGTACTCGAGCCGGCTGGAGCGGGACGCTGATGTTTCACAGCAGATGTCACACGGCGCGTCATGGCAGATTATCGCTGTAACCTGGAAACGACTTACTTCCGCGAAAAATGACTTCGGCGAAAAGAATAATCCGAGCAGGTGTGCTGGTAGTGCTCGTCATTGGTGTTGCCGGGTCGATTCGATCGTCCGCGCAACAACAAACCCCAGCGCCGCAGAAACAGCAGGCGAAGAGCCCACGAAAAGAACGAGGTCCCGCCCAAGAGTTAGCGCATGAAACGCGGGAAGCTGCGGGAGAAGAAGCCGACCAGACGGTGGAGTTTAAACAGTCAGCCTCAGTGCGGCTGATAGCGCGGCTCACCGGGATGAGTGTGAGCCACGCCTTCCTGTTGAGCGACTTGCTAAATTTTGCCGTGATCGCTGCGCTGATCATCTGGGCTGGCCGTAAGTTCTTGCCAAGAATGTTCAGCGCGCGCACGGCGGCGATTCAGAAAGCGATGCAAGAGGCGCAAAAGGCCAGCGAGGAAGCGCGCAGAAGGCTGGCGGAGATTGAATCGCGCCTGATGAGACTGGATGGCGAGATTGGCATGATGCGCAATGCCGCGGAAAAAGATGCCGCCGCAGAGGAAGCGCGCATCCAGGCGGCAGCGCGGGAGGGTGCGCGTAAGATAGTGGAACAGGCGCAGCAGGAAATTGACTCCGCCGCTAAGACAGCGCGGCGCGAGCTCACTGCTTACGCGGCAGATCTGGCCATTGGCTTGGCGCGGAAGCAGATTCACGTGGATGCCTCAACCGACCGCGTGTTAGTACGAAATTTTGCCGGTGAATTAAGCACATCTGAGGGTTCAGCGCAGGGACCCGGAAACGGCGGTCGTTAGCGCATGGCTTCGGTTGCCAGCACCTATGCCCGGGCTTTCGCCGACGTGGTTCTAAATGAGCGTCTCGACGCAGATCGCTCCCTTGCGGAATTGAGAACGATTGCGGCCTTGCTGGCGGAGAGTTCCGACTTACGGTGCGTGTGGGAGAATCCCGCCATCCCCGCTGAGCAGAAGCGGAGCGTGCTTGACGTGATCACTGATCGCGATGGGATTTCAAAATACGTGAGAAATCTGGTCGCGGTGCTGATCGACCACCGCCGCATGCATTTTTTGGAACCGATCGTCGTTCAGCTGGAAAAAGAACTCGATGCCAGGCTGGGATTCGCCGAGGCGGATATCATCAGCGCTCGGGAATTGGGCGATGCGGAGAAGCGCGAGTTCGAGGCGCACGTCAAGAAATTGACCGGGAAAAAGGTCCGCGCGCACTACCAGCACGATGCCTCGCTTCTCGGCGGCGCCATCCTCCGCCTGGGCAGCACGATTTACGACGGTTCCGTGAAAGGGCAGTTGGAGAGATTGAAAGAAGCTATCAGCTCCTAGCCGTTAGCTGCGAGCTTTGAGCCTCGAGCCATCGCTTGCAGATTGTACCGTGGTAATGGACGAATCCGAAAACAGTTGCTTGCTCGCGGCTCAGAGCTCGCAGCTCGAAGCTAAATTCTATGGCACAGATCAAGGCAGACGAAATCACCAAATTGATCCGCGAGCAGATCGAGAACTACGAATCGAAGATTTCCGTGGACGAAACCGGCACCGTCATCACGCTGGGCGATGGCATCGCGCGTGTGTATGGACTCGACAAAGTGATGGCCGGCGAACTCCTCTCCTTTCCTCACGACGTTGCCGGCATCGCCATGAACCTTGAAGAAGACCAGGTAGGCGTGGTGCTGCTCGGCGAATACACCGAGATCAAAGAGGGCGACGAAGTGAAGCGCACCGGGCGCATCATGAGCGTGCCGGTGGGCGACGCCATGATCGGACGCGTGGTCGATTCGCTCGGCCGTCCCATCGACGACAAGGGCCCGATCGCTTCCGATAAATTCATCGCTCTCGAACGTCTGGCACCGGGCGTGATCGACCGGCAGCCGGTGCGCGAGCCAATGGCGACTGGATTGAAAGCAATCGACAGCATGATTCCCATAGGCCGCGGTCAGCGCGAGTTAATCATCGGCGACCGCCAGACCGGCAAAACAGCGGTCGCACTCGATACCATTATCAATAGCAAGGGAAACGATCTCATCTGCATTTATAACGCGATCGGGCAGAAGCGATCGTCGATTGCGCAGGTGGTGAAGATTCTGGAAGATGCCGGAGCGATGGAATACACCATCGTCGTGGCGGCGTCAGCGTCGGAACCCGCGCCCATGCAGTACATTTCGCCGTACGCGGCTACGGCAATCGGCGAATATTTCCGCGACACAAAGCGGCATGCGCTGGTCATTTACGACGATCTCTCTAAGCATGCGGCCTCGTACCGCGAGATCTCACTGCTGCTGCGCCGTCCACCGGGGCGCGAGGCCTATCCCGGAGATGTATTCTATCTCCACTCGCGTTTGCTCGAACGCTCTGCGAAATTGAGCGACAAGAACGGTGGCGGATCGTTGACCGCGCTTCCTGTCATTGAAACGCAGGCTGGCGACGTTTCCGCTTATATTCCGACGAACGTGATTTCAATCACCGACGGTCAGATTTATCTGGAAACGGATTTGTTCAACCAGGGCGTGCGCCCGGCAGTGAACGTGGGCTTGTCGGTCAGTCGCGTGGGCGGCAGCGCGCAGATCAAAGCCATGCGGCAAGTCGCCGGCACTCTGAAGCTCGAACTTGCGCAATACCGCGAACTGGCAGCCTTTGCGCAGTTCGGCAGCGATCTCGACAAGGCGACACAGGCCCAGCTTAACCGCGGCCAACGATTGGTTGAACTTCTGAAGCAGGACCAATTTTCGCCGCTGCCCTTCTCCAAACAGATTCTGATCATCTTTGCCGGCACGGGGGGATTTCTCGACGACCTGCCGGTAAATCAGGTCCGCGCTTTCGAGAAAGAACTTTATGAATACGTGGACGCGACCAACTCCGGCCTGCTGCGCACGATCATGGAGAAAAAGATTCTCGATGACGGCCTGAAGGCACAATTGACCGAGGTGATCAAGCAAGCCAAGCAACAGTTCGTATCGTCGCAGGAGGCAGTAGCGAAGTAATTCTCAGTTCCCAGTTCCCAGTTCTCGGCAAGCGCGCAGGGGGCGAAGGGTTTTAACTGAGAACCGAGAACTGAGAACCGAGAACTGATTTCCGAACTGATTTCCAATGCCTAACATTCTCGACATCCGTCGCCGCATTCGCAGCGTCGTGAACACGCGGCAGATCACTAAGGCCATGAAAGTGGTCTCGGCCGCGAAGCTGCGCCGGGCTCAGGACCGTACGCTGGCAGCGCGACCCTATGCCCAGATGTTGACCAATGTCCTGAAGTCTTTGGTTGCGCGCGCAGAGATTTACGATCCCGAGACCGGCGAGCCCAAGCATCCCCTGCTGGCACAACGGGAAGAGAAGAATATTCTGCTGATCGTCGTCACCGGAGACAAAGGACTGGCGGGTGCCTTCAGCGCTAACATCACCAAAGCTGCCAGCCGTTTCCTCGAGTCGAAGTCGGGAAAGAACGTTGACATCGAAGCAATCGGCCGCAAGGGCCGCGACTTTTTGCGGCGGCGCTACCCTGAGGCTGCAGTTCAGACACGCAGTCTGGCGGAACCCGAAGATGGCTCGCCGGAGGCCCAGCCAGAAGCGAGCGAACGCGCTGGAGCGATACAAATTACGGGCGAGCATGTCGGCATTCTGGGCAAACTGGGATTCGCGCAAGCACGCTCCCTGGCGGAAAGCGTGATCAAGCGCTACGAACGGGAAGAGATTGACGCCGTGTATCTAGTCTTCAACGAATTCAAGTCGGTGATTGCGCAGCGGCTCATTGTGGAACAGATCCTTCCCATCGAGCAGGTTGGCGAGCCGGCAGTTCGCCAATCCGAAGAGATGACGGAAGAAGAAAAGAAAAAAGCGAAAGAGGCGGCGATCAGCGCAGGAGTGGGCATACGCCGTTCCGAACCGGGGGACGACCACGGGACGTCGCAATTTGGCACGGCTCAAGTAGATTACATTTATGAGCAGCCGCCTGAAGAATTGTTCCGGGCATTGTTGCCAAAATATGTCGCAATTCAGATTTTTCGCGCGCTGCTGGAGTCGGTTGCCGCTGAACATGCTGCGCGTATGACTGCCATGGATTCCGCGACCAGCAACGCCACCGACATGATCGACTCGCTTACGCTGGCAATGAACCGGGCGCGGCAGGCGAAGATTACAAAAGAGATTATCGAGATCGTAAGCGGTGCTGCAGCAATGTAACGAGCACTCAGCACTCAGCCGCCAGCTGGCGGTATTTGCTGACCGCTGCAAGAAAGCGCAAGGGCTGGATGCTGAATGCTGCTGGATGCTGAATGCTGATTGCTGATTGCTGTGACAGGCTAGGAGTTAGCAGCTAGAAGCTGAATTTATGCCAGAAAACATCGGACACGTAGTTCAAATCGCTGGACCAGCAGTCGACGTCCAGTTCGCCGAAGGCCATTTGCCGCCTATCTATGAGGCGGTACGGGTGGTGAGCGACGGCTTCACCGTCCCCACTCCGATCAACGTCATTCTCGAAGTGCAACAACACCTCGGCGAAGGACGCGTGCGCTGCATCGCCATGTCGGCCACTGACGGCATGGTGCGAGGCATGAAAGCCATCGATCAGGGCGGACCTATCTCTGTGCCGGTAGGACGCGGCACGCTAGGACGCGTGATGAACGTCATCGGGGAGCCTGTGGATCAGCTTGGGCCGATCGAGTTCAAAGAGCGCATGCCGATTCACCGTCTCGCGCCCGCCTTTGACGAACAGGCTACAACGGCGGAAATGTTTGAGACCGGCGTGAAGGTCGTTGACCTCATACAGCCATTTTTAAAAGGCGGCAAGATCGGCTTGTTTGGCGGCGCGGGAGTGGGCAAAACTGTCGTCATCATGGAACTGATCAATAACGTCGCCAAGCAGCACGGTGGTTACTCGGTGTTCGCAGGCGTTGGCGAGCGTACGCGTGAAGGCAACGACTTGTGGCTGGAGATGACGGAATCTGGCGTGATTAAGCCGGGCGATCCCGCGCACTCAAAGGCCGCCCTGATTTACGGACAGATGACGGAACCTCCTGGTGCACGCTTGCGCGTCGCGCTGACAGGACTGACGGTCGCGGAATATTTCCGTGATGCCGAGGGTGCCGACACGCTGCTCTTCATCGACAATATTTTCCGCTTCACGCAGGCGGGTTCCGAAGTCTCGGCACTGCTGGGCCGCATGCCCAGCGCCGTAGGCTACCAGCCGAACCTGGCTACGGAAATGGGCGAACTGCAGGAGCGCATCACGTCAACCAAGAAAGGTTCGGTCACTTCGGTGCAGGCAATCTACGTTCCCGCCGACGACTTGACCGATCCCGCCCCCGCCACAACATTTGCCCATCTCGACGCCACCACCGTGCTCTCGCGCGCCTTGACTGAGATTGGAATTTATCCCGCAGTCGATCCCCTGGCCTCGACCTCGCGCATTCTCGACGCGCGTATCGTGGGTCAGGAGCACTACGACGTAGCGCAATCGGTGAAGAAAACGCTGCAGACTTATAAAGATCTGCAGGACATCATCGCGATTCTCGGCATCGACGAACTCAGCGAAGATCAAAAGCTCACGGTGGCACGCGCGCGCAAAATTCAACGGTTCCTATCGCAGCCCTTCCACGTGGCCGAGCAATTCACCGGCGCTGCGGGACGTTACGTGAAGATTGCCGATACAGTGAAAGGCTTCAAGGCGATTGTCGAAGGCAAGTACGACGACATTCCCGAGCAAGCGTTTTACATGAAGGGTCCGATAGAAGAAGTGCTGGAAGCGGCGGAGAAAATGAAAGCGGCCGCGTAGAAAGGCAGTCGTTGGTCGTTAGTCGTTTGCCAGACCATGTGTAGATGGCGCACGACAGACTAGCGGAGCCCGGTTTTGCCAACGACGAACGACAAACGACCAACGATTTTATGGCAGACACTTTCCAACTCCAGATCGTCACGCCGGAAAAGAAAGCTGTGGATACTGCGGCGGAAGAAGTCCAGATTCCCGGTAAGAATGGCTATCTTGGCGTTCTGCCCGGGCACGCACCGCTGATCACCGAACTCGCCGTAGGCGAGGTCACCTACCGCGCCGGCGGTGAAGAACAGCGGTTAGCAGTAGCCTGGGGATTTGCCGAGGTGCTGCCGGATAAAGTCACTATTCTGGCAGAGTCTGCTGAGCGCCCGTCCGAGATCGACGTAGAACGCGCGCGCAAAGCCAAAGAGCGGGCCGAGCAACGCCTCACCAGCGGCGACACCAATGTGGACGTGGAACGGACTCTGGATGCGCTGCACAAGGCCGAGACGCGGTTGGAAGTCGCAGAAGGCAAGGGCCATTCGTAGCTGGGTTTTCGCATCCGCGCCGACATCGAGTTCACGCCACCGCACTCGACCTCCAATTGAGGTACCGCCTATGAGATCGATCTCATCCCTAATTCAGTGTTGTTTCTGCGCTCTCTCGATACTCGGCACGTCCGCGGCTCAGGACAAACAGGCGCAGCCTCCGCCAGAACCTCTCGTCTCGCCAGAGGTGAACTCCGACAGAACCGTTACCTTCCGTTTCCGCGCCCCGAATGCGGTGGAAGTGAAGTTAGCGCGCGAGGGAGCCGAGCCAGTGCCGATGCAAAAGGACGAGCGTGGTATATGGAGCATCACGACCGCGCCCCTGGATCCGGACTACTACGGATATTCTTTTGTGGCCGATGGCGTGCGGCTGAGCGATCCGCAGAATCCCTTGCTGAAGCCGAATCTTTTGGCTACGCAAACTGATGTGCATGTTCCCGGGCCTTTGTCGTTGCCCTGGGAGCTAAATGATGTGCCGCACGGTGAAATTCATCATCACTTCTATAAGTCCAAGGTCGCCGGCGACGACCGCGACTACTACGTTTATACGCCGGCGGGTTACGATCCGGCAGCGACAAAGACTTATCCCGTGCTCTATCTGCTGCACGGTTTTAGCGACGACGCGAGCGGCTGGACAGCCGTCGGACGTGCCAATGTGATTCTCGACAACCTAATCGCACAGGGCAAAGCCAAACCGATGATAGTGGTCATGCCGCTCGGCTACGGCACGATGGAGTTCGTGCACCTGGGATGGAACGCAAGCCACAACGACATTCGCGATCGAAACTTCGAGAACTTCAGTAAAGCGCTGCTCACCGAGGTCATGCCGCAAGTCGAGAACGAATACAGGGTCACGAAAGACCGCAATGCGCGGGCGATTGCCGGACTCTCGATGGGCGGCTCGGAGTCGCTGCTCAGCGGACTGAACAATCTAGGCAAGTTTTCCTGGATCGGCGCTTTCAGTTCCGGCGGAATTTCCGACGACTATCAAAAAGATTTTCCCGCCCTCGACGCAAGAGCAAGCCAGCAACTGCATCTGCTGTGGATCGCATGTGGGACCGACGACCGGCTAATCACGGTGAATCGCAGCCTGCGAGAATGGCTCAAGAGCAAGGGACTAAAGGTGAATGAGATCGAGACGCCGGGGAGGCACACCTGGATGGTTTGGCGTCGCAACCTCGCGGAATTCGCAGCCCTGCTTTTTCGCTAGGCTAGTGCCAACGCTCCGCTGAACGGATCACGGCACGTTCACCCGATCCCGATTCTCCGACGGCACATACTTCACCGCCGCCGTCCGCTCCAGCTTGTCCCATGCGAACCTTCGCCCTTCGAGCGCGCGCTTCAGCGTCTTGAACAGAACTATCGAAAACAACTGCCGGTAAGCGAAACGCTGCAACCAGACCTGGCTCAGCAGCCACGGATCTTCCTTGTCGTCGGGACGCCGACGCTCCAGCGCGAACGCCAAAGCTGATGCGATAAAGTCAATCACCAGAAATGCGAAGAAAAACGCCACCAGCTTGTGAAAGCTCGCGGGATCGGTGGAATCAGGATGAAAATGTTTCTGGAGGAAATACCAGATCGCGCCGACCGCAAACATGATGTCGATCAGCGGTGACACCAGCGGCAGCAGAATCTGGAAGATGACGAATGTTCGGCAGCGCCACAAAGCCCAGCGCTCCCTTACGCGCGAACACTTCGCTGTGTTTGTAGACGGCTTGCAGAATTCCGAATGACCAGCGAAAACGCTGGCGCATCAACCCATTCGCGTTGGTCGGCGCCTCCGTATAAGCCAAGGCCATGTCTTCATATTCCACCCGATAACCCGGCGCAACAACGCCATGGTGAGATCGGCGTCCTCCGCGACCGTGTCGAGTTGGTAGCCGCCAGCTTCGCGCACTGCCGAAACCCGCCACGCTCCGATTGCCCCCGGCACCACGCTGACCGCGCCCAAAACATCCAGAGCGCGCCGCTCGAAGTTCTGGCTGGTGATGTATTCCAGGGCCTGCCAGCGCGTCCACAGATTCACGCGGTTCCCCACCTTCGCGTTCCCCGCCATGGCGCCGACTTTAGGATTGATGAAATGCGGAACCAGTCGGGAGATGGCGTCATCGGCGATGATGGTGTCGGCGTCAATGCCAACAAAAAGTTCGGCATCTTCAATGTGTTCAATTCCGTAGTTAAGAGCCTCGGCCTTGCCGCCATTGGGCTTGGTAAGGATAAGAACTCTTCCCTCGGCTTCTTCCCTCCTGAAAGCGGTGCGAGCGACTTGCAGCGTGCGGTCGCGCGAGCCATCATCGATCACGATCACGCGCAGGTTGGGATAGTCGGAGTTGAGTGCGGCGTGTATGGTGCGTTCGATCACTTTTTCTTCGTTGTAGGCCGGAATCAGCACCGCCACTTTGGGTTTGTAGGACGCAACTTCGGCCGGCTTGCCGAGAATTCTCTCGCGCACCCGGTCGTAGATCGCAAACGTTCCAATCCACACCAGCCGGCCCGTCATCAATAGGTCGCCGACAAAGAAGATCAAAACGATTCCGCTCTGCGCCACATCAAATAGCCAGAAGCTGATCCAATTCAGGCGCGCTGCCCAGCGCTCCAATGCCGTGGGAAGGGGAGGCATGACGTCGGCCATGGTCTTGCCGAGCAACTCGTGAACCGGTACTACCGAGAATCCGCGAGCGCGAACTCCGTCGATAATCATGGGCAGAGCGCGCACGGTTTCAGCGCGATTGCCGCCGCCGTCGTGCAGTAGAATGATGTTGCCGCAGCGCGGATCGTTGGGTGCGCAAGGCGGCAAGTGCGCCAGCACGTCGGCCGTGATCTGTTCCGCCGTACGGTGCGGGTTGGTGCGCCAGTCGCCGGGATCGAGCTTGTCACCCACCGTTATATAGCCCAGGTCTTGCGTAATCTCGATCGGACGGACCTGGTCGGCCGTGTCCGGTTCTTCATCGATCGAGTAAGGCGGACGGAACAGAACCGTGCGAATACCCAGCCGGCTGGCAAACAGCCTCTCGGTAAGGTTCAATTCGAGCTTCACGTAAGCGGGTGACACGTTGCTGATGTCGGGATGGGTGAACGTGTGATTCCCTATTTCGTGACCTTCTTTGTACGTGCGCTGTACGATGCCGGAGAATTTGTCAGCCTGCATTCCGATCATGAAGAACGTTGCAGGAGCGTGCTCACGCTTCAGCACATCGAGAATTTTCGGCGTCCATTCGGGATCGGGACCGTCATCGAAGGTGATCGCCACCTTGTTGGGACTATAGCCGTAACGTCCCACGCGGTAAGGTTCTGGCAACGACTGGAAAATTTCGTCCGTGATCAGTTTTGTCTTCGCGTCGATGGTGAGGTCGCGAGTGCCGTGAGTCGGCCGGTCTTCGATGCGAAGGATTTCGCCCTGACCCTCCATATCCACGTCCTGCCCGGGAGGAACATCGCGCAGTTTGTCGGCCGCGCCGGCATCGCCAGGAACGTCCCATATTCGCCATAACGTCCGATCTTCGCCACCAAGTCGCCACAGGGCGAAGGTCTGAATGCCGAGCATTTGTGCGGCCCGCATGTGATTCAATGCTGTTACTGCATCCAGGAACCAAACGTCGTGGCGCAAGCTTCTCTCATCCAGATAACTGAAATGAGGATTGAGCGCGTCATCATCAAAAGTCACATCCTCATCAGAGTCGCGCGCCGCCAGCCACGCTTCCTGTACCGTGACACTGTGGTCTTTGGCATCCGGCGGCAGCTTGCCTTTCTTGGGTTTGAGCACCCAGTCATAGCCGTAATTAGCGATTGCGCAGATCAGCTTATCTTTCGGAATAGCCTTCACCGCGAACTTTAGATTGTCGACGAACCAATCCTGCGACGCCACTGGTCCCGACGCCGCGCCCGGATAGTGTTCGTCATAGTTCATCACTACCACGCCGTCCGCCGGCGCCGCGACCGCGGGATAGTCGAACTCTTCATTGTGCGCGGGCACGCTGACGTAGAGCTTCATTCCTCGGGAATGCAGATCGGACGAAAGTTCGTTCAGCAGTGCTACATAACCCGGCTGCCCGATTTTCGGGAAGGACTCAAAGTCCACCATCAAGCCGCGGAAATGGTCTGAGGAGAGATACATCGCCACCTGCTGGCGAAAGAGCGCGCGGGCGCTTGGATTGTTCAGAAAGGCTGTTATTCCCCCCACCCAATCCGTGCCGTCAAAGTTGTTCACCATGGGGAAGACTTCCATCGAGTTGTCTTCTGCTTTAAGCAGCGGCATCACCCGATCGTCGACCGAGCGCACGCGATGGTTTTGCACCACATCGAAGAATTTGTTGGTCTGGTCGTCCACGGCTTGCAGGCGGCCGTCGGGAGTGAGCACATGCAACCAATCGGGATACAGCAAATCGATCTGACGGGAAAAATCGCGCAGCGAAGAGAAACTGGCGGCGTCCCAGGGAACATAGAATGCCGCCCGGATTCCTTCTTCCTGGTTCAGTTTGACTTCCGAAGCAGCCAGCTTCGACTTGCGATGGGATCTACTGGCCAGCTTCTTTTGGCGCTCGCGCACCTTTTCCTTCTCGTTTTCCTTTAATGCCTTGAAGGCACGCCTCTGCGGCGAAAATAGCAGTTCGGGCAGGCGCTCATCCCGCAGCGTCGTGTACACAAACAAAATAACCAGCGCCGAGATCGTCAGGACCACAGCGTCCACCAGACGTCTCAGGCGCTTCCAGCGGGCACGTTGCGGATCATAAAAGACGGGTTCGGCCATGGGAGATTAATCGCCTATCGTATGCCGCGTAGCCGCGGACGGTCAATTGTGGCGAGACCGCGCAAGATACAGGGTTAGAAACGGTAGCTGGTCCTTTCCAATTTAGGATGCATTTTCCCACGCCCGGGATGACCGCAAACGCGTATATTCTCACCGTGCTTGGACTGGTGCGGAACAATGCTCGGTTCTTTCTGGCGGTTGCCCTGGCGGGGTTGGCGCTGCGCCTGGTTTTCGTTCTTCACTTTCCCGCCGTCGCCGATGATTCCCGGCTCTACGCGGATATCGCCGAAAACTGGCTGCAGCACGGAGTCTACGGCATCACCAATTCCGGTGAAGTGCAGCCGACATTTTCCCGTCTGCCAGGCTACCCGGCGTTTCTCGCGGCGATTTTCGCCATCTTCGGCTGGAGCAATTTCCGCGCAGTTCTGCTGATCCAGATACTGTTCGATCTGGGCACATGCATTCTCATAGCAGACCTCGCGCGCCGAATGATTTCGGAGCGCGCGGCCAAGGCTGCGTTCGTGCTCGCCGCTCTCTGCCCTTTCCTGGCCAACTATGCGGCCGCCGCTCTCACCGAGACACTGGAAATCTTTTTCACGGCGTTGGCGTTGGATTTGGCGGTGTGCGGACTTGGCCGTCTTCGCAATGACGTTGCCCCCACCTCAAAGCCGGACGTCAGTAATATGGCTCGGTTGTGGCCTGTCCGTCGCTGCATGCATTCTGTTGCGTCCAGATGGCGGCATTCTGTTCGTCGCGATCGGCGCGTTACTTGTTGCTGCTTTTTCTCCGGCGCATCGCTGGCCAGGGAACAGATCTGCTGCATCGACAAGTGCTACCTTTGCTCCGTTCGGGTCTGATTTTCTAACTCTCGGCGCCTTCGCCCCCCTCGTGCCCTGGACGCTGCGCAACCTCCACACTCTGCATCGCTTTCAGCCGCTTGCGCCCCGCTACGCCAACGATTCCGACGAACTCGTCGCTGCCGGATTCAATCGCTGGACCAAGACTTGGATGCCGACTACACCTCCGTGCAGGAAATCTACTGGAAGGTGCCGGCGAGGCAATGGACGTCGCGCGCCTGCCCCAGCGTGCCTTCGATTCCGCCCAGCAGCGGCAGGAAACCGAGCAACTCCTCGCCGACTACAACCAGGATCACGAACATGACTCCCGAACTGGATGCGCGATTTGCCGCGCTGGCCGCGGCGCGCATTCAGTCCGCGCCCTTGCGCTATTATCTCTGGCTCCCGGCTCTGCGCATCGCTGACATGTGGCTGCGCCCGCGAACCGAGTTGTTGCCTTCAGACCCGCGCTGGTGGGAGTTCGACGATGAAGTCGCATGGCTCACTGTGAGCTCGTCTTTGGATTGCTCAACGGTGGCTATATCCTAATGGCCGGCATCGGATTGCTGCGCTCGCGCGAAATATTCGGCATAGGATTATTCGTTGTATTCGTGGCGCTGCGATCGCTGTTTCTCGGAACTTTGGAAAATCCCGAGCCGCGCTATACGCTGGAATGCTTTCCCGTGGTGATCGTCATGGCGGCGGCATTATTCATCAGCAAATCGAATGCCGAGGATCGAAAAGCCGCATAAACAGACTCCAATATCTGGAATGCAGTATGTGAAAAGCCGTATTCAACCGTTTCACGAACTGCCCAACCTTACTAGAATTCAGCAAGATTTAGCTTGAACTTTGTGGCCCAGTAGTTGCACAATATCGCCCCATCGGGTCCCCAGGGGTCTCAACCGTTTTTCTATTTCCTGGGAAACACAAGCCGATTAAACACCCATCGCGGGTGAAGGGGGCTCTATGCGTTGTGGCTCACGTGTAGTTACTCTGTTGGTTGGATTCTTCCTGGTCTCTAGCATTCTGGTCTTGGCGCAGATTGCCACCACGTCGTTACGTGGAACGGTATTCGACCGAAAGGCGCCGTGGTCTCCGGGGCGGCCGTCACTATCACCAATCCAGCACAGGCCTGACTCAAAGGACGAAGACCGACGGTCAAGGCAATTATCAGTTTCTCGAGTTGCCGCCGGCGAAGTACGACCTGGTCGTCGAGGCAGCGGGTTTTGCTCCCGATTAAGGCAGAGCGCGTCTGGAGCTTCAGTGGTGTCGACGCCCGCCACCTTGAACGTAAACTTGCAGGTCACCGGTGGAACCGTAACCGTCGAGGTTTCCGGCACCACTCCTCTGGTCAACACGCAGGACGCCTCTCTTGGGCATGCTTTCGGTGCTGACCAGATTGCCGACCTTCCCTTCGAAGGGCGCGATCCTGGAGGGATTCTCAGCCTACAGACGGGTGTCGTGTTTACCGGCAACAGCCCTCATCTCGCCGCGCTCAGCCGACAGCCGGGCAGGGACGGTGAACGGTGCACGCAGCGACCAGACCAACATCACCCTCGATGGTATCGACAACAATGATCAACTTCTCGGCACGGCATTCCAGGGAGCGATCCGAGCCCCTCTGGACTCATTGGAGGAGCTGAAGGTTACGACGGCGAATTCCGACGCAGATACAGGCCGCTCCTCGGGAGGACAAGTGTCTGTGGTGACCAAGAGCGGTACCAACCACTTTCATGGTTCGCTCTATGCCTACAACCGTCCAAACTTCACCGCCGCGAATGACTGGTTCAACAAGGCCGCGCAGATCAATCAGGAACGAACCCAACCGGCCCCCGTTCTTACTGCGCAATACCTTTGGAGTGAACGTGGGCGGACCCATCATTAAGGACAAGCTGTTTTTCTTTGCCGCCTATGAGGGTCAACGCAAGCGGGAAGACTTGCAGGTCAACGCGCGTCGTGCCCAGCGCTGGGATGAAAATCGGGTCGATAAGCTACCTTTGTACGCAGGATCCACTTTGCCCAGCCAGCGGAGTCGAAACGTTGAACGCGACTCAAATTGCCGGCATGGACCAAAACTGCGCCAACACCGCAATCGAGAACCCCATCACGTGCCCTCTGGGGCCGGGCCCGAATCCGCTGCTGGCGAACGTGCCGTACAATCCGAACCCAAACGCGCTCTTCCTGCAATATCCCGCCTCCAACACGAACACCGTCGGCGACGGCTTTGACTATGTTGGTTATACGTTTGCCTCTCCTCTTCCAACAAGTTTGAACGCCTACGTCGCAAAACTGGATTACAACCTGACCAGAGATGGGAACCATCGCCTCTTTGTGCGTGGCATCATGAACAACGACCGGCAGGCCGAACGCAATATCGCCACTTCAATTACCGGTGATGGTGGCGAAGAGTTCCCCGGCCAGCCCGCAATCTCAGCTAGAGCACGATAACAATAAAGGTTTTACCGTCGGCTACACGGCTACACTTAGCAGCACATTGATTAACAATTTCCGGTTTGGTTATATCAGCGAACTTCTCAACCTGGCCGGCTTACAAAGCCAGCCCGTCGTCCATTTCCGTGGCATGGACGACATCAATGCCTTTACAGACACAACCAACACCCACATTCCTGTAAAGAACGTTGTCGATGACCTGACCAAAGTGATCGGAAGCCACAGCTTGCAGTTTGGGGTGAACTACCGGCAAATTGACAATCTGCGTGAATCAAACGCGCAGAACTTTTTCAACGCTTCAACCAATGTTTTCTGGACCAACAATTCCGGCATTGCCAACACGGGCAGCAGTTTGGATCCTGCAGCCTTCGGTTATCCGGCCGTGGATCCCGATTTCGCTGCCAGCTATGACTTCGCCATGGTGTCCCTGGTCGGATTACTTCCCCAGGTCACTGCGAACTACGAGGTGAACAAGAACCTTGCCCTGATTCCCCAGGGCCAACTTGTTCCCCGACACTTTCGCGATCATGAATATGAGGTGTACATCCAGGATCAGTGGAGGATGAAACCCAACTTCACCTTTACTTACGGCCTTCGCTACTCGATTCTGCAACCTCCCTATGAAACCACCGGCACGCAGGTCGCGCCGACAATCAGCCTCCACGATTGGTTCCAGCAGCGGAGCATCAATGCCTCGAACGGGCAAGTCTACGATCCAACCATCAGTTTCGGATTGTCTGGTCAGGCCAACGGAAAGCAGCCTTATTGGGGATACGATTACAAGGATTTTGCTCCGCGCATTGCGTTCGCCTATTCTCCCAGCGGCGACAGTGGCTGGGCCAAACGTTTCTGGGGCGGACAAGGAAAGACCTCGATTCGAGTTGGCTACGGCATCTATTTTGATCACTTCGGGGAAGGAATCACTAACAGTTTCGACCGCAACGGCTCGTTTGGATTGACCACATCCGAGGTTAATCCGGCCGGAATTCAAACCGTGGATGGCTCAGCACGCTATTCCGGGCTTTTCAATATCCCGACTAGCAGCAATGATGGCTGCTCAACGCCGCCCTGCCCGCTTGTCGGGCCAGCCTCCAACCGGCCCATTTCCGGTCGCTCCCCCGAGCGGTGCAAGCACACCGGGCGGATTCGCTATCACCTGGGGATTGGATGACAAGCTAAAAACCCCGTACTCGCACGTAATCGATTTTTCCATCACTCGCGAACTGCCGTCGAACTTCGTCTTCGAGGCTTCCTATGTCGGCCGTTTCGCCCATCGCCTCTTGCAGGAAGAGGATTTGGCAGAGCCAACCAATCTAAGAGACCCGCTCAGCAAAACGACCTATTTCCAGGCGGCGCAAGCGCTAGCGAGGCAATACTATGCCGGGACCTCGATTCAGAACATCACCGCCTCGTCGGTTGGGACGAATTACTGGCAGAATCTGTTTTCGGCGGCTGCCGGACAAGCCCAAAACGTGCTGATAGAACCCATCAATACCAGCGGACCGAACGCGGGACTAATAACGCCTTGCAATGGAGCCAGTGTTTCCCCCACGGCGCCGATATCGGCCACGCAGGCAATGTACGACCTCTATTGCCATTTTTCCGGCAATGAAACGACAGCCTTGGAAGTTGCGGACGCATTCTGCTTTCCTGCCTGCTCGCAGCTTGCCGGCCAAACCGCTCCCACCCCATACAACTATTACAGTCCCCAGTTCTCCTCGCTCTTTGCCTGGCGCAGCATCGGCAACAGCGCCTATAATGCCGGCCAGTTCAGCCTGCGCCACAAGTCGGGAGGACTGTTATTCGACTTGAATTACACCTACTCTAAGTCAATCGACGAAGGCTCGAACGCCGAACGCATCAACGAATTTGAGGGCTTCGGCTTCGGCAGTCAGGTGATTAATTCCTGGTTCCCGCAGCAGAATCGGGCAGTGTCTGACTTCGACACCACGCAGATTGTAAATGCGAACTGGGTCTACCAATTGCCCTTCGGGCGGGGAAAGCGATATGGCACTGGTATGGGCCGCGTCGCCAACGCCGTGATTGGCGGTTGGACCGTCTCCGGCCTCTGGCGCTGGTCCACAGGATATCCATTCTCTCTGTTCAGTCCCGAATGGGCGACGAACTTTCAGCTTCAGACGCCCGCGGTACCGATCAGCAGCGCACGGCCGAAGACGGGTAGCTTCATCGTAAACCAAGCCAGTGGCGGGACTGGGCCGAACGTCTTCCAGGATCCGGGAATCACGGATCCTACAAACCCCAACGCCGCAATTAACCTTTTTCGCCCGGCATACCCCGGCGAAGCAGGACTGAGGAACGGCCTGCGCGGTCCGGGGACATTCAACATAGACATGGGATTAGCCAAAACCTGGCCCATTACCGAAAGTCAGTTCGTGAAGTTTAGCTGGCAGATGTTCAACGTCACGAATTCGGCGCGCTTCGACGTCGGAACGATGTCACTGAACGGCAACAACTACCTCTCCAGCAGCAGCAGCTTTGGAAACTTCAGCTCGACACTATCTAATGCGCGTGTGATGGAGTTTGGTTTGCGGTACACCTTCTATAAAAAGTCTCGCAAGGGTCGGAGAGAGCACTGAATCAACGCCCTCGGCTGTCAGAATCGAACCCCTAGACCCGCCGCGCCTACGCCAGCGGCGAGTCGCTCATGCGGAAACGCGTGCGCACGTGTTCGGAGATCAGCTCGATGGCCGAGCGGTTGGTGACAGGGTCACTCTGGGCCAGATACTTCATGGCCTCGACTAGCACGCGTTGTCCATCGACATAGCGAGGGTCGGAGGTGCGCACTCTGCGCTTGCTGCCAAAATTCGGGGCGACGGGAATGGTAAAGACCTTAGCCATGAATAATCTCGTTATGAATTCTTAAAGCATTAAATCCTAAAGCAGTATAGCGCTCGATATTCCCTTTTCCGAACACATTCTTCAGCTTTAGATTCAACTACTTACCCCCGCGGCGAGACAAATTTCGTCTTGCCCGTGGTTTTCAGCTGAAACACGTCGCTGCCGATCTTGCCGTTCACCCGGATATTCGAATACTTTGCCAGCCGATAATCGCCCTGGGTTTGCATGAATTGTTGCTGCACTGAGATGCCGCGGTCCAGATCGATCCACAGAAATACTTTCGAGAAATAGCTGTTGCGCACCTTCTCGCTTTTCGGGATCAGTTGCAACTTCGCGGTTTCAACGCCGTCGATGGATTCCTCGCCCTGGTAACTGACGTCGAATGTTTTTTCGAGATCCTGCCCGCTCCCGCCGAAGCCCAGCACCAGATAGCTCTCGATCTCGTTCCCGATTGCCGCCCGCGTTGTACTGCATCACCTGCTCGATCTTCGGCTGGTAGACCTGCAGCTTGCCGCCTTTGTAGAGCACGAACTTCCGGTCCGGCTCCTTGATGTCGGCCATCATCTCAATTTCTTTTCCCGCCCGCCGATAGTAAACCGTCCCTTTCTGCGTATCGGTTTCATCCACTACCTTTTGATACTGATCCCAGACGAAATCGGCCTGCGCGCTCTGGAAGTTGGCAGAGGCGGCGTCCATTTTCTTCAGAACGCCGTCCAGCCCTTTGTCCTGCGCGCCCGCAAGTAAGCTCAGCGACAGAAACAACAAGTGGAGCGCGATTGTCAGGCTTATTCGCTTATCCGCCCGGCGACTGACAATCGTTCGCAAAAGGCTTCGTCTCACTATTTTCGTTTCACCCAAACCCGGTAACCCTGCACCTTGCCCTTGCTATCAGTCACGGCTTCATACTTCACAATCGTGACCGCGCCGGAGATCGGCTCGATAATGTGCAGCAACTGATCGCGAACCGCCGCATCGTCCCCGGTCGATACCGTTGGGCCATCGATCTGGTAAACCAGCCCGCCTGCTCCATCGGAGGTCACCAGTACGCCCGTAGGATGCGGGCTCACTGGTCTGGGTTTGTCGTTGAAGTTGATCAGCCGTGGCGAGAGGAAGATAAAAATCAGGATCAGCGTGACCATGATGTCGTAATGCAGCGTGCCACGCTCATGCTGCCACAGGATATAGCTTCGAATTGTAGGCCACACGCCCTTCATCGGTAGGGAAGGCGCGCCCGCCGCAGTCGTGCTGATGTCCACACTCTGCAAGTCTAGTGACCGCATCCTTTCTTGGCAATGGAGAAGCTTATACCGCGACCAGCGCATTGCGTGATGCGGTTTTGAAAGGGCGCGGCTTCAGCCGCGCCGTCTGGATCCGCTAAGGGGCGGGGCTTTAGACGCTGAGGGTCCAACCTAGAAGCTCTTCTTCGTAATCCGCTCCGCCCCCACATACTCTCGCAGCGCCTCCGGAATTACCACGCTCCCATCGGCTTGCTGATAATTCTCCACAATCGCCACCCACGTCCGGCCTACCGCGAGCCCGCTGCCGTTCAGCGTGTGGACGAACTCGGTCTTATTCTTGCCCTCCGGCCGGTAGCGGACATTCGCCCGCCGCGCTTGATACGACTCAAAATTCGAGCACGATGAAATCTCGCGAAACAACTGCTGTCCCGGCAGCCACACTTCAATGTCGTAAGTCTTCGCCGAGGATGGCCCCATGTCGCCCGTGCACAGCGCCATGGTGCGATAGTGCAAGCCCAGTTTCTGCAGCACGGTCTCCGCGTTTCGCGTCAGCTTCTCGTGCTCGTCATACGAATTCTCTGGTCGGGAAAATTTCACCAGCTCCACTTTCTGAAACTGATGCTGCCTGATGATGCCCCGCACATCTTTCCCGTACGACCCCGCCTCACTGCGAAAGCATGGCGTGTATGCGGTGAGGGAGATCGGCAGCCGCGCCGCATCGAGCACTTCATCTCGGTACAGATTAGTGACCGGAACTTCGGCCGTCGGAATCAGCCACAGATCTTTTTCTCCATGCGGCACGCGAAAAAGATCGGCAGCGAACTTGGGCAACTGCCCCGTGCCATACATCGATTCAGAATTCACCAGATACGGCGGCAGCACTTCCGTATATCCATGCTCGCGCGTGTGCAGATCGAGCATAAAGTTGGCCAGCGCGCGTTCCAGCTTCGCGCCCAGATCCCAATAAACCGCGAAGCGTGCCCCGGTAAGCTTCACCGCGCGCTCCAGATCGAGCACGCCCAACTCCGCGCCCAGCTCCCAGTGCGGCTTGGGAGTAAAGTCAAACTTCGGCGGCGCTCCCCAGCGCCGCACTTCCACATTCTCGTCCGCGCTATGCCCCACCGGCACGCTCGCGTGCGGCATGTTGGGAATGCCAGAAAGAATTTCCCGCAGGCGCGCATCCAAATCGGCGGCAGTTTTTTCCCGTGCCTGAATCTGCTCGCGCAAATCTTTCGTCTCGGCAATCGCCGCCGTCGCATCCTGCCCGCTCTTTTTCAGCTTGTTAATGTCTTCCGAGGCCTTATTCCGCCGCGCCTTCATGGTCTCAGCCTCGGTAATAGCCTGCCGCCGCTGCGTATCCACCTCGCGGAAATCCTTGAGCACGGCAGCCGGATCCGCCCCGCGCTGGCGCAGCATCTCCTCCACCCGCGGCAAATTGTCACGAACAAAACTCGGATCAAGCATGGGAACAATTACTTTATCGGAAAAGAGGCAGCCAATGCACGCACCCTGGAACCCCAATGTCGGGACAGCCGCCCTCGGCTGTCCGTCGAGCGCAGCTCGATAGCTTTCGCCCAACCCTCCCCTCTGTGTACACTACCTTCGCGATGAGATTCCTCCCTCGCTTCAGTGCTGCGCGCCAATGTTTCGTGCTGGCCCTTGTGGTGGCACTGACTCTCCCTACAACCGCGCCCCGCCTCTGCCTACAATGCCCACCCCAAGCTGGTAGTCGTAATCATCATCGACCAGTTCCGGGCCGACTACCTCGAGCGTTACCGCGACCAATTTGGCGATGGCGGATTCCGCCTGCTCCTCGACCACGGCGCTAACTTCACTGACTGCAACTACGACTACGCCAACACCCGCACTGCTCCCGGCCACGCCACGCTGTTCACCGGCGCCTACACTGACGGTCACGGCATTGCCGCCAACGAATGGTGGGATCCAAAGAAAAAGAAAATGGTTACGTCGGTCGAGGACGACGACACCAAACTCGTCGGTCTTCCCGCAGATCAAACTCCCGCAAATAAAACCGCGACAAAGCCGGCGCATCGCCTCACAACCTGCTCGCCGATACTCTAGGCGACGAACTCAAAGCTCGCCACGCAAGGTAAATCCAGAGTCTTTGCCGTCTCCTTGAAAGACCGCGCTGCCATCCTCCCCGGCGGCTTCGCGGCCGATGCCGCTTATTGGATTGAGCCCAAAACCGGCGCCTGGATTACTTCCACCTACTATCGCCCCGACTTGCCCAAGTGGGCGCAGGACTTCAACGGCAGCAATCGCGCGGCAAAATATTGGGACCGTGACTGGAAGAACAGTAACGGCGACGTCATGCGCTCCACCGCACACCGCAAGGGAAGAGACGGCGGCGACGCAGGCTTCTACGAAGTGATCGGCTCCACGCCGTTCGCCAACGAGTACGAACTGGAGTTCGCCAAGGAGCTAATCGTTTACGAGAATCTGGGCGCGGGCCAAGCCACCGACCTGCTCGCCATCAGCCTTTCTCCCAATGATATTCTTGGCCACCAGGTCGGCCCCGATTCTCCCGAGATGGCCGCCATGGCGCTCGCGCTCGATCGCGAACTCGCCGACTTCTTCAACTTCCTCGGCCATCAAGTCGGCCTCGCCAACACATGGATTGCACTCTCCGCCGACCACGGAGTTTCCGCCCTACCCGATGCCGCAAAGAAACTCCGCATTCCCGCCGCCAATCTTGGTGTCGGCAAACTCGAAGCCCAGATCAACGCCGCGCTCACCGCAAAGTTTTCTCCCGGTCACACCGCGACCTACATGAAATTCGACTACCCCATGGCCTGGCTCGATCAAGACGCTTTCGGCACTGCCCACGTAAAGGAACCCGAAGCTGAAGCTGCCGTGGGCGAGGCGCTCAAGCAAGCCGGGCTGCTTCGCAACTACTTCACCAAGTCGCAACTCGCAGCGGGAGCAACTCCTAATACCGCTCTCGGCCAAAAATTCTTGCACAGCTATTCGCCCGAGGGCGGCTGGTACGTGATGGGCATTCCCGAAATCTACACTGTCGGTTCAGCCACAGGCACCGACCACGCATCCCCCTACACCTACGACACACACGTGCCTCTCGCTTTCTACGGACTGCCATTCCGTCCCGGAACCTATCGCACCCACGCCGAACCGGTCGATCTCGCCGTCACCCTCGCATCGCTGCTCGGCATCAACGCTCCCACCCACGCGGTCGGGCGCGTGCTTACCGAGGCGCTCACGCCCGCGCACCATCCCGAAAACGCCGCCGGTAGCCAGAATCGGGAAGGTGCGCCCCAATGACCCCGTCCGCTGAAAACGGCAACTCTCCCGATCTCAGCGTCACCTTCGCCGGAATCCAACTGAAGAACCCTGTCATCGCCGCCAGCGGCACCTTCGGCTACGGAGTCGAGTTTGAAGATGTCGTCCATCTCGCCAAGCTCGGCGGATTCGTCGTTAAAGGTCTTTCCCGCGAACCGATGATCGGCAACCCGCCGCCGCGCCTGTGGGAAACAGCCGCCGGGATGCTCAACGCCATTGGCCTGCAGAACATCGGCGCCCCTGCTTTTCTCGAAGAGAAGCTTCCTAAACTTCGGGAGATGAAGAATGTCGTCGTCATCGCCAACATTTTCGGCTACACCCGCGAAGACTACGAGCGCACCATCGAAATTCTCAACGACGGCGAAGGCATCGCGGCCTACGAGCTCAACGTTTCCTGCCCCAACACTTCTGAAGGCGGACTCCAGTTCGGCAGCGATCCCCGCTCCCTTGATGAAGTCGTCGCTACTGCCAAGCATGCCTCGCGTCGTCCGCTCATCGTCAAGCTTTCCCCCAACGTCACCAGCATCGCTCAGATGGCTCACATCGCGCAGGAAGCCGGCGCCGATGCGATCTCGCTGATCAACACTTTCGTCGCCATGGCCATCGACCCCGACACGCGCAAGCCGCGCATCGCCAACGTCACCGCCGGTCTTTCCGGCCCGGCGATCAAGCCCATCGCTCTTCGCATGGTCTACGACGCCGCGCACGCCGTAAATATTCCCGTGCTCGGTATGGGAGGAATTTCAACTGCAGCCGATGTTGCGGAGTTCATGCTCGCGGGCGCAACTGCCGTGCAGATAGGCACTGCCAGTTATTGGGATCCCTGCGCCACCGAGAAAATTGTCGACGAACTGCGTACTTGGTGCGAGGAGCGCAGCATCACCCGCCTGGCAGAACTAACCGGCGGCATGATTTTGGAGTAACTGACCTCAGCGGTTTGGAATAATCGGTATCACTAGAGAGTCGCTAAGCGATGCCATTCATAGCCCCGCACGTGAGTGCGGGGTCACGCAGCCGAAACCGAACCGAGTCCCCTTCAGGGGACGGCACACAACTGCGGTTGCTAATCATGAAATAAAAGATGGACTTCTCACCGCCCGCGCGCGTACCAGATCGACCCCGGAGACTTGTAATTCCGCCCCTCGCCCCATACCACGTGAGTGTTCTCCAGGTTGTCGATGGCGATCGAGAAATAATCGCCGAAAGGAAACTTGAAACCATCCGGCAGAACATAATCGTATCCACGCGCCGGCCCTGAGAGCTGGTTTTCCGCCGACCACGTTGCGCCGCCGTTGCTCGAACTGCGCTGAAAAACATTCCACAGGGGCTGGTTTGACAAAGCATGGTGACGCGTATCCATCCACGCGATACGCACGTCTCCGGCCGCTCCGGCCGTAATCGCCGGAAAACAATGTTCCGACTGTTCATCCGCGGACGACACATCCGCCTTCGCCGACCAGCTTGCCCCGCCCGTAGTCGACGACGAAAAATAGATTCTCTCCGGCCCGCCGTGCGCGCTGCCCGCGTTCCACAGCGCATACACCGTTCCTGCCGCGTCCGAAGCCAGCGTTACCTGCGCGCCCAAATACTCCGCTTGGCAATCCTCCGCCTCGCAGTCCGGCGGCGCGCTTGAAACATCGAGCAAAACCGTGCTCCAGCTGCGGCCCGCATCCGCCGACCGGCTCACGTAAATGCTCACCGGACGCCTGCTCAGCTCCTGCCGCGCATAAGCTGTCCACGAAAAATACACGCCGCCATTGGGATCAACCGTCGCTCCGTCCGCGAGCGACCACCCAGGTTCCGAGTTCGGATTCACCGTGACCGAAGAAAAAGTCTGCGCGTAATCATGCGACGCCGCCACCAGAAAATGGTGCTCGTGATTGAATCCCACATAGATATCCGCGCCGCGCACCGCCAATACCGGCTTGTCGGCCTCTTCTGACGCACGCTCCGCTATCGCATAATTCCAGGTGTGGCCAAAATCCTGCGACCTCGCCACCATCACGTCACGCTTATTGTTCTGCAGCCACGAGGCGTAAACCGTTTGCCGGTCCACGGGGTCAACCACAATCTGCGGATCGAATTGCCCCGTCGAAGAAGGCAGCACGGGATGCGCCGCTTCCCACGAAACTCCGTTGTCATTGCTGACCAGCAGGGCAATCGTCGGCGCGGTGCAGGCCGGGCAGTCGCCTACGGCGCCATACTGAGGAAAAAGAATATAGACATGTCCGCGACCATCCGCCGCCAGCGCCGGCTCCCACTGATCCCCACTGTTGTATCCGACACGCCGCTGCGGGCTGAAATTAGGAACGGCGAGCGACGCCTGCGCCGTTGCCAGCGTCAACAGCAGACAGACAACAAACTTCTGTGCACCTACGGCGCGGCTGGACCTCAAAACCACAGAACCTCTCCTGGGACAGCTGGGACAGCAACACCGACCAACAACCTTGCCGCACTTTACCGTGAATCGCACCGCAGCGTCAATGACTTCGAGCACCGCTTCGAAAGGGCGCAGCTTCAGCTGCGCCACCAGAACCGATCCTCTTGGCGTCCTGCCGGAGTCCCGCGTTTTCACAGGCGGGACGAGGGATTTCCCTGCCTACACAGCTTCTGGGTCGGCCCCACTGCCGGGTAATATCACGCCACGTGACTTTCTACCCAATTCGTCATCTAATAGCAAAAGGAGCCAACCTAAGATGCAAAAAGCCACATTCGCAGCGGGATGTTTCTGGGGAGTCGAAGCCACCTTCCGCCAGATGCCCGGCGTTCTCTCCACACGCGTCGGCTACACCGGCGGCAAAACCGATAATCCCACCTATAAAGAGGTCTGCACTGATCGCACCGGCCACGCCGAAGCCGTGGAAGTGGATTACGATCCCGCCCAGGTCAGCTACAGCGACCTGCTAAAAGTTTTCTGGGAGAACCACGACCCCACCCAACTCAACCGCCAGGGCCCGGACTGGGGCACGCAATACCGCTCCGCCATCTTCTTCCACAGCCCGGAGCAGCAAGCCGAAGCCCAAGCCTCAAAAGAATCTCTCGAAAAAGCGCACCGTTATTCCAAGCCAATCGTGACGCAGATCGTCCCCGCGGTGACCTTCCATCCCGCCGAGGACTACCACCAGCAATATCTGGAGAAACGCGGCCTAGCCACCTGCCACATCAAGGCGTAAACGACGAGTAAACGGGTAGAGGGTTGAGCGATTTTGGGTGGCGCAGCGCTTCCAGCGCTGCGGTCAGCGGCCATTTCTTAGGACCGGGTACTGAGTCCCACGGCTGTTTACCTCAGTTACCATCGCGATCCGCATACTCTGCGGAAGATGGCTTCCTATCTGGCTGATCTCAGTCTCTTTCAGATTTCATCCCTGGGAAGGGCAAGTAAACAATTGGGTACCCGACCCTGTGCCTGTTAATTATCTGTTCACGACTGCTCCGCGAATCACCGCATTGGGCCGAGTTATAAGACACACATAATAGATGCCACGTTCACTATTGAACAGCAGTTGAAGGGTCTGCCGCCGGATACTGAGGCTCGAATAACTTGCTACGGTATACAGAAAATGCCGGTCTTCCGGCTGTTGATCTCTAGTGAAACCGACAGCATAAAGAGTTCAAAACCGCCGTGCGAGTCGTCGGAGAAAAAATAGGGGCAAACATGAAACTGCTTAAATCACTTGGAAACATATTGGGTCTGGCTATGCTTCTTTTAGTCGCCATGCCGGCAGCACGGGCCGATGACTGGAACAGAAAGACGGTTATTACCTTCAGCGGGCCTGTCGAAGTACCCGGTGTGGGAGCTCAGACCTTGCCAGCGGGCACGTATGTCTTCAAGATTCTGGATTCGCAATCCGACCGGCATATCGTTCAAATCTTCAATAAGGAAGAAACCCATGTATTTACTACCATCCTGGCAATTCCGAACTACCGTTTGCACGCAACGGATAAAACGGTCATCACTTTTCGGGAGCGTCCGGCCGGCGAGCCCGAAGCGTTAAGAGCGTGGTTTTACCCGGGACGCGAGTGGGGCGAGGAATTCGTATATGCGAAGACGAGAGCCGTGGTATTGGCCAAGGAAGTCAATGAGCCCGTGCTTGCCACTCCGATCGAACTGGCAGCCGCGCCCATCGAGACTTTGAAGACGGCACCGGTGGAGGCGGTTGCGTCAACAGGAGAACCGGTCGAACTAGCTCAGGTGGTTGAACCGCCGCCGTTGGCCACAACTGCAAGGGAGGAACTACCGCAAACAGCCAGCTCGTTGCCGCTCATTGGACTCTTTGGAGTGCTGATGATGGGCGCCGGCGTTGGTCTGGCTACTCTTACAAAGCGAACCGTTTGAGGCACGTCCGGTAAGTGTCCGGGAACCGCATGGCGAGAGAGGCAGTACGCGGGTACACCTCTTGTCGCCAGGTCCGGAAAAAGGAAACCGCATGGTGAAAGGACCCGAGGGATGAAAGAACCGCCCTCATCCGCGGCGGAAGGCGTTAATAGCGAAACACGCGGGCGAGCCTCTGCGCTGCTGTATCTGGTCACCCTTTTCGTCCTGCTCGCTGCCCAGGGTATCGGGAGGACGCAACAGTCCTCTCCCTCGCGCATCCCCTCGGCCGACCCATACACGC
Organism: uncultured Acidobacteriota bacterium; assembly: GCA_963761915.1. Lineage (GTDB taxonomy): Bacteria > Acidobacteriota > Terriglobia > Terriglobales > Acidobacteriaceae > Sulfotelmatobacter. Next base: position 370,254 of record CAVXIO010000021.1, read on the forward strand.
TCAAGGTAAATGTAGACATGGTAGTCTTGCGCGCAACCGCCAAGGACCACAAAAAAGTTCTGGTTTCCGGACTCGATAAGAACGATTTCCAGGTCTATGAAGACGGAGTGCTGCAACCAATCAAGCATTTTAGCCACGAGGATATTCCGGTCACAGTCGGACTGGTCGTCGATAACAGCGGAAGCATGAAACCGAAACGCGCGGATGTGATTGCCGCCGCTTTGGCCTTTGCCCGTTCCAGCAACCCGCGCGACCAAATGTTCGTGGTCCATTTCAATGAAAAAGTTTCGTTTGGCCTTCCCGACAACATTGCGTTCACGGACCAGGCAGGTGAGTTGGAAGTTGCCCTGTCGAGAATAGAGCCCAGTGGTGAGACAGCGCTGTACGACGCGGTCGAGATCGCACTGGAGCACCTGAAGAAAGGGAATCGAGACAAGAAAGTCCTGATCGTGATCAGCGACGGTGGAGACAATGCCAGCAAACATAAGTTGAACGAGATACTGGCACTCGCAGGGCAACCGAACGTAATCATCTACACCATCGGCATCTTCGATGAGCAAGATGCCGACAGGAACCCCGGAGTGCTCAAGCGGCTTGCCAGTAACACGGGCGGCGAAGCCTTTTTGCCCCGGTCTTTGAAGGAGATTGTACCCCTCTGCGAACGGATTGCACGCGACATCCGCAATCAGTACACCCTCGCCTATGTGCCCACGAATCGGAGCCGCGACGGAAGCTATCGTGTTATCCAGGTGAAGGCCAAATTGCCGGGCCGAGGCCGTTTGTCGGTGCGCACCCGGCCGGGTTATTTTGCGGCATTGGCGGCTCCATCCGCCGCGGCGAAAGCGATCCGGCCATGAAGCTCATTAAGGAAAGGGCGTTGTCCTCAGCGCGACTGCAAGAGTTTCTTCGCTGGAGCCGGAGCCTGTTCTTCATCACCGGCAGCCTCGCGCTCGGTTACGTTGGCTTTACTCTGGTGGAGGCGAAGCTCTACCAGGCATCGGCGAAGCAGGCGCTGGAATTCCAAATCCGAGTGGAAAAAACGAGCGCGGTAATCCAGCCTGGGGTAATCCTGCCCAGAGTCATTCAGCCCAGGATCATCCAGCCCAGACCCGCGGCAAAACAAGGAGATGTTCTCGGGCGCATCGATATTCCGAGGCTTGGCATGTCGATCGCGGTTTTGCAAGGCACGAACTCACGAAATCTTCGTCTGGGCGCCGGACATATCGAAGGTACTCCGCTTCCCGGAGAATCAGGGAACAGCGCACTCGCCGGGCACCGCGATACTTTCTTTCGCGGGTTAAAAAATGTTCGCACGAATGACGAGATTCGATTCCAGACGGCAACCGGGTTATTTCGCTATGCAGTGGATTGGGTAAAGATTGTCGAGCCTGACGACATCACGGTTTTGGAGCCTTCGTCGGCGGAATCCGCGCTCACCCTGGTGACTTGCTACCCATTTTATTTTCTTGGTCCGGCGCCAAGACGGTTTGTGGTGCGAGCCCACAGGTACTAGCCGCGAGAGATTGAGCCGCGATCGATGCACTAGCCTGTACAGCAACGCCATCGGAGTTATCTATTGCGTGCGGTTAGCACGACTGCGTGCGGTTAGCACGACGCAAGGCTCTCAATCAGCCGCCGTAACCGAAAACGGCACCTTGATTGGCGTTAAGCTCGCCAATGCATGCATTGACGCGGACCGCCTTCAACACTTACTCCTACGCCGTCAGCACCATCGGCTCCCCCTTGGTAATCACCAGCGTATGCTCATAGTGCGCCGATGCCCGCCGATCGGCGGTGACAATCGTCCACTTATCCTCCGCCACGAACGCCCGGCCCGATCCCGCCGCAATAATCGGTTCCACGGTAATCACCAAACCTTCAGTAAGAATTTGATTGGCTTCCGGATCGGCATAGTTCGGAACTCGCGGTTCTTCATGAATAGTGCGTCCGATGCCGTGCCCTCCCAGATCGCGAATCACGGAAAATCCGCTGCGCCTCACTTCGCGCTCGATCACTCGCCCAATCTCCGACACTCGAACGCCCGCTCGCGCCACCAGCATCGCCTTCTCAAACGCTCGCTCCGCGCACGCCACCAGCCGCCGGCGTTCTTCCGACACTTCACCGACCGGCACCGTGACCGCGGCGTCGGCCATGAATCCATTTTTCTCGACCGTCACATCGAGCTTGACCAAGTCGCCCTCTTGCAGCGCCCGCTTGCCGGGAATGCCATGAACAGCTTCATCGTTCAGGCTGATGCAGTTCACGCCCGGAAATCCGTAGACCAATTTCGGAGCCGATCGCGCTCCATGCTGCCGCATCACCTCCGCACCCACTTCGTCCAACTCGCCCGTCGTGATTCCCGCACGCACTGCGCTTTTCATCGCGCCCAGCATCAGGCAAACCACCGCGCCCGCGGCTCGCATTCCACTCAATTCTTCCGGCCCATTGATCGACATCCCACGACCTCAAGCAGATCATAAACCCATGGCGACATTTCAGGCGTGAGCGGGCTCGCGTGGCCCGAAGAAGGAAAGCAGCACGAATCCGCCAATGTAATACGGCAGGCTGTACTGAAAAGTGAAGCCGGTGAAGCGCAATACGAAGCCAAACAACGCCAGCGCCTCGCACAACGTGTAAGTCACAATGTAGCCGGTTCTCCAGTGGCTTAGTATGAGCGAATCATTGGGATGAGCCGCCAGATTTTCCGCGGCGCGCAACACCAGAGTCCGCCTCACCACAAAGATTACGCCAACAATCGCCACGCTCGCAGTCGTGAAAAAGTAATTCAAGGATAGATCAGCGGATCGAGCGCCCGAACCCAGAACTTCCCCGATGACCGCATAGAGTGCAATGCTGCCCAACATCGTCCATTGCACCATCCGCAACGTCCGGATCGTCCCCCTCATTGCGAACATTCTCCCGCAGTTCGGCGAAATCAATCCGGAATATTTCGTCCGGAACCGTTTAAGACAATAGAGTTTTTCCCCAGTTACTGCCGATGTCCCCCTGCGTGTAATCCAGGTCGCATTCGCAGAAAAATCTGAAATGACACGGGATAATTTCCATACGCCGCATCCAGCACGGCGGGCTTCGAGTAAATCGTCACATCTGCGCCCAGTCCCAGTTGCCACACGTGATTCTGCACCAGATCGCGCACACCGCCGAACGTATAAGCGCCGATGCGGTACGCAGGATGCACCGCTGCCTGCGGAAACAATTCGTCCTTATCCGCCAACTCCAGCCGCGTGAACGCGTAATCGCGCCGCAGGAAGTTCAACGTCGATTCCAGCAGATAGCCGTTGAGATTTGTTCCGGTTTCAATCTTGTGCACCCGTCCCCACACCAGCGACGTGGCCCAATTGCCCGCCGCGAGCGGATGGTCATACTCCACTGAAGCGGTCTGCCGCCACTGGTTCGTCGCCTCCAGCGCCTCCGGATGCTGCAATCTCCCAATGCTGTATTGCGCCGTCCAATCGCGCCCAGGCGCAACGCTCGCCCGCCCCGACCACGAATCGAGCGCAGCCGGTTGAATGCTCCAGCGTTCCTCATTTGGCTCGCGCCCGTTAAACGCCGAAGCTTCCAGCTTGACCCGTTCGATTACAAATCCCGTCGTGACCACCCCGAAGCTTGTATGCGTCGAATCCTGCAAGTGATGGCCCAGCGGCGCCAGCGGCAGCTCCGACGCCGAAGTTCGATGAATGTACGTTACCGGCCCCAGCGCCGGCTCCGCCGACGGCCCGCCGTATAGTTCCCACGAAACTTTCTCCGAGAGCGGCAACATATACAACCCCGAAAGTTCCGCAAACACATTGTGCGGATGCTGATGATCCACCAACCCCACGCCGTGGTAAGTCTCCCCAGTCTGAAACAGCTCGGGAAATCCAGGATGTGGCGACGTCAACGATTCCGCCGAAAACATCTGCCGCAACAAAATCGTTCCACCGCCCAGCTCATGCTGCTCCATCAGCATTCCCCAATTGACTGACTCGGCTTTTGCCCCTCCCCCGCGCGGCCCGCCCTGCTGGTTGTAATCGGCGAAGATCACGCCATGCGCCATGAGCTCCCAGCCGCCCCGCATCCCCATCCACTCGTGCGTCGGCACCGACGCTGGCTCCCACCCCGTTCCTGATCCGGCATGCGGCGACGGCAGGAAGGAAGCGGCATGTTCTTGCATCTGCATTCCTCCCATTTGCATGCCTTGCGTGGAACTGTCCTGCGCCCAGCCGGTACACAAAAACATCACAGCCAGAAACGAGCACAACACACAGAAACGCATCATGGCTCTAACCCTCAAGGGCTCCGACCATCAAGCCCCTTTCAGGGGCGTTATTCATTAGCCCAGCAGTAAGTGCTGGGTAGACGTTGGAAAAAGGAGCGAGTCCCGAAAGAGCCTTCTCTGAGCGAAATCGAAGGGGACGGCACCAGCTCTCTGAGCGTTGTCGCTGAAGGCAGCAGAACTAAGGATGGGAAATCAGATTCTGAGAACCACAACGCCCGGCGGGCTGTAGGAAGGCGCAAAGAAGGAAAGAACCGCGTTGCTTTCGCGAGCGGCTTGAAAAATTTGCCCCGCGTCACTCTCGACTACCTGCAAGGCCGGACGCGGCGAAAAAACATTCATCGGTAAAACCGAAGGATGACGGCTCACGCAGCAACGATAATCAGCAGGATGCGAATGCGAAGATACTGGCGCGGAATGACATGCAGTCGTTGGCGAAAGCGCAGCCGACACCGGCAACAGGCACGCCATTCCCACACATGTCGCCACCATCACTCCCAACACCGCGACTGCGACAATGCGGGGAAAAAACTGGCGCATAGCTATGTCCCTGTGATTTTCACGCGCAACTCTTCCGGCAAGCGTTCGCGAATTTCCTGCGGCAGCCGGTCATGCACGCGCCTCGCGCCTTCCCGCGCCGCATCCAGCATCGTAACCGGCGCAGGCGTGGCCACCGCCACCACCAGCCAGATTACCGCCGACAAAGCGAAGCCCGCCAGCGCTGCAATCTCCAGCCAGAATGCGTGCCGCGGACCAAAGTGCCGGATTACGCCAAACGCCAGCAGAAACATCCCGGCGGAAACCGAAGCCAGCGCAATCAGCCCTACGTCAATAATGCGATGCATGCGCTGCCGTCCGCGGCATCGCTCACACTCCGCGAAGTGGTTTTCATAGTCGCCGCGCATCTCCGCCGCCAGGCCGGAAATGTCATATCTCCAGCCCGCCAGAATCTTTCCCACTATCGGATCAATGCACTGCTGACTCATAAGGAACTACAGCGGCAGCCTACAGCTGAATCGGCGGTAAAACCTCCGACTGCACCGCCACCAGCACCCGGTTCTGAAACAACCCGCCCCGCTCGGCCAGCGCCTTTTCCGCCCCTCTCCGGGCTATTTCTGGGTGATTGTTCTGTTCAGAGAGATGCGCCAGCACTACAAACGCTGCATTATTATCATAGTCCCCACTAAAGAAATCCGCGAGTTTCTCGTTCGACAAGTGCCCCACGTTGCTCGCCACCCGCTGCTTCACCGGCCACGGATAAGGCCCGCCCCGCAGCATTTCCACATCGTGATTCGATTCCATGATCAGCACGTCCGACCCTCTTAAATGGTCGCGAACGTTCACCGGCAAGTAACCAAGATCGGTCGCCACGCTCACTTTCGTGCCTTCAATACGGAAAGTGAAACCCACCGGATCGGCCGCATCGTGCGGAATAGTAAACGGCTTCACCTCGATATCTCCCACTTGAAAACGATGCCCGGACTCGAACTTCTCCAGCTTCTCGATCTGTGGCCGCTCCCCGTTTACCGTGCGCATGGCCCGCGCCCACGCCGCGTGCGTCGCCCCGGTCATAAAAATTGGGATGCGCAGCTTCTTCGCCAGCGTTGCCAGCCCGTAAACGTGATCGGAGTGCTCGTGCGTGATCAGAATCGCAGACAACGACGCCGGATCCTCACCCAGCGACTTCATTCGCTTGAACGTCTCGCGGCAGGAAATGCCGGCATCAACCAGAATCTTTGTCCGCGAGCTGGCCACCAACGCACAATTCCCCCGGCTTCCACTGGCCAGCATCGAAACCCTTACACACATGCCGGCAGCATACACCCCTCCCCTGTGGATTGGGAGTAACTTTTTAACTATCCAATACCTTGGGGTGGTGAAACCTCCGCTTCCGCTTTCCGGCGTCGGGCTTCCGGGAATCCTGATTCGAAAGTTCTCGCCTCTGAGCGCCGGCCTCCGGAAGCCGAACTTACTTCCGTAGATTCTCCATCACGCTACGCATCACCGCCCCGCCATAAGCCCCCGCAATTCCCGGCAGCGCCGCCAGAAACGATCCATACACCTGCGCCCGCGTCGGCCTCACAGATCGGATCAGATAAGCCGCAAGCTCAGTCAGCGGGATAAACACTCCCACCACAACCACCCACCGCCAAGGCCACCGCGGCCGCAATAATCCCAGCACCATGCAAGCCATCAGCGCCAGCAAAGCCGTAAAAAGCAAATCATTAATCGCGACATCGACCAATCCCGTGCCAATACCCGCGATAGCAGCCAAAAAATAGAACGGCAAATCACCTCGACCCCGCGGAGAATCTGATTCAGTTGTCATGATTGCCGAGGATGCTCGCGACTCGTCACTAGGTACTAGGTACTGGGTACTCGGTACTCTGCTCAATACTTATAAAACCCCCGCCCACTCTTCCTCCCCAGCCACCCCGCATCCACCATCTTAATCAGCAGCGGACACGGCCGATACTTCGGATCCCCCAACCCCTCCTGCATCACCCGCATAATATCGAGACAAACATCCAGCCCAATAAAATCCGCCAGCGTCAGCGGGCCCATGGGATGCGCCATCCCCAGCTTGAACACCTCATCCACCGCCTCCGCCGTTGCCACGCCCTCCATCACCGCATACATCGCCTCATTCAGCAGCGGCATCAGCACCCGGTTCGAAACAAATCCCGGCGCATCGTTCACCTCCACCGGAGTCTTCTCCAGCTTTAGTGCCAGGTCACGAGTTTCAGAAAATGTTTCCTGCGAAGTAGCCAGCCCGCGAATCACCTCCACCAGCTTCATCACCGGCACCGGATTAAAAAAGTGCATCCCAATCACTTTCTCGGGACGCCGGGTCAGCGCTCCAAGTTTCGTAATCGAGATCGACGAAGTATTCGACGCCAGAACAACCTCCGCCCGCGCCACCCGGTCCAACTCACGAAAAATCTCCGCCTTGATCTCAAACTTCTCAGTAGCCGCCTCCACAATAAAATCGCAGTCGGCCAGCTTGGCGCGATCAGTCACCGCCTCAATCTTCTTCAACGCGGAAGCCTTGTCCTCCGCCGTGATCTTGTTTTTCGCCACCTCACGATCCAGATTCTTGGTGATAGTCGCAATCCCGCGCTCCAGGAACCGCTGCTCCACATCGCACAAGATGACGTTGTAACCGCCGCGCGCAAACACATGCGCGATGCCGTTCCCCATCGTCCCCGCTCCAATCACACCAACCCGTTTAATTTCCATAAAATAAGCCTCTCTCTTGAGAGTCGCGCCCGCCGCAAGGAAAACGTTCGAGTCTATCACCATCTGGCAGATTTGCCCCGTGCTCCTCCGTGTCCCCTGTGGTGAAAGAATTTAGAACGCGCAAAGTCGACCCCGCGCGGAGCCCCCAGTCAGCCGCCAATGCTAAAATTAAAGAGTTCCGCCATCATCGAAGATGATTCCACGAGGTGTACCCATGGCAACCCTAGAACTCCCCGTCCGGCCGCGCACGTCGTCATCTTCGCACTCGCACTCCGGCCCATTCGTCAACGAGCCCTTTTTCGATTTCACGAAAGAAGACAACGCCCGCAAGATGCGCGCCGCCATCGAACGCGTCCGCGGACAACTCGGCCGCGAATACGACCTCATCATCGGCGGCCAGCGCGTCAAAACCGCCGACAAAATCAAATCGTTGAATCCTTCCAAGCCCTCGCAAATCGTCGGCGTCCACCAGAAAGCCGGCAAAGAGCACGTCGAGCCCGCCATGCAAGCCGCCCTGAAAGCCTTCGACTCCTGGAAAAACACTCCCATCGAAGACCGCGCCAGCCTGCTGTTCCGCGCCGCCGACCTGCTCCGCAACCGCAAAATGGATTTCATGGCCTGGCTCGTTTTCGAAGTCAGCAAAAACTGGGGCGAGGCCGATGCCGATGTTTCTGAGACCATCGACTTCTGCGAATTCTACGCGCGCGAAGCGCTGCGCCTGGCCAAAGCCGAAGCCCCCGTGCAGCTTCCCGGCGAGCGCGATTCGCTCACCTACATTCCGCTCGGCGTCGGCGCGGTGATTCCCCCGTGGAACTTTCCCTGCGCCATCATGGCCGGAATGACCGTCGCCTCCATCGTTTCAGGCAACGCCGTAATCCTGAAGCCTTCCAGCGATTCCCCCACCATCGCCGCCAAATTCATCGAGCTTCTCGAAGAAGTCGGCCTTCCCGAAGGCGTCGTAAACTTCTGCCCCGGCGCCGGCGCCAGCTTCGGCGACGCTATCGTCGCCCATCCCAAAACTCGCTACATCGCATTCACCGGCTCCCGCGAAGTCGGCCTTCACATCAACAAGACTGCCGCCACCCAAGCTCCCGGCCAGCTCTGGATCAAGCGTACCGTCCTCGAAATGGGCGGCAAGGACGCCATCATCGTCGACGCCGACGCCGATATCGATTCCGCCGTCGAAGGCGTCGCGCAAGCCGCGTTCGGCTTCCAAGGACAAAAATGCTCGGCCTGCTCCCGCGCCATCGTCGACGAGCGCGTCTACGATAAATTCCTTGACCAGATCAAAGCCCGCGTGGAAAAAATCACCATCGGCGACCCCGCCGAGAACACCAACATGGGTGCCGTCATCAACGAAGGCTCAATGAAAACGATTCTCCAATACATCGAGCAGGGCAAAAAAGATGGACGCCTCATTACCGGCGGCGAACGCGCCACCAAAGCCGGAGAAGGCTACTACATCCGTCCCACTGTGATCGCCGACATTCCCGCCAAATCAAAACTCGAGCAGGAAGAAATCTTCGGTCCCGTGCTCGCCGTCATCAAGGCCCGCGGCTTCGACAATGCCCTTGAAATCGCCAACGATACCCAATTCGGCCTCACCGGCGCCATCTACACCAAGTCGCGCGACAAAATCGATCGCGCCATCCGCGACTTCCACGTCGGCAACTTATACATCAATCGCAAATGCACCGGAGCCATGGTAGGCGCCCACCCCTTCGGCGGATTCAACATGTCCGGCACCGACTCCAAATCCGGCGGCCCCGATTATCTCTACTTATTCACGCAAGCAAAATCCGTAGGCGAAAAAATCAGCTGATCCTCGCCCCTGCGACTCTTTTGCGCTGTCTTTGGGCAAAACATAGGCCTTGGGTGCTATCGTTGCAGGGGAGGACAGAGAATGGCATTTCCTAATGATGATCCCACGGTCGAGCAGGGTGACCGTTCAATACAACTGATTGACTGGTTGGTGGGACGATTGGAAGAGTGTCTCGGTGAGGTCCTGCCGCTCCAGACGGATGATCTTTTGAAAGACTATGCGAAGGATGCTCGTAACAGCATGGCATCGGCGATCGAGCAGCTGAGCCTTGCACGCGCTAAAAAAGAGCAGCAACTCGGGGGCCGCACCAGCTAGAGACGCGCACACTACACGGACAGTGCTTTCACTCCCAATTGCGGTTTTAAGTGTAATCGTTTGTTTCGCCAACTATCTAGAGCAGACTCGGAACATGCCCTAAGATGTGTACGTGCGGTTACGGTCGCCGCACGCGGATTGGACTCATGAAACACATAGGTGAAATCAAGGCGATATCGCTCTCGCCGGATGGTTCGCTGTGCGTCACGGGCGCAATGAACTATCAATCGACAGACCGAAACGCCTTAGTTTGGGATGTGCCTTCACTATCGGTCGTGGGCGAACTCAAGGGTCACCGTGATGGGATTTACGCCAGTGCGTGGTCGCCGATTGGAGAAATTATCGCAACAGGAGGTGGAGGAACAGACCACGCTGTGCGGCTATGGGATGCCACGTCCCGTCGACAGATAGGTGAACTAGGGCGCGATTTGTTCATCGTACATGCGTTAGCTTTCTCCCCCGATGGACGCTTTCTCTTGACGGGGAGCGCAAACAACGCGCCTGTCGCCTCTATTCACGATGGTTCCTGTTTTCGGTCTGGGACGTTCGTCGTCGCAAGGAGGTTGCTCGTTTGGGAGTCCACCCGTTTTCCGTTCAATCAGCTGCCTTTTCTCCTGATGGACGAATCGCCGCCTGCGGGAGTTCCGGGCAATTCATGTCACTTGGAAAAACTGAGTCGGAGGGTGTCTTCTGTCCGCAAACAGTAAGACTTTGGGATATCACTCCTCGATTTTGGGGTATCCGGGCTACTAGAAGTTCGTAGAGGCTATAGAGCACACCGCTTGGGTGAACTCCATACGTTTCTCGCCGAGTGGGGAATATCTTCTTCACTGCTGGACGCGGATGCTTTCTGTGGGAAGTCGCGTCAGGTCGAATCGTCCGGCAGTTCCACGCGGATGAATCTGATTACGCAAATTGCGGAGACCTCTCTCCCGACGGGCAGTATGTTGCTACTGGAAGTGGCGGTCAGGACAAACCGGGGGCACCTTACAGAAATTGCTTCAGTTCGTCTCTGGGATGCGTCCACTGGGCGCGAGATTGCACGGTGGAAACATGAATACGCGGTGACCGCTCTCGCTTTACTCTGCGGGGGCGCAGTCATCGCTGGTGGTCACCACGGCGAACTGCGCATTTGGAAACTGCCCGATTCTTCGATTGATTCCCCAGTCAAGGTTGTAGGATCAATTCCAAGCTCTCCCTGATAGTTGACGTAAGATCGCCATTACACTCATTGATCCGATGATCGGGGTCTTGAGCGCGGGTGATTCCTGCATCGACCCCCCGCAAATAAAAAAGCCGCCCAAGCGGGCGGCTCATTCCAAATCCAAATTCCCTACGGCATAACTCCCGCCGGAGGCTGTGGCGTCGTCCCCTGCGTCGTCGCTGCCGCCGCCTCATTCAAAATCCTGTGATGGATGGTGAACAGCGCCAGCTCCAGCCGGTCCGACACGCCAATCTTGTCATACACATTCCGCAGATAATTCTTGATCACCTGTTCGGTCGTCCCCAACTGCGTGGCGATTTCTTTATTCTTGTAGCCCTGCACAATCAGAGCCACGATGCGCAGCTCTTTCGCCGTCAAGCGATCGCGCACTCGCAGTCCGACCATATCGTTTTCGGTCAGCTCGCTCGGCACCGCGACGTCCTGCACCCAGGTCTCGCCGCGCGCCACTTTGCGCACGCAATCCACCAGCGCCGCGCTGGTCACGTTGCGGTAGACCACGCCATGCGCGCCGTTTGCCATCTGCCGCTGCGCGCTTTCGCCCGTATCGGCCAGCACCACGACGCGAGTCTTCGCCTTGTTCGCCGCCTGCACAATGGCCGCGAAATCGTTGTGAAAGCCCGCCGCAACTACCAGCACGGCGGCGCGAAATTTATCCAGAGCCATAAACATCTGCTCCGGCGTCTGAGCCTGCGCTACAATGCGCATCTCGTCTTCCACCGCCAGCACCTTCGCAATGCCGGCCCGGAAGATTGCCTGGTTATCAGCCAGAATCAGTTTGAGCATGTTATCTGGCGCTCCAAAAAGTAACGCTTGAAAAAGCTACGCTCCAAAAACGTTACAGAAACTTTACGATTCCTGACGAATTCATACGAGTCGATCACGCAGGCCACTCCTTTGCCGTCTGCGCTCGCTCCCGTCGGATCGGTTCGCACCACCCGCCCCTTGCACTGAATCATGACATTTTCCTGCCCGCCGGTAACGTCGGGCGGAAGCGTGATCTCAAACTCCACCGGAGAGCCAATCTCCAGCGACGCGTCGGCGCGAATATAAACTCCCGCCGCGCTCAAATTTCCCGTCGTTCCCTTGGAGTCGCCGCTCGCGCTCTCCTTATGGATCTTGATCGGCAATTCCAGCGGAAATCTTTTTCCGGTCCGCGCTTCCGACACAGTGCCTCCTCTTTCGTGACTGATCGTCGTGGCGTAATCCTGCCTCGCTCGTCCCTTCACTCGCACCTTCAGCAATTCGAGCCAACGTCATCAGAATACGCTCCCAGCAGCCAGATCACCCACTTTTATTGCCCATCGGCGTTATATCACGGATGCCATCGCTATAAAAGCCTGATTACGAATTAGTTAAGGGTAGTACCTAGATTCCCCCCGTTCCGTACGGCGGACGCCCTCGTCCGCCGCCTTTGACGTTGGTTTTTCTGAAGCAGCGGAACCTGCTTTTTTCTTGTCTTGCTGGGTTTCCCCATTTCTCCCGTCCGTGACGGGAAGTGGGGCTTTTCCGCGGCGTAGGCATCCCGTCTGTTAGGATTTCTTTTTCCTCTAGGAGGGCCACCCTCATGTTCGCACCACTCTTCCTCGCTCCCCGTCTCATCTCTGCAATCGCACTTCTCCTCGCCATCACATCGCTTCCAGCCCAGCAGTCTCCGCCCACGCAGAAACCCGGCTCCCCTTCAAAGCCCGCCACCGAAAAGCTCCCCACCAAGCCCGACGAATCCGCCGCCGCCACTGCTACCCTCGTCCAGCTCAACAACGCTCTCGAAGGTCTCGCCGCCAAAGTCTCTCCCGCCGTCGTTCAAATTCTCGTCACCGGCTACGGTCCGGTTCACGACGAAAATCGCACGCAGACCGCTCTCATCGTGCGTCAGCACGCCGTCGGCTCCGGCGTCATCGTCGATCCCAACGGCTACATCATGACCAACGCCCACGTCGTCGAAGGCGCGCAGCGCATTCGCGTCGCTCTGCCTCTTCCCATGGATTCCGGCCGCCCCGTTCCCGTCGGCAAGCGCAGGGTCCTCGAAGCTCGCCTCATCGGCTCTCACAAAGAAACCGACCTCGCCCTGCTCAAAATCGACGAAAAAGATCTTCCCACGCTCCAACTGCTTTCGGAAATGCGTCCCCGCGTCGGTCAACTTGTCTTCGCCATCGGCAGTCCCGAAGGCCTGCAGAACTCCGTCACCATGGGTGTGGTCAGTGCTGTCGGGCGCCAGCCCGATCCCGAGAAAGCTCTCGCCTACATCCAGACCGACGCCCCCATCAACCCCGGCAATAGCGGCGGCCCGCTCGTCGACATGAACGGAACCGTCGTCGGCATCAACACTTTTATTCTTTCCGAGGGCGGTGGCAGTGAGGGCCTCGGCTTCGCCATTCCTGCCCGCATCGTGGATTTCGTTTACCACAGCCTGCGCAAGTACGGCCACGTTCATCGCGTCGAGATCGGCGCTGCGGCCCAGGAAATCACGCCCACGCTCGCCGAGGGTCTTCATCTCCCGCAGCACTGGGGAGTGGTCATCGCCGATGTCAAGCCCGGCGGCCCTGCCGCCGCCGCCGGCCTGCAAATTCAAGACATCGTTCTCACCGCCGACGACCGTCGCATCGATACCCTCCCCCAGCTTTCCGGCGCCCTATATCTTCATCGCCTCGACCAGGTCTTAAAGCTCGAGATCCTGCGCGGTGAAAACAAAAAAATTCTCTACGTTCCCGCCATCGAGCATCGCGACCAGATGGATCAACTCTTCGACGCCGCCGATCCCGAGCAGAGCCTCATCTCACGCCTCGGCATTCTCGCCGCCGATCTCACCAGCGACTTGCGCGGCCAAGTCGGCACCGTTCGCATTCCTTCGGGCGTGATCGTGCTGGGCCGCGCCGCCGATCTCATCACCCCCGACACTGGCCTGCAAACCGCCGATCTCATCCACGCCCTCAACACCACTCCCATCACCTCGATCAGCGACCTTCGCGCCGCCCTCGACACCCTGAAAACCGGCGACCCTGTAGTCCTCCAGGTAGAACGCAGCGACGGACTAACCTATCTGAGCTTCGAAATGGAATAGGCGCGTAGATGGAGGCGTGCCACAAACCTCTCCTCGATATCTCCTAACCTCTGTCATCCCGACCGAAGCGGAGCGATAGCGAGCGTAGTGGAGGGATCCCTGCAGTTGCCCCACTCTCAACTTCCGCCCGCGCCCGCCCTCGATGCGCGCCCAATGCCACTCTGCAGCCCACTCTCAATCCCCAACCCCGCTCCCGCCCCCACCGCCTGCAACACTCTCAGCTCATCATGACTAAACCCATCCTGCCGCGCCCGGTAGACCGCCAGCACCGCCACCACGCTCCCTGTTCCTTCGAGCGGCACAGCCAGCGCCGACCGCAGCGTGCTGTACTTCGTCGGATCGTTCAAGTAACCCGGCTCCACCGTCGGATTCCCATTCAAAATCGGCTTCGCATTCTGCGCCACCCAGCCCGACAACCCTTCCCCTATCGGAATCCTCAACGAAGAAAACAGCCGGAAATTCTCTCCGCTCACAAACTCCGGAACCAGCACCTTGTTCCTCAGAACATATACGGCCATCGAATCGTGAGGCACCAATCGCTTCACTCGCACTGCAAGCAGAGATAGCAGATCATCCAGGCTAAGCGAAGTGCCAAGCTTCAGGCCCAACTCGGTGAACGCCCGCGCCTCTTGCCGCGCCACCTCCACTGTATTGACGTATTTCTTGTTCGGCTCCTGCGTAACTGGCTTTTCCGCCTCCGCGAAACCCGCCGCCGGAGCCAATCCCCTCTCTACCTTGATGTCAGTCGACAATTTCGGCGGCGCTTTGAAAGCCTGTTCCTTGGCAAGCTTTTCCAGCTCCACATAACGCCGCTCCAGAATTCCCACCACTCGCGGATCAAAACTTACGCCCGCCTCCGAGGCCACTTTCGCCATCGCTTCATTCAAAGGCAACGCTCTTCGATATTGCCGGTCCGAAGCCAGCGCGTCCAGGCAGTCAACCGCCGCCAGAATGCGCGCCCCAATCGGAATATCTTCGCCTTTCAAACCGCTCGGATAGCCGCTTCCGTCCCATTTCTCGTGATGTGCCCGCACAATCGGAACCACCGGATAAGGAAAGTCCACCTGCTCCAAAATCTCCGCCCCAACAATCGGATGGATTTTCATCTTCTCGAATTCTTCCGGCGTCAACTTCCCCGGCTTCGAGATAATGTGCTCCGGCACTGCCAGCTTGCCGATGTCGTGTAGCACCGCAGCGGCTCGCAGCGCCTCGGTTTCGTCTTCGCTCAACCCCAACTCCCGCGCCAGTTCCATCGCGTAAATCCGCACCCGCTGCAGATGATCCCCCGTAGTTTGGTCCTTCGCCTCAATCGCCAGCGCCAGCGCTTCGATGGTTCGCAGGTGCAGATTGGAAACTTTTTCCGCGTGCTGCTTTTCCGCCTCCAGTTTCCCCAGGTAAAGACGATATGAACGATAGATAAGATAGATCGGAGGCAAGACCAGCAGTAAACCCTGCCACGCGAAGTGCCGGTTCAACAAACTCACCAACCCCGCGATAGCCGCTCCCACCATGTAGTAAGGAAAGGTCCACAGATAGATCTCAGTCCAAACGTCCTTCACGCGCTTATCTTCTGTCAGACCGATAATGATCGACATCGCGGCAGTATTGCTGGCGAACTGCGTGATCGCCGCCGCCAGAAGGCCCAACGGGACGGAACCATGAAACACCTGGACAGACAGTTTGTACGCACCGTAAGACGCCGCGCCACACACGGTCACCTGCGACAGATTGAACACTAACTGCACCAGCTTCGGCCGTCGCGCCGGCCTCCAATAAAATTGCGCCAGCGTTTTCACTACGCCGATGAGCAGCGTCTCCGGCAAACCCAGCTCCAGAATGCAGAGCAGCGTCAACAGGAAATTCATCGACATCGTCCCTTCAACCCCCGGCATGCTTACTTTGAAGGACGAAGCCAATACCGCTGCCGCCATGTACAGCCCGAACTTAGCCGCGTCGGTGGAGTGCCAGTGCAGGAACGCATACCCGAAGCAGCCCACGGCCGCCAGCGCCATTCCGGCGACGTACACACGTGTCCCAATATGTCGTTCCCATGACATAAAGATGTTCCCTTTAGATTTTTGCTGAAGTCAGAGGCAATGTCCCGCCCAAAACCGACCGCGCTGGTTACCATGGTGTTTTGCCATCTTCAATGCGCGGCCCAAACACCGTGAGTTCGCCAGAAATCGTCGTACATAACGAAGGGACCTATCTGGGAAGGCGTATTGTTGTCCGCACCAACGTTTTCTGCAAGACGTACAGTTGAACTGATTATCGGGGTGCGCCGTGCAATTAAAGCCTTTCCTACTGGATATGTGGCTGGATAACTACGAGCACAATATCGAATTCAACCTGGCATCGAGCGAGGGACCGACTTGGACTGTGAATGAACTATTGAACCTCGCGGGCGAGGAAGCTCGGCAGCGGTTTCTCGGCCATAAGTTAGTGTATGGCCGTCCAGCGGGGGCCGACGGCCTGCGTGAAGCGGTCGCGGAAATGCACGGTGTGAGCGCCGAGTGTGTGCAGATCGTGACCGGCGCCTCGGAAGCTCTGGTCGTCCTCATGTGGCTGGCGGCTGAGCCTGGAGCCAACGTAATACTGCCTCGGCCGGGTTACGCGCCCTTTTCTGCGCTGCCCGAGTCGCTCGGTATTGAGACCCGCTTCTACCGCATGCGTAAGGAAAACAACTTCAGCATCGACCTTGAAGAGATCATGAACCTCGCCGATGCCGGCACAAACCTCATCATGGTGAACAGTCCGCATCACCCGACAGGCGCGACCCTGAGCGATGCTGAGATGGATCGGTTGCACGAGTTCACCTCGGCCCGTGGAATCCAACTTGTGAGTGACGAGGTGTATCACCCGATTTACCACGGACGACAGACAAAATCCGCGTCGCGTCTCCCGCACGCGACTGTGATCCACGATTTCTCCAAAGCGTTCGCCCTGCCTGGCCTCCGTACCGGATGGATGATTGAGCATGATCGCAAGCGTCGGGAGCGATATTGGAATGCCCGCACCTACTTCTCCATCTCGAACAATACCGCAGGTGAGATGCTTGCCGAAATCGCAATGCGCAACCGCAACGCCGTGCTTAAGAAGACGCAGGAAGCCGCAGGCCGTAACCTGGAGCAGCTCGATCGCTTTATGACTCAGCATCGCGAGACGCTCGGCTGGATCCGCCCTCAGGGTGGTATGTCTGCCTTCCCCTGGCTAGTCAGCGGAGAGAACGCCAGACCTTTCTGCCAGGCTTCAGCGGAACAAGGAATTCTGCTCGCCCCAGGCGATTGCTTCGATGCTCCGCCGCACTTTCGGCTTGGCTTCGCCGCCACCGGACTCGAGTTCCCAAAGGCTTTAGATCGGTTGGGCGAATTCGTGAACAATTGGCCGGCAAAGTCGTGAGCAGGCCATCAGCATGATCCGGTTTCATTGAAGACTAAGTCCCGCTCAACGAAGTACTGACGTAACCACCTCCCTTCCTCAGGGACAATCTGTCTACGGCCCACACCCGAGGGACAAACTGTCCCACTTACGCAGAAATGATCCTCCTAACTCATTGATTCCAATGAACTAATGCCCGTCACTTTGGCACTACGACTGCACACTTCAGCCCGGGAAGCAAACTCCGCCGCATCGCGGCGACAGTCTTGCTTTTG
Source organism: uncultured Acidobacteriota bacterium (assembly GCA_963761915.1). GTDB lineage: Bacteria > Acidobacteriota > Terriglobia > Terriglobales > Acidobacteriaceae > Sulfotelmatobacter. The sequence continues at coordinate 387,843 of CAVXIO010000021.1, forward strand.
AGGACACATGAAAAAATCTCTCGCTATTCTGATCGCCATTGCAACCATCCTCACCGCCACTCTGGCCGTTGCCGACGACTCGAAAATATCGCCGGAGCTCCGCAACCTGCCCTCCAGCCAGCAGGCACAAGTCATCGTTCAATACGCGCCCGGCACCCAGATAAACTGCAGCGGCCTCTTGGGCTTCGTCTTTTGTGTCGTGGATGACATTCTCAACCTCGGTGGCACTCTTCTGGCCGATTTGCCTCTGGTCAATGGCGTGGTCGCGCTGCTCGACGGCAACGGCATCCAGAACCTTTCGAACCAGTCGAATGTCGTCTACATCAGCTCCGACCGCCCCTTGTCGCCAACGCTCAGCAATGCCGCCTACGCCGTCAACGCACCCTTCGCGTGGCAGTCGAACTATACCGGCGCTGGCATTGGCGTAGCTCTGATCGACAGCGGCGTCAGCAATCACCCGGATCTTTATCAGGGCATCCTGCCAATTTCGCGCGTGGTGTACAACCAGTCCTTCGTTCCCGGAAACTCCAGCGCCACTGACCAATTCGGCCACGGCACGCACGTCGCCGGTCTGATCGCTGGCGACGGCCTCAGTTCCACCGGGCCTTTCTTCACCAAGACCTTCAAAGGAATCGCCCCCGGTGCAAACATCATCAACCTGCGCGTCCTCGATCAGAATGGCGCGGGCACCGATAGCACGGTCATCGCTGCCATCAACCAGGCCATCTCTCTCAAATCGCAATACAACATTCGCGTGATCAATCTTTCCCTGGGCCGCGCGATCTATGAAAGTTACAAGTTTGACCCGCTGTGCCAGGCGGTTGAGCAAGCTTGGAAAAACGGAATTGTCGTGGTCGTGGCCGCCGGCAACAACGGCCGCTATCAGCCCACCGACGGCTACGCCACCGTCACTTCCCCCGGCAACGATCCTTATGTCATCACGGTTGGCTCCATGAAGCCCATGGGCACGCCCACCCGCGTCGACGACCTGATCGCCAGCTACAGCTCGAAGGGACCGACCGCCGTTGATGCCGTCGTGAAGCCCGACGTCGTCGCGCCCGGCAATCTCCTGGTCTCGCTCGAGGCGCCGAATTCAACGCTCTATAACGAGTATCCTGCCGACCAGGTTCCTTACAGCTATTACGTGAACGGCGGTAGCAGTGCATCCTCTCCCACCTACTTCCAGCTCAGTGGCACCAGCATGGCCACCGGCATCGTCAGCGGAGTCGTGGCCGATGTGCTCCAGAAGAGTCCGTCCCTCACTCCCGATCAGGTCAAAGCTCGCCTGATGCTCACGGCATATAAGACCTTCCCTGCATCCAGCAGCACCACCGATCCCACCACCGGCATTACCTACACCGATCAATACGACGTCTTCACCATCGGCGCAGGTTATGTAGACGTCCAGGCCGCCATGAGCAGCACGGCTACGGGAAGGGGCACGGCGATGTCGCCCATCGCCACTTTCAATTCCAACACCAACCAGGTCACCTTGTCGGACGATCGTTCCGCGCTTTGGAATACTTCTTCCACTTGGTCGAACGCAGCCGTCTGGGGATCTTCACAATTCGTCACAGGCACCTCGTCAACCTTAAGCGGCGCCTCCAGCAGCACCATCCCATCCGCCAACGAAGCCCTCTGGGGTTCCGAAGCCTTGTGGGGCAGCGAAGCGCTCTGGGGCTCTGAGGCGCTCTGGGGCAGTGAAGCGCTGTGGGGCAGTGAAGCATTGTGGGGCAGCGAAGCCCTCTGGGGCAGCAACGTCGCCACCGGAGAAAACTGAAATTCACCCTCGTAAAACCAAAGGGGCCGCTTTCCGCGAGCGGCCCCTTCCACTTTGCCGTAAAATAATCCCCGGGCGCCCGTAGCTCAATCGGATAGAGCATCTGCCTTCGGAGCAGAGGGTTGGGAGTTCGAGTCTCTCCGGGCGCACCACATCCAACTCAGTGCCCGGTTAGTTCGTCTGACTGGCTCCACGCGGCGTTTGGATGGCGCACGCTTCAGCGCTGCGATAGAAGCTCTACTTTGACTGCGGCTTTAGCCGCTGAGGCGCCGCACTAAAAAGCACCCCCACCACCACCGCCAAACCCGCCGCCCGAAAATCCTCCGCCTCCGCCGAATCCGCCTCCGCCGCCAAATCCCGATCCCGACGAGCTCGCCCGCGGCGCCGACACAAACACCTGATGCATATCCATCGCCATGCTATGCATCGAGGACGAAAAGAAAATTGGATTGAATCCCATCCCATATCCATATCCGGCCGGAGCCGCGTACCAGCTCGGCGGATCTTTCACAATGCCCGCAAACGCCTGCGCCCAGTGATGCTCCACACCCAGCGCCATCGCATAAGGAAGGAATTTCTCGAATGTATTCGGCGGCATCGTTTTCAGCCGTTCACCGTCAACCCGGTTCATGAACTCTTGAAAGCCGAGAACGGCAATATGCGTACGCGCTCCCTTAATTGTCTTCGCCGTCATCTCCCGCGCAAACAACCACCAGATCACCGCAGAAATCAGGATGCTCACCACCAGAACCAGCCCGGAACTGAAGAAATCGGCCCATCCCAGGAATTGCAATACCGCGAATAGAACCAGTATGCAGAACGCCGCCCCCAGGCTGTAGCCGTTCGCCGATTCCGGATCGAGCGTGTAAATCCCTTTCTGTTTCAGCGCCGACATTATGTCCGCCCGCACAACCGGGATGGTCGTATAAAAGCGATTCTTCAAGCTGGAAAGCCGCGTCTCCGTTGCGTCCTCGACGAAAATATTCTCCAGCATGAGCTGCTCATGGGGAGCGAGTCCACGCCAATCCTGCCGTTTCTGCAGGAGATGAAAGATGTAATCTTTGTGATGAAAGACCAGCCCTTTGTCGTCTGTCTCTTCAATCTTGAGAAACCCGCGCACCGCAAGATCGACAATGGTCGATGTAATATCGCGCGGGTGAATGCGGTCATCCAGCAGCGTTCCCGCCTCCGCCGGCGAAATTCCCGCGGGCGGTTCGTACATGGGCGCGACCGACATGCCAGGGTCCGGATCGCGTCCCGCATACAACCACAAAACGAACATCGCCGCAAACGTGACCAATGGCAGAAACACAGCCGGATTGCTCCCAATAAACCAAAACAACCTGGTCAGCGGTCCCGGCTCCTTCAAAACTCCCTTCGGAATGTAGACATCGATCGTCATTCCACCACGCATGGGCAACGGATTCTTGGTTTCGAACTCCACGTTCGCGCCCTCTACCTGCGCGCTCGCGTTGCGCTCCGTCGACCCATAGACGCCCGTGAACGCCTGCGCACGCAGTGATCCGCTGGCTTCAGCAGGGAAGTGCACGCTGGCCGCGGCATGATCGATCGGCACCGGCCAGTCGTTCCCGGTCACGTTCCAATAAAATTCGTCATAGCCGTCGAAAAACCGCGTGGCGTTGCGCACCCGGTAAGCAATCTCCAGCGTGCGACTGGTATCAACCGCGTCAGGAATATAGATTTTCAAATCGCGGAAAGCGCCCGAAGTCGAGGAATCATACTTAAGCTTGGCCCCGTTCTCATCGGTCACGCTCGTGACGCTGACAAACAGTTCGTAGTTGGTTCCATTCGGTCCGGGATATTCAATGGGAATGGCGCGATGAATCCCGTGCCACTCCCCAACAAAGGCCAACGAAATAGTCTCATTGACTAAAGCGCTGCCGTCGGCATTGACAGTAATCGTGTCCTGAAAGTTGGAGACGCGCCAGGACTTCGCAGCCAGCGGTGCAGCGACCGTGAGAATCGTGGCGAGGACAGACAGAAACGCGACACCACGACGCGTCTTCCCACCCTTCGCAGCCATGATCAGAACTTCACGGCGACCGGCTCTCGGTCCGCGTCCGTCGTCTCGAAGTACTGCCGCGCCTGGAAGCCGAACATGCTGGCCATAATGTTCGTGGGGAACACCTGAATCTTCGTATTGAGGTCGCGCACCACCGCGTTGTAGTAACGCCGCGCGTTCTGGATCGAGTCTTCCGTCTGGCTCAGCGATCCCTGCAACTGCGTGAATTCCTCCGACGCCTTCAGCTCCGGATAGTTCTCCGCCACCGCAAACAAGCTTTTCAGCGCGCCTGTAAGCTGATTCTCCGCCACCGCCTTGCCCTCAGGCGTGGTCGCCTGCATGGCCTGCGAGCGGTACTTCGCAATGTTTTCGAAAGTCCCCTTCTCGTGCGCCGCGTATCCCTTCACCGTCTCCACCAGGTTCGGAATCAGATCATGCCGCCGCTTCAGCTGCACATCGATATCGGACCAGGCCGCATCGCAACGTACTCGCAGCTGCACCAGGCTGTTGTACATCCCGATCAGCACAACCGCGATCACCACCAGGATCACAAGAAACAGAATGCCGACCATGCGTGTCTCCTTGCAGAAATATCGAAGCCTGATCCAGAAATTTCAGTCCAGAATCTTGATCAGAACACTTAATCGGAAACTTGATTTGGAAATCAATGGGACGGTAGCACAGCCCAGCCGCAGCCGCAAACGAGGACAATCAGACCGTGCATCACTACCACTTACCTGCCAGTATTCACGAAACGAATGCAGTCCCCCTGGTTCTCGAACTTCCGTGGAATCGTAAACACGCGCCAGCCGTCTTTCTTGCACTGACTCTTTTTCGTTGGAGGCCCAATTCCCGGCGTCATCGCCACTCCAAACGGGCCATAACCAACCGTGACCGTGTCTATCACCGTGTTGCTCGCAGTAGCAATCACCGAGACGCTACTTTCACCGCTATTCGTCACATACGCTCGGCTTCCGTCCGGCGTGATCGCCACTCCAAACGGCACACTCCCCACCCCAACCGTGGCAATCACCGTGTTGCTTGCCGTCTCAATTACTGAGACCGTGCCGTCTTCGCCATTCGGCACATAAGCGCGTGTTCCATCTGGTGTAATTGCCGGCCAAAAGGGAACAAACCCCACCGCTATCGTCGCCACCACCGTATCGCACGCCGTGTCGATTACCGATACCGAGTTCGAAATTGCATTCGTCACATAGGCCCGCCTCCCGTCCGGCGTAATTGCCACCCCCAGCGGATCATCCCCCACCGCTACCATGGCAATCACCGTGTTGCTCATGGTGTCGATCACCGCGACTTGGTTCGCGTCGCTGTCCGCCACGTAAGCCCGGCTTCCGTTCGGCGTGATCGCCACTCCATAGGGCTTATCGTCCGATACTGTGGCCGTCACCGCGTTGCTCACCGTGTCAATCACCGACACAGTATTGGAAAACGCATTCGTCACATACGCGCGATTTCCGTCCGGCGTGATCGCCACTCCGATGGGGTTTTCCCCAACCTTTACCCTGCCAACCACCTTCTTAGTTGCCGTGTTTATCACCGCCACCGAGTTCGCATCCGTGTCGGCCACATACGCGCGGCTTCCCTTCGGCGTAATCGCCATCCCCCACGGATAAGCCCCGTCCGCGATCGTCGCCACCACCTTGTTGCTCGCCGTGTCGATCACTGAGACCGTGTTGTCATGCGCGTTCGCAACATACGCAAAGATCTGGGCCTGCGCCGTCCCCGCAAGCAGCCTCAACCCCAGCAGGCTTGCCAGACATGCAACCCTCAAGATTTGACGAACTTGCGCATTTTTCCCCGAGCCCTGATTCATGCCTGCCCCCCCGACCCTTAGTTTCAGCTTAGTCGATGATTGGTTGGCTAAGGCTGCGAACTTCCTAAGAGATTCCTTCTGCGTCGGCCGGAACCGTGGATCGCGAATCTTGCACGGTCGCCCACGCACTATAGCTCCCAGTAATACAAAATGCCCAAAAATACTTGTCAAGAGGCAAAAACCCGTGAAATTGAGCTAGGTCGTTGAAGCGGAAGGAAATATAAAGTCTGCCAACCTGTCCCTTTTACCCTGCGCCATGAGTCATACTATATATATAGACTAAGAACTGAATTGTACCCCTCGCGGCCTCCTCGGCCGCGATTTCTATTTGGGGCACTAAGGTTGAGGTGAACATGAAGAATCGAAAGCATCTGGGATGTCGCATCAAAGACCCCAAAGAGCGCGGAGTATGGGCCGAACTCTACTTTATGGCTCTGGCCGCCGGCCAGGGCCTCAAAGTCTCCAGCCCCTACGGAGGTTTTGCCAGCTACGACGTGGGTGTCGAAGACTCGGGCCCTATCCTGCGCGTGCAGGTGAAGTGCACTCTCTGTCGCCATCCCAAAGGCGGCTACAGCGTCAGCATTCGCGGTCCCCGGTATCGCGGCTACCCCCGCGGAACCGTGGATTTCTTCGCGCTCTACATCATTCCAACCGATGACTGGTACATCATTCCCTACGCCGTTGTCGGAGAAAAATACGCAACTCTGCATTTCACGCCCCGCGGCAAGCGTCAAAAGCACGGCAAGTACCGCGAGGCCTGGCACCTGCTCCTCAACGCAGCCAACGGCCAAGGCCCCATCGAGATTCGCGCCTGTTGCGATCACGCGGAGACGGCGGAGAGCTCGAACCAGGAAATCCACCCGGATCCCAAGGCGAGCTCAAACTCCACAATCCGGAAGATGTTCCAAACGTTATTCCGACCGAGAGGTGAGAGTGGGATCTGCGAACCAGGAGTCGCGGACTCTGAGAATCGGAAACTGGAAACAAAAACTAAAAGCTGATAAGCGAAAGCCGGAAGCCGAGCGCCGGAAGCCGGGTTCTCACTGCTGCGGAGCGAAATATCCCTTACGCGCCCGCACCTGCAGATCTTTCTTCACTGCGGAGATTTCAATCGAGCGATACCGCCCGTCAGCGTCGAAGTCCGCAGGCTTGTAGGAAACTACATACTGGCTGCGCAGCTCGTCTTCAATCGCCGCATAGGAGTGCGTGATGTCCTTCATCTTGAAGGGAAAGAAAGCGCGGCCACCGGTGGCTGCGGCCAGTTGTTCCAGCACGCGATCGCCGCGCAGCACCAGCCCGCTGTCATCGGTCGAAATCGCATAAATGATGACTTCGGCGCGCTGCGCCATTTCGATGGCCTGCGCCCGCGTAAACTCGCTCTGGTTATCCTCGCCGTCGCTCACCACGATGATCGCCTTCCGCGCCGGATGCTCGGGACGATCCTTCAAAAACTTATCTTTGCAGGCGCGGTAAATCGCGTCATACAGCGCCGTTCCTCCACCATCCTGCAGCCGGTGAATGCCGGCGGAGAGCAGTTGCACGTTGTCGGTAAAATCCTGCGCCATCTGGCTCTGCTTGTTAAAGCCCACCACAAAAGCCTTATCGAAGCCGGCGCGCAATGAGTGTTGCAGGAAAGTAATGGCCGCCGTCTGCTCGAAATCGAACCGGCTGTGCACCGATCCGCTCACATCGATCAGCAACCCAAGGTGCAACGGCAGATCGGTCTCGCGCCGAAAATTCAGAATCGATTGCGGAGGCTTGTGGTCGTCAAGTATCGAGAAATCGCTTTGATTCAGATCCCGGACAAATTTGCCGTGCTTGTCGGTCGCAATGAACAGCACGTTCACCTCATCCACGCGTTTGTGAATGGTGAGCAATGCGCCCGCCTGCGGATCGTCCGCACTGGAACTGGAAGCGTAGCCGCCGAGCGCGGCCGCGCTGCTCGCGTACGCCGCTGACTGCGCAAAAGCCGGCGTGCTGCAAGCCAAAGCCGTCAGCAGCGCCGATACCGCGAGCGCCAGCCGGCCCCGGATGGGGTGCGTGTAGTTCGTTCCTAAAGAATCCAAAATTTTCATTCCCCCCAGCCTTAAACGCACTTCCAACTGATTAGATGCACGCTGGATGCCGAATGGAAGGTAGCCATTCGCCCTGTCCTCTGTTGACTTTAGAAGCCTCTCAAGCAATACGCCAAGTTACAAAAGGAGCACTCGTTGGGACATGCCCGCGCGGCTGCAGCCCTCGCACCGACGTGCCTTCATAACCAACCTCTTTCCACAATTCCCGGATTACAATTCTTGAAAGGGCTGGCTTGAAAAGGGCGGCTTGAAAAGGGCTGGATATCTAGCCATACAGGAGTCTGGCTGAGACCGGACGACACTCAGCGACGCTTGGAGGAATTGATACCCATGAACATAAGAAACTTCACCGCCTGCTTTCTCATGCTCTGCCTGTCCGCAGCTCCCGCATTCGCCGCCAACGACGAAAGGGAAGAGGATCGCGTGAAAGAGGCCGGCGTCGTCATGCAGGAAATCCTCAACATTCCTGACGACATTCCTCAAGACCTGCTCGATAAGGCGGAGTGCATCGTAATTTTGCCCTCGGTCAAGAAGGGCGCCTTCGGCGTCGGAGGCAGCTACGGCCGCGGCATCATGATTTGCCGCAGCGGAGAGCACTACACCGGTCCCTGGGGCCCACCCGCGCTCTACGCGCTCGAAGGCATTAGCATCGGATTTCAACTGGGTGGCCAGGCCACCGATTTTGTTTTGCTGGTAATGAATCCCAAAGGCGCCCGCTCCTTGCTCTCCAGTAAGGTCAAGTTAGGCGCGGATGCCTCCGCCGCCGCCGGTCCCAAGGGCCGCACCGCCGAGGGCGCAACCGACGTCGTCATGAGTGCGGAGATTCTTTCCTATTCGCGCAACAAAGGTTTGTTCGCTGGAATCTCCCTCGAAGGCTCAACCCTGCGCTCCGATGGCAGCGCCAACGAAAAACTCTATGGCAAGAAATTAACCGCCAGGGAAATCATCGTCGAGCACAAAGTCGGAGTGCCCGCCAGCGCCCGCCAGTTAGTCTCCCTGCTCGACAAAAAGTCCCCAAAGAACAAATCAGACCCCAAGTCGCTGGAGTAGTTCATCAGCCCATTATTGCCCACAATTCACTTGACAGCCACTCATTTACAGGGGTAGAAACTCCGCATTCGCCGCGTGGAGGAATCATGCCCTGTCTCCGGCTGACCGTCGTCACAATACTAGCTTTATTGCCTGTCCCGCTTGTGCTTGCGCAGTTCCCCAGTGCGGTTAACAATGACACGCGGACTCCAGTGCCAGGATCGGGACACGACTACCTCAACATGCTCAGCGAGACGGTGGATCCGTCGAACGGCTCGCTGAGCGTGCACATCTCGACGCCCGTCCCGCCGGGCCGCGGCATAACCATCCCATTTTCGTTTGATTACAGTTCGGGTGCGGTGCAGCAGGCGCAAGGGTCCAATGGCGCGGGGGCCTGGGCGCAACCGGTTACATTTGGTGTGGCGCTTACTTCCCTCGGATGGTCCTACCGCATTCCCGCGCTTTCCGCCGTTCAGACGAAGGCCATTTGCTACGAGGGGTCGCAGCAACTGACAACGTACGTCTGGCTTAGTTACATCTTCACGGATCCGAGCGGCTTGCGGCACAATCTCGGCCTGGCGAACACGGAGACGCTGAACCCGGACTGCGTCTATGTTTGGAACCCGCAACCCTATAGCGTATTGTCCGGGGGGGACGACTTCTACGGCGCCACGATCAGCGGCGCGAATGGGTTCACCGGTGGTACCGTCACGGTGGGGGGAGTGGATGGCACGGTTTACAACTTCCCTGCTACGGGCTGGGCGGCCGGTTTCGGCGTAAACACATTGCTGCCGAGCACCATCGAGGATCGGAACGGGAACGTGGTGACGATCTCCCAGGGCAGCGGCGGGAGCATCACCGAGACCGACACCGCCGGTCGCTCGGCCGTTTCTACTTCGGCGCCAGTCGGCCAAAACGGCACCGTGAGCATCCCGGGGCTCTCGCACCCGTACACCGTAACGTGGGAGACGATGAACCCTTCGTACAGCTCCCAGTATGTACAGCTCGGGGAAGGCTATCCCTATTCCGATTGGTTGGGGCAGGGGGGGAATGAGGGCAGTAATAGCGTCGTCCAGTCTATCGAGCTTCCGAACGGAACGTATTATACCTTCGGGTATGATAACCATGGCTTGCTCAACCAGATTTCATACCCCACCGGCGCGGTCGTGAACTACACCTGGAATACCCCGATCTTCACCCAACGGCCTGATCACGTTCCCGGATAATAACGGCAATCAGACGGGCTGCATGTATGAGTACTACGCGCCCATGGTCACGCAGCGGACGGTGAAGTTCGATGGTGTTCATACGGCGCTCGTGCAGACTTTCACCTACACGACTGCGTACAACACCGGCGTCCAGCAAGCGACGGTCCAGACGACGGTTTACTCGTCCAACGGAAGCACGAATCTAGGGACGTTCAAAACGGTGTACAACTACGCCGTCACGTCCTTCCCTTTTAGCGACCCGGACGACCAGGTCATCGTCGCCAGCCCGACTCCTATGGAGCAGACCATCCAGTACTATGATTACGGCCAGACAAACCTCCTCGAGACCGTGACCAAAGGCTGGCAGGACCAGTTTCGGCTCGGGTGCCAGCTTGAGACGCACGACGGGACCGGGCTTAAAGGGACGTTTTACAGTTACGGGCCGGGCCTGTCTCTCACAGCCGAGGAGGAATACGACTACGGCCAGATCAGCAGCACGAGCAAATGCCCCCAATCGCCGGAGGGGGGACCGATAACCGCGCCCGCCGGGTGGACGCGCCAAACAGCAACGACGTACCAGGCATTCGCCAGCACTTCCATTTCCGACCGTCCTTGCCGGGTCATTACCTACGACAGTTCGGGGACAAATCGCGTGGCTGAAACTGACTATTTCTACGACAACGGAAGCGCGGGCACTCCTTGCGGCACGGCGGGAACGCCATCCGTCACGGGTGTGAGTAACCTGACAGGGCACGACGAAACCAATTACGGGCCAAGCTCGACGACTCCAAGAGGCAATCTCACACAGAAGACGCAGTGGCTTAACACGGGCACTTCGCCCGCCACTACATATACATACGATGAGACCGGACAGGTCCTGTCGATGACCGACCCAAATACGAATCGAACTTCGTACTCCTATGCCGACAGCTTCCTGAACACGAATTCAGCCGGATTTACGACGACGGCCGGCTCCCCGCCGACTGGCAAGGTAACGAATGCCTATCTAACGAAAGTCACGCAACCCGCAACAAACGGCTACGCTCACATCGAAGGCTACTCCTATGGGTACAACGATGGCGAACTAACCCAGTCTTCTGACCAAAACAGTCCTCCAAACCTGACCACTTACCGGTACAACGATTCACTGAGTCGATTGACCGAAACCGACTATCCAGACACCGGCCAGACTATCCTTAGCTACAACGACAGCACGCCCAGCGTTACGACCTGCCAATTGATAAATGGCACTGCGGGCGCGACGTGCAGCCCGACGAGCCCGCCCGCAGGATGGAAAACGACTCTCTCGACGATGGACGGTCTGGGCCATGTTGTGCAAACCAAACTTGTTTCAGATCCGGACGGGCCCGCCTACACAGTGACCACCTACGATGGCACTGGCAAGAGCTACCAGGTCTACAACCCGACACGCTGTTCACCGCCGACAACAAATTGTGGGACCGAGACGACTTGGGGCTATGCAACATATACCTATGACGCGTTGGGACGACCTAAGACGGTCGCAGAGGCGGATGGCTCCACGGCGACGACCGCGTATTCTGCCAATCAGACCACGGTCACCGACGAGACCGGCAACCAACGAACTAGCCAGGTTGATGCCTTGGGACGCATGACGATGGTCTTGGAAGCCCCGAATGCGCCCGGCTACAACTTTGAAACCGACTACGCCTACGACCCCCTGAACAACCTGCTCAGCGTCAATCAGAAGGGAGGAAGCACTAGTTCTACGAATTGGCGGACGCGGACCTTTACGTATGATTCGCTTGCTCGGTTGTTGTGCGCCGCTAATCCTGAAGTTCAAATCGTAACTTGCCCAGCGTCGGCAACTGGCACCTTTCCCACGGGAGCGATTACTTATCAATACGATGCCAACAGCAACCTCACGGCAAAGGTGGCGCCCAAGCCTAACCAAACGGGGACCTTGCAGACCACCACAAGTTATTCCTACGACGCATTAAATCGGCTCTACCAGAAAAGCTACTCAGACCCATACAGCGGTGCCGTACTATACGGCTATGACGGCAAGGCGCTGACGTGTGCTTCAGTCAACCCTCCCACCATCAGTTCCCCCACCAATCTTATCGGCCGCAGATCGTCCATGTGCGCAGGACCAAGTGCTTCCAGTTGGAGCTATGACCCGATGGGGCGTGCGATTATCGAAGCACGCTACAACAAAGGATCGTCTTCCGCAAAGAAGTACAACGTCAGTTATGGTTATTTTAAGGACGGCTCGCTCAATACACTGACCTATCCGAGCGGCGATCTCGTCACGTATACAGTTGGCGGCGCGGGACGCGCGACATTAGCCAGTGACCCCAGCAACAGCTTCGTGGGCTATACCGGAAAACCCGCTACATATGCTCCGCAGGGATCGCTGGCGGGAATGACAAACGGCTACACCAGCTCATTTGCGGGTATCGTGACCTCGAACCTCTACAACGACCGCCTGCAACCCATCTTGCTATCGGCCTCTGTGTCGTCCAATGCGGTATTCAGCCTTTGCTACGATTTCCATCTCGGCGTTGCGATCTCAAACACTCCTTGCAGCTTCAGCGCCTCTACAACCGGGGACAATGGCAACGTTTTCCAGATTTTTAACAACGTTGACTCCACCCGCAATGCCAAATACTCGTACGATCCTCTGAATCGAATCGCTCAGGCCAACACCATTAACACGAGCGGCGTGAACTGCTGGGGCGAGGTTTATACCCTCGATCCCTGGGGAAATCTGTACAATCGCTCCGGAGTGTCGGGCATGGGAACCTGCGCCACCGAGGGCCTCAGCGCCACCCCGACTACCCAGAACCAGCTTAGCGGCATTGGCTTGCTGTACGACGCAGCCGGAAATGTGACCAACGAAGGCAATGGCAACACGCCCAGCTACGACGTGGAAAACAGAATCGCTACCGTGGCGGGCTACACTTACTCTTACGATGGCGACGGGATGCGGATGGAGAAGTCCAACGGTTCGTCGGGAACCATGTATTGGCCCGGTCTTGGCGGTGAAGTTCTCACGGAAACCGATCTCACTGGCACCGTCATCAACGAGGAGTATGTCTACTTTAACGGCGGTCGCATTGCGCGCATAGATCGCCCCAGCGGCACGGTCCACTACTATTTATCCGATCATTTGGGGTCGGCGAGCGTGATCACCGATGCTTCGGGAAATACCCAAGAAACTACTTACTATTTCCCATATGGCGGCCTAGTATCGAGCAGCGGCGGCGATCCCAACCACTACAAGTTTACCGGCAAAGAACGCGATTCCGAATCCGGCCTGGATTACTTCGGCGCAAGGCATTACGCCTCGACCATGGGTCGGTTTATGACTCCGGACTGGAGCGAGGAGCCTGATCCAGTTCCTCACGCCAATCTTCAGAATCCGCAGACCCTCAACCTTTACGGATATGTCCAGAACAATCCACTATCGAGAAGAGACGCGGACGGGCACGTTACCTGCGACCCAGACACGGCTACCTGGGGTCCGAACGGTGTGACGGTAACGGCGGGGGCTTGCCATCTCGACGCCTTGGACTACCTCGCGCTGAGCTATTACGCGTCGCGAGCTTTTTACCAGGTTCAACAGGAACAAGCTGCCCAGAATCGTCAGGCTCTCGGGCAGGTACTCAAGAACGTGGATACCGCTCTCGTAGGTGCGTTGGGGATAAAGTGTTCCTGCGATCCAGACGACAAATCTTCAGGTGGTAAGAAGCAGTCCGACCCTCCCAAGGCCACGTCCCCGAATCAAATGCAGAAGCAAGTGGAGGCTGGTCAAGCACCCAACTCTGTTGACCGGGTCGATTCGCCGCGCTTTCCATACGAAAAACCCCATATTGAGTTCAACGATGGAAACGCCCTGAACAATGATGGAACTTGGAAGCATGGTGGACGCGAGCTGACGAATACAGAGAAGGATTGGATCACCAACAATGGCTGGTCACTCCCTAAGTAAGATGATGAAACACAGGACAAAAATCGAGAAGTGGATGGCCGACACCGTTAGGGGCGGCGGAATTGAGCGGCACGATGAGCTCCACATCGACCGCATCGACGGTGCTTGGAGACAGGCCGCCACGTGGATACCGGCTTCCCTTGAGGTGCTGGAATTGGCCACTTCAATTGGGAACTCGGATCGCTATCGAGACTTGTCCGTCGTGTTGGCACTTTCGCTACAGTCGATGCCTCAGAATACGGGCGTTGACTTTGCGAACGCGGGCGAGCTTGAAAAGAAGCTGGGCCACACGCCGCCATCTCTGTACATCTTCCCGCGAGGCCAGGAACCATGGACACAGCGAAAGGGGGAGGATGTCACTGTCAGGAAGATCGACGCTAGCATCTTCGGCCCCACCCTCGGGCCGAAGCGGTGTTTCTACATGGAGTTTAAGGAAGCGGGAGAGGATGAATATTACCGGAGTGTGTTTCTCACTGGGTAGGGTAAGCATGAGGATCGGCTGATGAGATAACCGTGTCGGCTCCTTGCGGGCGAGTAGACTTGGGAGCGCTCAAGCAACCAAGGCTCGGAGGAAAGGAGCCGAGCGATGATGATTATAGGTTGTGATTTGCATACACGCTACCAGCAGATCGCGATGCTGGACACGGAGACAGGCGAAGAAATAGAGCGGCGTCTGGAGCACGAGAACGGAGAGGCGCGAGCTTTTTACTCCGCGCTGCAGGGGCGGGTACGAGTGGGGATCGAAGCCACCGGACACACGCACTGGTTCGAGGCCATGCTGGCGGAACTGGGGCACGAGCTGTGGATGGGGGATGCGGCGAAGATTCGGGCGTCGGTGGTGCGCAAGCAGAAGACGGATGCACGAGACGCGGAACACTTGCTGAATCTGTTGCGCCAGGATCGCTTTCCGCAGATCTGGCGGCCGTCGCCGGCGGAGCGGGATCTGCGGCAATTGGTTTGGCACCGGCAGAAGCTGGTGTGGATGCGTGGAGCGGTGAAGAACCAACTGCACGCGCTGGCCATGGGCGAAGGCGTGTGTCGCAAGAAGAAACTGTTCACCGCGAAAGGGCGCAAGGAGTTGGAGGGCCTGGCGCTGGGGCCGTGGGCCAGTTATCGGCGGCAGGAGCTGTTGCGGATGTTCGATGAGTTGGCAGCAGCGACGGCGCAACTCGATCTGGCGGTGGAGCAGGCCGCGAAGAATCAGCCGCTGGCGGTGCGGCTGATGACGCATCCCGGAGTGGGGCCGGTGACGTCGCTGGCCTTCGTGCTGATCATCGGGTCGGTGGATCGTTTCGACCGCAGCAAGCAGGTGGTGAGTTATCTGGGACTGAATCCGCAGGAACACAGTTCGGGGGGAAAGCAGCGGCTGGGAGCGATCAGCAAGCAAGGCAATCCCATGATGCGGTCGCTGCTGGTGGAAGCGGGTCACACGGCGGCGCGCTTCGATCCCGCGCTGAAACGCATGTATCAACGCTTAAAGTTTCGCCGTGGGGCTTCGGTGGCGAAAGTTGCCGTCGCCCGCAAGCTGGCCGTGAGGATGTACTGGATGCTGCGCAGCACGGCGGATTATGCGCAGCTGGTTCGCATGCAAGGCAGCCCGTGGGCCACCCTGGTGGAAAACAGTCCATCGCTGGGCTGATTGGGCGCCTTGCCTCCCCGAACAGTCGGGGAGTCTGAACAACGAATCATGGTTTGAAAAGCCGAATAGATGGTTGGTGGAACTAGCTTCCACCGCAAGATTCTGAAAGCGAGCCCCGGTCGCGTGAGCAAAAGCAAGATCAAAGTCTTTCCAATAAGTAAAAAAGAAAAACGAGTTCAGCGCCAACGCACCGGGAATGCTGACCTCAGACACTCTACGTGTCTCTTGACAACGCCGACAAGGTTATAGAGGGTGGCCCGCCATTAATCTCTGTATCCAGTTCTCCGACAGAGGGTGCCCCTCGATAAGAGCGAAGGCGGTGTCAAGGACAAAGATTATCCTGGCGGTGCGATGAGCACCGCTTTGTTGCCAGAGAGGTTGAGGACCAAGACTCTGGAAATCTCACGCTAAATCACTCTGCGGCGGAACGTCGTTCCACCAACCATCGATTCGACCTAACTCGTCGGCCATGATTCTTCTATGCGAACATCCCGTCTGCAACGGGATGCGAGAGCGCCCAATCAATCCTGCGGTCTAGCTTGCGCCGACCAGGGGCACCCGCGGGCTGCTCTCGATGCGAACGACTTCCGGATACGGCTTCTGCGGTGCGCAGCATCCAGTACAGTCGTACGGCCAACTTGCGCGCCGCCGCCACCTTGGCCACCGCTTTCGGCTTCTGATGGCAGCGATGCAAATACTCTTTACGGAGTCCGGGATCAAAACGCACCGCAATCTGCGCCGCTTCCACCAGCAGCATGCGCAGCATGCGGTTGCCTTGCTTGCTGATCGCCCCCAGCTTCTGCCGTCCGCCCGAAGAGTGCTCGCGCGGAATCAGTCCCAGATAGCTGGCCACCTGCTTGCCGCGCTGGAAGCGGCTCACGTCGCCCATGGTCAGCACGTAGGCCAGCGCCGTCACCGCTCCCACTCCCGGCTGGGTTTGTAGAAGAAGCGCCATTTTGTCTCGTTGCGCTTCTTCTTTCACCGCCCGGTCCAGCGGATCGATCTGCTGATCCAGCATGGCCAGCAACGCCAGCAAATCTTCCCGCCGGCGCGCCGCCCACGGCTTCAACGGCAACTCGCGCAGCAACTTCTGTCCCGCCTGATTCCACAGCTTGTGCTTGCGCTGCACTCCCTGATTCAGGCACAGATGCTGCAACTCGTTCTTCACCCGCGCCCGGATCGTTACCAGCTTGTAGCGATGCAACAGCAACTGCCGCAGATCGCGAACCTCGCTCGACGGCATCCAGATGCGCGGAAACCGTCCCTCCTGCAGCAGGATTCGAATGTGCTCCGCGTCCCGCCGGTCCGTCTTCTGCTGCCGCACGCAGCTGGCACGGATCTGCGCCGCATCGCCCGCCCACAACTCGTGGCCCAACTCGGCCAGCAAATCCACCAGCCAGTGGCAGTTTCCCGTCGCTTCCATCCCGATCAATGCCGGTGCTGGCAACTGCCGATAAAACCGCTCGGCATCGCCCGAGGCTTGCACCAGCTTCCGCTCCCCGCTTTCTCCCGTCTCCGTGTCCAGCCAGGAAACTTGTTGCCAGCTGGGATGAAAATCACATCCTATAATCATCATCGAAGGTTCCTTTCTTTTCCCAGCGTCTTCGTCCTCAAACAAAGACTACCGGGTTTCGAATCGAGCCTTCGCTCTTATCCAATCAATCCTTGCGTTTTTTGCAAGGGTGGGGGAAGATGCTGCCTGAGCATAATGCATTGTGAATTCCTCAAGCCACAAGAATTAACCCCCGCCATTCATTGCGAGATCGAGGCATTTCTGGACCGCCAGGGCAACAGCCATCCCTTCCAGTTTCCAAATTTGATGGCCGGAGGAAACGGCGATGAGCGTAACAAGTATTGCGCCATTGTCCGAGAACAAGGCCAGATCCGTTGGTTTGCTTATTGTGGAGTCACTTTTCCGGGGGGCAAATGGCTCCGGCCCCTCCGCTGTCTCGTGGTTAACCGCGGTCCCGTCTGCGATGATCCAGACCTTGCGCTGTACGGCCTCCGCCAGCTTCTCGACAAGAGCAAGAAGCTGGGCTTTGCCTACATAACAATTGTTCCTGACTGGGTTGAGCAGCCCGAATGGAGCATCGGAAGCACGTTGTCTCGCGACGGATGGCAGTCGCTCCCCGACCGCAGGAGTACGCTGCGCTTGGATTTAGCTCCAGGAAATGACGATTTGCTGCACAGCTTTCGTAAAGATACGAAATTCAACATCCGGCGCTCCGAGCGGCAAGGGATCGCGGTCCGTCCCGCGCAGAGCGACGCAGACATTCAGGAGTTTCAAAGTATTTATTTTGACATGGCAAGGAAAAAGAACTTTCCCGCCGAAGACCCGACCCATTTGTCGCATCAGTTGCGGTGGATCGTCGGCCACAAGGACCGGGGAGCTCTTTTGCTCGCTTCTAAGGATGCGACCCCGCTAGGCGGAGTGCTGGTGATCAAGGCGGCCAAGCGCTCCTGGGGAGTTTATAGCGCCACCGTCAAGGATGCCGGCTTGAACGCCGGGCACGTGCTCCAATGGAGCGCCATTCGCTGGGGCAAAGAGCAGGGTTGCCTTGAGTACGATTTAGGGGGATATCGCGAGGGCATTCACACCGGTCCGCCTTCGTTCAAACGAGGTTTCAGCGAGAACGTAGTCCACTTTTCCCCGGCCTACAAGTATCCCTTGAACCGGGGATTCTGTTCGCTGCTGGATCTCGTAACCAAGGCAAGATCGAAGTGGCTCACGCCATAGCTTGGCGCTTATGAAGTCCAGCGTCGAGGGCGATTCCTTCGATCAATCCTTTCGATTTATGAGAACGCGCGAAAATAAAGACAAGAATGACAAGAATAAAGATAAAGATGCACCCATTCGCTGCTCCTGGCCGCGCACCGAATTAATGATCCGCTATCACGACGAAGAATGGGGCGTCCCCGCGCATAATGATCGAACTCTCTTCGAATTTCTCATCCTGGAAGGCGCGCAGGCTGGCCTCAGCTGGGAAACCATCCTCAACAAGCGCGAAAACTATCGCGCCGCCTTCGACAATCTGGTTCCGCTCCTCGTCGGTCAGCGACTTCCTGAACCGCACCCGTTCCGCATTTGCTGGTCGCTGTTTTCCTCTCGCCCACTCCCGTGTTGCGCGGTCCTCGTCTTTGCGATCCGCGTTGATTCCAGCCTGCCGACTGTTCAGCCGTGCTCTTGCTTCATCGAGCTTCGCTTTGAGAGCTTCATCCATCTCTTTGCCGCCCGATAACCAACCTATTTTAACGGGGTCGTTCTAAGACCCCGGCAGCATGGCACATTCACGCCATTTATACTAGCTCCAGTGCCCCTCCCGCATTTCCAAACTATGCCGCTCGGTCGTAAACCGCGACCGTTCTCCCATCCCCATGTCTGCCGAATCACGCAACATGGTTAAAGATCAGGAACTCTGCGTATTCGCAGTGGGTCGGACGAGAAGAGCTATTCGAACGCGAGCGCGGAAGCGATCCCGATTTCCAAGTCTGAGATGGATGCGCTATGGCATGCGACTCAGTTGTCGAAAACCTCGACCCACAGAGTCTGGTCGTTCTTTAGAACCCCAAACTCCAGCCAACGCGGAACGTTGGAGCCATCGCAGTAGATGGGCCGCGAGAAGCAGAAAGCCCCCTCTTGAACGCGGCAGTATTTCTCCATCCGACGATAGATTTTTCCTTGACCCGACCAGCCACGGTTCAGCAGGCGATCTTGGGAAAACAGGTTCACGTCGAGACCGCCGCCGATGCTACGAGCCATAAAATGTCCATCATCGCGTCGTGTGCCCTCAAGCTCCTCGCTTAACTCGATTCTTACGCGCTTCGCGTCACAGGTTTCTTGCGCTTTCGATGACGTGCCAAACACACCGATGACACGATCTGCGATTGTTTGGTCATAGGGCACCGACCCTGTTAGTTCCAACTGAGAATAGAGATCGCAAATATACTCGAACGTGCGATGCCGAAAGCGCACAAGATTAGGCTCGTGAGAAATTGCGCTCAAATAGGCATCGCGCCAGAGCAGAGGGAGACTGTCTTGAAGAAATGAGGAAGGGTCTGTCGCAGACTCCTGACCCGCATTCAACAGCAGAACCTCGTAGTCGATGAAATACCGGGACGGCAGCATGCAGAAATCTTTCTGATCACCGTTCCCCAAGTAGCATCTGCTTCATTTTCTCTACCCGGCGAACGGCTGTTTCTTCCTTCTTGGCTGCGGAATACCAAACGACTAACTCTTTCTTGTGGCTGAACGAAAGACGGTTCAGCTTTTCAGTGAATTTCGCGCCTAGTGCCTTTCGCAGTTGGGCAGGAATCTCGATGTCCCTCTTTTCCGTATCCGGCTCAAGCGCGATGGTCACGGCATCGCCAGCTTTTACACCAGCCTTGCGCCGTGCGTCTGCATTCACAACGATGTACTGAATTCCACCCCTATTTCCGACTGTGCTACGCCAAGTGTAGCCATTGATGGTCACCTTGACGGGCACTTTAGCTTTGCCCCAGACATCTCGCGTGTCGAACGGCAACGTGAACGATGCACTAGCGTCCGACCGTGACTCATCACCATTTAGCTTCATCTTGAATTCTCTTCGCATCTTTCGCGTTCCCTTCACACAAGAGCGGTCAGTGGATGCTGTCGCCCTCGCCGAGGCTGCTTCGGTTCTTCCCGGTCACCCGCACTTCCTTCCCACGGAGACCAGCGTACTTGATTGCCATGCCGAGGAGCGTGTATTCGTCCTCTTGGTAGTCGGCGGCAAAGGCGTCTTGGTGGAGCAAGACTAGTTCCGTCTCATCCGCGCAGGCTTTCGCGAAGTCAGGAAGATTCTTTTTTATGGTCGCGATCAGGCTGGACTCTCGTTGCATTCGCTCTTCATCGGTCATGGTGCTAAGAGAATAGCCGATTCTGAGTCTGGGCGAATTCCACAGATGGAGATGGCACGCCGATTGACCTCCCCGTCGTTCTGTTAGATATTGAGACGGAATGGACGTTGAACGCATTATTGACGACATCGAGCAGCTACAGGAAATGTTCGAAGCGCCGGACATTAGACCGCTCAGCGCAAGCGACATCTCTGCTGCAAATCGAACTCACGATGAGAAGCTCGCCAACAGCCCGTGGTTTCGGCTGTGGCAGAGGTATGGCATCTGTTGCCGAACCGAGTCTCCAGTGCTCCGACTAGGGGAGTCGGAGAGCTCGACCTCCGCACGAACATGAAAGCCGCATGGTACGAAAAGCAGGGCGCTGCGCGGGATGTACTTGTAGTGGGGGAGATGGACGACCCACAGCCGAGTGCAGGCGAGGTTCGGATTCGTCTTGCTTTCTCAGGCGTGAATCCCGGCGATGTCAAGAAGCGAGAGGACGCGTTTGGCATCGGGATGTCTTATCCGCGTGTCATTCCACACAGCGATGGTTCTGGCACCGTTGATGCGGTCGGAGAAGGAGTGCCGAGTGAATGGATCGGTCGGCGTGTCTGGTGTTATGGCGCTCAATCCTATCGACCGTTCGGAACTGCAGCTGAGTTCACCGCGATTCCGCTGAAACAGGTCGCTCAACTCCCCGAAGGCGTGCCGCTGGAACAAGGTGCGTGTCTCGGCATTCCCGGCATAACGGCTCATCGGACTGTCCACGTTGACGGTTCTGTCAAGGGAAAGACGGTTCTAGTGCAAGGGGGCGCTGGTGCGGTCGGAGCTTGCGCTGTTCAACTCGCACATCAAGCGGGAGCGCGAGTCATCGCCACCTGCCGCTCCGAAAGCGACAAAGAGATCGCATCGCGAGCAGGGGCGGACGAGGTCTTGCTAACTGGTGAAAACTTAGTCAGGCGAATTCGGGCGTTGGCTCCCGATGGAGTTCATCACATCGTCGAAGTGGCTTTCGGAGCGAACATCAAGACCGACGCCGAGGTTTTGGCGCAGGGTGGTTCCATTGCGACCTATGCGACCAACACGCCAACGCCGGAGACTCCGGTTTGGCAGCTTGTATTTGTGAACGCCAGACTCTTCTTCGTCGGCAGCGACGATGTGCCAGCGGAAGCAAAGATCGAAGCGACTCGCGACATCGACAAGTCGCTTGAGGCGGGATGGCAGGGGCTTGACATCGCCGAGATTGTGCCCTTGAATCAGATCGCCCGTGCCCATGAGTTGGTCGAACATCCCGCGAAGCCGGGGCGGGTAATCGTCTCGATCGGGTAGGCAACGATGTCAGACTTCAAGATTCAGCACACATCCGGTTGATGTCGCGATTCTCAAGGACAGGTTTGGGGAAGCCTCGCATGCTGACATTCAGCATGGCGCGACCTACGCATTCGGTCGTTGTCACATAGTCCGGGAAAAGCATCTTCCATAACGGATAGAGCGGTCTCATCAAAGCGTAAGCCGCGCCGTACCATCTTGTTTTTGTGCGAATTCCATGAAGCGGCTGAATGTAGGCAGGGCGAAACACGAACACAGCCTTGAATGGCATCTGCAATAGCGCGTTTTCCGTTTTGCCTTTTACCCGCGCCCACATGCTTCGCCCGCGCTCCGTGCTGTCGGTTCCCGCCCCAGACACGTAGATGAAGGTCATTGTTGAGTTGAGCTTGGCTAAAGTTTTAGCCACTGAGACCGTCAGATCGTATGTCACGCGCCGGTATGTTTCCTCCTTCATCCCTACTGACGAGACGCCGAGGCAGAAGAAACATGCGTCGTAGCCTGAGAGCCTGCCTTCAATCGTCGCGAGATCGTAAACATCTTGGTGTACGATTTCGCGAAGTTTGTCATGTTGCGGCAGGCTGGTGTTGCGGACGACCGCGAGGACGCTCTCGACGTCAGGGTCGAGCAAACACTCGCGCAAGACGCCCCGCCCAACCATGCCCGTCGCTCCGAAGAGAACCACTTTCACTTGACCATCTCCTCTTCTCATGAAGGCCGCCTACCAGATCGAGTAAAGTGCGTAGAATAGGACGGCACCGTCCAATCTGCCATCTTCCGTTCGTAAGAACCTGAACTGTCGTTTTCGGAGAAATAATGACCCGACATTGTATCGCCCTTGCAGTTCTTTCCGTCCTAACGATCTTCAGCTACGCGCAACCC
Organism: uncultured Acidobacteriota bacterium; assembly: GCA_963761915.1. GTDB lineage: Bacteria > Acidobacteriota > Terriglobia > Terriglobales > Acidobacteriaceae > Sulfotelmatobacter. The sequence goes on from CAVXIO010000021.1 coordinate 410,469, forward strand.
TCCCTGCCCTCCAGCTTTCAGGCGAAAACGGTTCACAGCCCCGAAGGCGCGGACATCTTTGTGCGCTGGGGAGGAACTGGCGCTGTGGTCGTGCTCATTCATGGGTATGCCGAAAACAGCGACTCGTGGGCACCGCTGGCTGCTGACCTGATGAAAGACCACACGGTCGTCGTGCCCGACCTGCGTGGAATCGGGAGATCGTCAAAGCCCAAAGATGGGTACGACAAGAAGACGCAAGCAAAGGACATCCGCGCAGTAGTCACTGCACTTGGATTCGACAGAACTTTCGTGGTCGCTCACGACATCGGCAACATGGTCGCTTACGCCTACGCCGCGATGTACCCGGACAAGGTTGAGCGTCTGGTTGTAATGGACGCTCCGATTCCAGGCATCGAGCCGTGGAACACGATTCTCCTGAATCCGGGCGTCTGGCATTTCAACTTCCACGGTCCTGACGCCGAACGGCTGGTTGCTGGGCGGGAGCGCATCTATTTCGACCGAATCTGGGATGATTTCACGGGCGATCCGTCTGAACCTGATGAAGCGACCAGAAATTTCTTCACAGCCACCTACGCACAACCCGGAGGCATGCGGGCTGGCTTCGCGCAGTTCACGGCATTCTCAACTGACGCGGCAGACAACAAAGTTTTCGAGCAGGTGAAACTGACGATGCCCGTCTTGGCTGTTGGCGGGGAGAAGTCGTTCGGTGCATTGCAGGCAGTAATAATGCGCCACGTGGCGATCAACGTACAAGAGGCAGTCGTACCACGATCCGGGCACTGGTTGATGGAAGAGAGTCCGGTCTACACGGTCAATCTGGTTCGACAGTTTCTCGATTCCCCGGCAGCACCGATTCCAGTTCGCACCACTGCGGACAACGATGTAGGCGAAATACGCTTAGCACCGACCGAGTTCAAATTCCCTCAGCAAGGCAATCCGGGCACAGGAAGTTCGGGCGTTAGTGGGATACAAACCATAGTGCTCAAGGGTGACCCGAATGAAGCTGGCGTCTATACCATCATGCTGCGTGTGCCCGCGCATACACAGATCGCAGCGCATTCCCACCGCGATGATCGTGTGGCAACTGTCGTCTCCGGAACTTGGCACATCGGATACGGAGACAAGTTCGATGAATCGAAACTCAAGGCTCTCCCTCCGGGGAGCTTCTATACCGAACCGCCCGGACAAAACCACTTTGCGGAGACAGCGGATGACCCGGTGGTAGTCCAAATTACGGGCTTCGGCCCCTCGTCCACAGAGTACGTGGACAAGGCGCAAGACTCTCGTCTGCGGAAATAACTTCCCTAACTGGAAAATGTTTGAAAACTGCATGGTACGAAAGAGTGCTGCGCGGGATTTTCAGGGCTAGGATCAGTGCTCTTTCGCGTGCGAGAAAGCCCGACCATTCCAGTAAGATTGTCGATATGGAGGTTCTGAAGAGCGCGACGAGCAAGATCGAACAGCACCAGCGCGAGGTCGTTGAAGCCGAGAACAGCCATAGAACAGCCATAGTCGGCACCGATGTCGGTGCAGATGACAAAGGCAAGCCAATCAACTAGACTGAAAAATCAACGACTTCCACCCAAGCCGGGATGGCGGAACTGGCAGACGCAGCGGACTCAAAATCCGCCGACCTTCGGGTCTTGGGGGTTCGACTCCCCCTCCCGGCACCAACAGAAATGGCCACAGAATAAGTGGTCGGCTGACGCTCCCCTGCATGAGATGCGTCTAAAGCAGACGCAGCGGATTTCGCGGCATATCGAGCAACAAGTGCGAAGTCTATCACATTAAGATTCATAGGTTTATGAACAGATCTGCAGTAGGTGAGGGCTACACATCAGTTACACATTTACAGATTCGCACACCCTTTCAAGGGCACGAAGGATGAAATGGTGTGACAACGCCCCCGCTCGTCTTCATCCTCATCTTCGGGTTTCTGTTTAGGGTGGTCGATGAAGCCCTGAGCATTGACCGGCGGGGAGAGTACCGAGCTATCGCAGTGGAAATCGTCCTTGGTCATCCCCATTATGGCAGGCAGCACCTGATGAATCATCAGTTTTCTAATCAGGCCCGATAGAACTCGATCAATGCGCGTACGGCAATGTCTCGCCCGCTCAGCCGTAACTGGGGGCGGGATCCGTCGTTGGTTACTTTTCGAGATGACTTCTGTTGCTGCTGTTGTCGAGTGCGCGGGGCGACTGGTGGCCGAGGAATGTGAGCGGACGGCGAAATCAACAACGCGCAAGTAAGACCTGAAACCGTCCTCTAGAAACTTCGATTACTTGCCTTGCAATTTGCAGTAAGTGAGTATGTCGTTGGCGATCTGCTGTGCTCCGTCCAGCACGTCGGGTATGGGATGGGGAGCGTCGGCAACACACGCGCTTGCTTTGGATGTAGTGATGGCGCTCTGCCAAGTCTCTCCCTCATTCGCAACACCTGACGTATCCTTACCACCAAATAGAAACTTGACGAAAGTGTTGGGGTAAGACAGCACGGCATCAGGTGCCATAATGCTGTCGTGCAAGAAAATGGCATCCGAAGTGGTAGTGTGTGTTGATGTTTCCTCCGAACATAACGGTTCCGAATACGCTGGGTCGATAAAGTCCTGGGCATTTGTGAGCCCAACACAATATCCCTTCCCGCCTCCACAGGAGTTGGGTGGTGTCGTCTGAAGACAATCGCAGCCCCAGTCCTGGCGTGCGAAAGGAGGTCCACTGGTGGGTTCAACCATCGCGAAAATCGAGCCCAAGCCGTAGTGCGTCATGGCCAGTCCAATTTCTTGTGCCCCGGCGCTGTTGCCGGTGGCACAAAATGGGGCCGAGGTACTGCCTTGGTGGATGTTGGTGTAGATCCACTGCGCCAGCGTGGCGTAACGGCATGCGACAGCGCGAATTCCGCCAGGTCCCGTTTGCCAACCGTAGGGCTGGTTTGCGAAGGGAGAGCCCCACGTGATTTGTGCAATGGTAAAACCACCTTGCAATACTGTATTCAGGACGGTGGTTCCGTAACTGAAGTTGGTCTCGTAAAGATTGTTTCCATTTCCGCCGGTCGAGAAAATCGCAGTTCCGAGGGGAGTGCCGCTGGGAGAGTTCACCTTCACGTAACCGGTGAAATCACTTATGTTCGGACAAGAGATAATGACGGAATAGCAGGTCGCTCCTTTGAGACCACCAGTCGGGCAGGACAAAGTGCTTCCGCTCGCTGTTCCAAGCGCATCGGAAACAGTCAAAGTTGCCGACGCGGCCAATGAACCCGAGGTCGCGCTGACAGTTGTTTGTCCCGAGGCCGTGCTCATTGCTACTCCGCTCGCATTCATAGTGGCGACGGCTGGGGCGGAAGAGCTCCAAACCACCCTAGTGGTCATATCTTCTGTAGTGCCATTGAGGTATGTACCCGTCGCGATGAACTGCTGATCTGCGCCCGGCGTGATAGCACTGCTTGACGGCGAAATGGTAATCGAGACAGGCTGGTCCTGCACGACCAGGGTTGTCGAATCTGTCAGCGAGCCCAGGCTTGCAGAGATTCCGGCGGCTCCGCCTCCTACGCCTGAGGCTGTTCCTTGCGATCCAGACGCATTGCTGATCGTAGCCACAGTTGCAGACGAGGAAGTCCATGTGGCGGAGGTCGTGATGTTAGCGGTGGTCCCATCGGTGTAAAGCCCTGTGGCAGTGAACTGTTCCGTGCTTCCGGTCGGGATCGATGGACTTTGCGGCGAGATTTGGATGGCGGCCAGAATTGCGGTTGCTACGGTCAGGTTGCCTGATCCCGACACCGAACCCGAGGCTGCGCTAATAACGGTTGTCCCGCTTCCGGCGCTTGTGGCCATTCCATTGCTTCCGGGGGTATTGCTGACCGTGGCCACTGTAGGAGCGGACAACTCCAATGAGCTGAACTGGTTACGTCTTGGGTTGAGCCGTCCGTGAATGTTCCCTGAGCCGTGAACGCCTGGTTCACTCCCAAAGGAGTCGTGGCGGACGCGGGGTTTACCGTGATCGAAACTACAGCTGCGGGTGTAACGGTCAGCTGCGTGGATCCGCTTATTGCGCCAAGAGTCGCATTAATTGCGGCGGTTCCGGCGGCAACGGAAGTGGCAAGCGCGCTCGAACTCACAGTCGTTATCGCCGTATTCCCCGAGCCCCAGGTGGCAGAAGCTGTCAGGTCCTGCGTGCTGCCATCGGTAAACGTTCCGGTCGCAGTGAATTGTTGTGTGGTTCCGAGAGCGATAGATGGGCTGAAGGGATTGACCGCGATTGAGGCCAGCGCGGCAGCGCCCACCGCCAGAGTTGTTGAAGCAGAAATCGAGCCCGAAGTCGCGGAAATGCTGGAGTTTCCACTCGCCACGCTGGTCGCCAGTCCCACGCTGCCGTTCGCGTTGCTGATGGTCGCGATGGACCCATCCGACGAATTCCACTGGACCGAGCCGGTTATGTTCTGCGTGCTCCCGTCAGTGAAAGTTCCGGTCGCCGCAAATTGTTCTGTCGTCCCCAGCGGGATGCTTGGAATTGCGGGAGTGATGGAAATAGAAACCAGTGCGGCGGGAGTTACCGTCAAAGTGGACGTACCTGCGATGCTGGCAGCAGTTGCCGTGATCGTGGTCTGGCCGGTTGATGCGCTGGCCGACAATCCACTGGCGTTAACCGTCGCGACTGTGGTCAACGAAGAACTCCAGGTTGCCGAGGTCGTTAAGTCGAGCGTGCTGCCGTCGGCGTAGGTGCCTGTCGCTGCCAATTGTTGATTAGTCCCCAACGCGATGGAGGGGTTGCCGGGAGTCACTGCGATTGAGGTTAGGGCCAGGGAGTTCACGTTCAATGTTACCGATGCGCTGATCGCTCCGAGAACGGCAGAAACATTGGTCGACCCTCCGCCCAAACCGCTGGCTGCTCCGGTAGCCGTGATCCCCGCGACCGGTGGTTGGGAGGAACTCCAGGTCACGGAAGTGGTCAAATCCTGAGTGCTTCCATCAGAGTATTGTCCAGTCGCCGCGAACTGCTGGCGCTGGCCGATTGCGACCAAGGATTTGCAGGAGTAACCGAGATCGATAGCAGCATGGGAGGCGACACAGTAACGGTCACAGTGGTCGAGCCCGTCAGCGACCCAAGGCTTGCGCTGATCGTGACTGTTCCAGCCGTCAAGCCTGAGGCCAGTCCGGCTGAGACGCTTGCGACATTGGTATTGGACGAATTCCACGTCGCGGTGCCGGTGAGATCCTGCGTGCTGTTGTCGCTGATGTTCCGGTTGCCGTGAACTGCTGAGTGCTGCCGACAAGTACGGATGGATCAGCGGGTTGACAGTAATGCTGGTCAAGACTGCTGTGTTGACGGTCAGGACCGCCGAGTTAGAAATAGATCCCGATGTTGCCGTGATCGTGGTTTGGCCGGCAGAGGATGAAGTGGCTAGGCCACTCGTGTTGATCGTCGCCACTGATGGTGTGGAAGAATTCCAGGACCGAGGTTGAAAGATTCTGAGTGCTGCCATCGCTGAAAGTGCCGGTGGCCGTGAATGCCTGAGTTGTACCTGCGGCAATGCTGGGGCTGGCGGGGGTTACGCTAAGGGCCGTGAGAATAGCGGATGTCACAGTGAGTAGCGTCGAACTGCCGATAGAGCCGGCTGTTGCCGTTATTGTCGCTTGACCAGCGGCGATGCCATTTGCCAGTCCACCGTTGGGATGGTTGCGACTGAGGACTGCGAAGAACTCCAGCTCACCGATGTGGTCAGACCTTGCGTGCTGCCATCGCTGAAGGTGCCGGTCGCGGTGAACTGTTGGGTGGTTCCGGAGGCAATCGATGGGGCTTGCGGGTTACTTGTAATGAGACCAGACCCGGCACCACGCTCAAATTAGCGGTGCTCGACTGCGCTCCCAAAGCGGCGGTGAGAGTCGCACTGCCAACGGCTGCAGTGGTTGCCTGCCCAGTTCCATTGACCGTTGCTACGGTTGGATTCGAGGAATTCCAGGTGGCAGAGGTGGTGAGATCGTGAGTTGAACCGTCGCTATAGCTTCCTGCAGCGTCGAACTGCTGAGTAAGTCCAACCGCCACCGACGGACTTGCCGGATTGACAGCGATTGACTGCAGAGTGGGCTTACACATCCCTGCGCTGAATGCCTTGTAGATTTGTTGGACTTGCTGAGCGCTCAAGGCCTGATTAAAAATAGCGACCTCGTCCATTGAACCCGCGAAGGAAGGGTTCTGCCCACCCAAGTAGCGCCAAAGGCAACTTGCGGATACCAGGAAGAGAGTGGGGATGCAATCGCGCTCGCGGCCAGAATCCCATTCAAATACACGTTGATGGTGACCTCAGAATTCGAGGTGGAATAGGTGAGGGCCACATGAGACCACTGGTTGAGGGGGACCTGGCCCGCTCCTTGTGCTGACAGGTTTCCAAATTCCCAATTCAGATTGCCGCTACTATCCACCGACAATCCCGGCGTGCGGTTTGTGCCGTCGTAACTGCCGGTCAACGAACCGGCGCCGGCAGGGTAGAACCAGAACATCAGCGTTCCCGCCGTGGACGAATAGACGGGAGAATTCACCAGGACGGAGGCGTTATTGCCGGCTAGACTAAAAGCCTGTCCGACCTCTCCATTGCCATAGGCGGCTCCGTTCTGCTGCGTTCCGGAATTGTTTCCGGCGATGTCTACCGTATTTCCGTCCCCTGTCCACCACCCGATCAACCCAGAGGGTGGAGTTACACATTGCGGCTGGGAAACACTCAGAGTCGTGTTTCCGGTTACTGATTCGGCGGTGGCTGTAATGGTTGTGCTGCCTGACGCGAGAGCGCTGGCGAGTCCCGAGGAATTGATGGTCGCTACTGTGGCAGCGGAAGAGGACCATGTGACTGAAGTGGTCGTATCCCTCGTGCTGCCATCGCTGTAACTCAATACGGCAGTGAACTGTTCGTATGCTCCGATGGGGGAAGAAGAATTCGCGGGTGTGACTGTGATCGAGGTCAAAGCCGGGGGTGTGACAGTGACCGGCGCTCCTCGGCTGACTGATCCGTAGGAAGCCGTGACAGTTGCCACTCCCTGGGTGACTGCCTGTGTCAGGCCGGTCGAACTCACGGATGCAACTGACGGCGCCGATGACGTCCAGGTGACAAAATTCGTGATGTTAACCTGCACTCCGCCCGTCCAGTTGCCGGTAGCAGCTAACTGCTGCTGATTTCCCGTTGGGAGCGTTGGGTTTGCCGGAGCGACGGAGATCGAGAGCAGGCCCGCCATAGTGCCCGTGCCTGACAGGTTCACAGTCTGAGGACTCGTATTCGCGCCATCGGTAAAGGTTAGTGTCCCAGTCCGTGTACCCAAATTAGTTGGCGTGAATGTGACAGAAATCGAACAGTTGGCACCGGCTCCCAGTGTATTGGGGGTCAACGGGCAGTTCGAAGTTTGTGCAAAATCGCCTGCTATCGAGATGCCCGAAATTGTCAGCGGAACTGACTGGTTGTTCTTTAAAGTGATGCTCTTTCCTTTACTGGTGGTGGTGATCACCTGGCTAGCGAACGTGAGGCTTGTGGGTGACAGAATGACCGGAGCTGTTCCGGTCCCGCCCAAGGCTGCTGTCTGCGGAGAGTTTGAAACGTTGTCGGTGATCGTAAGTTCACCGGTGCGAGCACCCAGAGCAGTAGGCGTGAAGGTGACAGAGATTTTGCAGTTCAGTCGCGCGCCCAAACTGTTTGGAGATACTGGGCAGGTCGAGGTCTGGGCGAAATCTCCTGAAGTCGAAATCCCGGAAATGGTGAGGGGTACAGTTTCATTATTCTGCAACGAGAATGATTTGATCGCACTGGTTGTATTCAATAATTGATTGCCGAATGAGACGGTGGAAGGTGACAAGACGGCGGGATACACACCGGTCCCACTCAATTGCGCGGTTTGAGGAGAAGTGGAGGAGTTGTCGGTTACGGTTAGAGTCCCGTTAATCGCCCCGAGAGCAGCGGGCGTGAAGCTGACCGAGATATTACAGCTCGCTCCTGCTGCCAACGTCTTTGGAGTAATCGGACACTTCGAGGTTTGACCAAAATTCCCCGACGCGGAAATACTGCTGATAGTCAGCGGCGTCGTTAGCGTGTTGGTTAAAGTTACGGTCTTAACTGTGCTGGTGGTCTGTATAACCCAGTTGCCGAAGCTAACGGTGGAGGGGCTTAAGGTTTGAGCTTTAGCGGTCAGGGCAGCGCAGCAAAGCACGCCCATTGCCAGCAGAGATTGCGATTTCCTGAGCTTCGCCAGAAACAACATACGCCCGTTCTGTGCGATCAGCACAAATCAGTATTGGTACGTGCATGGGCCCAGTGGATAGAGAACGTGACAACGCTAACACGATTAATATTAAAGTCAAGCAGGCAGTGGAGTTGGTTAAACACATTTCGATACTGACGCCCTTGTTCACGGCTCTCAACTTCGGCTTCCAGTCGTCAGCAGGGACGCAGAGTTCTACCGTAGTAAAACTGCAGTAGTTCCATGTTCAAAACGCGTCAGAACGGATGATGACGGGACAAATTGGCGTTCTTGTAAGCGGTTGAGAAATCAAGTAGAGTAGAGAATTTTCCTAACGGTTCAGAACGCACTGTGGAAACTCAAAATCCGCCGGTACTTAGTACCTTGGGGGTTCGACTCCCCCTCCCGGCACCAAGTGCAATCCATTCAGAGAACGTCTGGTTAACCTGTGGAGTGATTGGCAGGGAGTTGCTGTGCGAATCAGCGCTCATCGGTTCGATTCTGCCCAAACCCTGCCCAAGCTACTTTTGCGGTGCGCTCTGTTCCGCCGCTTCTGCATTGTCGCGTTGCTGCCGAGCTTCCAGTTCGTGTGCGCCATTGATCGGGAGCGCCTGATTAGTGACCAGCCAATACAATCCGACGCTCTTGACGGTCTCGCGGAACTGGTCGAAGTCGACCGGCTTCTGGATATAGCTGTTAACCCCCAGGTTGTAACCGGCCACCAGATCCCGCTCTTCTTTCGAGGAAGTCATAATGACAATTGGGATGGTCTTAGTTCGCGGGTCACTCTTAAGCTGTTTCAGCACCTCCAGGCCGTCGACCTTGGGTAGTTTCAAATCCAGCAGGACCAGTTTGGGCGGAGTATAAAACGATCTATCGGTGAACGCCCCACGACAGAAAAGAAAGTCCAAAGCTTCCTCGCCATCGCGTGCCACGAAGATGTGGTTCGCCAGCTTCTCCCGCCGCAGCGCGTGCAGGGCAAGATCCATATCATCCTGATTGTCTTCGACCAGCAGTATGTCCAATTCGTCTGAGTTCATAAGCGGCCTCCAGCCGTGGCTCCATTACTTTTCGATTCAGCTTGCCTTCCCACGCCAAGGGTGAAATAGAAGGTTGCGCCTTTGTCCAGTTCCCCCTCCGCCCAGGCCCGGCCTCCATGCTTTTGAACGATGCGTTGCACGGTGGCCAGGCCGATGCCGGTACCTTCGAAGTCCTCTGCGCGATGCAGACGCTGAAAGACTCCGAACAACTTGTCGATATACTTCATGTTGAAGCCAACGCCGTTATCCCGCACCATGAACACCAGTTGCCCATCCTCTTCTTCTTTGTAACTGACTTCAATCACAGCCTGTGTAGGCGCGGGCGTCCCCGGCCGTGCATTGCCATCAACGCCGGCGCGGGCGCCGCGAGTAAACTTGAGCGCGTTAGCCAGCAAATTCTGAAACACCTGCTTGACCAGGACCGGATCACACTCCAGCAAAGGCAGTTCAGCGATTTTCCATTCCACTTGCCGCCCTTCGCACTCCGGCCGCAGAATCGCTATCACCTCCGCGACCACAGTGTTCAACTGGGTTGGCTGCAGAGCCAATGCACGGCGCCCAACCCGCGCCAGATTTAACAGTTCGTCGACCAGCAGGCCCATCTCTTGTGACCCCGCCTGAATGCGATCGAGGTAGCGTTGGGCAGTAGGATCGAGGGCGGAGCGGTATTCCTCCACCAGCATCTTGGAAAAGCCGCCGATATGCCGCAACGGGGCCCGCAGATCGTGGGATACCGAGTAGCTAAAAGCTTCCAGCTCTTTATTGACGGCTTCCAACTGGGCTGTCCGCTTTCTCACTCTATGTTCGAGTTCGTCATTGAGTTTTCGGATTTCGCGCTCATCGGCTTTCCTCTGCGTGATGTCCCGGAACGCGACTACGGCGCCCCGCGCCACGCCGTCCTTGTTTTTCAAGGGACTGGCGCTGGCCTCGATCCAAGCGCCCTCGGTAAGCTCCGAATTGCGCAAGAACATCTCGGCAGAGCACACCTCTCCGTGGATGGCACGTAACAAGGGGTTTTGCTCGGTTGGGAAAGGTGACACCGTGTCGGTCAAGAAGAGGCCGTAGTGTGCTGTCCATCCCTCGCTGGGCACGTCCGCCGCGCCCAGGCCGACAATCTTTTCCGCTGCGGGGTTCCAAATGATGAACCTGCCGTTCTCGTCCGCGACCACCAAACCCTCGGACATGCTGTTCAGCACGGACCGAAGCAAGAGCGTCTGGGTTTCCAGGGCTTGCCGTGAGCGCGCCAGTTCCTCGGCCTGTCGAGCCAGTTCCTTCGCCTGCCCCGCAAGCCGCTCCTCGGCTTGTTTGCGCTCGCTGATATCTGTATTCGTGCCGAACCAGCGAGCCACGCGTCCTTGCGGGTCTCTTACCGGCATAACGCGGCTAAGGAACGTGCGAAAATTCCCGTCAGCCCCCCGCAGCGGGAATTCCATGCCAAAGGGCTTGCCGGCGGCAATTGCATCCCTCCAGCCCTCAAGTACTCTGGGCAGCACATCGGGGTCGTGGACGCTTTGCCACGCCCACCCCTGCATCTGTTCGAGGGTTGTGCCGGTGTATTCATACCAGCGTTGGTTGTACCAAAAGATGGATCCATCGGCCTCGGCCATCCAAGCGAGTTGCTGAATACCATTGGCCATGGCTTGAAAGCGTTCCTCGCTCTCGCGCAGCGCCTCTTCGGCTCGTCTGCGCTCGGTGATATCGGTATTGGCTTCCAGTATCCGCAGCGGCTGGCCTTGGGCATCGCGCTGCAACACCCACACGCTGGCGACGACAACATGGCTGCCGTCGCGCTTGCGGTGTACCAGCTCCCCTTCCCAAGTTCCGGTGCTCTCGAGCATTGCTTCGATTTGCTCCAACGATTCGGGGAACTGGGTTTGCAGCAGCTCGTGAGACAACCGGCCGAGCGCTTGCTCACGGGTGTAGCCGTAAAGCTTTTCAGCGCCCAGGTTCCACAGGACGATGTGGCCCTTGATGTCGCGTACCAGCACCTGCGCGAGATCCAGAACTCTCGCCTGTTCCATCAAAGCTTCTTCGGCCAACTTGCGCTCAGTGACGTCGGCGCGTATGGCCACGTACTGGAGCGGTTTGCCCTCAGTGCTTAAAGTCGGGACGATGGTAGTGTCCACCCAGTAAATCGAACCATCTTTGGCCCGGTTCTTGATCTCACCGTGCCACACTTTCCCGTTGGCGATAGTCTGGTACATCTGCTGGAAAAACTCGACGGGGTGGTGGCTGGAGTTGAGGATGCGGTGATTCTGTCCTATCAGTTCCTCTTTGGAATATTTACTGATGACGCAAAACTTATCGTTCGCGTAAGTGATGGTGCCCTGGACGTCGGTTACGGCCACGATAGCGTGTTGATCTAGAGCGAACGTTTGGTCGGCCAGTTCCTTGAGTGCAGCCTCGCTGGTGGCGAGGCTTTGTTTTACGGCTTGCTCAGCCCGCTTACTGTCCGTGATATCGCGCGCGATCTTTGAAGCACCAACAATCGCGCGGCTGCTGTCCTGGATCGGCGAAATCGTCACAGAAACGTCGATCCTCTTGCCATCCTTGCGGACACGGACGGTTTCGAAATGCTCGACGCTTTCACCGCGGCCAATTCGCGCCAGAATGTCGGGTTCCTCACTCGCCCGCTCCGGCGGCAAGAGCATCAGCATCGGTTGGCCCACGGCTTCGGCTGCCGAGTAGCCGAACACCTTCTCGGCGCCTCGATTCCAGGAGCTGATGGTGCCATCCAGGGTCTTGCTGACTATGGCATCATCGGAAGATTCGACCAAGGCCGCAAGGCGTTCGCGCACCACCTCAACTCGCTTGCGTTCCGCGATCTCGGATTGCAGTGCCGCCGTGCGCCGTTGCACGCGCCGTTCCAATTCCGCGTTCAGAGTGTTGACCTGTGTGCGGGAGCGTTCGCTGACGTCAATCTCCCGGTTGACCGCGAGCCGGGCTAGCGACCACAAGCCGGCTGCGAGAAGAGCACCTGCGATGGCGATGATCCGCGCCAGCACCTGCCCTGCGCGGGCTTTTTTGATGCGCTGGCTCAACAGCCGCGTCTCTTCGTCGTACATGTCTTGAGTAGTTGCGCGCACCAAGTCGAGGAGCCTCTCGGTCTCCAGAGCATCGCTAGCGCCAGGATAGGCTTGCAGGTTCCGCCTTTTGGCGATGATGCTTTCGGCAAATTCGATAGCCGTGCCCACCTGCGGCCGGAGCAGGTCCAGTCGCCGCTGCTGACTGAGATTGTCCGCCGTCAAGTGGCGGAGGGCGTCCTGGTCCCGGTAGATGCTGTCTCGAGTGGTCTGGTAGTGCACCAGCAATGGCTCCTGCCCAGTCAAAGCAAAAGCCCGTGCGCTAGTTTCCGCCTCGATCACATGTCTGTTAGTGAACTGGATCGTCTCTATCACATCATGGGTGTGCGATACCCAATAGGCATCCTGCTCTGCCAGCCGGGCGCCGCGCCAGGAGGAAAAGCCGATGAAGAGTGTCAGGAGCACAGCTACGATGAAACCTGCGGTGACCCTGCGGCGGAGCGGAGCGTCGATCGGCGTATCAAACCGCTTGCGCTCGGCAATCTCCTCTGCCAGCTTGCGATTCGCCTCCTGCAGGTGCATCCGGCCGGGCAGCGAAATCACTTTCGGAACCAGGGGAATAAGCATCGCCGCCGTGATCACCGATACCACGGCTGTGATCGCCTTCAGCACACCGGCCAGCAGGTAGCTGCCGTGCCAGACGTTCCAGATTTCCATCAGGTGGGTCGTGCCACAAGCCAGAATGAAGGTCCCAAACATCCAGAAAATCCGATTGAAGGGGATATCTCGATTCTTGCGGATGAAGTAAATGAGGACGACCGGAATGCAGTAATACGAAAGCGTGATCAGCCCGTCAGAGATGACGTGCAGCCATACCATCGGCGCATCCCACAGGTAGCAATACCCGTGCGGCATGAGATCAGGAGAAAGCAATTGCTTGAACAATCCCATAGCCATTGCCTATAGGGCAGGTGTCCGCACTCAACGATGACTGCATCGACCCTTCGGTGACTCACTGCAGAAAGAGCCGAATTGGATTCATTGCCAACTGATTGCGGCATTCTGCTTGCATAATCGCTCATCTTTGAAAAGACGGCGGCCCGCGGATAGACCAGCGTGCTCGACAGGCTACGATCCTCGATATACGTGTAATCGGCAGGACCGCCGAAACCATTAGGAATTTCGGAAGCAACGCGGCCGCAGCCTACAGCTGGGCATCTTCAGCATGCGCATGGCTAAGGGGTGACAATACGTCCGCTTTCCAACGACGGGGTCAGACAACCTTTAGGCCGTCGCCAACGGCAATACGCGCGTTCGCTTGAGGTGGGTTCGGACATTCCCGAATTGGCACTTGATCTATAAGAAAGACAAAAATCCGTTTCGGAGACGGAACGCGCCGACGAGAATCCTTTGCGACCTTGATTCCAGTTGAGGTTACTGCTGAGACACCTTAGGAAAAAGAACGCTGCGCAAGTTGAACTGAACATTCTGGGTCACGTCGATATTCGCGTGACCCAGAATATCCCGCAAAACCTCCCATGTTGCGCCTTGGCACGGCATGGCTGAAAGGCATGGTGCGGAGGCTCAGAAAGTGCCTTTAGCGTGCATGGCGCAGTGTGCGGACCTCGGCGAAAGCTGCCTGCCAACATTGGCCGCGGGCAAATTGATTGTCGGAGGCGTAAGTACGACGTCTGCAACCGACTCGCCCAGGTCTTCGTCTACCGGGGTTGCCAGAAAGGCGTGGACGATATTTCCCGCGTGCGGCCCGGCCATCTCCACCGCCATACCCGCGATTTGTCCGCGCTCATTGATGTTGCTGGCCGAGATTACGTAGAGGTGGGAACTTGCCGGGAATACGGTGTTAAGGTCAGTCATCACGCCGTTCCGCCAGAGGAGGCCGTGGGACCAACTGGCGCCGCTGTTGGAGTTAAAGGCGCTGCCCACCACTTCACCCCGGTTGTTGATGCTGGTGGCAAAGGTGGCAATATCTCCCGGTAGAAGGCCGCCGAGGGCTGTGACTGTATTGTTGTGCCAAAGAGCGGCCAAGGGTGTCCCGTCAGAGTTAACGGCTTGCCCAACAATTTGGCCGTGGCTGTTGATGGCGTAGGCTATGGCGCCCGGATCTCCGAGGTCCGGAAGCGGGGTGGCAGTGCCGTTTTCCCACACTACGGCGTAATTCGCTGCGGTGCAGGTTCCCGAGTAGCCTACGGCTTGGCCTTGATTGTTGATGCCGTACGCGACCCCGTCTGGATCGCTACCGATCGTAGGAAGAGGGTGGGCTTTGCCTTTGTTCCACAACACCGGCAGGTCAACGCGGTTGTTAGTGGTGCCTGGCGGGCACGTGGAGTCGACGGCACCATTTTCCGCGTACCCTACGACTTGTCCGCGGTTATTGATGGCGCTGGCCTGCCCGTTATTCCCGCCCACCGTTGGCAGAGCACTCATGACGCCGTTTTGCCAAAGAAAGGGAAGACATGTAAGGTGTGTGCCGAAACCGCAAATGTCTTCGCCATTGGGGTCAGGAGCAGAAGTCTCGGACATGCCGACGGCTTCCCCGGGGTCGTTGATTCCGTTCCAATTGATCGAACTGTTCGGTCCTCCGAGCGTGCCGAGTTCGAGCTTGAGTTCGCCGATGCTGATGCTATCGGTGCCTTGCACGAGGTGGGCGGAAAGGGAAATGCTGAAAGGATCCAGTAGTTGCTCCATGTTTAACGCCCAGCCGTGATTATTGAGGCCCATGGCCATGCCGAGGTTGTCAGGGTGCTGAACGCCCAAATCCTGAACTTTGTATCTCGCTTGCGCGACCGCATTGCTGAAGCAAGCCAGAACAATCGTCGTAACCCACGGTATCCAGAAATTCCGCAACTGTCTAAGCGTGCTCATATCTGCTCTTCCTCCGGTAAAGTCGTGGCGCCGAGATGACTGACGATTTACGTCAGGTACCACTCGGCACTCTGGCAGTTGGTTTGAGCACGCAGTCATCCGAAAAACATGGAATCACAGTCCTTTGTGACGAACGACTGTTGGTGAGGGGCGAAACACTTAGCTGCGGACACGAAATCACGCGGCGATGGGGCGCATCCGACGGGCATTTCTGTCACGAATCGCTCGACTCTCTACACAATTCAATAGACGCTGCAGAGTCGGAGTTCTAGATTCCATATTCGAGCTTGATTCTGATTATTCGAACATGCATACTGGTCGGTATGTTACAGGTTAAACGAAGGTCGGGTCGCCGGACAGCCAGGTCACGTGATCCAGAGAGCACGCGAGTACGTTTGTTGCAGGCTGCCTTCGAAGAGATGTACCGCTCTGGCTATCGGAGCGCTGACCTGGACGCGATTCTGGCGGCAGCGGGCGTCACCAAAGGCGCGCTGTACTACCACTTTGACGACAAGGAGGCCCTAGGGTATGCGGTGGTGGACGAGGTCATCGCGAGTAGCGTTCAGCAGAAGTGGGTGCAGCCTCTACGGAACGCCAAGAACCCCATCGACACTCTGGTCCGCATTGTTCACTCCGAATCGCTGAAAAGGGAAGACGTTCAGCGTGGCTGCCCCTTGCTTAATTTGTCGCAAGAGATGTCAGGACTTGATGAGGGATTCCGCAGAAGGACGGCCAGACTTTTTAAGGACTGGCACCACGCCGTTGCGAAGGCGCTGCGTGAAGGCCAGAAACGCGGGGTAGTGCGGAGTGATATTGACGCGAATGAAACCGCTACCTTCCTGATAGCGGCGTACGAGGGTTACGTGGTTTTAGCAAAGAATTCGCAGGATGCGCGGATGATGAAAGCCGGCCAAAGGCGGGTGAGCGGCCACCTTGAGTCGCTGCGCCCGGCGCGAGGCCGGACGCGAGCGGCAGGTCACGGATAGCCGCCCTTTTGTTGGGCCCGTGAAGTCTTGCTGGCAGGCACGCCGGGTACGATGATTACGAGAAACCGCCATAACATACATACTCGTCGGTATGATCGATGCAACGCGTAGGCGGGATGGCCGCATCACAACAGTCGGATCGTCCCAAACTCCGCGTCGAAAGGGGCAAACTAATGGGCCGAAGGACATTCAAGATAATCGGGTTAGCAAGCTTCCTGCTTGCTGTCGCGCTGGGTGCGAGCTTGCAACTGCAAGCACAATCCAAAACCCCGTATCCCAGCATGGCCGCGCTTAACCAGTACCTGATGCCGGATCGCAATGCCGAAATAGCCCTGGCACGAAGTGCGGCTCCAGACTCCATATCCCACGACGCCAAGATTCTGGTTCTTGGGCCGCATGGCTATGAAACTGCCATCGAAGGCAAGAATGGTTTCGTATGCGCCGTGGAGCGAGGGTGGATGAACCCATTCGATGGTGAATTTTCTGTCAACTTTTGGAACCCTAAGATTCGCGGTCCGATCTGCTTCAATCCGCCGGCTGCGCGCTCCATCCTGCCAATGACGTACAAGAGAACGGAGATGGTATTGGCCGGTCAATCCAAAGCTCAGATCATCGACGGCATCAAGACATACATAAAGCAAGATTTGCCGCCCCTTGAGCCCGGAGCCATGAGCTACATGTTGTCGAAGGAACAGTACCTTACCGACGATGGGGACCATAAGTTCACAGCCCACCTCATGTTTTACACGCCACTCATGGCGGGTGCCGCTTGGGGTGCAGATCTGCCCAACTCTCCCGTCATGCTGGGTCCACAGTTCAGTGGCGCTCCAGAACCAATCGACGTATTTGTCGTTCCCGTGGGCAGGTGGTCAGACGGATCCGCTGCTCCGGTTATGTAGGCCGTTTCATTTAGAAGCAGTGCACTCGTCAGTCTCACTTCGGGTAGCAGGAAGTCGAATCGAGAGAGCAATGCGAGGGGTTCCGTCATGAGCGCCCGCGAGATTCAGGATCAGAAAGCCATTGCAGATACATCGGTGCTTCCTGTAACTCGAATTGATGCTGCAAACCTCATCCGAGTCCTGCGGCAGTTGGAGGCTATAGCAAAACGACAGGCGCCACGAATCGCGTTCAGGGCAAAGGGTAGAATCCTGTTCCTGGATTTAGCCGAGATCGTGGCCGTGCAAGCCGAAGGTAATTACGTTTCGTTGCGACACCGACCCAATCCCTATTTGCTGCGCGAGTCGCTCTCGTCCATGGCGGAGAAGCTCAAGCCCTACGGTTTTATTCGCATCCATCGCTCGGTCATCGTGAATGTTTCGGCCGTGGAGGAGATCCAACCATTACCGACGGGAGAGTACAGGCTGCGTGTAAGAGGTGGGAAGGAATATCTGGTAACGCGCACATACAAAGACAACCTCAGAGATCTGGCGCAACTGTGGGTAGGATCAGAGCGGCTTTGCGGCTAACCGGCAGCAGGGGTATTACCTCGTTATTCCCTCGTAGCATTCCCGATCGTCGAGGGGGGTGCGGTTTCATTCCTGGCGGACAGTTCAGGTGAAGGATTTTACGGCTGCGTCGTCGTCTTCGAAGACTTCGAACAGGTTGAGAACGCCGACCAGGCGCAGGGTTTGAACGGCGAACTTTGAAGGCTGCACCAGCTTGATACTGCCTCCGCGCTGCTTGGTGGAGGCCAGAAACCGCACCACCAGGCCGATGCCGCTGGAATCGATCATGGGCACCTCGGCAAGATTGAGCACCAGGCGAGTGTCTCCATTGCTTATTGCTTCTTCCATGGTTTGGCGCAAACCGTCCACGCCCGGACCCATGCGCAGCGCCCCGCGAAGCTGAATCACGTTTACTTGCCCGCGCTTACGGAGATTGATGTCCAAACCTTTCTCCTTTCTCCTTGCGTTGCCCGGTCTAGCGGTCAGGCGAGAGGTTATTCTGGCCGCGAGTCAGGGTACGGAAAGAGCCTGCTTTTTGCAAGCGGGGGCGCGGTCGTATGGTCCAGGTTGAAAAATTCATCCCCAAAGGTCGAGAAATTTGCCATAATCATCGCCCATAGCAGGAGGGGGCACGCGATGACTCGGGCGCCGGAGAAGCTCGCCGCGGAGATCGACTACCGCGCGGAGCAGGAGAAGGGTGGGGAAGGCCAGTCGTTTCACGAACTGATCGGTTCTTGTGAGGCCATGCACCTGGTCTATGACGCGATTACGCGAGTGGCAAAGAGCAACAGCACGGTGCTGCTACGGGGCGAGAGTGGGACAGGCAAAGAACTGGTTGCGCGAGCAATTGTGGAGGTTGGGCCGCGCGCAGAGAAGCCTTTCGTCAGCATCAACTGCGCCGCGCTGCCGGAAAATCTGATCGAGACCGAGTTGTTCGGGCATGAGAAAGGAGCCTTCACCGATGCGCAAACGGCTCGGGCTGGGCACATCGAGCTGGCGCACACGGGGACCTTGTTTCTGGATGAGATTGCCACTCTCGGTCTGGCGCTGCAGGCCAAGCTGTTGCGGGTGCTGGAAGACAGAAGCGTGACGCGGATTGGGGGCAAAACTCCGAAAAAGATCGATTTTCGGCTGATCACAGCCACCAACGAAAGTCTGGAGGAATTGGTGCATGCCGGACGGTTCCGGGAGGATCTGTACTACCGCATCAACGTGGTTCCCATTACGTTGCCTCCATTACGGGAGAGGGCGGGAGATATTCCGCTGCTGCTCAATCACTTCCTGCGGCTGTACTCGGAGAGCAACCGCATAGCGATGAAGCAGATGGAGCCCGAGGTAATCGAGATCCTGGAGCAATATTCCTGGCCGGGCAACATTCGAGAGCTGGAAAACCTGGTGCAGCGACTGGTCCTGATGGTGGACGGGCCTGTAATCCTGGCCCAACATTTGCCGCAGCAAATCCTGGTGACGACCACAACCAGCCAGGAGGCGCTGCTGATTCCAGAAGGGGGCGTGAATTTTGACGAAGAGATGGCCCGGATCGAAGCGGCGTACGTGCGCGCGGCTTTGCGGCGATCGGAGGGCAGCAAGGTGGTGGCGGCGCGGCTATTGCAAATCGACAAGCAGAAGATGCACTACCTGTGCCGGAAGTATGAGATCGGGCGAGAGTAGAGAATTTAGAGAGATGTAGATTAATAATTCATTCTTCGACGAATGAATTTTTAAACTCTTTGGCGGCGTGCCGTTTCAAATAGGAAGGCAGTCCGCGCGAACAATCACCGCGAAGCCGCTAAAAATCAGGGTATTTCTTAGTTCGGATGCAGGCGTTCAGTTTGGCACGCGTCGTGCTATTAGTGAAGGCGCGTGGGGCCGAACCCCAGGGGAAAGAAAAATTCAGGAGTATCCGACGCCAAGGCGCGGAGAAGGGACAAATACCATGTCAGTTCAGAGAAAGTCATTGGTCAATAGCAAGCCGGCAAAGAAGGTGGCGCAACCTGCGAAGGGCAAGGAAATCGGCGAGGCGAAGTCTCTCAGCGCCAGCGCGCTCAGCCGCCCCAATTTCACGGCTATGAAGAAATCGCGCGGGATCGCCGTCAGGAGCGCGAAGTACAAAAGCTAAGTTCGGAAAAGTTAAGTGAGTGAGGCTATGGTTTTGTCGTAGCCTCCGCAATTATCCAATCATTCATTTTGATTCGAGTTTAGAACGGGCAAAAAGAGAATAAGGAGGCGACCATGTCGGTCCCGAAAAAATCGTTAATCGGCAACCGCATAGCTGTGAGAAAGGCGTTGATTGCCAGCCAGCCGGTCGAAGTGGAAGAGATCAGCCCGCTGAAAGCAAACTCGCTCACAGCGCACTCCATGAAGAGCAAGAAAATGATTGCCCGCAAGCAGTCTTTTAACTTTACCGCTTTCAAGAAAAGTTAAGCCAAACAGGTTTCGGGGGAGGCCTGAGAGGCTTAGGCGAGGCTGCGAGCCTGCGACGGTAGCAGCCTCGCCGCTAGTTTTTACCAAATCTTGCGACCGACAAAATCGCGCGCCTGCTTTACGAGCAGTCTGGCCAATGACCGGTGGGCAATCATAATTTTGGCAGTGCCCGACATTCCCAGCCTGAACTGGCCATCAGCATTGGGCACGAGCGCCGTCACCGCGTAGAAATCCATTCCCGTCATGCCCTTGTAGCCCTCGATCGGAGCCAGCCCGGGTTCCATGCCGGAGGCTGCGGGCGCGACTTCGGCTACTCTTGAGTGCAGCCGCTGAAACGAGGAATCCATCTTCAGCGCGACCAGGTTTCCTTGCTTTACATCCCGCAAGTCGAACTCGGGAAGATAAATTCGTGCGCGCAGAACACTCACATCCGCTACATCGAGCAACAGGGCGCCGGCTTCGACATAAGAACCCGCCAAGTCGGGCAATCGCGGAGTGACCACAATCCCGGAGATGGGACTGACAGGTTGCAGAGCGGACAACTGCGATGCCAGTTGCACGGATTGCTCGCGAAGCGCCTCGCGCTCCCGTTCCGCCCGACTGTAGTCGACATACTGAAGTCTCGCCTGAGCAGCGCGCAGGGACGCGACCTGCAATTCGGAAGCGGCGCGTGCCGCGCGTGCTTCCAAATCAAAGTTCCGCATGCGAACCACAGGCGTTCCGGCGGGGACGAACTGCCCTTCCATGGGAAATACCGACACAACTTCCCCGGGCACGCTGGCGTGAAGGGAGGCTTTGCGAATGGGTTCCAAGCTGAAACGCCCGCTGCGCGTTTCCGGCCAGATGGGAGCAAACAGGAGCAACGCCCCAAGAAATCCAACTAATGCCGCGCTGGGGGTGAGGAGCCACTTTCGGGCAAGCTGCTTTTTGTCGAGGTAGAAAGTTTTCATGAATCTCACCAATGTGCGAATTCGAGACTTGAAGATCAGCAGGCCCAGAAGTCCTGCCGGGACGAACGCCCACTCGGGGGAATATTTCCGGAATACGTGGTAGGCGAAGCTGACTACTACGTAAAGCAGGGTATAGCTGTAGATGCCGGAAGCGATGGCATAGAATGCGAAGAGCCAGCGTCGCCGGCGCGGTACGAATTCGACTTCGACCGGAAGCCGGAAAACATGTCTCTTGATCCAACTGGAGACGAAGGCGGTAGAGTCCTCCTTCAGGCCAATGATTCCCACCAGTTCACAAAGAATGTAGTAGCCGTCCAACTTGATAAGAGGATCAAGGTTGAGGACGACCACGCCTACGCCGGTGATGAGCATGATTTTGTAGGTGAAATCATGCAGAGGAGTGCCGACAGGCGTTCCCCACCAGATGATTGAGGCGAGCGAGCAAAACATTAACTCGACCCAGATTCCGGCAATGGAAGTGGCAATGCGGGCCCACTTCCCGGCGAAAATGTAGACCTCTGTCACGTCCACGAAAAAACAAGGTTCGAGATAGTAGAGGAGGAAGCCCATTTTGTGGACGGCGCCGCCGAAGTGTTTGCAGGTGAGTCCATGCGCGCTTTCGTGGAAGAAGCCGAGAAAGCAGAACAGGAGCCAGAACTCGACGATGTCTCCCAGTCCCTTTTCCGTGAAGTTGTAATACTTCAAGGTATCGGCGCCGATCTCGCTCCAGCGGCCGATGAAGATGCAGGCCATCACGGCAAAGAAGGCCAGGGTCAGCGAGGTGAACCAGCCGCTATAAACGAACGCCATCTTTTCGTGCAGGCGGGTGAGATAAGTGTCGGGGTCCCAGTGGCCGACGGTTATTGTAGTGATGTCCTCCCATTTCTTGGCTGCGTGTTTATGGCGCTCCTCGGCTCCTTTCTGAGCCGCCATAACGTTGGGCTCTTGTGGCGAGGTGTACCAGATTTCCTCGAGATCACTGACGTATTCCTGAATGCTCTGGGGAGAGAAATGAATTCCAGTGCGCGACTTGTACTCGTTAGATACGTCCTGGTAGGAGCGCTCGCCGTTGAAAAGCTGCAGCAAATCCCATTGTTGCGGCGTGAACCGGTACAACTGGTTGGCTCCGGAGACTATGGCGTAGATTATGGCTTCTCCGTTCTCGTTTTGTGGCCGGGCTATCACATGAGGATGGAGGCGGGGACAGCGTTTGCGAGCCGGGCGAGGGGGCAGGTCGGGCAGGGCAACGTGAAGGGCTTCGGTGAGATTCATTGCGGATTGGGAATGCGCACGCTTGCGCTCATGCCGGGCCGGAGTCCAACTGTCGGCCCTGCGATCTGGCATAGCACTTCGATAGTGCCGCTAGATGGATCTACGACCGGGCTGATTTCAATTACGCCGGCCTTCCAACTCTGGCCTTCAACATCGGGAGACGTGAGCTCGAAGCGCTGACCCTTGGCGATATGGCCCAGGAAACTTTCAGGCAAGGTGAACCTAATGCGGAGTGGCGACTCCGCGGTGACCCAGAAAAGCCGGTCGCCCAGGTTGACTTTTTGACCTGCCCGCACGTAACGGCGAGCTACGATTCCGTCGAAAGGAGAGACGACTCGCGTTTTGTCGAGCTCTAGCTCCAACGAGTGTTCGCTGGCTTGCGCGTCGATCAGGAGTTCCTTTACACGGTCGACGTCCCAATGGTCGGACTCGGCCTTGTAGCGCACATGCTCAAACTGTTCTAGAGGAATGACGCCCGCTTCCCACATTTTTTGAGCTCTTCTAAGGTCGGAGTCGAGCACCTTGGCTTCGGCTTCCCAGTTGTGGAGGTCGGCGGCGGTGCTGCGGGTTCTGGCGCGGGCGGCTTCGAGGTTAGCCAGGACTTGGCGGTCATCCAGCTGGGCGAGCCGCTGATCTTTTTTTACTCTGGTGCCGGGCTCGGCGAAGATTGCGGCGATCATGCCCTCTTTTTGCGCGCCTACGTCGACCTGGTTTTCGACGACGAGCGGCCCGGAAGCGACGAAGAACCGCTCAGCTGCCGCTGGCAGATGGGGAGGGACTGACGGGGAGGGAGACGTGCTGGCGGCCACGACGGTAGGCCGGGAATCTTCGCAGCCCAGACCGGCGGCTATCACTATCAGTACGATTGCAAATGTTGGAAATGTGAGCTTCACGGCTGACCTCCTATCCGAGCTACCGGCCAAAACCTACCAACCAAACCATGACCATAATTTGGAATAAATCCACATTGCGGGGCGGCGGAACAAAACGTATCCGACCGGATGCCAGCCCGCCGCGACTTTGCCGCGACCGTGCATGCCGGAACGAATCAGGCCGTCGGGATTCGAGACTAAGACGCGGGCGTAGAAAACTTTCTCGTCGTTTTCAAGGCTGCTGATCGGGCTTACCACGCGTACTTCTCCGGGAAAACTGCGTGTGGGGAAGGCGTCCAACTTAACCGTCGCGCGGCGTCCGGGCTGTAACAACACTGCGTCCAATTCGTCGATGGCGAGGTCGACACTGGACTGAGCGGAGTCGATAACTTCGAGAAAGTTATCAGTGGGCGAGAGATGCCTTCCTACAAAGTTTTCGACATGAGGAGTGGCGACAACGCCTTCGATAGAGGAACGCAGATGTGTTTTCTCGAGGCGCTCTCGAGCTCTTTTAATTCGGCGGCCCAGTATTCCGACTGAACGCGCTGAATACCGGCTTCGGTGCCGTCGTTGGCGGCGAGGGCGCGGTTCATCTCAGAGAGGGCAGTTTGATATTTGGCATTGGCGGCAGCGAGAGCGGATTGAAGATCCCAGTCTTCAAGATCGGCCAGGATCGTTCCCGGGTGCACGCGGTCGCCCTCCTGGACGTGGACGGACTTGACGACGCCATCGATGGAGGACATGACCTGGGCTTTGCGAACCGGGCCAACGGTTGCGTCTCCGGCTAAACGCATCGGGATGGGGAAAAAAGCGAGGAAGAGGATGAGTGCGGCCGCGCTCGCCAGCACGAGAGTGCGTCGGCGTTTTTCGAAGGCGAGAAAGCGGCGCTTCTTCTCGAGTACGGGTTCGAGCAGGCTGATGAAAGGCACGTCGCGATAGAGCGAGGCGTTACGCAAGGCCACGGTGGCTTGAGCGGCCAATACCCTCACTATCTCGAAGTGCGGGTGGGTCATGAAGTCGGGGTCGCGGCTTTCGAATGAGAGGATGCCGAGGGCTCCCTGATCATCGTCGAGGGGAAGGGCGTAGAAGGCGCGGGCTCCGGTGGCGGCGAAGTATTCGCCGAACTTGGTGCGGCTGGCCTCGCGGGATACGTCGATGGTTTCGCCATGCTGCGTAACGTGGATCTCTTCTTTGGAAAGGGACGCCCACTCCAGCATTTCTTTCAGCAGCTTGATGGTGGGATCGCTGGTATTGATCTGGGGCTGGCCGGAGACTGCCTTGAGGTGAACGTTTCCGCGCTCCTCAAGGGCGATAGCGGCGCGGTCATAGGAGAGAATGGCGTGGGTGTCATCGACAATCGCCTGCAGGATGCGGCCGGTGTCGAGTGTGGAAGTAATCTCGCGGCTTACTTTTACCAGAGTTTCGAGGATTTCGACTTTGCGCTCGGCTTGCAAAAGACTGGCGTTATGCAGGGCGTTGCTGGCGGTTTCACAGATGTTGGTCAGCAGAAACTGGTCGTCTTCATCGAAGGGCAGGCCGTCCAGGCGATTGATAACTTCCACCACGCCGACCAGCGATTCACGGTCCATCAGCGGCGCAGCGAGGAGCGAAAAAACGGCGCCCTCTTCAACTTCGGCGTTGCGCTTCTGAAGACGCGGGTCTTCGGGATTGTCGACCAGGACCAGCTCTCCGTTATCTGAGACGTCGCCTGGAACTCCGTCGCCGGGGTTTTGAAGCGAGTCCAACTCGAGCGTTGGATCGTTTCCGGCGCGGCGCACCAACCTGACCGCGTCGCCATCAACCATCCATACATTTACCGCTTGAACCGGCATGACTTCGTGGAACTTGGCCGCGATCATGTCGAGCAGGGGATCGAGCTCCAGGTTTGAGTTGAAGACCTTTTCGAGGTCATACATCTGGGTTACGCGGCTGATCGACTGAAGACTGGTATTGCGCTCGCTTTCGTAGGAGAGTGCGACAGCGATGGCGGGCGCGGCCAGTTCGGCGATGTCGCTTAGCAACGGCAGCATCGAGGCCGAAAACGACTGTTCGCAGCTGACCAACTCTATGGCGCCGACCAGAGTCTCCCTTACGAGGAGCGGAACATAGGCGAGAGAAACCACCGTGCGGCGGATATCGAGATGAGCGTAGTCTTCACGCTTCAGGTTGGCGCCCTCGAACAGCTGGAGAGTCTTGTTCTCTGCAACCGCTCCCAAAGGGCCTTCATGAAATTCCATGGCGTCGGCGACGGCAATCTCGCCCACGGTCGCCTTCGCCCGCCAGGCCGGATGTTCCTGATCCTCGATGACATACACCACGACTGCAGCGCCTGGAAAAAGTTCTGCGACCTGGTCCGCCGTCACTTCGGCACGAGGAACAACCTCTTGCCGGGCCAGCAAGGCCGCGGCAAATTCTGCCACCGGAATCCCTAGTTCACTCTTTTGAATCTTCATAACGGGCGTTCCTGGTCGCGAGGCAGGCAAATCCCATTGACTGGCCGGTTGGGGGAAGCGCGGCCGTCAGGCCGCCGCTTGGGTGAGCCATCTCATGCTCGTTTTGCATGTAGATGCAACATCCGGCGTTTGTCGGACACTACAATACTACCGGCGGCGGCAAAGTCAAGGTGGATACTTGTCAGTGCGGCTGGATTTCAGCCAGGGAGGCCAATGCGGTGTTAGGAGGTTCTGGAAGCGCGGGTCAGAGCGGAGGGAATCGAAGCCCGGTCGGAGCAGAACGCCGGGTTAGGTCGCTCATGCAGGCAATGTTTGGGAGGAGACGATGGCTGCTATTTCACTGAAGGTAAACGGTCAGGTTCACGTGGTTGATGTTGATCCGGAGACGCCGCTGCTTTACGTCCTCAGCGACGAACTGCATTTGCGTGGGCCCAAGTTTGGGTGCGGCATGGCGCAATGCGGGGCCTGCACGGTCTTAGTTCGCGGGGAGGTCAGGCGCTCTTGCGTGATGCCGGTCAGCGCCGTGAGACAGGGGGAAGTGACCACGCTGGAGGGATTGGGAACTCCGGAAAAGCCGCACGCCATTCAGGAGGCGTTTATTCATGAAGGGGCGGCGCAATGCGGCTTCTGCCTGAGCGGCGTGATCCTTACGGCAAAAGCTTTGCTGGATGAAAATCCGAAAGCTTCAGAGGAGCAAGTCCGTGAGGCGATGTCGAGCATCCTGTGCCGTTGCTTTACGCATGCCCGGATGATGAACGCAATCAAGCGCTACCAGAGGAGGCGCGCATGAAAAAAGAAATCTCACGCCGCGACTTTGTTAAAACCTCTGGCGCGCTGGTAGTTTTCTTCGGCACGGCGTCGTTCCTGGAGCCATTGGCCAGAGCGCAGGGGCCCTTTGACACGCATCCCTCGCATATCGATCCGAAGAAGCTGGACTCATGGATCGCAGTGGCGTCCGACGGCACGGTGACCGCGTACACGGGAAAATGCGATTTCGGGCAAGGCATGTACACGGTGCAGACACAGTTAGTTGCTGAAGAACTGTGTGTATCTATCGACAAGGTGAAACTGATTCAGTGCGATACATCGGTGACCCCGGATCAGGGAACGACCTCCGGCAGCCAATCGACGCCGACCAATTTCAATACGGGGAATCTGGCGCAGGCGGCGGCGACCGCGCGCGAAGCCCTGATGGGGATGGCAGCGCAGAAGCTGGGCGTGCCGGCCGAGCAACTCACAATCGAAAATGGAGTGGTCAGCGCTAAGAGCGGGCGCCATGTGAGCTATGTAGAACTGATTGGGAGCAAGCGTTTCGAGATCGCCGTAAGCAATACGGCGAAACGCAGATCGCCGAGTGAGTGGAAAGTGCTGGGCAAACCTGTTCCGTCGTTGGACAGAGTTGCGCTTATGACCGGCACGTTTGAATTCGTTCACAGTGTGCAGACGCCGGGAATGCTTCACGGCAGAGTGGTTCGCCCCCCGGAGAGCGGAGCAACAGTTGCGAATGTGGACGAGCAATCGGTGCGGCACATTCCCGGGTCGATCAAAGTGGTGGTGCGAAGCAACTTCGTCGGTGTGGTCGCTGAGAAGCAGTGGCAGGCGGCGCAAGCGGCCAAGGCTCTGAAGGTGAGTTGGAAGGCGGGTCCGGGGCTGCCGCCGCAAAAGGACTTCTATGACTCCATGCGGAAGCAGCCGTCCCACGACGCGATGCTGGTCAATTCGAAGGATGTCGAGCAGAAGCTGAATTCATCTTCGCGGGTAGTGAAAGCCAGATATTTGCATCCCTTTCAGGCGCACGGTTCGATTGGCTCGTCCTGTGCGGTGGCCGATGTGCAAGCCGACCATGCGACCATCTGGTCGGCAACGCAGTCTGTGTATCCGACTCAGCACGGTGTTGCAGCGCTTACGGGCTTGCCCTTGGACAGCGTACGCATAATCTTCGTTCGCGGCGCAGGGTGTTATGGATTGAATGCCGCGGACACGGTTTCCTACGATGCGGCGCTGCTATCACAGGCCGTGCACAGATCAGTTCGCGTTCAACTGACAAGACAAGATGAGTTTATCTCGGAAAATTATGGCTCCGCGTGCGTGATCGAGCAGCAGGCTGCGCTCGATGCGAGCGGCGCCATTGAGGTTTGGAACTGTGAGACGTGGACAGCATCGCTCGGCGGCCGGCCGGGATATGACAAGCCTGGAAACGTAATCACGGGCATGCTGATTGGCTTCGACCCGGAGACGATTACTCCGCGGAGCGCAGGCGAGCCCGCCGGCGAATTGCGTAACCGGAACAATGCGGTGCCGTCGTACCTGGCGGGATGCGTCAACGGGAAATGCGGCGGAGCAGGTTCGATCCGGAGTGAACGGGTACTGACGCATGAGATGCAATCGCCTTTCTTCACTGGACCCCTGCGATCGCCATTGCGGCTGCAAAACACTTTCGCACACGAATGTTTTATGGACGAAATCAGTGCGCACGTTAAAGCCGACCCGGTCGCCTACCGGCTGCAGCACCTGCGCGAGAGTCGGATGATTGACGTGGTGAACGCCGCAGCTAAGAGTGCGAAGTGGGATGCGCGTTCTTCTCCCAAGCCCGGCGCTGGGAGCAGCGGTACCGTTACTGGACGCGGCATTGCTTGCGTTGCGTACGAGGGGGACAACGGATATGCGGCGCTGGTGGCTGAAGTGGAAGTGGATCAGGCAAGCGGGCGAGTGCTGCCGCTGCGATTTGTCGTGGCCCACGATTGCGGACCGATTTCTAACCCCGAGGGCTTGCGGAACCAGATCGAGGGGGGATTACTGCAAGGAATGAGCCGCGCACTGGGGGAAGAAATCACGTGGGACGATCGAAAGGTGACTTCGACCGATTGGGAGAGTTACCATACGCTGCCGCTGGGAATCGAAGTGCCGGGGATCGAGTGCGTTTTTATCGACCGTCCAGCGGCGAAGGCGACTGGCGCGGGAGAAACGGCCATCACACTGGTTGCTGCAGCGATTGGGAATGCGATTTTCGATGCCACGGGGGCGCGGCTTCGGGAAATCCCATTTACTCCGGATCGAATGAAGACGGCGTTGTCTTCGCGGGGATGAAGTGACGGCCTACTCGGAAACTGGAAATCTCGCGGGTAGTTGAGTCCAGAGCGCGAGGCATGCAATCTATGTGCTCATGACAAGCTTGACGGAATTCAAAATCGACGAGGCCATCGCGGTGCTCAGCCGCACTCCGGCTGCCCTAGATGCGATGTTGCGCGGGTTGCCCGAGATTTGGGTGCACCGTGATGAAGGACGAGATACGTGGAGCGCGTTTGACATTGTGGGCCATCTGATCGCCGGGGAGCGCACGGATTGGATGCCGCGGGCGCGGATCATATTGGAGAATGGAGAGGCACGAGCGTTCGTTCCTTTTGACCGCTTTGCGCAATTCAAAGAGAGTGAAGGGAAATCGCTGGAGCAACTCCTGGACGATTTCGCGCGCTTGCGGCGGGAGAATCTTGCTGCGCTGCAGGCACTGAATCTACAACCGGAAGATTTGAAGCGGCGCGGAAGGCATCCCGAGCTGGGAGTGGTGACGCTCGCGGAACTGCTGGCGACATGGGCGGTTCACGACCTTACGCATGTGCATCAGCTATCGCGCGTGATGGCGCACCAGTATCGTGACGCGGTCGGTCCATGGGCGGCGTACTTGGGCGTGCTGGGGTGCAGCGGGCATAGCGCTCCGTAGGCAGCCAAGTTCAGCCGTGGGAAAGTTGGTCCGGCACTTTTACTGCGGCTGACCCGGCATCCTCTGTGTGGCCAACTGGCCGACCATAATGTCGTCGCGTGCGGGTTTGGCGTCGGTGGAAAAGCGGGATGACTGAGGACGGTACCCGTTACGAGTGCGGATCTTGTATCCCTTGGGATGGTCGCCTGTCAGTTTTACGGTGATTGCACGCCAGCCCGAGTTGGGATTGGCCTTGGGATAGTAGCTGAGCGAATAAAGATGCGCCAGATCGTCGCGGACGGAGGCAAAGGCGCGTTTTTCGTCTCGCCAGGTCTTGGCAAAGTAGGCTTTACCACCGGTGGCCGCAGTCATACGATCAAACACCGCGGTGGACACAGGCTCCAATTTTGCCTCTTGAGTACTGATCATGTAGACGGAAACGCCTGCGGACTGGGCGAATTCGGCGACATCCTCGGGTGGAACGACGCTGGAATTGTCGGGGCCGTTGGAAAAGACGACGACAACTTTCCTGCCCTTGTACTGAGTCGCATCTTTGAGCGTCAGCAACAGGGTGTTGTAGAGTGCGGCTTCGTCTCCGGCGACGGTGGATCGCACGGCACGCAAAACCTGCGACCGGTCCGCGGTAAGAGTGGCAGCACGGGAGAGATCGCGGCTGTAGGAATAGAAGGCGATCTTGTCGGCGGTACCCAGAGAACGAACAAACTCGGCGATGGCGTCTTGTGCGAAGACAAATCCGCGATACATGTAATTGCTGGTATCAAACAAAACGAAGACATTGGCGCCGGCAATCAACGAGTCAAAAGTACGAGGCGAGTTCGCGGCGGAAGATCCCTTGCTCAAATCGTCGGCGTCTGGAGATGCTTTGGGATCCGTGGGCTCCATTAGGCTGACAGCCGGTTCATTGCCTTCGGCAAAGGTGGCGATTTTCTGCGTAATTCCGTCCTCAACGATAGAAAAGTCCATGGGTCGTAGGCCGGTAACGTAGTTTCCGTTCTTGTCGGTCACGGCGACGTTGAGCTGTACCAAGTTGACGACAACGTGAAGGTCGGGACCTTCCTGAGCTTCGGCTCGAATTCCGAGGCATAAACCGGCCAACAAACAAAGAGACGTGATTGATTTCCGCAGCATGATTCCTAAGTTCCTACTCTGCGAGCTCGTCCACTGAGATCGCGGGATTACGTCAGAAATCTCAATCGCAGTACTCACGGCTGGGACGCGCCCGGAGTCGTGAGGGACGCGATCTTGCCGTTGCGAAAGTCTTCGCCGGTTTCATGGATGGCCCGAAGCAGCGCGTGCCAATCTTCGAAATCGGTGGCGAAGATCTTCTCGACCATGGACCGGGTCAGTTGCGGCACCAGATGGTTTAGAGTCACAGCCGAAAGCCCGTTTTCGTCGGCCAGGCGAGCCCAGTATAAATTGGGCGAATCCCAGAGACTCCGCCAGAAGACGGCTGGAGTATCCCATGAAGGTGGGCAGAGGCCCAACATTCAGCAGCTCGCTGCCGTAGGTTTGATCCAAGATGGGATGGGGCACACCGAAATCGCGTGACAAGCGATTCCAGTTGACCTGTTCGGGATGCTTACCAGAGAGCGTTTGCAGTTCCTCGGTCGCCGATCCCCAGGGGCCGGTTTCGCCCGGGTACCTGCGCTGAAACTCGGCGGTCAGATAGAAGGTGTCAGCGGGAGTCATTCGCGGGAGTATCTCGGACGCGTTGCCGCCCCGTAGAGCTTGTTCGATCTGTGCTGACCGCTGGGGATTCAGCCGGTCCGATAGGAGGGTCATCACTTTGCCGCGCAGTTCCTCATCCTTGACGGAAGCATTCAGGAGTTCCTCGCCACTGCGCTGGTACAGGGCGACGGCGTGAAGCTCGTTCTGACTGACGTTCCACCAGCGCGGCAAGATCGCACTGGTCAACAGAGCGGGCGTCAATTCCTTCCAGATGAGAGCTTGAACACTCTCCGGCGAAATGAAATCCTCTTCGAGATCAGCAAGAACATATGGCAGATCGGCGAGAGAGCCAACAAAGTGAGCGCCGCCTCCAGCGGGGGAGCCCTGACCAAGCAGCATCGGGGCCTGCCAGACCGTCCTTATGCCACCGACCGTTTCTCCGGCAAAGTCGTGGGAGCGGACGAGCAAGGGATTACTGTGCAGAGCCTGGGCGCCCGGGGGCTCGTAGTAGGCGTAGTTTAGGCCGACAAGCGTGTCTCTCAGGAAAGAAGCAAGCTGACCGCGAGCTTCTTCCAACTGCGCAGGGGAAGGCGCAGGAGACTTGAGTACTTTTGCCACGTCGGTGCGCATCTGCACTTCGGTGTGATGATTGTTATAGATTCCTGCCGCCCATTCGGTTCGCTCGCCATTGGTGAAAATGGGCCGCGGCATCTCGAATTCTCGTATTTCACCAGCCTCACGAATCACGAACTCGTTCACCGCTTTCCCTTGGCCTTTTTCGCGCAACGCGTCGCCCAAGGTAAGCAGCGTGTCGAGAGAAACCAGCCGCTGGCCGTCCAGCACGGAACGGATTCTGATGGCGAGTTCCTTGTGGATCCGCATTCCTTCGGCGGTAGTCTGCCGAGGCCCGGCCAGCAACTCGATGATTTCGTCCTGAGAAACTTTCGCATCGCCTGTGGCAAATTGACACAGTTCGACAAGGGAAGCTCGTCCTGCGTTATAGAGCTGGGCCGCCGATCGAATTCTGCCGAATGGTTTGATCACTTGCTGCCACGAATCGTTCAGGCGCAGGTTCGGGATCTCTCCCTGGCGGGCCAAGATCTGCCAGATTCCGACGTTGGCCTGAAAAGTACCGAGCGCGTTGCCACGCACGGCGCCAGGAACATGATTGAGCGCTTCAGCGGTTTCCAGAAACAGGACAATCGATGTGTCATTTAACTCTTGAAACTCGGAGAAGATCCGATACTGATCACTAAAATCCCCGAATTTTTGGGCCAAGAGGCGCACCGTCGCGGGAGCCAGGCGATGCTCGGCAGAACGCCTGCTCTCGAGCGCGCTGATAGTCATGTAGATCTGCAGCGGGCCCCCATCGGTGGTTTGCCGGGAAAGAGCGAACATAGTCTCCACAAGCTCATCTGGAGTGGTTAGGCGGCCGTTGCGCCTGGCCCAGTCATGCACCGTGCGCGATTGGCTCCTTTGCCCAAGAAGGTCTTTCCAGACTTCGAGATTTCCGGGAACGAGGGGTTCGCCATTGGCATCCCACTGAAGCCGAGTAACCAGAAGTAGCAGCTCAGGGGCCGGTCGGAACGCACCCGTGGTGGCGCCAGCGGAAGGATCGGGGGCCCGCAGAGCTTGGTAGAAACTCCGTAGGCGATGCGGCTCGGTGAAATATGCCTGCCGACTCTTACTCGCCCGTGAAAGCACGTCAAAATACGCGGTGAGCCAACCCTTGTCGCTAGCCAGCAATTTCTGGACGAACGCTGCCGGCGATGCCGGACTAACCCCAACCAGGTCCTTCCAGGCAGATTCCGCTTCCGGCCCCCCGGGAACGACGACCCGCCCCGCGCGGATGCAGATGTGGCTTCCATAAAAATCAAGGGCCGCGGCATGGGGCAGCAGTTTCCTGATGCCAATGGATCGCTGCAAAACCTTATCGGTCTCAGGATCGAGCTTGGAAAGGGCCCAATATAAGCGGGCCACAGCTTCATCGCTCAGGATCGTGTCAACCAGATCCTTGCTGGCATCCTTGGACTTCTTTCCGCCGGCGACGGTCCAGTCGTCTGCGGCGAACAGCACTGGAACGGGAGAACCGGCGTACGGGTACTCGAAAGGTTTACCTCCTTGCAGCGTCTGCTCCAGTTCGGATAGAGGAAATCCCGAATCGATGGTCAGGAAAGCTCTTTCGGAATCCGCCGTCAGCAAGGATGTGTCGGCCTCACCACAGTTTGGCCGGGTCCGATAGCCGAGGATGCTCAAGAGCGGCTTCGCGTCCTCACAATTCGAAACGCGAATCATGCCATTGGTTGCGGCCAGGGCTGACAGTTCTCTGGCTTGCCCAACATACCGGGTTAACAGGATCAGAAATTCAGTCTTCTTAGAGCCCTGATACCCTTGCATAAACACGTTTCTGCTCAGCAGGGGCAGCACTTCTTCCGGCGCAATCTTTTGACTGATCCCCGCCATGCGCAGAAAAGAGCGCAGCGGACCTGGAATCAAGTACTGCGACGAGATCGCAACGGGTTCGTCGGGAGACGAGGTTGCAGCTGCCGCTGATGTCGAAACAGTTGAGTTAGAAGATTCCCCGGCGTTGCCGAGTAAGCAACAGCAAGAGAAGAATAAGGCCACAACGAGAATGGAGAGCCACAGAGGGAATTTCACGGCTGGATTCCTCTCGGTACCGGCAATCCTAAACACAAGCAGGAGTACGTCGCGGAGAGCAGGGATTGTAATTTATCCGCGAGACCGAATCGTGCCCCATTTCCGAGTCAGATTCCCGGCCCCTGTTCCAAATTCCAATGTCGGCCACAATAACGCATCCCTGGCGATTATCCAAGCAATTTCGTTGCACCTGGTTTTTCTTTTAACGACCCGAGTATCAGTGTGGGTCTGTCGGCGTTACTCCGGAGTAACGAGGAAAATCCTGTATGGCGAACAGATAAAAGCCGGGTTTGAAACGACATATGTCTTTGTCTTGATGGGGCGCTGATAGAACTCTTTGGAGGATGAGCTACTAGGGCTTCGGGTTCACCGGCGCGGTTCTCGACGGCTCGGGTTCCGGCAGCGGCACTTTCTGCGCTTTCTTGTCTTTGAAATCGAGGCCAAAGGCGGGATGGTCATAAGTTCCGAATATCCGCACGGGAACGATTTCACCCTGGTGCCGTTTCTTGAAAAATGGCTCGATCATTTTTAGAAAAACAGACTTGGGTCCGCTGGTGGTGTTGGAGATTTTCGACGCTACCTGCATT
This sequence comes from uncultured Acidobacteriota bacterium, assembly GCA_963761915.1. Taxonomy (GTDB): domain Bacteria; phylum Acidobacteriota; class Terriglobia; order Terriglobales; family Acidobacteriaceae; genus Sulfotelmatobacter. The sequence continues at coordinate 444,657 of CAVXIO010000021.1, forward strand.
TGGCCGCGCAGGTCAATTTTGTTGTTGATCAGATTGTAGGTCCCATGCATGCGGGCGGTTGCGCCGGGAACGCCGAAAGAGAGATCGGAGAATCTTGAAATTCCCTCATGAAGGTCGACTTGTCCGCTTAAATCGGTAAGTACCGTAGCAGGGTCGGCGGGATCTTTTTCACCGCGCGCGCCGGCGCTCAGTTTGTTCACTCCCTCCTGGGTGGAAGGTTTGGAAAAGGTTCCGCCGGCGATTCCGAAACCGCCGCGCAATCGAAGTTTTTTCAGGAATGGTTCTTTGCCCGGGGGAATTTCGGTGTGGGCCCGCAGGGTCACGCTGCCTGACATAGGGGCGCGCTTGGCCTTCACGAAAAGCAGCAAAAGATCTTCGATGCGGGCGTTGTTCGAACTCAGATCGATCAACGCAGTCTTGCTTTTTCCATTAGGCGACTTGGCAATGCTGCCTTCGGCTACGACGTGGGTCTTCCCGAAATCGGCATCCACACGCTTCAGAAATGTATCCCCGTGGATAGCATCGACATAGGCGCTGAATTGCGTTGTGAGCCGCACCGGATGCCCGCCTGATTTCACTTCAAAGTCAGGAGTGTCGGTCGTACCTGAGATATCGATGTGGGCGAGCGTGCCGCCGAATTTTCCTTGGGAAGACAGCTTGCCGGCAATGCCGTGATACACGCTCAAATCGGCTTGCTCAAACCTGTATTCGCCGGAAATCGCCGTCTGTCCTGCAGCGCTCGTATTCCAAGGCCCGAACTTTCCCGCGGTCGTGACTTCTCCCGGCGGCTCGGGATTGTGCACTTTCAGGCGGTACGTGAGAGCTACCTTCGATCCCACATTGCGCAAGGTTGCTTCATGAATATCGAAACGCAGGGACTCTTGGTCCGGGTTGTGGGAAATGAATTCGACGGTGGCGCCGTTGGCCACCAATTCGTCAATCGTGAGGTTCGAAGGGGTAGTGTGAAACGGTTGACCGGTACCGAAGGCTGGAATAGAAACGCGCATGCCTTCGGCGTTAATCAGGCTGACCGTTTTCGAGAGCAGGCCAAGATAGGTGCCCTGGACGGTCAGCTTATCGATGGCAATGAGTGGTTTCTCTTGGGCGGTGCCGTGACGGAAAGTGACTCCCTCGAGAATACAACCAGGGTAGGGAAAATAAGTTCGGTGGAAGGCGCGAACTTGCAACTGGCTGTCGCTGGCCTCCCGCAGATCTTGCAGGACCGGCGCCTCGGCGAAGGGCCACAGGCGGACCATCACCAGGGCGATTACACAGATAACTGCCGAGCCCAAGATAAGGATCAGCGGGAGCTTGCTCGAACGCTTCTCCCTTAGCCGCTGTGGCATTTCGAAGTCGGTGGGCGGCGTTGCGGTTAAAGGAGCCATAGTGGTTGGAGGCCGATGGCAGCATCGAGGTTGCTGTCGAAAAACTGGCGAGTCGCGGAGCCTGAGAATCCTCGCGCACCTGTCACGCGCGCGTGTCATGAAACGCAAAGGCATACGTCAAACTAGTGGGGCCTTTCTTCTGCGTTGACAGGTTGCGCGGAAGACGGCATACTTCGGCTCCAGTGCCTCTTCGCTTGCTTGTAGACCCGCAACGCCAGGCCAGGCACGGCTTTTGCCATTACTCCCAGGAGGACTTATGTCCCGAAGTGTTTCTGCCCGGAATATTCTTCCGTTGCTGCTGGCTTTCAGCGTTTTAATTCCTTTCGCTTTTGCTTCCGGCCCTTATCAGATTGGTTCCTCGAATACGGTGAGCGCTGACCCGAACGTGGTGCGGCCGAAAACCGCGCCTTGCGTGGTGCAGCTTTTCAGTGGGGCACAGTTCTTCGATTTCAATGTAGAGAACTTTACTTACGTGCCGCCTACCTCTTGTCCGGGTCCGTGGGCCAAGGTTGTGCTGGAAGCGGATATCAGCTTGAATGCCGGCATTCAATACGATCGCACCGCTAATTTCTGGTTGGGTCCGGTGAACATTTATTTTGGAACCACCGCCGAGCCGGGTTCGAACCTCGGACCATCGTGGCATATCGAAAACGATCTCACCGATTACAGCTCGATCTTCTATGCAGCGCAGTCGGGGCAGGCGAACATTGGAAACACTTTGTGTTGCGGGCTGACCTCGACGATTTACGCGTCCGCTACGCTGGAGTTTTATCCTTTGGCAACGGGCGAGAGCGCGCCGGTCACGGCTGACCAGGTGATCGCACTATCGGCTGGCTCTTCCGGTGGCACGGTTGGGCTGGGTTCAACTTCCAGCACACTCTCGGGAACTTTCACCATGCCGACAAACATCCAAAGCGCGTATCTGGATGTGTATGCGCAAAGCCAGAGCGGGGATGAATTCTGGTATACCTGCGTGCCCAGCGATGTGGCCGTGGAGTTGCAAAGCTGCAGCAACACGGCATTTCGCGAGACCGAGATCACCATCGACGGACAACCGGCGGGCGTAGCGCCCGTATTTCCCTGGATATACACGGGCGGCATCGATCCGTTCTTGTGGTTCCCGATTCCGGGCGTGCAGACTCTAAACTTCAGTCCTTACCGGGTGAACCTAACGCCGTTCGCGGCACTGCTAAGTAATGGCCAGCAGCACACGGTTTCGCTCAGCGTCTACAACGCAAACAATTATTTTTCGGCGACCGCTTCCTTATTGCTTTATCTTGACGCCGGCAGTACGCAGGTCACCGGTGCCATAACCAAGAATACGCTGAGCGGGCCGTCGCCTGCCGTCACCGAGAACATCAACACGCAGCCCTTTATCAAGGGCACCGTGGACGTCAGCTCAAAACGCAGTTTCACAATCACGGGCTACGCCAACACGTCGAAAGGCAAAGTCACGACGAGCGTCGGACAGACCGTTAACTTCGTCAACAAGCAGAACTTCACCATCAACTCACAGGAGTATGTGCAGGATATTTATCAGGACACTACTGTCAGTTCCTATACAACCGTGTCAAAGGCGGGCGTGGATAATGTTGTCTATTATCAGGGCTACAGTTTTCCGTTGAAGGTTGACATCTCACTGGTAAATCAGACGAATGGCGACATCTATCAGACGACCACGGCGCAACAGACCTACGGTCTCAACACCAGCACTACGCAAGCCGGAAAACTGACCTACAGCAGTTCGCTGCTGAACACCGGAATGCATGCCGACACGCTGGAATTCGACTCGGGATTCAACTTCCTGGGAAACACGGCGCAATCCAGCACTCAGCAATACAACTCTTACGATTCGACAGGTGCGGGCTACGTCTGCGCTCTCGGGGCGTCGGCGAACGCACTGAATTTCGTCAGTGCCGGATGCGGACAGTAACGTAATCGGTCGGAAAGATGTCTTGAAGAGGGAGCGGCTTTGCCGCTCCCTGATTTATCTTGGACGACGCTGGTTCAGCGCGCTCCTTACTGCGGCGGGCGCGTAATGGCGCCCTGCGAGGCGGATGACACCAGTGCCGCGTACTTCGCAAACACGCCGGTCGGATAGCGCGGCTGCGGCGGCTTCCACTCTCTCATGCGCTCGCGCAGAACTTCATCGCTGATCTCAACTTCCAAGACGCGCTGGCTGACGTCGAAGCGAATCATGTCGCCATCGCGCACGGCTGCAATCGGCCCGCCCAGCGCCGCTTCCGGAGAGACGTGGCCAGCCATCAGTCCGTGGGTAGCGCCGCTGAACCGGCCGTCAGTCAAGAGCGCGACCGACGATCCTAATCCTTCGCCTACAATCGCGCCGGTCACGCTCAGCATTTCTCGCATGCCCGGCCCGCCCTTGGGGCCTTCATTGCGGATCACTACCACGTCGCCAGCGCGAATCTTCTTGCCGGTGACGGCAGCCATGGCGTCTTCTTCAGATTCAAAGACATGTGCCGGACCGCGATGCTCCAGCCGCTCATGTCCGCTGATCTTGGCCACGCATCCTTCCGGCGCAAGATTTCCCTTCAGAATGACAAGTCCGCCGGTCTTCTTCAACGGCTTTTCCAGCGGCGCAATCACCGCCTGGCTGGGAGCTTCCACCGCACTCTCGCTCTCAGCCTTTAGCGAAAGGCCGGTCACGGTTTTCGCGTCAGCATGAATATGTTTTCCCTTCAGCAGTCGCCGCGTCAGCAGTCGAACACCGCCGGCGCGGTGCATATCGGCAGCGACAAAGCGTCCGGAGGGTTTAAGATCGGCGAGCAGCGGAGTGCGCTCGCTCACAGCCTGAAAATCATCGATTTGCAGATCGACTTCCGCCTCGCGTGCGATGGCCAGCAGATGCAGGACTGCATTGGTCGATCCCCCGGTCGCAGCCACGGAAGCGATTGCGTTTTCGAACGCGTCGCGAGTGAGAATGTCGCGAGGCTTCAGCCCTTGTTGCAGAACATTCATCACCACTTTGCCGCAATCGAAAGCAATTTGATCTTTCTGCGGATCCATCGCAGGCACGCTGTTGAATCCCATGGGAGAAAGACCGATCATCTCCATCACCGTCGACATCGTGTTTGCCGTGTACTGGCCACCGCATGCGCCGGCGCCGGGGCAGGCGACGTTTTCCAGATCGTGCAACTCCTGGTCGGTGATTTTTCCCGCGGCGTTCGCGCCCACGGCTTCAAACACGTCTTGAATGGTGACATCTTTGCCGCGAAAGCTCCCCGGTGCGATCGTGCCGCCGTAAAGGACCAGCCCGGGAAGGTTCATGCGCGCGAGCGCCATGGCTGCGGCGGGAATCGTCTTATCGCAACCGACTACGCACACGACTGCGTCGAACAATTGTCCGCGGCACACGAGTTCAATCGAATCGGCAATCACCTCGCGGCTCACCAGCGACGCGCGCATGCCTTCAGTGCCCATGGTTTCGCCGTCGGAAATGGCGATGGTGTTGAATTCCATGGGCGTGCCGCCGGCGGCGCGAATGCCTTCCTTCACTTTGGCGGAAAGCCTCCGCAGGTGAAAGTTGCAGGGCATAGTTTCGATCCAGGTGTTGGCGACGCCGATGAGCGGTTTGCGCAGGTCGGCGTCGGTGAAGCCGATCGCTTTGAACATGGAGCGCGCCGGAGCCCGGTCGCGTCCCTCGGTAATGCCGCGGCTGCGATGCTTTAAGTCCATGAGGAAAGATACCTAAGAAAGATTACAACAGAGGTGAAACTCGAAGCAGGATAGTGTCCAGGAAAAACGGAAACCTGTAGCCGTGTAACGCCAGGAGGCTGCATTCATGCCGCAGGTTTCCAATTTGCATGACGCTTACCCAGGGAGCGTTCATGCTTGCTGACACTTGCCCAACCAGAAATTCTTTACGCTAAAGCGGCGCGCGCCGACTGCTGCGCGACGGTCTCCGAAGCCGGCGGATGCGCTGCCCATGCGGCCTCATCGTGCGCATGCAGAGCCGCACTGGAACGGACCTCCGTCACATCCACGATCGCATACCACTCGCGGTAGAGCTGGCCGATCTGCTTGTGCGTGACCTCCAGCAACAGAGTGACGGCGTGATCCTGCCCGGCGTACTCTGCGTGTACCGAGGTGAGATCAAGTCCTCTGCGAGAAACCGCGTTGAGAATGCGCATCAGCGCGCCCTGCGCGTTGCGATAGCGGATGTGAAAAACTTGCATGGTCGTTCCCCCCCAAAAAAATGAGTCATTGAGCGATCGGGTCATCGGGTGAGTGAAAACCTTGCTGAACGCCTTTTGGTTTTCAATCGCAAAATCGCCCGATCACACAATCACTCAATTCTTTATTCGTCCCCGAACACCATCTCCGAAAGCGCCGCCCCCGCCGGAACCATGGGATAAACGTTCGCTTCGGGAGCGCAATCAAAAACCAGCAACTCCGGTTCCGGCGAGCGCAGGAAGTTCTCAATGAGATCTCCCGTCTCGGCCGACACTGGAAACTCGGCCATGGCAGCCTCGTTCAGCCGCCATCCGTGAATTTTGTACGCTTTTGCGATCTCGACGAAATCCGGATTGTCGCTCAAATCGGTTTCCGCATAATTGCGCGCGTAAAAAAGTTGCTGCCACTGACGCACCATGCCCAGATATTTGTTATCGACGATCACCATCTTTATGGGCAGGCCGAGGCGGTGCACAGTCGCGAGCTCCTGAATGTTCATCTGGAAGCCGCCATCGCCGGAAACGCAGAGCACGCAAGTCTCGGGCTTCGCCAGTTGCACGCCAACGGCGGCCGGCAGAGCGAAACCCATCGCGCCCAAGCCGCCAGAAGTGATGAAGCCGCGCGGCGAAGATGAGCGGTAGCGCTGCGCCGCCCACATCTGATGCTGGCCGACATCTGCGATAACGACGTTGTCCTGTGGCAAACGGCTGAAAAGCTCATCCAGAAAGCGAATGGTCGGCTGCGCCAATCCTCGCGGATCAACTTCTGCCCGCTCGGCTCCGCAAGCAATCGCTCGCCATGCGCTCCAATCGGGCAGGGAAGCGCCGCGCAACTCCGCGTGAAACGCCGGAATCGTGTCGGCGAGATTCCCGATCACCGGAAGTTCACAGGCGCGCACCCGATCAAGTTGCGCCGGATCAATTTCAAAGTGGACGATTTTGGCATGAGGCGCAAACCGCGTAGGATCACCGGTGACGCGATCATCCAGGCGCGCGCCGAAAACCAGCAACAAATCCGTCTCGTGCAGCGCTGTGTTGGCCGCGCGCGTTCCGTGCATGCCCACCATGCCGAGGTAGTACGGCGATTGCGGCGGAACTGCGCCCAACCCGTGCACCGTCGCGAACGTGGGAATATTCAAATCATCAAGTAAGCGCCGCAGTTCCGGAACCGCTCCCGAAAGTTTTGCTCCCGCGCCCACCAGCGCCACTGGCCTTGTCGCCCGCTGCAGCAAAGCAACAATCGTGTCGCTGAACGCGCCTTCGGCCTTCGCGTCGGCTGGCCGGGCATGCGGAGTGAATTTCGCGGGGCCAGAGAATTCCATCTTCGCTTTCAGTATGTCGGTCGGAATATCGATCACCACCGGCCCCGGCCGCCCGCTGCGCGCCCAGTAAAACCCTTCGGCAATGACCTCCGGAATTTCTTCAATCGTGCGAACCAGCCGGCTCCACTTGGTCAGCGAGAGCGTCACACCGAAAACGTCAGTTTCCTGAAACGCATCGGTGCCGATCATCGCCGTCCGCACTTGCCCTGTAATGCAGACCAGAGGAACTGAATCCATCTTGGCGTCCGCGATGCCGGTAACCAAATTGGTCGCGCCCGGCCCGCTGGTCGCCATGGCGACGCCAACTTTTCCGGTAACGCGAGCATAGCCCTCCGCCGCAAACACCGCGCCCTGTTCGTGGCGCGTGAGAACGTGCCGCACGCCGCTGCCATCAAGCGCGTCATACAACGGCATGATCGCTCCGCCGGGGTAGCCAAACACCAGGTCGACCCCTTCAGCACGAACGCACTGCAGAACGATTTCGGCTCCCTTAAGCATTCACGACCTGTTCCGGTTCCTGCTTCGGAGCCTGAGCGGCCTTCTTTGCTTCTCTCCCCGGCAGCCAGCTCATCATGCCGCGCAACTGCGCGCCCACAATTTCGATCGGATGCCGCTGCTCTTTCTCGCGCAACTCGGTGAAGTGGTAACCGCCGTCTTTGTTCTCTTTGATCCACTCCCGCGCGAAGGTTCCGTCTTGAATGTCGGCCAGGGTTTTCTTCATCGCGGCCCGCGTCGTATCCCCCACAACCTTCTCGCCGCGGGTCAGATCGCCGTACTCAGCCGTATTGGAAATCGAATAGCGCATGCGCCCGAGGCCGCCTTCGTAGATCAAGTCGACGATCAGCTTCATCTCGTGCAGGCATTCGAAGTAAGCGATCTCCGGTGCGTAACCGGCTTCGACCAGCGTCTCGAAACCCTTCTTGATCAGCGACGTGAGCCCGCCGCACAGCACCGCCTGCTCGCCGAACAAATCGCTCTCAGTTTCTTCCTTGAAAGTGGTTTGCAAAACTCCGGCGCGGGTTGAGCCGATACCGTGCGCGTAGGCCAGTGCATATTCATGAGCGCGCTTGCTCGAGTCCTGACTAACGGCGATCAGCGAGGGCACTCCGCGCCCCTCAGCGTAAACGCGCCGCAGCAGGTGGCCGGGGCTCTTCGGCGCAATCATCACCACGTCTACATCACTTGGCGGGACGATTGTCTTGAAATGAATGCTGAAGCCGTGCGAAAAGCCGAGAATCTTTCCGGGATGCAGATACGGCTTGATGTACTGCTCGTAGACTGCGGCCTGGGTTTCATCGGGAGTAAGCATGTGGATCCAGTCGGCGCGTCTGGCGGCCTCATCCGGCGCCACCACGACCATGCCATCGGTGCGGGCCTGCTGCGCGCTGGGGCGCGTAGGCTCGAGGCCCACAATCACTTTGCAACCGCTGTCGCGCAAGTTCTGTGCCTGCGCGTGTCCCTGGCTGCCATAGCCCAGGATGGCAATGGTCTTGCCCTTCAGGGCGTTAGGATTGGCGTCGTGCTCATAGAAAATAGTGGCCACTGGCTGCTCCTTAATGTGGATAATGCGAGTAATGGTTGCTGCAAACCGACCGGTCGGTCGGTATAAGCATGCTATCGGAGGGTGCAAACCCTGTCAAGGACGAAGTTTTCGCGTGTTACCGTGTGACACCGGCGTCTTGCCAGCTAAACCCGCAATAGATCTTGGCGTGAGGCATCCCTTCTGCTCGCTCAGGGCAGGCTGTTGAAGCGGCGCCCTGCAACGAATCAGGACGGGAACATTTTCTCCGCAATCCTCGTATCTCATATCAACGGAGGCACGAGTATGTATTGCAACGCTTGCGGCAAAGCCATCGCCGAAGATGGTCGCTTCTGCTCCTACTGTGGAACCGTTGTCGGAATTCCGCTGATAGCAAAAAGACTGGTGCGCTCCCGCACCGACAGAAAGATCGCCGGCATCTGCGCCGGTCTGGCTCACTATTTCGATCTCGACGTATCGCTGGTGCGCATCCTCTGCTTCTTCCTAACGCTCGCTACCGGAGCCTGTCCCGGCATCGTCACCTATCTGCTCGCCTGGATCATCATTCCATCCGAACCAGAACTAAAACCGGTGCTCGCGGCCCAACAGCCAGTAACGAGTTAGACAGAGGGCTGGCTCATCTTTGCGCCACGGCAATGAGGCTGCCTCACCCTTCGCGTTTTCGAAGGGTGAGCACCATGGACCTCGCACCATGTTCGGTACCGTCATTTGCACTTTTCCACAATTCAGTTGTGACATCTGACCTTGCCCGCGCAAACTCAAATCAGCGATCATGATCGAGGCCGTGACGGTCCACAGTGATCGAATCGCGCGTTCTAAGCTCTTTGTTATCTATATTTTGATATCTAAGTTCTTTGAAAACCAGATTTTGCGAGATACGGTTTCGCAAGACCCGCAATGGGCAAGGCTTTTAGAGCCATCGCATGAACAAAATTTGATCTGGAATCCGGACCTCCCGCCAAGCGATCCAATCGTGGCAGACTCGAAGGCGAATTTAGTTTTTGGCAGAAATCCACAGCTCGAGGAAGCTAGAAGCCAGGAGCCAGAAGCTAGAAGCTAGCATCCAGCAGCACATTGGCATTCCCCCTCGCAACTGTTTACCATGTCAGCCGATGACCCGCGAGACCGTGGTCGACTCCCGGCAGGAGATTCTGCGCACCGCCGCGCGCCTGTTTCAGCAGCGCGGCTACGACGCCACTTCCATGAACGACGTCGCCGCCGCGCTCAAGCTGAGCAAGGGCGGGCTCTATCATCACTTTCAGAGCAAAGACGAAATCCTCTACGAGATCATGAACCACGCCATGGAGATCACGCAGGAGCGCGTGCTCAACCCCGTTCGCGGCATCGCCGATCCTGAACAGCGGCTGCGCGCGCTCATCCGGCTGCACATCGAAGTTGTGCTCAGCCCGCGCGACCGCGAGATCACGGTGATGCTGCACGAGAACCATCCTCTGCCGCCGACGCTCCGCAAGCGCATCAACTCCCGCAAGAAAGAATATGTCCACTTCCTGGAAAAGCTGGTGGGAGAAGTGCAACAGTCTCATCGCGCCAAGCGCAAAGTGAGCCCGCGCGCCGCGGCGTTTGCCCTGCTGGGCATGATCAACTGGATTTATCAGTGGCACAAGCCCGAAGGCGAACTGCAGACGCAGAACCTCGTCCCGCAATTTACCGACCTTATCTTCGGAGGCATTCTGGCGTGAAAGCGCTCTTCGCTTTTGTCCCCGAAATCCGTCCGCAGGGCGCTGAGCGCGCCAGGGCATATCGCGAATTTCTCCGTGTACCGGCGATGAGCGCCGGCGTTTACGTCCTGCCCATTGGAGGAACTGACTGCCAGAAGCCGCATCATGAAGATGAAATCTACTACGTCATCCGCGGCCGCGCCCGTTTCAAAGTCGACGCAGTGGACCAGGAGGTCTTTTCGGGCAGCGTGATTTTCGTGGCGGCCGAAGTCGAGCATCGCTTTTACGACGTGACCGAAGAATTGGCAGTCCTGGTGGTCTTCGCGCCCGCGGAAAGCTGACGCTCCGTGACTTTACCAGTGGATTACGACATCTCACCCATTCAGTCCGCGGACTGGCTCGCCGTGCGCGGGATCTATCGTGAAGGCATCGCCACCGGCAACGCTACATTTGAAACGGACCTGCCCGACTGGGAGAAGTGGGATAGCAGCCATAGCAAGGACTGCCGGCTGATCGCGCGCAAAGAAGAGCAAGTGCTGGGCTGGGCGGCCATTAGCCCGGTTTCCGCTCGCCGCGTCTATGCGGGGGTCGCAGAAGTGTCGGTCTATGTAGCGGCTGCGGCCCGAGGCGGAGGAGTTGGCAAAGCTTTATTAAAGACCCTAATCGAAGAGTCTGAGCGTCACGGAGTCTGGACGCTGCAAGCCGGAATATTTCCCGAGAATGTTGCCAGCATCGCATTGCACAAGTCGCTCGGATTCCGCGAAGTTGGTGTGAGGCGGCGCATCGGCAAACTGGGCGAGAGATGGAGAGACGTTCTTTTGCTAGACCGGCGAAGTTCGACCGTCGGTGTTTAGCTTCGCAAATGTCACGCCGAGCGAGTGCTTGGTACTCGGTACTGGGTACTCGGAGCTGGGTGCCTAGCCCTTCGGGGGAATCCAGTAAATTTCTTCTTTGATGGCGGTCTTGTCCAGGAATCCGCGACGTTTCAGAATTGCTTTGCTGTTGGCGATCATGTCGGGATGGCCGCACAAGTACGCGTGAGTGTTGCTGGCGTCAAGTCCCCACTGATCGGCATACTTGCGCAGAATGTCGTCGGCGCGGCCAATCTCGCCCGGCCAGTCCGCGTGATCCCATGGACGGCTTACGGTGGGAATGTATTTCAGAAAAGGCAATTCTTCGGCGAAACGAGTGAGTTCGTCTTTGTATCCAAACTCCCAGGGCCGGCTGGCGCCGTTGAGCAGGTATAACTTGTGAGCGCCGTCGAAGCGGCCTTCCTTCCATTCCTTCGACAGAGTGCGGATAAAGCTGACGAACGGAGCCACGCCCGTCACTGTCGAAACTAATAAATGATTCGTACGACCGTTTCCAGTTTCGAGGGTAAAGCGCCCCTTGGGTGCTTTGCGCATGAGCAGTCCGTCGCCCGGTTGCAGCTTATGAAGCTTCGGTGTGAGCGCTCCTTCGGGCACCAGTTCGAAGAAAAACTCGACCTCGTCTTCCGAGGGCGAGGAAGCAATCGAATAGGGACGCTCAATGCGCCTCCCGCCCTCTTCCACGCCGAGAGTGGCATATTGCCCCGGCAGAAAACTGAAATGCTCACCCGACTGGATGCGGAACATCCACAGATCAGGTGCGAAATCGACCCGCTGTGTGATATGCGCGTGGTAAAACTTGTCGTCCAAAGTCGTCATCTCAAAATCTCACAAGCCTTAAAGCAATTAGATGTCAGTGTAAGAGGCCAGGATCGAGCCGCTTAAAGTGGAGAGATAATACACGCCCAAACCAAAATTGACAACCGAACGGTCGTTCGAGCCGTCGAGCTTTCGTAGTCAGGGATGAATTTCGATATCCGCAGTTTCTTGCTCGACAGTTCCGCCAGGATCAAGCCAAATTTCCGAGGTCGGGTTTTGCTCGGCGGGCGATGGTTCCGGCAGCGCGCGAAGCTTTTCCAATTCGTCCTGCGTTTTTTGCCAGGTGGCAGGCTTTTTCTTGGTGGCGTTAGGCGCACCTGGATCCGAGTAGAAGGCCAAAATATTGCTCCGCAACTCTGGTGTAAGGTGGTCGAAGTTGTGCGCAGCCAACTGATCGAGCAGGTGAGCGTAGGACTTATCGGTAAGGCCGTATTCGCCCTCGCGAGTATCGTGGCCGGTGTCAAAATCGGTATTCGTCAATTGCAGTTGTCCGTCGGATGTTTCGGTCAGCAACTTCTTATAGTTCTCAATCGTGAGATCCACGCTGGCGATGTAAAGGTCTTCGGTTTTCTGATTCGGAACTTTGAAGTCAAGCGCCTTGAACGGTCCAATCTTGGGCATAAACCTGAGAAAGAAGGCGAGCAGGCGCGTGCCAAAACCCGGACGCCGGTATCCCTTCCCCCACTCCTTTTGATAGTTGGTGCGTGAGAGGTAATAGCGGAACTGGCGCGCACGAAAGTTCGGCGTCTCCTTGACAATCTCCGCGCGGCGCGTGATCAGCGCCACGCGCGTCATCTCCGGGATCACCTGGCTGATCGCTCGCCGGAAAGTGCCGAAGGCCAGATCTTCTTTCGTGAGGACCTCGCTCAACGGAATGCCGTAGGTATCCTGAAACGCTCGCTCCAGCACCGGTTTCGCAATTTCAAAGCCGATAAAGTCATGGTAGCGATCGGAGGTGTACCGGTTCTTAGCAACCTGCGTCACGTCAAAACCAAACTCTGTTCGGATGTGGGCTTTCGGATTGTCTTCGTAGGTCACCACGTCTCCATACTTCTTACGCAGTTTAGGAAACTCGATGCCGACGGCCTTGTTGATGGTGGGATGTCCGCAGTTATCGGCGGAGTAGTGGGCCAGCGCCCCCAGAGCAAACGCATATTCATTCAGATCGGACGCTTCGTTGATCATGTTGACGACGAAGTCGCCGCTACGCACATAATGCGTAAGGTCGCTGAAATACTTGCTGCCGAACGGGTAATATCCCATGTCCTGAACCAGCGACCCTCCGTAGGCAAAAGCGTGAGCCTTCTTCAAATCATCGTCGGTGGCGGCGGCATAACGCTTCTTCAGCAGCGGTATGATGTTGTCTTTCCATACCAGATCCACGACTTGTTCATGGGTCAGCACAGAGTAAGCGGCGCAGTTCTGCACCATGCAGCTCTGCATTAGAAGCACCGCCAGCCCTAGCGCAATTACAGATCGCGAGTAGTGGAGAAGTTGTCTCATTTGCCGAGAACGAGAACCACAAACGAGTCGGGCAGGATGGTGCGGCGAGGACGCGGATTATCCGCCGTCGCTGCCGGCGGCGGACCGAATTTCGCCGTTACCACAAACACATTGTGGGTCTTCGAATCCAAAGCCAGCGTCCGCGCTCCCTGCTGCGTGGGAACATTTTCCGCGACGCTGAACTTATCGGGAGACTCTTCTTTCACTACGGTGAGCACGCCTTCGCCGCAGGAAGCGAACGCGAGTCCGGTTCCGTCGTCAAATGCAGTTGCGTCCACGCCATCACCGATCGCGGGCGTGGCCAATACTTTGCCGCTATCCGCATCTACTACGGCCATCATTTTGTTGTCGCAGCCGACGAACAGGCGACGGTTCTTCCTGTCCATGGAAAGTCCGCTCGGCTCAGTACACGGCGCGAGCGGCCACTTCGCCTTCACTTCCAGTTTTTGCGGATCAATCGCCGTCAGCTCGCTCTTGTCTTCGATATTCACCCAGACGCCGCCCTTGCCATCGCTGGCCGCGAATTCTGGTTTGCCATCCAGTTTGATCGTGCCCAGTACGGTGCCCTTTTCGGCGTCGATGGCCGTCGAATCCTGGCTGCGGCCGTTAAACGTGAAGACTCGCTTGGTTGCTGGATCGTAAAGAATTGCGTCGGGATTGTCGCCGACTTTCACTTTGCTGCTCGTCGCCAGCGTCTTCATGTCGAAGATGCTGACCGTGCCTTCGCGTCCGTTGCTGATGAAGCCGCGTCCCAGCTCCGGCGCGAGCGCGATGCCATGAACCCCTGGCGTGTCGGCAATGTCGCCCACGGTTTTGCCGGAATCGAGATCGAGCACGATGACGTGCGTGGCTCGGGAAATATACAGACGACGCGCGGAAGCATCTGCGGTCAAATAATCCCAACCACCGTCGCCCCCAATTTTGTACGTATTTATTACTTTATATCCGGGGCCCGCGGCAGCGAGGGCAACAGCGGCGACGAACAGTGTGAGCGGAGATGAACCAGCGCACAACTTTTCCTTGGGCAGACAGGCTTTGGCCCGAGATGTTTTGCATAGACGTTATTTTCCTCAACAAGCTTTCCGGGCCCGAGTGTATTCCGATGCCAGATCCGCGCTACAGGTAGCCGCGGACGGGCATCTAAATTTGAGTGGGCGGGACCCTGAAGTAACTTTACCCTATCCGTGGCTCTTCCCTAAACTCTTGCCATGGGAGTATTTCGACCGAACGCGTCGCAGCCGGAGCTGACCGGCCAAACTGCGTCTCCGACGCCGGACTCGCGTCTCACCCCAACCCCTGACTACGGCACGCTCGGTCCTGGCTCGGATCTTGCTAAGTCTTATTCCGGATCGATGCCGCCGTCGGTCACGATTTCCGCCCCTCGCGCAACTGGATCTCGCCCACGCACGCCCGCGAATGTTCGCTTACTGAGCTTCGCCGCCATGATGGGAGGAATCGTCTCCGCACTGCTGGTGTCGAGCCGCGGAGGGCCCATCACTGCATGGGAGAAATTCACGGATACCTTTTCGACGAAGAAACATTCTGCTGTTTCTTCCGCCAAGCTTTCACAGCGTGATCTGGATCGTGAGCGCCCGCAGAAGCAGGCTGAGATCCTGCTGACGCGAGCCGTGAGCCATAACGATGGCGCGACTGACGAAATCCAATCACATGTGGAAAACTGGCGCGGCAAACTCACTTGGAATCCGCAACTCAGCCAGCTCACCACGGTCGCCCTCAATTCCAGTGATCAGAATGTGCGAGTGTCCGGAATCGAAGTGCAACTGGCGGCTTACGGACTCACCAAGAGCGAGTCCACTGTCAATGCGCTGATCCGGCGTGCCGATTCTACCGATCACGCGCAAAAGGTTTGGGCTTTGTGGGCTCTCGGCTTGCTGGGAAATCGCGGGGTTGAAACCGATCGCGTGGTCCAGGTCTTGACCGCACATCTGAAAGGATCCGGAAAAGATTCTGATGAAGACTCGCGCCATTGGGCAGTCGAAGGACTTGCTTTAGTGGGGACAACGTCGACCATCGCACCTCTGCTCGATGCGATGCACGACGATCCTTCGGCGCTGGTGCGGGAGCGCGCCGCTTGCAGTCTGGCGGAATCCGGCATGTTGACTCACGAGCAGCGTCTCACAGCCGTGCCAACGCTGATCAACTATTCTGACGATCCCGCGCTGGATGCTCAAACCCATGCCTGGGCTTTCCAGGCGCTACACGACATCACTAAACAACCTTTGCCCAACGATTCGGTTGCGTGGCGGAATTGGTACCAGACTCGCACTAAGAACTGAGAATCTGGTACCGAGAAACAAGACGCTGAGAACAGAGAACTGAGAACTGAGAACAGAGAACAGAGAACAGAGAACTGCCTCCTCACTCCGCCATCTTGGCCACGTGCACTTCGAAGCCTGTCTTTGGCAGCAGAGAGGTCAGTGCGAAAGCTTTGAATCCATCGCCTGTAACTTCTGAGTGACGGTAGACTCCGGGCTCGCTCTCAATCGTTTCCTTGCGGCCTTCCATGTTTGCCAGAAACGCTTCCGCCTGAGCCAGGGTTGCCTCGCCGCCTTTGGCGCGTGTTACCACTGCTTCTGAAGCGTAGGAGCGCACCAGCTTGGGCCAGTATTTTTCCAGCAGCTCCGTGCTGGCAAAAACATCGGACCAGATGATGCGCCCGTTCACCGCCACCACCACGCCAACCGCCTTCCGATCGCGCAGTTGCTTGATCAGGCTCTGGTAGTTCTGTTCGATCGGCCTCGCGACCTCGTCTACTTTCTCTTTCACATCTTTATTTTCCATCACGCGAGCGTACGAACTGGTGGAGCTTAATTCCGTGCTTACCGTTGGAGCCGATGCTTCCACAGCGACCATCGCGGATTGCTGCTTTCTCACCTCCGCCCAAACCTGGTTCTGATCTTTATCGGCCATAGCTTTGGCGCGCACGGAAGGTTGGGCCATCATGGTGCCGCCAGCAATGCCCCCGACATGTCCCGAGCCAACTCCCGACGCTACTCCAGGCACGGCATAGGTTGTTCCCGAGGCTCCGAAGCGATCGCTGGTCGCGACCCATCGCCCCGGCTCCACGCAGAACACATTCAGATCAACGGGATCGCTTTCCGGCGGCACGATGCGATCCATGCCGATCACGCGATCCTGCTTGCCTCCGGCAACGATCTCGCCGGCCAGAAGCAGCAGCGGCCGCTTCGAATTGTTGACCAGCACCAGACGGTTCACCTGGGCACTGTCGCGCTGCTGCTGCAATGCTGGGTTGATGTGTCGCCGCACCAGCCCGCGAACATTTCCGTACTCGGTGACAACCACGTCACCTGATCGCAATCCCTCATCCAGCGTGAGAAACTCGGCCGTGGCGTAAGACTTGGGAGCGACTACGGGAAACACGGTTAGACTGCCGTGCCGGATCGGCTCCAGCACCTTGTAGCCAGAGGGGATAGTTTGCTCTCCGGCAAGAACCGGCCTCAGATCCAGACAGACCATTCCGGCCACGGCCAGCGCTACTGCCAATGCGATAAATAATCTTGGACGCATGGTTCTCCTCCCGCATGGCGGCTTGTACGTTTAGGTCTTCGGCGAGTCTCGTTAGTGGTACCGCCGTAACCTCGAAACGTCCGCGCCACTCATCTCGAACTGCGCCGGAAGAACGAAATGAAGGGTGAGCCTTGCGGACAAAATTAACGTTGCAAGCGTCTAATGAATTGATAGCATCAGAAATTGGACTTGCCGCACTCTGACCTTTTTCATGCGCGCCGCCAAACCGATTCCGGCCACTGTTGCATCGGCAGTAACCGAACTGCTGGCGGAGCTGCATGCCAAGGGCGACTGCGAAAAGATCGGTCTTGCCTGCGAAGCTTTCGCCGGAATTCTGGCTGATGTGGCCGCGAAATACCTTCCGCCCAGCGCGACTCACGCTGAGGCTCGCACCTTTCTTCTGACATTGCGCGTCGAGGAACTTGCACTGGCGCGTGCGTGCGCCGCGGGAAATAACCCGGCGTGGGAGGTGTTTCTCACGCGCTATCGCGAGAAGCTTTACCAGTCTGCGCTGCGCATTGCGCGCGAGGACTCCGCCGCGCGCGATTTAGCTGACAGCCTTTACGCCGAGCTCTACGGGACCGCTACACGCGAAGGCGAACGTGTTTCGAAGCTCGCATCGTTCACCGGCCGGGGATCGCTTGAGGGCTGGCTACGCACCGTGCTCGCGCAGGAGTTCGTCAACCGCTATCGCCGCACCAAACGCTTGGTGAGCTTTGAAGAGGAAAACGAAGAAGGCGAGCGCTTCGCCGCTCCCGAGCCGCAGCCGGTTCCCTCGGCGGACCCGCGGCTGGAATCGGCCACGGACGCTGCTCTGGCAGCGCTCGCCAGCGAAGACAGGCTGGTGCTCTCGGCGTATTATCTCGACGGGCGCACCCTGGCCGAAGTCGCCCACATGTTGGGCGTGCACGAGTCGACCATTAGCCGCAAGGTGGATAAGCTGGCCAAGACATTGCGCAAGAAAATCCTGGCGGGGATGATGCAGCAAGGCATGGCCCGCCGCCAGGCCGAAGAGGCCCTGGAAGTGGACGTGCGCGATCTGCAAGTGAATATTCGCCGCAGTCTGGCGCAAGAATCTGCACCGGCAGCGTTCTCTCAGAAGAAGGAGCGAGCAGCAAGAAGCTAAGAGCTAGAAATGCAGAACGTTCCCAAAATCGTGCAGGTGCGGTTGCAGCGGCCCATGCCGGATGCAGCGCAAACCCATCCCGACGCCGATCTGTTGACGGCCTTCGCCGAGCAGTCGCTGATCGAATCCGAGCGCGGCCAGGTGATGGAACATCTCGCGCACTGCGGAGATTGCCGCGAAGTTGTAGCCTTGGCCCTTCCTGCTACTGATGACGTCGCGATGATGAAACCGGCTCGAGCAGCTCGCAGCGGCTGGCTCGCGTGGCCGGCGGTTCGTTGGGGAGTAGTGGCGGCGGGAGTTCTTCTCGTGACTGTCGTCGGAGTGCGCCAACTCAAGCAGCACACGCAACAGAATGCGGCGCTCGTATCCAGCTCGTTGCAGCAGGAGGCAAAAATCGTCAGTCCATCGCAGAGCCCGCAGCTCCCCGCGCCGGTGCCTGCTGCGCGGGCCGTTGGTCCCTTTACCGGAAAGATACCGAAGCAAACTCCGATGCAGAAGCCGTCTCGTGCCAGGAGCGAAGTATTGGCGGAACCGCCGAGCACCTCACTGAATACACTGGCTCCTCCGTCCCGAGTTGTGCACGGCGCAGTTTTGCCAGGAGGTATCGGAAACGGATCTGGGGGTGGTATTGGATCGGGATCGGGGCATCCTGCCAAGAATTACCAGGGACCGACGCAGCGTGATTCTTTTGCGTTCCCGTCCGAGTCGAAAGAGGCGTCACGGAATCCGGCTGGGCAGCTATCAACCGGCGCGTCCGCTCAACAGACTGCTATTCCCCCCGCTTCGGAAATGGTCGAGGTGCAGACGGAGGCTGCGCAAGTCGCTACCGTTCAAAATCAGGTGGAACTGCCTGCGCAGAACGCATCGGCGGCTAACTTAGACGTGGTCAAAGCCAAGGACTCAGTTCCTTCACAAGGTGCACCGTCGCTGCCATCTCCGAACGTTTCTGTACAGAACGAGCCATCTCTCATGTTGCGTGCTTCCCTGCGTTGGACGATCAGTTCCGCCGGCGCTTTACAACGCTCTTTCGACGCCGGCAAGACGTGGCAGGATGTGAATGTGCAGGAAGCTGCCAGCGCGGGCAAATCGTTTCCAATCAGCCGCTCGCAAGTTGCAGGGGTCGCAGACTACAAATACAAAGCTACCAACAGTAAGAGAGCAGATGAGGGTCAACCCGCTCCAATCCCAGTATTCCGCGCCGTGGCGGCCTTGGGCTCCGAAGTCTGGGCCGGTGGTTCGAGCGCCGTACTTTATCATTCAGCCGATGCCGGCGCTCACTGGACAAAGGTCCAGCCGTCCCAACCAGATGCCATCCTGACTGGAGATGTTACGAGCATTCAGTTTTCTGACGCGAGCAATGGAGCCGTGATCACATCGAATGCCGAACGCTGGATCACTAACGACGCCGGCGAAACCTGGCACAAGCAGCCGTAATCCCCGCCTACTGTGCACTTCATCTTCACGGACGCAGTACTTTAAAGGGCTTCACTTTCCGGCCCGGGAAAAGCTCATTACCAAAGTGACGTTTACACAAAATGAGTAGTTCACTAGTATCCATTTCGTGGTTTGGCAGTTCTGGGGGAGGGCTGCCGAGGCGTCCTTGACTGAAAAGTCCAGGGCGCTTTTTTATTGCGCTCTTTCAGCGATCACCTCTCGACGAAACTTCTGCAGTGTTCCAGTTGCTAGCCTTGCGCGGAATTCGACGTGCCGTTTCGAGCCGCCTTGCCGCGTTCGAAGACCTCTTGTGGAGCGCAGAATTCACCTTGCGTCCTTCGCTTTGCTCCATGCATCCAATACCGGTGGTACGATAAGAAGTCGCCCCTGCTTGGGGAAGCAGCTATTCATAGATCGCCGGGTCCGGCTAGACCGCTCGTTGTTCCGAGACATGGGAGCGTCCGCCGCAACGCGACGTTACAACGAGGAGAAACAATATGGCAGGCAATGGAATTGTCGAAGTTACGGATGCGAACTTCGATCAGGATGTTTTGAAATCGGATCAGCCCGTGCTGGTCGACTTTTGGGCGACGTGGTGCGGTCCCTGCCGCGCCATCGCTCCCATCGTCGAGGAACTTGCCAAGGATTATCAGGGCAAGATCAAGATCGGCAAAATGGACGTGGATGCCAACAGCTCCACTCCCATGCGCTACAAAGTCACCGGCATCCCCACGCTGCTGGTGTTCAAGGGCGGGCAAGTGGTGGAGCAAATCGTCGGCTACAAACCCAAAGAAGCAATCGCGCAAGCGCTTGATCGCCACGTTGGGTAAGGCAGCTGTTCAGCTATTCAGCCTTTAGAAAGACGAGCCGCCCGGGACTAGTCCCGGGCGTTCGCGTTTCATCCCGGAGTTGAGCTACAATGCTCGACCATGCAGCGGGACCTACGGCTTCTTCGCCGCTTCGCGATGTTCGCTCTCGCATGTTCCTCGCTGCCTCTGCAAGCCGCCGACGGACTCGAGCAGCATCTCCGCGATCAATACAACGACAAGACTCTTGTCCTCCGCAACTTCTATCACGGGGAGCGGTTAGGCTACGATTCCGCCGGCTCGCTGGTTAGCGGCTCTGCCGCTTCAGGCGACTGGACCGTCGACGGATTCATTCGCGTAAACAAGCTCAATCTGTCGGGCCAGCGCTTGACCCTCCAGGCAGAGCGCCTCTCTTTGGGCAACACCGGGCAGAGCTTCCAGTTCCAGCAGTACTTCGACAAGAATAAGAAGAAAGAAGAGAAGACCGAGAAAGAGCATAAAGCGCGTATCGAAGTTGAGTTCGATGCGGGCAATATCACTGCAGAAAAGGCTGATGCCGCACTTTCCAGGATTTTTCTAACCGCGCAAGACCGCCTCGCAGACTCCATGCCCGATTATTGGAAGCCCTGCGTTCTGGCGGCATCAACCGGCAATTCCATGGAACCAGCAGGAACGCCGGCCTCATCGCAGAACTGGAGAACCCTGCCAACAGGCGGAAAGCAATCCAACGCCTGCAGTTTCCCGGCGGAGTTTGCCTCCATTCCCGGAGTCCTCTCCAGCTCGGAAGAAACCGCCAAACCCGACGAACCGGCCGCTGACGAAGCAACGGTCTTGTACGGCCCAGTCGGTCGCATCGGAAAGGGCGTCACTCCGCCTAAACTTGTCTCCCAGACGGAACCAGAATTTTCGGAACAGGCACGCAGCGCCAAGTATCAGGGCGTGGTCGTGCTGTCATTTATTGTCGACAAAACGGGTCAAGTTCGAAATATCCGAATCATGCGGCCTGTGGGTTTTGGCCTCGACCAGAAAGCGGTGGCGACGGTGTCCCGGTGGCGATTCAATCCTGCTGAAAAAAATGGTGAGCCCGTCGCTGTAGAGATCGACGCCGAAGTCGCTTTCCATCTGTACTGACGGGAAGTGGAATTCCAGGCACTCCCTTCACGGCGTTTCCGGCCGTGTGTATTCGAAGTCGTAGGAATGCTTGCCCTGGTCGATCTTGATGGTCATCGTTCCTGCAAGACCCTCCAATTGACCGGTGCCGGAGTCCGGGACAACCGTGATGCTCAATTGCGGAGTGCCCCGCGTCATCGTGCCGCTGTGCTGCAGGACGAAACTGCCGGTGCGTCCTTTCAGAGTTCCCGTCACCCGCTCCATCGCAACGTATCCCCCGGAACCCTTCACGACGGTTGCAGCCGAGGACAGCATGTATCCTTTGCTGGTTGCCTCCAAGTCGCCATGGAACTGCTTGTCGATCGACATTCTTCCAAGGCCCATATCGCGGGCGGCCTCGTCGGCCTGCGGCGTCAGCTTCACTTCAAACGTTCCAGTGGCATGACTCGTCACAACTTTCTCCTTCGCAGAGCCATCGTGCCCCACGTGTTGGCTCTGCGCCAGCTCCGAAGAGGCCAGCCCCAGACACAGACAGATTCCCGCAATCAACCGGACTCGTACTAGATGTTTATGGCGCATAATTGCGGAATCGAAATATCTCACCGGTGTACCAATTGCGTAGGCTTGAGTCAGAAGCCAGAGGCCCCGAACCGAGAACTGAGACCGGGAACTGAGAACTGCCCTAGTACTTCCTCAGCACACCAATCACCCGCCCCTGCACTTCCACTGACGCCGCGGGCACGATGATCGGCTGCATGGTTGCGTTCGAAGGTTGCAGGCGAATGTTGTCGCCTTCGCGGAAAAAGCGCTTCAGCGTGGCGTCATCTTTATCGACCAGTGCGACCACGATGTCGCCGTTGTGCGCCGTCTTTAGCTTCTCCACCAGAACGTAGTCGCCATCGAGGATGGCCTCATCCTGCATGGAATTCCCGCGCACTTCGAGCACGAACACCTCTTTAGACCGGACGAAGTCGGCCAGCGAAATGGTCTCCGGCGTCTCAATGGCTTCGATGGGCTGGCCGGCGGCGATGCGGCCGAGGAGCGGCAGCACCAAACCTGTGTTCACGTTCATCGACTGCTTGAGGCGTCCCTTGGGCGGCACCAGGTCGATGGAGCGGCTGCGGTTGTAGTCGCGCGTGAGCAGTCCCTTTTTCTCCAGGTTGGTGATGTGCTTGTGCACCGTGGCCAGCGAGTTCAGATCAAGCCCGTTGCCGATCTCTTCAAACGACGGAGAGTAGCCATGCTCCGCCACGAAGCGGGATATGAAGTCATAGACTTCGTGCTGCCTGCGTGTGATCGCCATGCCCGCTATTGTTGGCGAAGGGAAGGCGAATGTCAAGGAGAATCAGTTTCCAGGCTCTAGCTTTTTCTACCTTGGTTAGGTCACTTAGACGATCAATCGGAAGTTTTTCAGGGCAAAAATCAATAGACCCATGTTGATGTGTCCGCCCTCGCCTTCGACTTCTACTGATTCGGTTTTTGAGGTAGGCTTATGCCGCTACTTAAAGGAGGCCTCTATGGCACAGAACAGTCCGGTTGCGATGGTGCGGAACGCTTCCACAGTTTCCATTTTGTGGGGAGTTTTGCTGATTGTATTTGGCATGCTGGCGATGAGTTCGCCGTTTCTTGCCGCCGTCGCAGTAAGCGTGGTGGTCGCGTGGCTGATTGTTTTGGCAGGCATCGTTCACGTGATGCTCGCCTTTCGCGCGCATGGAGCGGGAAGCATGATCTGGAAGCTGCTCGTGGGAATTGCATATCTGTGCTTCGGCGCGTATTTGATCCTGCATCCCGTACTCGGTGTAGCGTCGCTGACACTGTTGCTGGGATCACTTTTCCTCATTGAAGGGATCCTGAACATCGTGCTGTATGTGAAGATGCGTCCGATCCACGGATCGGCGTGGATGCTGGTGGACGGGATCATTACCTTGCTGCTGGGCTTGATGATCTACCTGCAATGGCCGTCGAGTTCGGCCTGGGCGATTGGCACACTGGTGGGCGTGAGCATGATCTTCAGCGGCGTGGCGCGCGTGATGATGTCGTTGGCGGTGCGCAAGGCAACGCAGACGGTATCGCCATCGTCATTGGCGGCTTAGTGGGCGGTCGACAACAGGCGGCGAAACGCTGTGGGGAAGGACAAAGTCAAAGCAGAGGATAAGAGTGGTCGCTCTACATCACCTCGGTGGCTGAAGGGGATTCTTTTAGTCCGCTTGTGGGACGTGTGACGGAGTGACCTGATAGGAATCGCGGGTTTTTCGCCGGGCGGTGCGGCCGCGATCTTCGTGATTTGTGCTTTGCGCGTTTGGGAGCGGGTTCGGTTTCGCGGCGCGCTCGGCAAAAAGAAGGCGACGCAGGGAGCGGAGATCGTTGAGAATGCGGCGACTCTGGTTCATGTGCACTTCGAGCTTCTCCATGCTGTACAGCGCGGTGCGGAGTGCGTCGAGGCGGCGTGGGGAGTTGGAGTTCGATTCGCGTTGAACGTCGGCTTCGACATCTTTTTTAGCCTGGGCAACGGCTTCGGTCAACAGGGAGACGAACTCACGGGCGCTCTCGATGCTTTCGAAGGGACTTCCGGCGTCATAGTTCATGGCGAGTCTCCTTACTGCTCTGAAGAGAGTGAATGCTCAACGGAGAACACCAGTATAGCTCTGAATTCAGGAGAATGCGAGATTCAGATTGTGGGCGGAGTCCGCTGGGAGGATCTGCAAGCGGCCGGGCGTCTCGCCCGTCCCCACATGAGTCGGCTCAGGAGGTCGGCCGTTCCCATGGTTCGTGACAAAGCGATGCGTAACTTCCTTTAAACTTGTAAATCTAATGATGGGAGTCGGTGATTGAGTTGGGAGGGATTATGTCGAAAGTTTCGGTGCGGATGGTGGCGATGATGTTGACGGTGCTGGCCGTGGCGATAGCTTGCCGCGCGGGCAATGGGGCGAGCACGGCCGTGCCGGCTCCGGTGGTGGATGAGACGAAGGCTGCCGCTTCGGCGAAGCAAACTGCGGTGGTGGCGGGCGGATGCTTCTGGGGAATCCAGGCGGTGTTTCAGCACGTGAAGGGCGTGGTGAGCGCGACCTCGGGATATGCCGGCGGTTCGGTGAAGAATCCTGATTATGAGACGGTTAGCAGCGGGCGGACCGGACATGCGGAGTCCGTGCAGATTGTTTACGATCCGTCGCAGGTTACATATGGAGAGTTGCTGCGGGTGTTCTTCTCGGTGGCGCTTGATCCGACTGAAGTGAACCGGCAGGGGCCGGATTCGGGGACGCAGTACCGGTCCGTGATTTTCTATGGGAATGATGAACAGAAACGCATTGCCGAGGCTTACATTGCGCAACTTGACGAGGCCAAAGTGTTTCGGCGGAAGATTGCGACTGAGGTGACGCCTTTGCAGGCGTTTTATCGGGCGGAGGACTATCACCAGAACTATGCGACGGTGCATCCCAACGATCCTTATATTGTTTATAACGACGCGCCGAAGGTGGCGAATTTGCGGAAGGAATTTCCGGAGTTGTACAAAGGGAAGTAGGGCAGCACTCAGTTCTCGGTTCTCGGTTCTCAGTCGCGCGCCGAAGGTTTTTGCTGGGAACTGAGAACTGGGAACTGAGAACTCGGAGGGGCCATGTTTGACCTGGATCGTGAGAAGAACAACGGCAGCGTTTCACGGCGCGTGTTTCTGGCGGGAGTGGGCGCGGCGCTGGGCGGGACGCTGTTGTGGTTCTGGCGAAAACCTGGAGTGACGGTGGCTGCGGCGAAGGCAGAGCCGGGAGAAGTGACGATTGTGCAATTCTCCGATGCAGGCGAGCGTCTGGCGAAGGTGAAAATTGCGAAAGTGGTGAAGACGGAAGCGGAGTGGCGAAAGCAGCTTCCGTCGGGCGTGTTCGAAATCACGCGGCACGCGGATACGGAGTTCGCTTATACCGGGAAATACTGGAATCTGCATGACAAGGGGATTTACCGGTGCATCTGTTGTGACAACGCGCTGTTCAGTTCTTCGACAAAGTTTGATTCTGGAACAGGCTGGCCCAGCTTTTGGGCGCCGCTGGCGCAGGAAAATGTGCGGGAGATCCGCGATACCACGATCGGCATGGAGCGGGTAGCAGTTTCGTGCAAGGAATGCGACGCGCACCTGGGGCATGTGTTCGACGACGGTCCGCGACCGACAGGCCTGAGGTATTGCATGAATTCGGCTTCGCTGCGGTTTGTGAAGGCGTCGTAATGCGCGCAGGCGACCGCGGACTTTGTCGGGCTGGCGGGGGAGTTGTCCCGTATTAGAGACGTTTGCTAGTTAAGTTTCCTGTTAATAAAAAGACGGAGGACAGGCGAGTTGCCTGTCCTCCGTCTTTTTGTGGTTCAACCCGTTCGAGGGGTAAGGTTAGTGATGTTATTTACTGTCGCCGTCATTCTTGCCAGCGCCCGTGCTCTTCAGCTTGGCGGTGTCCGAAGGTTGCGGGGCACTCTTCTGCTGCGCCTGCTGAGGCTTGGGGGCGGCTGGTTTCGCGGCTTCGTTGGAGTGACTGACGCTTGCGCTGCTCACTGGATTCACCATATGGGTGACAGATCGGCGATGAGCGGAGAAACTTTAGCGAATTCCCGCCTGGCACGCACTAACTTTGCTTAATGCCTCTTGAGATTGAGTGGAAGCACGCGAAGTAAGTCTGCCCTGATATGCGGTATGGCGAAAGGCATACCTTCGATACGCATCTTTCCAGCGTCCCGTCCGCTAGGGCTGGACGGGACGGCTGGGTGATTTCCTAGTATCGGCCGTTTTAGTGCCTGTCATTGTCGCGATGGTCGCGATCGTCGGGATGGGCGTGGCGCCAGTTCCAGTATTGCGATTGCTCGCGCTTGTTGGCATGGGAATATTCGTGAGACTCGCGGTGGTTTTCTACGAGGTACCGTCCCCAGGCGCGATTCTCGTTGTCGTCCCAGTTGTGGTAGTCCTTGTGGTTTCTATCGTAGACGCGGACCTGAACGCCGGCCTCTTGTGGCGCGGGCGCGGCTACGAGCGAGATGGGTGCGGCGAGAGCGGCGGTGAGAAATAACGAAGCGATGTAGTGATGTGAACGGTGCATGTGATCTCCAAGATCAGAGGTGTCCGCCTTGGAAGGCGGCAGGAATTAGTGTGCGTTGAAGGCGGGGAGAATAATGTCTCATAGTGCTCACATGGGGGTGCTCACATGGGGCGATGGTTAGCTGGATTTAATCGGCGTTGAATCTAGAGAAGGTGGTTCCCGTTGAAGGGTAATGGACGAGCTCCGGGGGAGGTTGGACCCCGAGATGTATGTGATTGTTGTTGAACCTGTGGAAAAAAGGGCTGAGCGGGGATACCTAAGATACCAGTTTAGTTATGCATTTCCGTAGTTATAGGTAGGCTAAGACATGTTACATACCGCATAGCTTAAAAATATGACTGTGTGCATTTTTGCTCAGACTATGATTTGAATCCACGTTAGGTTGGTGACTCTTTTGACTTGGAGCCGCCTAATGAACCTGCACCTAGGAGACAAAGACTGGCGACAGACCGGTGAACTGTTTCATGACGATCTAGAGGCACCGAGCCCGCGGATCCCTGCGGGCCTGCCTTTTAGCATGCATAGTCCACGCATTGCCCACAACAACTGCACTTACAAGGAGGTCTACAATTTCATGCAGAGCTACGGACTGGAGCGTTGGACATATTGCAAAATTGTTAACGGGACCCACGTTCAGCAAAGCCAAACGCTGTATAACACCTTGACTACTCCAGGGGCGCCTGCGCCGGCGTTCCCGTGCGGGTTGCCGAGCTGAAGACAAGCCCAACAGGTCAAATCAACTTCGTTTAGGGGCAAGTCGCCGTCGCGATGACCCGGCTCGGAAGCCGCAGCAACTCTGCTGGCGGCGTTAGATTCCGGCAACATTTCTTAGGGCGGGTAGCTGAAAGCCCGCCGGTCGCAACCATACTGCGGCAGTTTAGAGCGCAGGGACTTGTCTACGGCCGCAGTGTCCTTAGAACCCCTAAAGGAAGGATATGACTATGATTTCCCGAAAGTATGCTCTCAACTCTGTCTCCGGCACGCTCCTACTTCTGGCATGCGCGTTTTGTTTGCTGACCTGTGTTGCCGCTTCCGCGCAGGTGACAGTTCCGCTCTCCAATCACGTGGTGCTGATTGTTGACGAGAACACCTCGTTCAGCACGGTCTATCCGACCGGCATGCCGTGGTTGGTCAGCGAAGGAAACAAATACGGCTACTCCGAGAACTACTACTCCAACCAGAGCGGATCGCTGCTCGACTACCTGTGGCTGGCTTCCGGCAGCTCTGAATCTGCATTTGGCTGCAACGGGAACGATTGCACCAGCCCGATCACCGACGAAAACATCTTCCACTTGATGAGCGAAGGTCCTATCTCCTGGAAGGTGTACGCCGGGAGTTACCTGAATGCCGGGGGTACCATTACAACCGAGGACGCGGCGCGAGGCACCCATTACTACAAGCGTCACAATGCCGCACCCTGGTATTACCACCTCACCAGCAACACCCTGGGATCTCAAGGCCAAATTGTCGACTTCGAGCAATTTGGTATCGACGTTGCCAATGGAACTTTGCCCCGGTACTCCATCGTCATTCCCGACGGACTCTATGACAAGCACGATGGCACGCTGGCGCAAGCCAACAGCTTTCTGCAG
The DNA here is from genome assembly GCA_963761915.1 of uncultured Acidobacteriota bacterium. Taxonomy (GTDB): domain Bacteria; phylum Acidobacteriota; class Terriglobia; order Terriglobales; family Acidobacteriaceae; genus Sulfotelmatobacter. The sequence continues at coordinate 472,650 of CAVXIO010000021.1, forward strand.
AATAATCTTGCCGCGATGCTGGCTCTGCCTGACTTTCAAACCGGCGGCAGCGGTGTTCTTCTGATCACCTTTGACAACGGCGACGGCGACGCTCAAGGCCAGGTCTACACTGCGCTGATCGGCCCGAACATCAAACCCGCGTACGTTTCCGATATCTACTATCAGCACCAGAACTCGCTGCGAACCATGCTGGATTCGCTGGGAATCCACACCTACCCGGGCGGATCCAACGGCGCGGCTGACATGTCCGACTTCTTCACCTCCACCTCCGGAGGAGTGGCGATCGACTCTCCGGGCAACAACTCAACCCAAGGCACCAGTGTCCTGGTGAAAGCTTCCGCTTCGGAGAACGGGAGGACTATCAATCACATGGAAGTGTGGGACGAGACGACGGGAGTGAAGCTCGCCAGCGTCACGGGCTCAACCGTTGATCAGACGTTTACTTTTACTACCGGCCAGCATGAGTTGCTGGTGGAGGACGTGAGTTCCGCTGAAGTTGTCTATCACAAGGAATACGCGACCATTACCGTGTCGTCGAGTAACGGAGTCTTTATCACCGAGCCCGCCAACAACTCAACGCAGTCCGCGACGTTGCTTCCGGTGAACGCCTATGCGGTGGAGGGAACCACGCCCGTCGATCACCTGGAAGTCTGGGACAACGGGAACAAGCTGGGAAATTCGCCCAAGGGTTCAACTGTTGCACAGTGGTACCCAAAACTGTCTGTGGGATCGCATGCTCTGTCAATTCTGGCAATATCCAGCACTGGGGCCATACTGAACAAAACCATATTCGACTATACTGCGTCGTCTGCCGACGGTGTGTATGTGAACGCGCCGGCAAATAACACTACTCAAAGCAGCACCACGGTGCATGTGAATGCCTATGCATCGGAATACGGCTCTTCCGTCCTCATCGATCATATTGAGGTCTGGGACAGCACCCACGGGGTCAAACTCGCTAACTCACCCACCGGCACCGGGCTGACCAGTTTGTATATTAATCAGGATGTGACTCTAGGCTACGGGGTCGGGACTTATCAGCTCGCCATTCTCGACGTCAACGCCAGCGGATTCACCCGGGTGAACACGACCTACGTCACTATCACCATCAACTGAGCGGGGGTGATGCAATCGAAACAGCGGGTCCTCGACTTAGCAAGATCATTCAAAAAGTGAAGGATCTTGCTTTGTTCGGGGTGACAGTCTTGAGGGTTGATTACTCGATTCCCAGCTCTTTGGCTAGGGCTTTCCACTTGCTGTCTACTAACCCTTTCGTTTTCGTATCCATGACTATTTCATCGGGCCAGGGGCGGGTGAAGCCTTCGGTGGGCCACTTGCGGGTGGCGTCGATGCCCATTTTCGAGCCGTAGTTGGGTAGGCGGCTCGCGTGGTCTAGCGAGTCGACGGGACCTAGGGTGAATTGGATATCGCGCTCGGGGTCGATGTGGTTTAGAACTTTCAGGGTTACGTCGGGAATGTTTTGCACATCTACGTCTTCGTCTACGACAATGATGACCTTTGTGAACATGGCTTGGCCTAGCGACCAGATGGCGTTCATCACTTTGCGGGCCTGGCCGGGATAGGACTTGCGGATGGAGACGATCATTAAATTATGAAACACGCCTTCGATTGGTAGATTGATGTCGATCAATTCAGGAATGGTAAGGCGCATGAGCGGCAGGAAGACGCGCTCGACGGCTTTGCCCATGTAGGCGTCCTCCATGGGCGGCTTGCCGACGATGGTGGTGGCGTAGATGGGATCTTTGCGATGCGTGATGCAAGTGAGGTGGAGGACCGGGTAGAGATCTTCGAGAGAATAGAAGCCGGTATGGTCGCCAAAGGGGCCTTCGGTGCGGAGTTCGTCGAGGTTGACGTAGCCTTCGAGGACGATCTCGCTGGTGGCCGGGACTTCGAGGTTGACGGTTTCGCATTTGACTAATTCGACGGGGGCGGCGCGAAGGAATCCGGCGATTAAGTATTCTTCGACGTCTGGCGGGGCGGGGACTATGGCGGAGAAGGTTATGGCGGGGTCGGTGCCGATGGCGACGGCGACTTCCATCCTTCCGGAGGGTTGAGTGGTGGTGGTGAGGTTTGATCCTCCGGAGGTTTGAGCCATTATATTCACGGCTGCTCGGCTCGCTTCGGTCGCTGGACGGGCGAGGGCGCCCGTCCCCTCATGGTCCATCGTCCCCACATGGTCCATCTTCTTTGCATCAGTTGTGGCGGCGTTTCGTAGGGCTTGGCGGTAGTGTTCGGCGGCTACCTTCTGTCTTTGCCAGTGGGCGCCTAGGGTGCGGGGGTCGTAGACCTGGAGGCGATACATGCCTAGATTTCGTTTGCCTGTCTTTGGGTCGCGGGTGGTTACGCAGGGGAGAGTGATGAAGCGGCCGGCGTCCTGAGGCCAGCATTGCAGGATGGGGAAGTCGAGGAGAGAGAAGTTGTCGCGCTTGATGACTTCTTTGCAGGCGCCGGTGGGAACGGTCTTGGGAAAAAACTTGCCAGCTTCGGTGAGGAGCGGAAGCATTTTTAATTTGTCGAGGAAGCCTTGCGGCGATTTGATGTCCATGAAGACACGGATGCGGTCGGCGAATTCGTCGAAAGAGTTGACGCCGAGCGCCAGTTTCATGCGAGCTTCGGAGCCGAACTGGTTGATGAGGAGTTGAGAGCCAGGGTAGCCTTTGAGGTTTTGGAAGAGGAGGGCGGGGCCTCCGGGTTTTTGTGCCGGGTTCCGCCTCGCTTCGCTTGGCGCGACAGTCGAGGCAGCTGTTCCCACATGGCTCGTGCCTTTGCTGACGCGGTCGGTGATTTCGGTGATTTCGAGGATGGGGTCGACTTCGGTTTGGATGCGCTTGAGTTCGCCGGCGCGGTCGAGAGCGGCGATCCACTGGCGGAGGTCGTCGAAGGGCAAAGGGGTCTCCTGAGAACTGATGATTATAGCTAGTTCTCGGTTCTCAGTTCTCGGTTCTCGTTCTCAGTTCTCAGTTCTCAGTTCTCAGTCTGGGTCTCTGGTTGCGGGCCTTGACCTTTGGGTAGGTTGAAAGAATCTAAGTTGTGGGATACCCGACTGTGAAACGTGATCCTCGCTGCGCTCGTCGGCGCGGGCGAGTCGCCCGCGCCCACACGCACCCTTTCAAAAAATCAGAGTTTCGAGCGGAGCATGGTGATTACGTCGTCGGAGGTGATGACGCCCACTAGTTTGTTGTGTTGGTCGATGACGGGGAGAGTTATCAGATTGTATTTGTCGAAGAGTTCGGCGACTTCGTTGTCGTTGGTGCCTTCACGGGTGGAGAGTAGCGGCTCCTGGGTGAGGGAAAGGAGTGGGGTCTCGGGCTTGGCGACGACGAGTTTCGCGAGCGGGACCGCGCCAGCGAGCGTGCCGTGGGAGTCGACAAGGTAGATGGTGCTGACGGATTCGATGCCCCCTTCGAACTCGCGCATGACGCCGATGGCATTTTCGACGGTGGCAGTGACGGGGAGAGCGAGGAACTCGGTGGTCATGCGGCCGGCGGCGGTTTCTTCGCGGTGCTCGAGGAGTTCGACGACTTCCTGGCTGGCTTCAGGCTTCATCTCGACGAGGATTTGCTCGGTGCGATCCTGAGAGAGATCGGCGAGAAGGTCGGCGGCGGCGTCGGGGTCCATCTCTTCGACGATGTCGGCGGCACGTTCGGAGTCGAGGGATTCAACGATCGACTTCTGCACGCGGGGATCGACTTCTTCGAGAGTTTCGGCGGCGACATTTTCGTCGAGCGTGCGGAAGACGGCTTCGCGCTCGTCGGGAGCGAGATCTTCGACGATGTCGGCGATATCGGCGGGGTGGAGCTTGGCCAAGCCCTCGTGAGAAATTTTGAGCTTGATGCGGCGCGCGGGATCGGTCTCGATGAGATCGACGAAGCTCCAGGGGATGGTGCGTGCAGGAATTTTCTGGATTAGGACGTCGAGAGCGCCGCGGGGAGCCAGACCGCGCAGAAGGCGGCGGAGAGCGCCGCGGGCGCCGATTTCGACGGATTGAACGCGAAGGACGGAGTGAGTGCTTCCAGATTCGGTGACGGCGTCGATTTGGAGGTCAACATCGTTGACGCGAACTACTTTGCGTCCGTGAACGTCGATGACCTGCTGATCGAGCAGATCGCGTTCCAGCAGGAACAGACCTTCGGCACCGTTGGCGGTGGGCCAATCGGCGGGGTTGGTTAGGGCGTGGATGTTGGTATCGATAGTGGAAACGGCGGAGAAAGGAAGGACGCGGTTGCCGGTTTTGGTCTTAACAATAAAGGAGGCGATGCGGTCGCGATCTTCCTGGGGCGCGAGGGTGACTTCGCGGACCTTTCCCGTAGCCACACCGGCGGGGTCGTAGACGGTGGCGCCGAGAAGCTCGGAAAGAGGCAGCGTGGTCATCCCGGGTAGAGAATAGCGGAGTTTTGCGGAAGAGAGAAATGAATTGTGGGGGATGGAGAGAAAAAACTTCTCGGCCTCAAAGAGGACGCGGAAAAAAACGGTGAGGTCCAAGGCCGAAGTAATCGACTGGCTGAAACGCTCGCTGGACGCGGTTAAAAAGGCTCGTCTAACCTCCAAACCTAGTGATCTTGAGCGTAGAGTCCACATCGCCGACTCGAGATGCGACGGTGGATGGGATTGTGTCTGCGTATCATCGTTCGTGCCAACGAGTACATGGGGCGATTGATCGCGTATGCGCGCATGGGTGGCGTCAGTCGTAGCAGTGCAGGGATGGGGTAGCCCCCTTGATTTCGGACCGAGTGGGGGAGAGGGGACGCTTCGGGATCTTACTTTGCGAAGCGGAACGAACTGTACTCCGGGAGAGTCTGGAAGTCAAGGGTGAGCCCCCGAGTTGTGAAAAATGGGAATAAAGTCTGACCAATCAAGTTATCAACGCTGACGCAGATTCGGGTGTTTTTTAGATGAAGCAGATGGATCCGAATACCAAGCACAAATTTAATAGCTATTGAGCACTTTTGACCAGACAGCACATTTCCGCCTTGGGTACTTTAGTCCTGAAGCATCCGATAAGTGACATAACTCGGGGCCATCGAGATTAGCTTCCGTGAGTCTTGGGGTGATACTGATGCAGCTCAGGTAGCCGGGGCAGGATCAAATCGCTTCAGCACGGATCAAACTAAGGACCGCGACAGTGGAAACCAATGCCCTCCAGAACCCAACAAGTCACGTCATCGGAGACGCGTTCGAGACGGTGGGCGAAAGTTCGGTGTACCGCCGGCTGACCGTAAAGCCGGCCATGTCCGGACACAATTCACTGTTCGTTGGGCAGATTGGCGATTGGACTTGGGACGCAGTAACGGCACTGTGTGGGACCAATGTGTTCAGTGCCATTAACGCCAGCGGCGCCCCAACATACCTAGCCTTCTACTATTTTCATATAAGAAGCAGTCCGACCATCCATCCCGCGGGCTTGACGTTTGGCGACCGACTGGAAGCTGTCTCGACCCTGTTCAACTTCGGAAGCGAGTCAATCCTTACGCTTCACAGAATCAAGAAAGAAGGGCAGGGTGAAATCTCGACACAACCGATTGATCTTGAAGAGTTCTACGATTTCCCAAGAAACGATTGTCTGTATGTCGAAACCTTCAACCGCTGGGTAGCTCGTAGCCGGGGAAAAAGCAACCAAGATCTTATCAAGTCTTCCCCAGTCGATTTCAAGCACGCTCATCTTTCCTCGTTGCCGGATCGCTACTCTCCTCGACTGGTTTGTGGGTTTGCGCGAAACAACAATACGTTTCACGATACACAATCACTCGATCATGTTTGCGTGGTGGATGAGTTTCACACTGAATACAGAATTGACATTACACGTGACATCAACGGTGTGGGCCTCGTATATTTTGCCGCTTACTTCTCCATCATCGATGGGGCTCTTCTAAAGCTTTGGAAGCATCTTGGCAGGAGTTCCCAGTCATTCCTGGAGAGAGTCGTGGTCGATCATAAGCTTTGTTACTTCGGCAATGCCGACATAGACTCTCTTCTCAGAATCACTCTCAGGTTGTGGCGGAAAGTCGGGCAGACCGGACACGAGGTTTATAACGCAGTGATTCAAGATTGCGAGACGACGCGGGTGATAGCGGTCAGTACCCTGCAGGTTCTATCGGAAGGGCCGTATGATCGTATTCTCTGAGTCCGCCAAGGAGAAGATCGCACCAATCGTGCGAGAGGTTATCTCTTCGATACTCCCGAATCTGCCGGCGGAAGCTGTCTCAGGCAACAGATCCTTGAAGGATCATGGAGCGGATTCGGTGGACAGAGTCGAAATCATTCTTTCAATCATGGACCGGCTCGGCGTTGACGAGCCCATGTCGAATTTCAGCAACATTCCAACCATTGATGACCTGGTGGACTATTTATGCAGAGCACGACGAATATGACCGGATCTGAGAGAGAACACAGTCCCATAGGCATTGAGGCGCTCAATGTGTATTGCGGATTGGCGTATATTCCGGTCCGTGCCATATTCGAGGGCAGAGGCTTGGACCTCGCCAGGTTGGGCAACCTCATGATGGAGAAACGGTCTATAGCCTTTCCCTTTGAGGACCCGGTTACTAATGCGGTAAACGCAGCTAAGCCAATTATCGATGGACTCGACGCCGATGAAAGAGACCGCATTGAGATCGTGATCACCTCAAGCGAATCCGGTGTCGATTACAGCAAGTCGATCACGTCGTATGTGCACGAGTACCTTGGGCTTAGCCGCAACTGTCGTCTCCTCGAGGTGAAACAGGCTTGCTATGCGGCGACTGCCGCCCTCCAGATGGCAGTCGCGTACGTCGCGTCCGGAATCTCTCCGGGATCGAAGGTGCTGGTGATCGCAACCGACGTTTCGTTGGTGAATGAAAGAGCCGCGTATACCGAACCTGTGATGGGTACCGGAGCGGCCGCTATCCTGATTGGCGATCAAGCCCGAGTTATGACGGTCGACCTGGGTGCGTTCGGAAACTACAGCTTTGAAACCATGGACTCCGCTCGTCCTACTCCGGAATTCGACATCGCCGATGTTGATCGCTCGCTGTTCGCGTATCTAGATTGTCTGTCCAACAGTTTCGCGGAATACCAGCGCAAAGTCAACGATGCCGACTTCGTCGAGACCTTTGATTATCTTGCTTTGCATACTCCGTTCTCTGGCTTGGTGAAAGCCGCACACAGGAAAATGATGAAGGAGTTCGCGAACGCGTCACCTCAGCAAGTCGATCAAGATTTCGCGCAGCGCGTTAAGCCCTCGCTTGAGTATCCAAGCGTTGTAGGAAACCTGTGTTCCGGCTCTGTCTACCTGGCATTGGCTAGCATTATCGATTGCGCCCACTACAGTGGCACCGCCAGGGTCGGACTGTTTTCCTACGGCTCGGGGTGCTCCTCGGAGTTCTTTAGCGGCATCATCGACCGGGATTCAGCCGCGGCACAAACTCGTTTTGGCGTTGGTGCGCATCTTCAGGCCCGCGTCGAGCTGACATTCGATGAATACACCCGACTACTTCAAGAAAACTTGTGTTGTCTCAGACCGGTAGAGAACCGCGAAGTGGATGTTGAGCGCTATAGGGGGCTTCTCGAACGGGCGGAAAAGAAACCTGAGATGCTTGTGCTTACCGGTGTCAAGAAGTTCCATCGGCAATATAAGTGGACTTCCATTCTTGACATAACACGTCAGGCCTCAAAATCCATTCAAAGCAGAATTGAGCCGTGGGCTGTTGAGAGGGATGTTAACCAAGGAGTTCAAGTGGCTGCGATGAAGCGGATCGAGCAATGAGCTCCCGTCGGCGATGTGGCGCGGGCATTCCGAAGTGAACTCGGACATGCTGCAACAGTTATGAGGTGGAAAAATAGACGAGTGTGGTGCGGAGCAGGATCCCCCTAAGTGCAGGAGATTCTCCCGCGTCGAAGCCAACGAGACGAGATGCCGCGAGGTCAGTTCACTTCCATAAACAAGCACAACAATTCCTGAAAGAATCTCATGCAAGCTGTTGTTTATCATGACTACGGATCACCCGATGTTCTCAAGTGTGAAGAGATTGAAAAGCCGACCGCTGGGGACGATGAAGTTTTGATAAGAATTCGCGCGGCTTCTGTCAATCCATATGACTGGCACTTTATGAGGGGCACGCCGTATCTGGTTCGCGTAGTGTCCGGCCTGCGCAAACCAAAGAATAGACAACTTGGCGTTGACGTCGCCGGCCAGGTTGAAGCGATTGGCAGGAACGTAACCCAATTCAAACCAGGCGACGAGGTATTCGGCGTCAGCCAAGGAGCCTTTGCCGAGTATGCGTGTGCATCTGAGGCAACATTAGTCACGAAGCCGGATAACGTGACGTTTGAACAAGCGGCTTCTGTACCGATCGCGGCGTTCACCGCATTGCAGGCTCTTCGCGACAAGGGACAGATTCAGCCGGGGCAGAGAGTCCTGATTAATGGCGCCTCAGGAGGGGTGGGCACGTTTGCTGTGCAAATCGCTAAGTCGTTCGGCGCAGATGTGACTGGCGTTTGTAGTACGAGAAATGTGGAGATGGTCCGGTCCATCGGCGCAGACCAGGTCGTTGATTACAGCCAAGAGGACTTCACCAAGAGCGGGCAACGTTACGACATACTTTTAGACTGCGTTGGGAACCACTCGTTGTTATCGTGCAGGAGCGTTCTGACTCCGCAGGGGATATGCATCATGGCCGGAGGATCCGCCGGCCGATGGATGATCCGTGCTGTAGCGCGTGTGGTCACTGCGCTTGTATTGTCACAGTTCGTGAGCCAGAACCTGGTCATGTTTCTGGCGAAGCCGAACAAAAAAGATCTGACCATTATACGGAAGCTCATGGCGGCTGGAATAGTAACACCGGTCATCGACAAGCGTTACAGCCTGAGTGAAGTCTCTGAGGCGATCCGGTATCTGGAACAAGGACACGCCCGGGGAAAAGTAATAATTACTTTGGAACATAACGACAAAACCTAACCACGAGTGATGACGCTGATGTTACTCGCCTTCTAGGATATAGAAAACTAATCTGGAGGATCGGCATTTTTTATTCTTCCGTGAGCAATATTGCACAGACAAGATATTCACGCGCAGAGCATATTGCTCTCACGGTAACTTGGCTCCCCAGGTTCGAAACATCAAGATTCCGTGGGACAGCGGCATTGCTTGGGAGGAAAGGGGGCGAAGCCTACCTCAATAACGGCTCGTGAGGCTGCGCCATGAACACAACGGATATCAGAAGTTGGGATGCGAGTAGTGACACTTGCATGTCCGCGGACTCTAACCTCTCCTGGTATGCACTGCGGACGAGATCGAACTACGAAAAGATTGCCGCGGCAGTTCTGGAAGCCAGGGGCTTCGAGCAATTTCTTCCGCTCTACTGGGCACCAAAACGCCGGTCGGATCAGGTGATGAAAAGCAAGATCCCCTTGTTTCCCGGATATCTGTTTTGCCGATTTGACGGAAGATATCGCACTCCTATTTTGGGCGCGGTGGGCGTCGTGGCAATTGTGGCTTTTGGCCGAAAACCAGCACAGATTGATGACATGGAAATCGAAGCTATTCGAAAAGCTCTTGGCTCCGGACAAAATATGGAACCATATCCTTACCTGCATGAGGGCCAGAAGATTCGAATAGAAAAGGGCCCGTTGCGGAGCCTGGAGGGGATCCTCGTCAAAAAACGAGGCTGGCGAATTGTAATCGCCGTCGAACTACTTCGGCGCGCCGTGGCGGTGGAGATTGATCCGGACGTCATCGCTCCCATAGCGTGCTATGACGGACAATTACAAATAGACAAGTTATCAACCGACTTGCGCCAAGCCGGACCACCAGAAGCATAACTAGATGCCCTCCCTCTGGAGGGAAGCACGCGCTTCATCGCCGGCTCGCTTGAATCCTACTCTGAATTCCAGCCCCTCAAAGTAAAGGGTGGTTCCGATGGATCGCGCAAGAACAAAATCCAAACCGCTGGCGTGACTCGACCAGCCGTTGCTTCAGCTGGTCCCACCACCCGCAGGAAATATGAAATTCCTGGTACATAATGTGCGCTTCAGCCTTCGCTTATTGCGCAAGTCTCCCGCATTCGCAATCGCCGCCGTTCTGACACTGGCGTTGGGAATCGGCGCAAACGCTGTGGTTTTTGGCGTTTTGAATGCGCTGATACTGGGCTCGCTGAATTTGCCTCGAGCGCAGAGCCTCTATGGAGTCGACCGGAGCGGCAATGGGTATCAGTCGTATCCCGACTATCTCGACCTACGCGATCGCAATCGCAGCTTTGATGATCTAGCAGCCTATACTATGTCTGAGGCGGGAGTGGGCACAGGCAAGGATCTATCCCGTGCGACGGTTTACGAAACGAGCGGGAATTACTTCGACGGATTAGGAATTCAGCCACATCTCGGCCGTGTCTTCCACAGCTACGATGAGCATGGCGCGAACAGCGCGCCGTATATCGTCCTCAGTTACGAATATTGGCGCGCCCGTTTTCAGCATGATCATGGCGTGGTGGGCCGCGTGGTCCAGGTAAACAGCAATCCTTTTACCATCCTCGGTGTAGCGCCGCCTAAGTTCCACGGGACCTTGATGTTTTTCTACCCCGATTTCTTTGTGCCAATGGTGAACCGGGAGCAAGTGGACGGGGAGAACCTCCTGGATGCGCGTGGGAAGCGTTGGGTTTTTGAGGTAATGGGACATCTGAAGCCGGGTGTCACTCCCGCAGAGGCGATCGCCGATCTGAACTCCGTTGGCTCATATCTGGAAAAGACCTATCCCGAAGACGACGACCGAATGAGCTTTACCTTGGTGCGGCCAAGTCTTGTTGGCGACTTTCTTGGCCGTCCGGTGCAGGTATTCGTTGCGGGGATGATGCTGTTAGCGGTGTTGATTCTGTTGGCCGCATGTGCCAACCTGGGCTGCCTGTTTGCCGCACGCGCCGCCGACCGCCGGGAAGTTGCTCTGCGACTCGCGCTCGGCTCGAGCCGCAATTCCATTCTGCGGCAGTTATTGACCGAAGCTATGCTGATTTCACTGGTCGGAGGCAGTGTCGGACTCCTGGGTAGCATACTGCTGTTGCGACGACTGAGCGTGTGGCAGCTATTTGTCAGGTTTCCCATGAATATGCCGATACGCGCAGACGCAAATGTCTATGGAGTAGCTTTGGTTTTGGCGTTGGTGAGCGGCATCCTCTTCGGTGTCGTTCCGGTGCGCCAGGTGCTCAGGGCCAATCCATATGAGATCGCCAAGTAGGGATCGGCCTGGCACGGTTGGGCGGAGGACTAGATTCGCAGACCTCGCATCTTGTCATCCACTGCTGACCGCGCTCTACAAGCAAGGCAGCGCCATCGTAATGGTCACGCACGACCCGCGCTGGGCGGAGCACGCTGAAGCGAGAGGTCTCGTTGTTCGATGGAAAGATCCTGGAGGATGGAGCGTTCGCGCAACCCTATGTTTCAAGCAGCAGATAGCGAAGCCGAGAGCAGGTTATGACCAAGATGGAATTGCTTGATCTCATCGCGCAGCATACGCGAGAAATACTGCCCGGCCTCGACGCACATCAGTTCGTTGCGTCCGACCGATTGGTCGATCTAGGCGCCAATTCCGTGGACCGTCCGGAAATCGCGATGCTTGTGCAGGAGTCACTTGGCTTATCGGTTTCGCGCGTCGAGCTGTTCGGGCCCAGGAACATCGGCGAGTTGGCTGATTTATTCCTGCAGAAACTCGATGCCGCCTAGATCGGTCGTCACCGGGATGGGCGTTATCTCGGCTATCGGCCAAGGCAAGGCTGCGTTTGCGACCTCTTTGCTCGACGGTAAGACTGCTTTCAAGGTGATGGAGCGACCGGGCCGTCAACACGAGTCCGCCTATATTGGAGCGGAAATCCGCGAAATGGCATTTTCCCCAGGCATCGCCAAGCAAACATTGCGCGCGGCCTCGTTGTCCGCACAGGCTGCCTTGGCGGTGCTGCAGGAAGCGTGGATTGAGGCGCAATTGTCTGACGTTGATCCCCGCCGCATGGGCCTGATTGTCGGCGGCTCCAACATTCAGCAGCGGGAGTTAGTGCAGATTCATGAATGCTATCGCGACTGCTCGGAGTTCTTGCGGCCGACGTATGCGTTGTCGTTCATGGATTCGGATCTCTGCGGGTTTTGCACGGCGCAGTTTGGGATTCGCGGTCTGGCCTACACGGTGGGCGGCGCATCAGCGAGCGGGCAATTGGCAATTGTTCTGGCGGCGCAGGCCGTACTTACGAATCAAGTCGATGTGTGCATTGCGTTGGGCGCATTGATGGATTTGTCGCATTGGGAATGCCGGGGACTGCGTGCACTCGGTGCGATGGGATCGGATCGCTATGCCGACGAGCCCGCGCTCGCCTGTCGCCCCTTCGACCGCGATCACGATGGATTCATATTCGGCGAGTCCTGCGGCGCCGTGGTTATCGAGTCGCTGGAATCGAGTCAGCGTCGAGGTCTGAAGCCCTACGCGGTTTTGCGCGGTTGGGGAATCGCAATGGACGGCAACCGCAATCCTGATCCATCGTTGGAGGGAGAAACGCAGGCGATTGAGAACGCACTTGATGCCTCGGCAGCGCCGCCGGCGCAAATCGACTACGTCAATCCGCACGGCACAGGTTCGATCGTAGGCGACGAAACCGAGTTGAAGGCGCTGCGTGCTTGCGGATTGACGAAAGCCTATTTGAATGCGACCAAGTCCCTTATCGGCCATGGCTTGAGCGCTGCGGGCACGGTTGAAGTGATTGCAACCTTGCTGCAGATGCAGGCCGGCCAGTTGCATCCGACTCGCAACTTGGAAAATCCAATCGACCCCACACTCAATTGGGTGAGAAACAAGTCCATCGATCATCCCATCGAGAATGCGCTGACCTTGAGTATGGGCTTCGGCGGGATCAATACGGCGTTGTGCTGGCAGCGCCTTCATTAGCCATGGCCATTGAGCCTTTATTTCTATGTGAGATCAGGAATCCATTGCCGATACGCGTGCTGTCGTGATCTACGAGACGATTAAAGTTCAGTTTCAGGAGTCGATTTGTTTCTTACAGATCGACCGTCCTGAGGCTAATAACACGATAAACGGCCAGCTCATCGCCGAGTGCAATGAAGTCCTGTCTGCGTGCGAGGAGTCCGCGACCGTCGTGGTCCTGAGTGGCTCACCAGAAGTATTTTGCTTTGGCGCGGATTTCAAGGCGATCGCCAGTACATCGAGCAAAGCCCACGAGCAGGACGACGGCCCTGAACCGATGTACGACTTGTGGCTGCGCTTGGCAACCGGTCCATACGTAACGATCTCGCATGTGCGCGGCAAGGCGAATGCCGGAGGCGTAGGGTTTGTAGCAGCGAGCGATATAGTTCTCGCCGACGAAACCGCACAGTTCAGTTTGTCGGAGTTGTTGTTTGGGCTGTATCCGGCCTGCGTGCTGCCGTTCCTGATACGCCGCATCGGGTTCCAGAAGACGCATTATCTCACGCTGATGACCCAGCCCATATCGGCGAAGCAAGCTTGCGACTGGGGATTGGTGGACGCATGTGAAGCGCGAAGCGAGGTCTTACTGCGTCGTCATCTGCAACGGCTGCGGCGATTGTCGAAGACCGCGATTCGGCGCTACAAGACCTACATGAGCCGCATCAGTGTACCGTTGCAGGATCTGAAATCGCCTGCGGTTGCCGGCAACCGGGAAATTTTCTCCGATGCCGGCAACCTGCAAGCCATCAAACGGTACGTCGAACAGGGCGTATTTCCCTGGGAGAAATCCGTGGAGGCTGCGGCAAATGAGCGGATAGCGCCGATGGATTTGACTACGCCAGGACGGGGTTTTTAGTGCCAGCGGTCATGGTGAATTGGCGGCTGTCAACTTTTGTTCGTTTTCGTCATGTCCGCAAGCCGGACGGAACTCGCGGAGATTGAGTCCGGCGGAGTCCAGCGGGAGGCTCGGTGATCGGACCGACACTCTCAGATTGGGGGAGAAATGCACGCGAAACAGGAACTTCTGACGTGTCTGCAGCAGATCATCAGCGAACAATTGGGAGTCCAGCAGGGGAAGATAACTGAGGAATCCACCTGGACCCAGTTGGGAGCCGACTCACTCGACCGCCTGGAGATGTCACTGGCCATCGAGGATGCATTCAAAGTGGGTATACCGCACATGGTAGGAGAGCAGCTAAATACCGTGGGAGAGACGGTCGATCATGTTTTAACGCTGATCGTCGTGCAGAGAGATATTTCCGATATTCAAATAGAAGAAGCGACCAGTAATCATCAGTGGGCTGAGATGTTGGGAATCCGAAATCAAGTCTTCACGATCGAGTACGGATTCTCGTTTAGACCTCTACCCGGACCGGGAGAGACAGGAGTTTGGCATTTTCTGGCGCGAGACAACCACGATACGATAGGAACCTTAAGCGTTGTCGACACTACGGGGGACTGTCAGGTTCACCAACGCTACCGGCTGAACTTTGGGGAAAATGACCGTATCGCCCGATACGCCCAGCTTGCCATACTTAGGCCTTATCGTAAGCGCGGCATCTTCAAGATGCTAATTGAGGCGGCGCAAAGTAGAGTCATTCGTCCACAGGGATTTGCGGTTGGTTGGCTCCTATACCCGGCAGCGCACGCGCACTCTTCCGTGCTGGCCCAGTGTCTTGGTTTCACTGCCGAAGCGCCTGTGTTAACAACGGAATTTGGCAACTGCCGCGCATTGATCCGCCGGGAGTCAAGCCTGCCACAGGTTAACTGGACTGAGGAGTCTTTCCCCACCGTTGAAAACTGTCCCATCTAATCGACTAAGCAAGGAAATTAAGAACAAGCGTAGCCGCCGTTGCTCGCGAGACAAACCGCGTCTCTTTCGTGAACTTGCCGGCCCACAATACGGCTTCGCGGCTGCAACAAAATGAGCGTATGCCTGTGCCAATAGATTCGAATACCCCAAGAAGAGGTCTTTAGTGCCAGTCCTCGACACAGTATTCATGTTCTCAGGCCAGGGTTCGCAATACTTCCACATGGGAAGAGCGTTGTACGATGACAACGACACTTTCCGCGACTGGATGCTCCGGCTCGACGATATCGCGCTTCGCTGGTCAGGCAGGTCGGTGATCGAGACACTCTATTCAGACGTGCACGGCAGGGGAGATCCCTTCAAGCGAACCTTGTTGACACATCCCGCGATATTCATGGTGGAGTATTCGCTGGCGCAAGCTCTGATTCAGGCGGGTGTATGGCCGGACATGGTCCTCGGCGTCAGCCTGGGGGCTTTCGCTGGGGCGGCAATGGCAGGTTTCATTGGCGTCGAAGATGCTTTGACCGCCGTGATGCGACAGGCTATTGCAATCGAGGAATGTTGCGAACCCGGGGGTATGACCGCGGTACTGGCGGATCCGGCGCTGTTCGCCGAGGATTTCCTCAGCGGTCACAGCGAATTGGCGGCAGTCAACTTTGGTTCTCATTTCGTCGTGTCCGCAAGACGGGCGGAACTAGCGGAGATCGAGGCTGCCTTGCGACGGCGCAACGTAAGCTATCAGCGGCTTCCGGTCTCTTTCCCCTTTCATTCGAAGTGGATAGACAAAGCGAAAGATCCGTTCGGGTCGTTCATGGGGTCGATCCGGTGCAAGCAAGGCCAACTGCCGCTGGTGTGCTGCGACCAGACGGCCATTCTGTTCGAGCTACCTGAAGACTACTTCTGGAATGTGGTGCGACACCCGATTCGATTCCCCGAAACCATAGCGCGACTGGAGCAACGGGGTGCGCACAGATACATCGACGTCGGCCCGGCCGGTACCTTGGCCACATTCCTAAAGTACGGAATGCCCGCGACCAGCAGCTCGACGGTGCACGCGATTCTGACGCCCTATGGCTTCGATCAGAAAAATCTGGCAGCCCTTGTTCGTGCGGATCAGGTATTAACGCCGTCGCGCTGAAGCTGAGCCCCAATGCGAGTATTTGCCCTGTCGGATATCCACATTGACTACGACGTGAACGCGAAGTGGATTGCCAATCTATCCATTGCTGAATATCAAGACGATGTGCTCATTCTGGCCGGCGACGTGACTGATACGCGGAGACTGCTTGAGTGGTGCCTGAGCACACTGGTCGAGCGTTTCAAGAAAATCTTATTTGTTCCGGGTAACCACGACTTGTGGGTAATACGCGAAGAACTCAAAAAGAATTCATTGCAGAAGTTCGACGACGTCTGCAAGGCGGTGGAATCGAGCGGAGCGTCGATGCAGGCGTTTCGCGAGCGTGGCGTGTCGATCATTCCATTGTTGACGTGGTACGACTACTCCTTCGGCGAGCCGAGTGAAGAGCTGAGGTCGATATGGATGGACTACCGCGCCTGTCGTTGGCCGAGCGGATTCACGGAAAAAGACGTCGCGGCGCACTTTGCCGCGTTCAATAACAAACAGGTCAGCCCGGTGGGCGACAAAGTCATCACTTACTCGCACTTTTTGCCCCGCATCGATTTAATGCCGGGGTTCATTCCGAGGGCAAAGAAGCTCTTATATCCTGTCTTGGGCTCCGCTCAACTGGAGCGCCAGTTGCGCGGGCTCAACCCACACATTCACGTCTACGGACACAGCCATGTTAACCGTCATGTGAAGATCGACGGTGTATCGTACATCAACAATGCTTTCGGCTATCCAAGCGAAACCCGGATAACGTCGAAGCGCCTGATGTGCATCCATGAGTGCTAACGGCACGGATCGCGTATCATGTGGACCGTGGGACGGGAACCGGACCATCCTCCTGAGGCCCGCCGAGATTCATTTGTGGCTCGCTTTTTATGATGAAATCACCGAGGAGCGCCTGCATTCCGCCTATAGGGAACTGCTCAATGCCGCGGAGAAGGAGCAGGAACCGCGGTTTTACTTCGCGAGGGATCGGCGTCGTTACCTGGTTACACGGGCTTTGGTGCGGACGGTACTGTCGCGTTATGTGTCCATCCATCCCAAAGAATGGATTTTTTCCACGAATGCCTATGGGCGCCCCGACCTGGTCAATGCGGAGGCCAGGAAGGCATGTTTGTCGTTCAATGTTTCGCACACGCACAGTTTGATTGTCCTGGGCGTGACCAAGCGTCGCGCTTTAGGGGTTGATGTCGAGAATTTCCGCGAGCGTGAGGTATCGATTGACATCGCGCGTCGATATTTCGCGCCGCAAGAAGTTACCGTACTTACTGCCGTACCGGCCGATCAGCGACAGTACCGATTCTTCGAGTACTGGACATTCAAGGAAGCCTACATCAAGGCGCGTGGCATGGGGTTCTCCTTGCCTCTCGACAAATTCAGCTTCTCCTATCCCGATGATCGAGCCGTTGAGATCGCGATTGCTCCCGAATTGAACGATGATTCGGCGCGCTGGCAGTTCTGGCAGTTCAGGCCGAAGTCGGAATATCTGCTGGCGATCTGCGCGGAGCGAGTAGGTGCTCAATTTCCGAAGCTGATGGTCCGGCAGGCAATTCCAATGCTAAACGAACAAGAACTCGAGTCTCGAATTCCTGCGGGTTTCAGAATAAAGCGTCAACACTGCACATAACAAAAACAACAGGAGAAACTATGATTGCTTTTCTATTTCCTGGCCAGGGTTCACAAAAACGCGGCATGGGTCTAGGGTTGTTCGATGAAGTGCGCGAATATGCCGCAGTGGAGAAGGACGTGGACGCGATTCTCGGCTATCCATTGCGCAAGCTTTGTCTGGAGGACGCGGATAACCGTCTGAAAGAAACGCAATTCACCCAGCCCTGTCTCTATGTGGTCAACGCGCTGCATTACTACAAGGCTATCGGTGAGGGAACGAAACCTGCCTACCTGGCGGGTCATAGTTTGGGCGAATATAACGCATTAGTTGCGGCGGGCGTGTTCGATTTTCTTACCGGGCTGCGGTTGGTGCGGAAGCGCGGTCAGCTGATGTCGCAAGCAAAAAATGGCGGCATGGGAGCGGTGATTGGCCTGAGCGCTGGCACCATCGGGAAGGTGATCAGAGAAAACGGCCTGGCGAGTATCGATGTCGCCAACTTCAATACGCCCTCGCAAACGGTGATATCGGGTCCAGTTGATGACATCAAGCGTGCGGGTCCGTTCTTCGACAAGGCAGGCGCACGAATGTACATGCCCCTGCCTGTCAGCGCCGCCTTTCATTCACGATATATGGCAGACGCCGCGAAAGTATTCGCTGATTTTCTGGCGCCGATGTCTTTCGCCGCACCCAAAACTCCAGTCGTTGCCAATGTGACCGCCCAGCCTTATCCGAGCGACAACGTATCGGAATCGGTCAAGGCGCTGTTGGTGAACCAGATGGACCATTCGGTGCAATGGACTCAGAGCGTGCGGTTACTCATGAGCTATGGGGTCACGCAATTCAAAGAAATGGGTCCGGGAAATGTGTTGACGCGCACAGTGCAACAAATCCAGCAAGAAGAAGACAGCCCGGTCGACAGAGACATGCACGCAGCGTAGCAAAAAGTAAGGGCGCGGTACCCGAGTGGCTAGGGAAGGGCGTGCAAAGCCCTTAACGCAGGTTCGAATCCTGCCCGCGCCTCCAGAGTTCAGGAGCTTTCACCTCGTTCTCTCTATCATCTTTTCAGCTTCTCTAAGGAACTTCGTCGCGGACGAAAGGTAAATGTAGGTACTTACTCCGGGGGATCGCAGAAGACGCAGCAGCGCCGCGAGCTTTTTGTTCAATCTTCAGCTTGACAAAACACGCTGCGTGCCCAAGGCGGCGCGCAATGATTTGTTGAACACGCCGATTCCTAGTCAGTCACCCCATCCAGTAGCAAAACAAACCTAGCTCAATCAAATCCAAACGGCAAGGCAATGATTTATCAGGAACTGCTCCAAGACTTAACCGAGTCCTATCTCAAGTCTGTTATCTCCGAGGCTTCTGGCTCGTTGAATGCAGATTTCGATTCGTTTGCTCCATTTGGAGAATTAGGTATTAATTCGTTCTATGTGCTGAAAATCATCAGAAAGCTGGAAGTTGACTTCGGAACATTGCCCAAGAGCCTGCTCTTCGAGAATTTCACCATTAATGATCTGGGAAATTACTTTGTCGGTAAGCATGAGCAGACTCTTTCTGCCAAGTTTGCAGGAGAATTGCAGGGAATCAATTCTGTAGCCGGTACCAACGGGGATCAACTAAGGCCGGTCGAAGTCCTTGAAAAGAAAAAAACACTGTCAAGTCAGGCCAATAAGATCATCCGAGAAGTGACGCCGATTCGCATACCAGAAACGAAAGCCTACTCGCATCCTGGATGGCAGGAACTCGTGCAAACGCTTTTCGACCGCTACAAAGTAGAAGGCTGCGTCTCGCGGGGGACAAGAAAGATAGCGCCGAATCTATTCATTGGGAGTGAAAGACTTGGTTATTTTAACTATGGCCGAAGCAGCAATATTATTCTGGTGTACGGCTATACGGGACCTCGAGAGTATGTTCCTGTCCTCCTCGAGGAAATCTATCGATACTGCGCCGCCAAGAACTTCCAGCTCAATATCCTTACTGGCGAGGAAATCCCGTCGATTGGCGGCACATTCTTCTCGGCGACGCCTTTTGGCGTACTACAGCGCATATTAAACCTAAAGGAGTTCAGCCTTGAAGGCGGAGCGATGCGCCGTTTGCGCTATCAGGTATCCAAGTTCCAGAAAGCGGGCGTATGCAAAACGGAAGAGTATCAGGCCGGCTCCAATCAAGAGACCGACAAGAATATCGCCAGCATCATCGACAAATGGTGTGCAGCGAGAACCATGGTCAACCCGCTAGTCTACGACGTCAAGAGCGAAATTCTGGCGGGCGCTTTGCGTTCCGAGCACCGGCTTTTCCTAACCTATCTCGACGATTTACTGCAAAATGTGATCCTTATTACAGCAATGTCCTCGGAGGAAAACGGCCATTTGATGGATATGGAACTCTATCCTCCAGATATGCCCATGGGAGGATTGGAGTTTGCAATTGTACAAATTATCAAGGTCCTCGTAGCAGAAGGGTGCGATGTGCTGAGTTTGGGCGGAACGTACGGTTGCAAGCTCAATTCTTCCGCCAATGCAGATCCCGAGATCGACAAAATCTTGAATGACCTACGTGAGCAAAATCTCTTCAATGACGAGGGCAATCTTCAATTCAAGAATAAGTTTCGCCCTGAAAACAAAACCATTTTCCTTTGTCGTCCTATAGGGAGTGGCAATCCTGACAATGTCATCGACATCATCATGATGATTGCTGATCCAGAGAAGATGCGGACTTCAGAGGAAGATAACTATAACTTCAGTAAAGTGCGGTGTGACGTCACGAGATTCGTAGAAGAACCAGCAGCAAGTCGATCAACGTCTTCAGAATGTGCCCAAGAGAATTGCCCGCTTCCAGGGATCGAAGGAAAAGATCGATCGCGGACCTTATCAGAGTTCTGCTTCAATCCACTCAAGATTCCCCACGAACTCGTTGAGTTTGATTTGAAGACGGATTCCTGGTCTCAGTTGCAAATGCCTTCGATAGAAGCGCACATGGGGCATCTGCATGCTCAACTTCAGCAGCCCGCGAATTTGGATGACTGTTTAAGAACGGTATTTCCTTTCGCTCACTTTGTCCTCGCCAACTCTGGGCAAGCGGCTGAGCACATTTTCTTCAAAGCCTGGCCTAAGAAAGGGGTCGTACTCCAGAATCTGTTGTTTCCTAGCACTATTTTCCATCAGATTGACCAGGGCTTCGTGAACAAGGAATTGCCTCATCCCGCGGTGTTTGATCTGAATTCCCACGAACAGTACAAGGGCAACATGGCTTGGGAAGCGCTGCAGGAACAGGTGACGCAAAATCGGAGCGCACTTGCCTTTGTCTGCATCGAGGTGAGCAACAATGCTGCCGGCGGGTCTCCCGTTTCGCTACAGCACCTGAGAGATGTGAAAGCGCTGCTAACCGAATATTCCATCCCTCTCGTAATTGACGGAACGCGCGTCATGGAGAATGCACAAATCCTTATTGAACAGGAAAAGGAATGTGCAGGTAAGAGTATATGGACGGTCGCCCAGGACATTTTCTCTTGCGCAGATGCCGTAATCGGCAGCTTGACCAAGGATTTTTGCGTGAACAAAGGCGGAATCATCGCCACCAATGACGTCAAGCTGTTTCATAAACTTCAAGAGGTCGTTCATGAGGAAGGAGGCGGGATTGATCTTATCGATAGGAAAATGATTGCGCTGTCATTGCAAAATCGAAAGCAGATCGAAGCCAGAGTGTTGCGCAGAATGGAGGGTGTACGCCTGATTTGGCGGACGTTGAACGAGCACGATGTTCCAATCGTGCAGCCCGCCGGAGGACACTGCATTTTGATTGATGTCAAGCAGATTCCGGAATTCAAAGGGTTTGATTATCCGGTCGCTTCCTTTCTGGCTTGGATGTATTTGACCACCGGGATTCGCGCGGCCGCACACAGCGTGGGGATGCAAAAGCGTACCCGCATTAATGACCTAGTCCGCCTAGCCATCCCCGTCGGTCTGAAGCGCGACCAAATCGACAGCGTGATAGAGAGATTGATTCATGCATTCGACAACAAACTTAACATTCCCGAAATCGTTATGGAGAGTAGCGCGCCCCAGACTTTTGGAGCCGTCTACGCGAACTACAAGTTAATGAAATATCACAAGGTTTCAGAAGGCATCGTAGCGAAAGCGGACGCCACGAGTACCACACGGGGAACAAAGATACCCGTGCAGGCTTCGGCGTGTGCCTCGTTACCAGCTTCAGCGAAGTCGGCGCAAGGATCCTCTCCCCGCGAGCCTGTTACGGGAGAAAATGTGTGCCAAGAAACCGAATCGACTCAGATTACCGCGAATACAAACTCGCGCCGGTCGCAAGACGTCGCCATCATAGGGATGGCTGGCCGTTATCCGAAGGCGAGAAATCTGGGAGAACTGTGGGCAAACCTGGTTCAAGGTAAGGATTGTATCGAGGATATTCCTGCGGACCGTTATGAATGGCGAGTGCAGCATGGGAACCTCGAGAGGTACCGCGGTGGTTTCATTGACGATGTAGACAAGTTCGACTCTTTGTTTTTCAATATTTCTCCGAGAGAGGCAGAAATGTTGGATCCTCAAGAGAGGCTTTTTCTTGAGGTGGCCTGGGAAGCAATCGAGGACGCAGGCTACTATCCCGAGATTCTGGCACAGGAAGATGAGACACGAAATATAGGCGTATTCGTCGGTGCGGTATGGGCGATGTATCAAATGCTTGGCGTTGAAGAGAAGCACGCCGGTAATAAGATCGTTCCCAACTCTTTTCTGTGGAGCATCGCCAATCGAGTTTCCTATTGGTTGAATCTCTGCGGCCCCAGCTTGACATTAGATACGGCGTGTTCCTCCAGCTTGACGGCCATTTATCTAGCCTGTGAGGCGATTCATACCGGCGAATGTTCCGCCGCCATCGTGGGCGGGGTAAACCTGGACCTACATCAGGCCAAACTTGATATCAATCAGGCTGGCGGCGCGCTGTCAGTTGACGGAGTCTGCCGCAGCTTTGGAAAGGGTGCCAATGGTTATGTGGCGGGAGAGGGCGTTGGTGCGCTCTTTCTCAAGCCTCTGGATCAAGCAGTGCAGGACGGCGACAACATTTATGGTGTGATTAAAAGTGCCGTTGTTAACCACGGTGGGCGGACCAGCGGATACACGGTTCCCAACCCGAAAGCGCAAGCGAACCTGATTTTGTCTGCGTTAGAAAAAGCTAATATCGGGGCGCAAAGTATCGGGTACATCGAGGCACACGGTACAGGCACTGAACTGGGCGACCCGATTGAAATTACCGGATTGAGTGATGCCTTCAGCGCAGATAGAGTCGACAATCAAAGCTGCGCTATCGGTTCAATCAAGAGCAATATAGGCCATTTGGAAGCGGCGGCAGGCGTCGTTGGAGTATCCAAGGTGCTTCTGCAGATGAAGCATCGTCTACTGGTTCCTTCCTTGCATTCTGCCGAACTCAACGAATTCGCCGATTTCAAGAATTCTCCCTTCTATGTCGTACAACGTCTGGAAGACTGGAAAGCCAAGGTGGCGGATGGGGTGCGGCTGCCCCTTCGGGCAGGAATCAGCTCTTTTGGTGCGGGCGGATCAAACGCGCACCTCATCTTGGAAAACTACGAACCCATACAGCAGGCGAGCGAAGAACCAATTCAAACGCGCCATCTGGTCTTCCCTCTCTCCGCCAAGAATGAGGATCAATTGCGTGAGGCCGCGGTTCGCTTGGCGAGCTTCCTACAACAGAACCGCGTGGATTTGAAGGATGCTGCTTATACCCTGCAAATCGGCCGAAAGTCATTCGACCATCGGGTGGCTATCGTCGCCAAGACCAAGGAAGAATTGCTTGAAAAGCTAGCGTGCTTCACAGAAGGAAGAAAAGCCATAGATATCGCGAGTGGCCATGTAAAGAGCGCAGAAAGCGTTACGCGATTATTGAATCGGAGAGAGAAAGAAGAATTCATTCGGTTGCTGTCGCAGAGTCGGGACCCACACAAACTCGCCGAACTGTGGGTTGAAGGTCTGCTCACGGATTGGCACGGATTTCAATCCAGTCGCTCCGGAAAGAGAGTCTCGTTGCCGACCTATCCCTTTGCCGATAAGCGACACTGGGCCTATAAGAAGCTCCCGATAAGTCACTCCTCGCAGGCGGAGGCAGGCATACACCCGTTAGTTGATACCAATGAATCGACTTTTGATCGCCAACTTTTTAAGAAAACATTTCACGAGCGGGACTTTTTCCTTTACGACCACCTCGTAGCAAACATTCCAACGCTACCCGGTGTCGCCTATCTTGAGCTGGCACGGAAGGCCGGGGAGATCGCTGCGGGCAGAAAAGTACAAAAAATCAGAAATATCATTTGGGTGAGCCCGATTGCCGTTCACAACTCGGTACCCAAAGAAGTCTTCATTGAACTGAAGCCCAATGAAGCCATGGTTCGCTTTGAAGTTTTCAGCAACGACGAAAAAGGCAACAAAGTGCTTCATTCCCAAGGATCGCTTCTATACGCGACCAAGCAGGAAGCCGCCGCGGGTCCGGAATACATCGATCTGGAGAGGGTGCGCGCGAGGTGCGCGAAAGTTATCGACGGCAAGAATGCCTATCCCCTGTTCAAGACGTTTGGCTTGGATTTGGGTCCCAGTTTTCAAGTACTCCAGGAAGTATACAAGAACGAAAATGAAATTTTGGGAGTTCTGAAGCTGCCGGAGTTTCGTCAGGGAGATCTGCAAAGCATGGTCCTCCAGCCCTCCCTGGTAGACGGTTCTTTACAGGCCGGTATGGGCGCGCAGCTGGGCGAACAACTAGAGGAAATGTTCGTCCCGTTTTCCATCGGCGAAGTGGAAATCCTGCATCCCCTTCAATCTAATTGCTTCAGCTATGTAACAGAGGTGAAAGAGGACAAGAAAAGAAAAAAGGAGAATGCGAGAGTCACGAAAACCAATGTACTCATTTTGGATGAGGCGGGAAAAGTTCTCGTAAAACTCCGCGAGTGTATCGGTGTGCCTCTTCGCGAGGTCTACAAGAAACCAGCAAAACATGCGGACGTTGATGGCTTTACCAAATTGTACTATTCGTACGAATGGGAAAGGGCCCCGTTGGCTGTGGAAACAACCGTGCAAAACGGTCAACACTCCATCGTGTTTTTTGACACAGAAGAAACATTGCGTGATCTTTATCAACAGCAGCTAAGAGAAGCAAGTACGCCCTCTGATCAGGTTATTTTGGTGAGGCCTGGTGAAAGCTTCCAGGATTTGGGCAAGCAATCCTACAAAATCAATCCACAAAACAAAGATGACTTTACGCAGTTCTTTGAATCTCTGATTGAAAAACAATACCCGGTAGAAAACATTTGCTTCGCTTGGCCGGTCGGGCATGTTGACCTCCGTGATGAGAGGCTGAACGAATCTCTGGAGAGAGGTGTCTCCTCCTTCCTATTTCTGTGCCAGTCCCTTATCAAGAATAAACTGGAGAGCAAGGTCCAACTGCTCTATCTCTATTCAGGGAAACGGGGTGAGGCCCAACCGCACAACGATGCGGTGAGGGGCTTTGTCAATACGCTGCACTTGGAGCACCCCAAACTTCTTTGCAAAACGCTTGAAATTCGGCAAGAGAGTGTGGGCTACGACCAGATTCTCAAGGCGGTTTCGGCGGAAATTCTAGCACACACGCAAGATGCGACTTCCGTTCGCTATGAGGCACAAGAGCGCTATATCAAGAAGCTCAAGGCCTTTGACCTCGAAGAAGCCGCAGCCTCGCCTGCCTTTCAGGGTAAAGGCATAAAGGAAAAAGGCGTCTATTTGATTACGGGAGGGGCGGGTGGTCTGGGCCTCATTTTCGCGGAGTTCCTGGCTCGAGAGTACAAGGCGAGATTGGTCCTTACCGGTCGATCCAAGTTGTCGCTAGAAGGTGAGGCTAAGTTAGACAAACTCAGAAAGTCAGGCGTAGAAATACTTTACCTGAACGCTGATGTCTCTAACTATGAAGACGTCAAGAATCTGGTCAATGAGAGCAAGTCCCGTTTTGGAGAGATCAATGGAGTGATCCACGCCGCAGGCGTTTTAAGGGACTCGCTTGTCAGGAATAAAACGCCGAAGGAAATGCGCGAGGTTTTCGCTCCCAAGGTCTATGGAACACTTCATCTGGATGAGGGTACCAAGAAAGAGGATCTGGACTTCTTCGTGACATTTTCCTCACTCGCTGCGGTCACCGGAAATGTGGGGCAATGTGACTATAGTTTCGCGAATCACTTCATGGACTCGTTTGCTGCCGGGCGCGAACTTCTTCGCGCAAAAGGAGAGAGATCGGGCAAAACGTTGAGTTTCAACTGGTCGATATGGGCCGATGGCGGAATGAAGCTCGATGAGCAGACGGAGCTTTACTTCAAGAAGACCCTCGGAATAAAGCCTTTAAGCGCAGAAACGGGGCTTGAAGCTTTTGTGAAGGGTCTTGTTGCAGAAAAATCTCAGTTTGTCGTGTTGGAAGGCGTGAAAGAAAAAGTAGAGTTGGCGTGGGGTTTGAGAAAGAGAAAGCCGGCGCCTGCTACGCCGGTGCCAGCGACGTCGGCTGAAGCTGAGAATGCGGCGGTCTCTGATGGAGCAGGCGAAGATCTTCTCATGTGGCTCCAGAATGAACTGTCGCAAATCGTGATGGACTTTCTGAAGCTCGATGCCGGCGACATGTCGACAGAGGCAATATTGCTCGATCTGGGCTTCGACTCAATTGGCTTGACGACATTTGCGAACACGATAAACGAGAAGTATCAACTGGATATAACACCAGTTCTGTTCTTCGATTATCCGTCAGTAACTGAGATTGCGAAGTATCTGTCTGTGGAACGGGAAACAGAAATTCGTCGATTTTATCGTGGTTCCTGTACCGCCACCGCACTTGTCACGCCGCCGCCAACAACGCAGCAACGCGCTAACATTGGCAATGATGAAACTCACCAAGAGGCTACATTCAAGATCAGTAAGGGCTGGGATCCTGCTGCCCTAGATCAGGAGACAATGTCTCTAGCATCGGGCGTCGGCCTTTCTCCGGAACTGCGCTTTGTGAACAGGCCCATTGCGATCGTGGGCATGAGCGGCGTCATGCCGCAATCCGACGACTTGGGAGAATTCTGGGAAAACTTAAAAAACTCGAAAGATATGGTCACGGTCATCCCGTCAGATCGCTGGCGCTGGGAGGACTATTACGGAGACCCGCTTAAGGAAGTTAATAAGTCGAACTCTAAGTGGGGTGGCTTCATGAGAGAGGTCGACAAGTTCGATCCGCTGTTCTTCGGAATTTCCCCAAGAGAAGCGCAAACGATGGACCCGCAGCAGCGTATCTTCCTGGAGCAGGTATGGAAGGCGATTGAGGATTCCGGACACAAAGTCTCCGATCTTTCCGGCACGAGAACTGGGTTATTTGTGGGCGTCGCCACCAATGACTATGTCCAAATGATGAATAATCTCCAAATTGTAGTGGACGCGTATACGGCCTCCGGAAATTCCCACTCCGTCTTAGCCAATCGAGTTTCGTTCTTGCTCAATTTGCGCGGGCCCAGCGCACCCATAGATACCGCTTGTTCCAGTTCATTAATCGCGCTGCACCGGGCCATAGAATCAATCCACACGGGAAGCTGTGATATGGCGATTGTAGGAGGCGTACAGATAATGCTGAGTCCCGCCGCGTACATTTCGTTCAGCATGGCCGGAATGTTGAGCGGCGATGGGAAATGCAAGAGTTTTGATAAGCGGGCAAATGGATATGTGCGAGGAGAAGGTGCCGGAGCGATTTTCATCAAACCATTATCGGTCGCTGAAGCTGACGGAAATCATATATACGCGGTCATTAAGGCGACGGCGGAAAATCATGGCGGGCGAGTAACTACAATGACCGCGCCGAATTCATCCGCTCAATCTGCTCTCCTAATCGAGGCATATGAAAAAGCGCAAATCGATCCCACAACTGTCGGCTACATTGAATGCCACGGGACTGGAACGAGTCTGGGGGATCCCATTGAAATTCAGGCGCTGAGTAAGGCTTTTTCTGAATTATACAAGAGACGCGACAAAGCTACAGCGCACACCCCTCATTGCGGCTTAAGTTCGGTAAAAACGAATATTGGCCACCTGGAGACTGCCGCCGGCATAGCGAGCTTGCTCAAAGTGTTGCTGGCCATCAAGCACAAACAGATTCCAGCGAATATCCACTTTGAAGAGATCAATCCCTACATTAACCTCAAGGGAACTCCGTTCTATATAGCAGATAAACTCATTGCCTGGAAACCCGCAACAAACGCGGATGGGTCGCCTGCTCCTCGCAGAGCAGGCGTAAGTTCCTTTGGTTTTGGCGGAGCCAATGCTCACATCGTGCTAGAGGAGTATATCCCCCCGAAACGCCTATCTCTGGTTAAAGCGCAGGGGCCACATCTGATCGTGCTGTCGGCGAAAAATGAAAATCGGCTCAAGGCATACATCCAATTAATGAAGACGTACCTCGAAAGCGAAGAGATCGACCTGGCTGACTTTGCGTATACGCTGCAGGTTGGAAGAGATGAGATGCTGGAACGACTGGCATTGGTGGTTTCAAACACGGAAGACCTGAAAGAGAAACTCGACGAAATCCTCACGAGTGGCAAAAGACCGAAAGACAGCTACAGCAATAACATTAGGAGCAAAGAAGCAAAATCCAAAATGGCGAATGGCGCCGGGGAAGAGGCCTCAGTCCGTGTTCTCATCGAACAGAAAGAGCTATTTAAGCTGGCAGAACTATGGACATCCGGAGCGAAGCTCGACTGGCGCTTATTTTACAACTCGAATGTCCCGAAGCGTATTTCTATTCCGACTTATCCCTTTGCGAGGGAACGTTACTGGATCCCGAGCGCTGGAGCGAAAAGTCCACAAAAGCGACATTATGACAGCAAAAGTGATGCGGCGGCATTCCTTCATCCTCTTATTCATCGTAACGTCTCGACATTGGGAGAACAGAAGTTTTCTTCCTGGTTCTCTGGCGACGAATTCTATTTGACCGATCACGTTATCGAGACACACAAAATCTTACCTGGCGTTGCTTATTTGGAAATTGCCAGGGCCGCGGGCGAGTTATCAGGGAATGCGAAAGTTAGGGTCATTCGCAGTCTTACTTGGGAGAGGCCTCTTATCGTAGGAAGCGACGGCGAGGATATAGAGGTATCACTGACGCAGGTCAAAAACGAGGTCAAGTTTTCAATAAATACGGTCGGGAAAGGAAAGCCAATCGTACATTGTACTGGAAAATTGGCATATTCATTAGACACTGCCGAGCCCGAAGTGTTGGATATAACCGGAATCCAAGATCGTTGTTCTGAACAGGTTATGTCAGGGAAAGACCTTTATCCTCTCCTAAGCAGTTCAGGGCTGAAATACGGCAGTAGTTTTCAAATTGTCCAGCGAATATATGCCAATGAATCGGAGTCGCTTGCGATCTTGCAATTGCCCGAACATCTAAGAGAGGAGGCAAACCAATTCTGGTTGCACCCTGCTTTGATGGATGGTTCTTTGCATACTATTTTCGGGCTAGTAAAAAATAGTGGAATGGACATACCGCTGTACATTCCTTATTCGGTAGGGGAGGTGCAGATATTTCATTCGCTACAAAACCTCTATTTTGGATACGCCACTTGGGCAATTGATAAGTCCCAGGTTAAGCAAGACAGTCTGAAGGTCGACTTTCACCTTTTGGATAAAAGCGGAAAAGTTCTAGTACGAATAAAGGAGTTTGTCTCTAAACCGTTTCATCGCGGTGCAATCAGACAAGTTATACGGGAAGTAAGTGATCAGCCTAAAGACCCTATTGGCCAGGAAGAAGTAAAAGCAGGCTTGCAATCTTTGGTTCCGGTTTGGAATAGCGTACGCCTCGACACGAGGAAGCGGATAGCTCTTCCGGTGTCAACCAAGATACTGATGTTGGGAAGTGATCAAACTCAGCTGGAGTGGGTCCAGAAGTGCTACCCCAGCTCGCAGCTTCTACAACTGGTCTCGACCTCGAGTGTCGAGACCATTGAGAAGAAAGTTGGCGAGTCTTCTTTCGATCACTTACTTTGGGTCGCGCCCGACGTAAAGCTCAACGCTAGTGGCGAGAGCGGGAGCGACGAGTCGATCATCGAGCGGCAAGAAACGGGGGTTATAGCTGTTTTTCGCACCATAAAGGCCCTGCTGCATTTGGGATATGCGAACAAGAAGGTTCAATGGACAATCGTCACCAGCAGAACCCAGCGCGTAATGGCTGTTGAACCGATTCAGCCAACCCACGCCGGAATAGTCGGATTGGTGGGCAGTCTGGCGAAAGAGCATCCCCAATGGGACTTAAGGCTGGTGGACTTGGATTCACTGGCATCAGTGACGGCTCAAGAATGCCTGTCGCTGCCCTGGGACAAACAGGGGAATGGGCTGGTACATCGAAAGGGCGAATGGTTCCAGCAAGGCCTGGAACTCATGCCGGCCCAGCCCCAGGGTATCCCCGTCTATCGACAGAACAGAGTTTACGTCGTTATCGGTGGTGCGGGCGGTCTTGGCGAAGTCTGGACGCGGTTCATGATGGAACAGTACCAAGCCAACGTGGTCTGGATTGGTCGACGTCAATATGACGCCTCTATTGAAGATAAGATAATCAATTCATTGACTCGTCTGGGTCGTGCTCCTCTGTACATTTCAGCCGATGCTACGAACGTGGATGCATTGGAGCAAGCACGTAAAACCATCCTCAAGACGTATCCCGCCATTCATGGTGTCGTTCATTCAGCCATCGTTCTGCGTGATCGGAGCATAGCCCGCATGGACGAATCGGAATTCAGGGCCAGCCTATCTGCCAAGGTTGATGTAAGCGTGAACATAGACAGGGTCTTCGGCAAGCAAGAACTGGATTTTATGCTCTTTTTCTCCTCCATAATATCCTTTTTCAAAACACCTGGGCAGTGCAATTATTCTGCCGGCTGTACCTTCAAAGACAGCTTTGCGCAAAAGCTACAGCAAGAACGCGATTATCCAGTCAAAATCATGAACTGGGGTTACTGGGGCAGTGTCGGCGTTGCAGCTGATGAATTCCATCGCAAAATCATGGAGCAGATGGGTATGGGATCCATCGAGCCCCAAGAAGGTATGGCAGCTCTGCAAGCATTGGTTAGTTCCGAGACACGTCAGGCTATCTTGATCAAGACGCTCAATACTCAAGCTATAACAGGTGTTAGCCTGTCGGAGGCTACTAAGCACTATCAGCAACGCGTAGCGAACAATATTTCACCGCAGTCTCCTGCTGGTCTTAAACGGATCGATGTAAAGGCCAGTGCACCCTCAGCGGAGCTCACAGAGCAGACGGGGAACGCTTATATACAACGGATCATTACCGAGAAACTCTCTGAGGCACTGAAAATTGACGTTGCCATGATCCCCAATGATGCCCCGTTTTCGGAATTCGGAGTGGATTCCATTATCGGCGTCAATCTGATTCGTACAATAAACGAGACGTTGGGGATCGACTTGCCCCTGGAAGCTCTCTTTGAGGCTACCAGTGTCGCCCAATTGGCCGAGTTAATCGCCAAGGCAGAAAAGAGCGATATTCCTCCGATTCGACCTGTTGATCGCGCAAAATTCGAGCGGCTTCCGTTGAGCTTTGCCCAAGAAAGAGTTTGGTTTTTCGAGCAGCTCGACCCCGACAGCGTCCGCTATAACCTTCCCATAGCGGTCATACTCCATGGCGAGCTGGATATCAACCATCTAGACCAGGCCTTCAATCTGATAATTGCGCGGCATGAGAATCTGCGCACGCTGTTTCCCAGCCAGGAGGGTCAAGCCCAGCAACTGATTCTGGATAGCCTGGACTTCAAACTGGAACGCATGGATCTTAGCCACTACCCAAGCAGGGAAGCGCGAGACCGGCAAGCCAAAGAAATCTGTCAAAGCGACGCCGCGACGCCCTTCGATTTAGCCCGGGGACCGCTGCTGCGAGGCAAGGTGATCAAACTGGGGGAGCATGAGCACATTGTCATGCTCAATATGCACCACATCGTCAGTGATGGCTGGTCGTTGGGTGTATTGATCAAGGAACTGGACTTGATCATGGAAGCCTTGCGCCAAGGGCAGCAACCGGAGTTGGCGGCGCTGCCGATACAGTACGTGGACTACAGCGTGTGGCAAAGAACATGGTTGGAAGAGGGCGGGATACTGAAGCAGCAACTGGGCTACTGGCAAGAGAAACTGGCCGGGGTTGCGGAGAGTGTGGATCTGGCGACAGACTACCCCCGGCCGAGTGTGCGAAGCTTTGCCGGAGCCACGCACAATTTCGCCCTGGATGCGCAGCTGAGTGGGCAGCTCAAAAGTCTGGCCGAACACAAAGGTGGCACGCTGTTTATGATCCTGCTGGCGGCCTTCAAGGTATTGCTGTATCGCTACACGGGGCAAGACGATATCTGTGTAGGAAGTCCGATCGCCAACCGGCAGTACGGAGAAACGGAAGGTTTGATCGGGATGTTTGTGAACATCCTGGCATTGCGCAGCCAGGTGGAGGGGGAAGATACGTTTGCGGCGCTGTTGTCTCAGGTCAAAGCCACCTGTCTGGAGGCGTACGAGCATCAGGATGCGCCCTTTGAGAAAGTCGTGGACATGCTGCACCCCAGCGCAACCTGGCGATGAACCCGATATTTCAAGTGATGGTGATTTTGCACAATGCGGACATGGGAGCGCTGGACCAGCGCTTTCCGCGCTATGCTTTGGAAAGCGGCATCAGCGAATTTGATCTTACTGCGCGGTTTACGGAAACCACGGAGGGACTGGTGGGGTCGATGGAATACAGCACGGCGTTGTACCGGCCAGAGACCATGGCGCGGATGGCCGAGCATTTTCTGGCCTTATGCCGGGCCATCACCGCCAGCCCCACGGCTAAGATTCGCGATCTGGACTATATAGGGGAGGGGGAAAAGAGGAAGCTGTTGGTGGAGTACAACGATACGGGGGCGGACTATCCGCGGGACAAGTGTATTCATGAGCTGTTTGCCGAGCAGGTGCAACTGCATGGGGAGAAAACGGCGGTGGTGTTTGGGGAGCAGGAACTGAGTTATCAAGAGCTATATGAGAAGAGCCGGGATGTGGCGTTGTATCTGCAGTCCCAGGGGGTGAAGCCGGACAGTCTGGTAGGGCTGTGTGTGGAGCGATCGCTGGAAATGGTGGTGGGCCTGCTCGGGATATTACAAGCGGGAGGGGCCTATTTGCCGTTGGACCCTGCTTATCCGGAAGACCGACTCGCGTATATGCTGCAGGACAGTCAGGCGGCGATTGTGCTTACTCAAGAGCAATTCAAGAATAAATTAGGTCCGTTATTAATCGACAATGCTACGTTAATTGCTTTAGATACACAGTGGCCACAGATTAGTAAGTGTATTGCTGTTTTAAAAGCAAATGGGGTCGAATTACGCCACAACGTGATACCTCACAATGCAAGTTATGTGATTTATACGTCGGGCTCTTCTGGTAAGCCCAAGGGTGTGGTTGTGGAACATAGAGCAGTGGTGAATCAAATGAACTGGATGCAGGAAAGCTATCCCTTGAACGAAGACGATGTCGTGCTACAAAAAACGCCTTACAGCTCTGCCGTTTCTGTGTGGGAGCTTTTCTGGCCTGTGATGGCTGGAGCGTCGGTTGTTGTTGCTGCCCCGGATGCGCACAGAGATGTGCATTATTTAGAACATCTCATCAACACAATGAGGATCACGACCCTGCATTTTGCTCCGTCCATGCTGCATACCTTTTTGGACAACGCTAAAGGTGGCTGCAGTGGCGTGAAACGAATATTTTGCAGTGGAGAAGCGTTAGATAAAAGATCGGTCGATGATTACAAAACAAAATTTCCCAACGCTTCACTGCATAATTTGTATGGTCCGACAGAGGCGGCGATCGATGTAACGGCCTATGACTGTTCGCAGTTACATGACGCCTTTGTTCCGATCGGGGCCCCGATCTCGAACACGCAGATCTATATCCTCGATCCAAACCAGAAGGTACAGCCGATCGGGGTGCCGGGGGAGTTGCATATCGCGGGCGACGGGCTGGCGCGGGGGTATCTGAACCGTGCGGAATTGACGCAGGAGAAGTTTGTCGCCAACCCGTTCGTGCCGGGCACGCTCATGTATAAAACCGGTGACTTCGCCCGTTGGTTGGATGACGGCAATATTCAATACTTGGGCAAAAGCAGACAATGCTTTTCGCGTGAGGAAACAGACGCTACGAGAGCAGACACCGACATTGGTGATGGGGTTGTGGAAACAGGTTGGCTGGAAGCGGCGTCGCTCGAAGACAGCTATGAGAAGGTAACAGGTTAGGGGGGCTGCCATGGAAACAGTAACTGAGTTTCTCAATAGATTGGCAAGCAGAGGCGTTAGGTTATCAGCCGAGGAAGGCGAATTAAATTGCCACGTGCAAACAGGAACGCTTACGACCGACATGCAGGACGGAATCGCGAAATATAAGCCGGAAATCATCGCTCTATTGGAGGACAGGCACGGATGGTCGCCGGCCCACACGCATGGCAGTCCGTCAGATCAACCTAAAGAATTCCCACTGTCAGCGGGAGAGAAGAGGCTCTACTTTCTGCAAAGACTGCACCCTGGAATGAGTGCCCACAATATATCGCTCTGTTTTAAGATCGACAGCGAAGTCAATGCGGAAACATTGGCTAAGGCTTGGGAATGCGTGCTAGAACAATTCCCGATTCTTACCGCAAGGGTGATAGAGCAAGAAGGGGATGTCTACCATCGTCTGGATGATGCTTGCAAAACGACAATTCAGCAACGAACGATTGAACTTGCGGACGATCAACAACTGCTGTCATTTTTGCGGAAGCAGGCGAAGGAACCGTTTGATCTAAATCGTGGACCCTTGACTCGAATTGAGTTGTTTACCCGGGAGAAGCAGAAATCGGTTCTCCTGCTCACGGTCGACCACATCGTCTTCGATCGGACCTCGGCCGCGATTGTGCTGAATTCCTTTCTGGGATTCTACCAGCGGTTGTGCGAAGGTAAGCCGGTTCGCCTGTCGCAAGAGCTACTTGGTTATCAGGAGTTCGTAGCCCGGGAAGAAGGCATGCTGGCTTCAGCGGACGGCGCGAGCCATTCCAGCTATTGGCAGCAGCAGCTCGACGGGGAGCTGCCGACCATTGAGCTGCTTCCCGATTTGCCTCGCATGGCGCCAGCAAGTGTTGAAGCAGCGACACTGGTTGAAAACTTGCCGGAGGATTTGTCCCGCTGGGTCCGTGAGTTTGCCCAGGCGCATTCCTTGCGGCCTTCCGTGATCTTCTTGGCGGTGTTCCAACTTCTGTTGCATAGATACACGAGCCAGGACGACATCATCGTCGGTATGCCGGTCACGGGACGCTTTGCGCAACAATTTGCGGCCGACATTGGATATTTTGTCAACATGGTTCCTATTCGCACACGTTTTGAGAAAGGTCTAAAGCTAGACAGTTTCTTATGTAAGGTGCAGGGCACCATGTTGGATGCCATTCATCACTCCAGCTACCCGTTTGCCCTCATGTTAGATAAGCTTATATTCTCTCCGGTCATAGAGAACCCTGTCTTTCAAGTTACTTACGCGTATCAGACATTTGTACAGCAAACCGACTGTACGCTGCCAACCCAGAAAGCGGGACTTTGTGTAGAGAACCTGACGGACCTTTGTGAGGATCCCGACTGTAATTTAGGCTTAGAGGTAATTGAGCAGCCAGCTTCGTTTAGCCTGCACCTGACATATAATTCTGGCTTGTATATACGAGACACAGCGAGACGGTTTATTGGGCATTACTATACATTGCTGAGAGAGATCGGCAAAAGATCTGATCTTCCGCTGCATGAATATTGCATCATCGCAGAACAGGAAAAGAGGAAGCTGTTGGTGGAGTACAACGATACGGGGGCGGACTATCCGCGGGACAAGTGTATTCATGAGCTGTTTGCCGAGCAGGTGCAACTGCATGGGGAGAAAACGGCGGTGGTGTTTGGGGAGCAGGAACTGAGTTATCAAGAGCTATATGAGAAGAGCCGGGATGTGGCGTTGTATCTGCAGTCCCAGGGGGTGAAGCCGGACAGTCTGGTAGGGCTGTGTGTGGAGCGATCGCTGGAAATGGTGGTGGGCCTGCTCGGGATATTACAAGCGGGAGGGGCCTATGTACCACTGGATCCTGGTTATCCGGCAGACCGACTGGCGTATATGCTGCAGGACAGTCAGGCAGCGATTGTACTGACGCAAGAGAAGTTACGAAATAAATTGAGTGCTTTGGTCACGGCCGATACGCAGCTGGTTGCCTTGGATCGGCAGTGGCCGGAGATTGAGGATCGTGTCACCGAGTTGAAAGCGAACCACGTCCAGTTACAGCAACAGGTCAAGTCGAATCATTTGGCGTATGTGATCTATACCTCCGGCTCCACCGGCAAGCCCAAAGGGGTAATGGTTGAGCATGAATCGGTGAATAGGCTGGTCTTAAATACAAATTATATTGATTTCCTGACAAGTGATGTTTGTTTGCAGATGTCATCTCTGTCTTTTGATGCTGCCACGTTCGAAATATGGGGGCCATTGCTAAACGGTTCTAAATTAGCGATAGCGCCCTCCGGACAAAACACGATTTCTCAAATAGAGCATTGTGTTAGGACGTACAAAGTAAGTGTTTTATGGTTGACATCTGGACTATTTCAGCTAATTGTGAAGGACAATGTAGAGGTATTATCAAATGTCAGAGTACTACTTGCAGGGGGTGATGTTGTTCCCCTCGAGCATGCTAGAAAGTTTCTGGATACTTGCAGACAATCCATTCTTATCAATGGGTACGGTCCAACGGAAAATACGACTTTTACGAGTTGTTATGTAATATCTAAAGGGTTAGATAACTCACTAAATTCACTACCCATAGGCCGGCCGATCTCGAACACGCAGATCTATATCCTCGATCCAAACCAGAAGGTACAGCCGATCGGGGTGCCGGGGGAGTTGCATATCGCGGGCGACGGGCTGGCGCGGGGGTATCTGAACCGTGCGGAATTGACGCAGGAGAAGTTTGTCGCCAACCCGTTCGTGCCGGGCAGGCGCATGTACCGGAGCGGAGACCTGGCGCGCTGGCTTCCCGACGGCAATATTGAGTTTCTGGGCCGACTCGACACGCAAGTCAAGATTCGCGGCTTCCGCATCGAACTGGGTGAGATAGAAGCCCGGCTCAATCAACACCCCAAGATACAAGACAGCGCCGTAGTGGCGCAGGGTCAAGCCGCCGACAAGCGACTGATCGCCTTTTATCGGGCGCAAGAAAGCACGGCAGATCACATCGTCGATCTGGCTTACGAGGAACTTCGCGGGCATTTGTTGCAGACGCTGCCGGACTACATGGTGCCTGCCGGGTTCGTTAGCCTGGCGGCGATACCGTTGAATGCGAACGGCAAAGTCGATCGCCGTGCACTGGCGGGGATGGACGTGACCATAGCATCGGGCCAGGAATATGTGGCTGCGGGCAACGACCGGGAAAGGCAACTGGTCGAGATCTGGGCAGAGGTGTTGAAGCTGGCGCCGGAGAAGATCGGAGTTCACGACAACTTCTTCAAGCTGGGGGGGCATTCGCTGCTGGCCACGCAACTGATCTCGAAGATTCGCAGTCGGCTGGACATTGACTTGCCTCTGAAAGCACTGTTTGAGCGGAGCAGTGTGGCCCAATTGGCGGAGTTAATTCCCAAGGCGGGAAAAAGCAATATTCCCGCGATTCGACCAGTGGAGAGGACGAAATTGGAGCGGCTGCCGCTCAGTTTTGCCCAAGAAAGACTATGGTTTATCAACCAGCTGGAGCCCGACAGTGTTGCCTACAACGTGCCCGAAGCAGTGCGCATCGGGGGCGAGGTGGAAATCAAGCAACTGGAGCAGGCCTTCAATCTGATAATTGCGCGGCATGAGAATCTGCGCACGCTGTTTCCCAGCCAGGAGGGTCAGGCCCAGCAACTGATCCTGGATAGCGTGGACTTCAAACTGGAACGCCATGATCTCAGCCATTGCGCCAGCAAGGCGGAGGGGGAGAGCAAGGCCAAAGAAATCTGTCAGAGCGAGGCGGCCACGCCTTTTGACTTGGCCCGGGGACCGCTGCTGCGAGGCAAGGTGATCAAACTGGGGGAGCATGAGCACATTCTTATGCTCACTATGCACCACATCGTCAGTGATGGCTGGTCGTTGGGTGTATTGATCAAGGAACTGGGCTTGATCATGGAAGCGTTGGGTCAAGGGCGGCAACCGGAGTTGGCGGCGCTGCCGATACAGTACGTGGACTACAGCGTGTGGCAAAGAAGCTGGCTGGAACAGGGCGGGATCCTGAAGCAGCAACTGGGCTACTGGCAAGAGAAACTGGGGGGAGTGGCGGAGAGTGTGGATCTGGCGACCGACTACCCGCGGCCGAGTGTGCAAAGCTTTGCCGGAGCCACGCACGAGTTCGCCCTGGATGGGCCGCTGAGTGGGCAGCTCAAAAGCCTGGCCCAACGACGTGGGGGCACGCTGTTTATGATCCTGCTGGCGGCCTTCAAGGTATTGCTGTATCGCTACACGGGGCAAAACGATATCTGTGTAGGAAGTCCGATCGCCAACCGGCAGTACGGAGAAACGGAAGGTTTGATCGGGATGTTTGTGAACACCCTGGCATTGCGCAGCCGGGTGGAGGGGGAAGATACGTTTGCGGCGCTGTTGTCGCAGGTCAAAGCCACCTGTCTGGAGGCGTACGAGCATCAGGACGCGCCCTTTGAGAAAGTGGTGGAGATGCTGCAACCCCAGCGCAACCTGGCGGCGAACCCGATATTTCAAGTGATGGTGATTTTGCAAAATGCGGACATGGGGGAGCGGGACCAGCGCTTTCCGCGCTATGCACTGGAAAGCGGGATCAGCCCCTTTGATCTCAGTGTGGGGTTTACGGAAACCAGGGAAGGGCTGGCGGGGTCGATGCAATACAGCACGGCGTTGTACCGGCCAGAGACCATGGCGCGGATGGCCGAGCATTTTCTGGCCTTATGCCGGGCCATCACCGCCAGCCCCACGGCTAAGATTCGCGATCTGGACTATATAGGGGAGGGGGAAAAGAGGAAGCTGTTGGTGGAGTACAACGATACGGGGGCGGACTATCCGCGGGACAAGTGTATTCATGAGCTGTTTGCCGAGCAGGTGCAACTGCATGGGGAGAAAACGGCGGTGGTGTTTGGGGAGCAGGAACTGAGTTATCAAGAGCTATATGAGAAGAGCCGGGATGTGGCGTTGTATCTGCAGTCCCAGGGGGTGAAGCCGGACAGTCTGGTAGGGCTGTGTGTGGAGCGATCGCTGGAAATGGTGGTGGGCCTGCTCGGGATATTACAAGCGGGAGGGGCCTATGTACCACTGGATCCTGGTTATCCGGCAGACCGACTGGCGTATATGCTGCAGGACAGTCAGGCAGCGATTGTACTGACGCAAGAGAAGTTCAAAGACAAAATCAGCGCTTTATCAGTACCCGGCATCGAGGTAATTGCTTTAGATAAGCAGTGGGCAGAGATTAGTAAGTATGTTGCTGATTTAAGAGCGAATGAGGTTGAGTTGCGCCGGGAGGTGCAGTCGCAAAATGTAAGTTACGTGATTTATACCTCGGGTTCCACCGGTAAGCCTAAGGGGGTGCTGGTGGAGCATCGCGCCTTAGTGAATCGACTGTATTGGATGCAAAAACGCTATCCGTTGACTGCCGACGATGTCGTGCTGCAGAAAACGCCCTACAGCTTTGATGTTTCGGTATGGGAGTTTTTCTGGCCAGTGATGACGGGAGCCTCGATTGTATTGGCCGTTGCGGAGGGGCATAAAGACGTTGTTTATTTAGCCAATCTGATTAACCAAAGGAAGGTTACGACCCTGCATTTTGTTCCGTCCATGCTGCATACCTTTTTGGACAACGCTAAAGGTGGCTGCAGTGGCGTGAAACGAATATTTTGCAGTGGAGAAGCGTTAGATAAAAGATCGGTCGATGATTACAAAACAAAATTTCCCAACGCTTCACTGCATAATTTGTATGGTCCGACAGAGGCGGCGATCGATGTAACGGCCTATGACTGTTCGCAGTTGCATGACGCCTTTGTTCCGATCGGGGCCCCGATCTCGAACACGCAGATCTATATCCTCGATCCAAACCAGAAGGTACAGCCGATCGGGGTGCCGGGGGAGTTGCATATCGCGGGCGACGGGCTGGCGCGGGGGTATCTGAACCGTGCGGAATTGACGCAGGAGAAGTTTGTCGCCAACCCGTTCGTGCCGGGCAGGCGCATGTACCGGAGCGGAGACCTGGCGCGCTGGCTTCCCGACGGCAATATTGAGTTTCTGGGCCGACTCGACACGCAAGTCAAGATTCGCGGCTTCCGCATCGAACTGGGTGAGATAGAAGCCCGGCTCAATCAACACCCCAAGATACAAGACAGCGCCGTAGTGGCGCAGGGTCAAGCCGCCGACAAGCGACTGATCGCCTTTTATCGGGCGCAAGAAAGCACGGCAGATCACATCGTCGATCTGGCTTACGAGGAACTTCGCGGGCATTTGTTGCAGACGCTGCCGGACTACATGGTGCCTGCCGGGTTCGTTAGCCTGGCGGCGATACCGTTGAATGCGAACGGCAAAGTCGATCGCCGTGCACTGGCGGGGATGGACGTGACCATAGCATCGGGCCAGGAATATGTGGCTGCGGGCAACGACCGGGAAAGGCAACTGGTCGAGATCTGGGCAGAGGTGTTGAAGCTGGCGCCGGAGAAGATCGGAGTTCACGACAACTTCTTCAAGCTGGGGGGGCATTCGCTGCTGGCCACGCAACTGATCTCGAAGATTCGCAGTCGGCTGGACATTGACTTGCCTCTGAAAGCACTGTTTGAGCGGAGCAGT
>CAVXIO010000022.1:0-7500 GCA_963761915.1 uncultured Acidobacteriota bacterium
TATTGATCCCACAAGCGAACGCCAACCCCCGAAGGCTGACTCCGCGCGAATGCGCCCGGCTGATGGGCTTCCCCGAGAAATTCAAGATACCGGTTTCAGATACTCAAGCCTATAAGCAATTCGGCAATTCCGTGGTTGTCCCCCTAATCGCCCGGCTTGCGACTCAAATCGTCAAATCCCTCAATGCACCCGCCGAGGAGGATCGATCCGCACTGCCCCATTTAGCAAGCGTGCAGTACGACCTAGCAACAGCATAAAATCTCTGGGAATGGCAGACGTTTTTACTCCACAAAAAATCCGAGGTCATGTCTCGGATACGATCGCGAAACAACAAGGACCTAGCTCCTGTTCGCTTCTTTGCTTCGGAAGCACCGCATATCAGGCTGGAGGCGGCACCTGCCACTGTCGGGCCGACCGGACTTTGCGTTCAGACGTGAGCGGGTGGCTGTCTTCATCGATGGTTGCTTCTGGCACTGCTGCCCAAGATGCGGAACATGCCAGCTAACAACGCCGCCTTCTGGAAGAAAAAGCTCGAAGGCAACAAACAGCGCGACAGACGGGTCAACAGAATTCTTAAGG
The DNA here is from genome assembly GCA_963761915.1 of uncultured Acidobacteriota bacterium. Classification (GTDB taxonomy): domain Bacteria; phylum Acidobacteriota; class Terriglobia; order Terriglobales; family Acidobacteriaceae; genus Sulfotelmatobacter. The sequence continues at coordinate 580 of CAVXIO010000022.1, forward strand.
GCAGACGGCTGGCGTGTCCTTCGAGTATGGGAACATGAATTAGTAAGGGGCACAGCTCTGATCGCGAAATTAACCGATCTTCTCTCGGGATAACCGGATTTAGTAATTGGACGCGGAGCGAGAATGTAGTATGTTTCCGCGTAGGCATCTGGCCATGGCGGTGAACAAATGTCATCCGGCCCAGTTCCATTATCCCCAGATGAGGTGCACGATCAACTCCGAGAGGCTTTCAGGAGAAATTTCCCGAGCGGAAATCAAATTGCAACTGCCGCAGTAAACAGAGCACTATTCGGGAGAGACGGAGACGACGCTTGGATTAGGCAAAACTTCAGTACACTCGTTGAGAATGTCCAGGTGGACGCATACGCGGAATACCTAACCGCGCAAGAGACGGCCGGCAGCAGAGCACTGGCCCGGGTCTTTCTGCCCTTGATCGGCGAGAATGCCACGCCGGCACAAGCGGTCGATATATTCGGCCAACAGTTCTGCGCACTGGACAAGTTCTTTCTGGGCCTCACGCAGGGGCGCCGGCCACGCGCGGGCAAGGCATTCGAGCTGCTCATTAGGGAACTTTTTATCCGGCTTCGCTATCCGTTCACGTCCCAGCCAATCATTAACGGCCAGCCAGATTTTATCCTTCCATCGGTCGAGCACTTCCGCAGGAATGCGCCCGACGCAATCATCTTCACGATCAAGAGGACGCTCCGAGAACGCTGGCGTCAGATCGTCACCGAGGGCACGCGGGGCCTCGGCTTTTTCCTCGCCACCATCGACGAGGGAATCGCCGCGCGAGATCTGGAAGCCATGCTGCAATCGAGGATTTACATCGTCGTGCCCGCGCGCATCAAGACCCTGCGCCCCGACTACGAAGCGGCCGTGAACGTAATAACCTTCGAACACTTTTTTCAGTTTTATCTTGATCCGGCCATGCAGCGATGGCGCGCTGCAGGCGTAATCAGCTAAGCAGCCTCGAATCCCACCGGCCCACGCCAAAAAGGAAAAGGCCAATCTGATTTCTCAGACTGGCCTTTTTTTATGCCGGCAACGACCTACGCTGCGCAGGTGTGGCGCGGGCGCCCCCGCCCGCGAACGCCAACCCGCACCGATCCTCAATGTTCATCAGTCACAGACTACACGCAGACAATTCCGCCATGCTTAGAGCTGGATGTCAGACACATCGGAAGTACTCGCGAAATATCGTTACCGCCGGCGCCTTCCGCATTTGCAGAAGGCCGACGCAGATCTCTTCGTGACATTTTGCGCAGGCGGGCCTTTAATCCTGCCTTCTGCCGCACGCGATCTCGTTCTTGAACACTGCTTGCGCGAGGGTGGTTTATGGCCGTTCGCGGGCGAGGGCGCCCGCGCCACACCACGCATTCGGTTGCATGCTGTTGTGATCATGCCCGATCACGTGCACCTGCTATTGCAACCCTTGCGCGATACAAGCGGTTGGCCGCATCCGCTCGTGGACATTCTGCAATGCATGAAAAGCGCGACGGCGCACCGCATCAATAAGCTGCTCCATCATTCCGGACCAGTATGGGAGGAGGAATCCTTCGACCATGTACTTCGGTCCGATGAGAGTCTGAAACAAAAAGCTGAGTATATCCGGCAGAATCCGGTCAGACGAGGGCTGGTCGAAAGACCAGAAGATTACAAGTGGCTATGGATAGATCCGGAATTGCTGAATGTGGCGCGGGCGCCCTCGCCCGCGTAAGCCAGTAGCACACAATCTCGGTCCGATAATCGCGCAAGCAACTCATCCCAAAAAAGCCAATCACCTCAAGCAGTCGCGGGCGAGGGCGCCCGCGCCACATTCAAGCAAGAGGAAAAGGCCAATCTGATTTCTCAGACTGGCCTTTATTTATGCCGGCAACGACCGCAGTTTATCCTGAGCTTGCCGAAGGACTCCCACACACTTGGCGCGTGCAGTACCATCGGCCCTGCGGGCTGTTGTTCCCAAACCGCAAGCCGCTCCTGGATTGAAGAGCTAAGTGGAACCCTTGTCGCAGTGGTTTCAAGAAAATTCAAAGGGGGCGCGTCAGAGCATTCGTGCCGACAACAGAGTGAAGTTGACCAAGCCGAAGGGGCAGGCGTAGGAGTAAATGTAATGCCTAGGCCTCCCAATTCTCCCCAAAAACCCACTCGACACACGTGGTGAAGCAACCCTTGACCAGACATCAACGGCTCCCGGAACGCGGGAAAGGTCCACTGTAATATCGAGTGTCTTAGGAAAGACGTCGCGGGGATCAGGATTGTTGTAGCGCAGGACACACTTCTGGCCGGAACACTTTACAGTGTCGAACCTTGCGACGGCGAGATTGTAGGCATCCCGGCAGAACTGCTGGGCGGCGAGAACGCTAAAAACTTCGCGCTTGCTTTCCCATCCAGCGCAGGAAGAACCGGAACCGGAAACCTCCGCCTCAAGCTCGGATTCCAGTTCCGACAGCACATCGTCCATGTCAGCGTCGAGCCGAGTGTATTGAGACATAAGCGCCTCCTCAAGATGGGACTGCCATGAGCCTTCGGAGCGGCCGAATGCCCATCACGCGAACAGCTTGGGCTATCACCGGGGCGGCGTCAAGTCCCCAAATTGTGGTCACTCGGATTAGCGAGTTCACAAATTGGAAGAAACTCGGTATCGGGCAAAGCATTCTATTCCAGCACTTGAACGATTTGCTTAATGTTAGACGAATAAAAGGCGAAATACCGACACAATACGGATGGAAGCAAAAACTGGCTTCGGACTTTCATTCATTGCGAAAGTAAAAAATGAGCATAAAAAGGAAAAGGCCACATTCATCTCTGAATGCGGCCTTTATTTATGCCGGCAACGACCTACGCTCCCACACACTTGGCGCGTGCAGTACCATCGGCCCTGCGGGGCTTAACTTCCGTGTTCGGGATGGGAACGGGTGGATCCCCCGCGGTAAGATCACCGACAAATCGTAGCAGCGAGCTTCGAGCTATGAGCTACGAGCTTGATTCTTCCGGCGTCATGCCATCATCGCCATCCCTGGAAGAATCGTTGCTGCAAACCTTCCAAGCGACCAGCTATTCCAGCCTCGACCGCCACCTGTATGGTAGCGCGAAGCTCGTAGCTCGAAGCCCGGAGCTGATTTTTCAAAGATCGTGAGGACGATGCCTCACAACTGAATAGATTGGGTGTGGCTTACTTTCTTATTGTTTACTTCCAATTTCAGCCACCGTACTTCGGCTTTGCTTTCTTTTCTCTTAAAAAAGCGTCGGCGCACAGTTGTCAGCGTGTTTCATCTTTTCCACCCAGATTCTGGCGGTCGAGAAGAAACCCTGCTATCACCTCAGCTCAGTTTTTAGCCGAGGCTGAAAGCTGAGAGCTGGCAACTGTTTCTGCACCGAGTAAATTTTATGGTCAAGCCGAACGGGCGATTAGTACTGGTAAGCTACGAGCGTTGCCGCTCTTCCACCTCCAGCCTATCAACCAGGTAGTCTTCCTGGGCCCTTCTTATCCCTTACGGGTTGGGAGATCTCATCTTGAGGAGTGCTTCCCGCTTATATGCATTCAGCGGTTATCACTACCGAACTTCGCTACCGAGCGGTGCCATTGGCATGACAGCTCGAACACAAGAGGTTCGTCCATCCCGGTCCTCTCGTACTAAGGACAGGTCCTCTCAAATCTCCTGCGCCCACAACAGATAGGGACCGAACTGTCTCGCGACGTTCTGAACCCAGCTCACGTACCGCTTTAATAGGCGAACAGCCTAACCCTTGGAACCTTCTACAGCTCCAGGATGCGATGAGCCGACATCGAGGTGCCAAACCGGAGCGTCGATATGAACTCTTGGCTCCGATCAGCCTGTTATCCCCGGCGTACCTTTTATCCGTTGAGCGATGGCCCTTCCATGCAGAACCACCGGATCACTAAAGCCTACTTTCGTACCTGCTCGACTTGTTGGTCTCGCAGTCAACCACGCTTATACTTTTGCATTCAACGGCTGATTTCCAAACAGCCTGAGCGTAGCTTCGCGCGCCTCCGTTACCGTTTAGGAGGCGACCGCCCCAGTCAAACTACCCGCCTTAGTATGTCCTTGTCCCGGATTACGGGACTAAGTTAGAACCACAGATCTCGCAGGGTGGTATCTCACCGTTGGCTCCTCCAAGCCCGAGAGCCTGGAATCAAAGCCTCCCACCTATCCTGCGCAGCAAGGGCCATAGTTCATACTAAAGGTATAGTAAAGGTGCACGGGGTCTTTCCGTCTAGTTGCGGGCAACCGGCATCTTCACCGGCACTACAAGTTCGCCGTGTCAGTCGGCAAGACAGTCGCACTTTCGTTACGCCATTCGTGCAGGTCGGAACTTACCCGACAAGGAATTTCGCTACCTTAGGACCGTTATAGTTACGGCCGCCGTTCACTGGGGCTTCAGTTCGAAGCTTCGACTTGCGTCTGACCTCTCCCTTTAACCTTCCAGCACCGGGCAGGCGTCAGCCCCTATACGTCGTTTTCGACTTTGCAGAGACCTGTGTTTTTGTTAAACAGTCGCAGTGCGCATTTCGCTGCGGCCCCCTCGAGCTATGAACTCTACCGGGGCACCCCTTCTCCCGAAGTTACGGGGTTATATTGCCGAGTTCCTTACCAACTGTTCTCACGAGCGCCTTTGGATATTCTCCTCGTCTACCTGTGTCGGTTTGAGGTACGGTTCCCTTATGTTCTCCTTAGAGGTTTTTCTTGGCAGCGTGGAATCGGCAGCTTTCACCCATACGGGTTACTGCTTTGCGCCTCAGTGATAACTCTCCTCGCGGATTTTCCTACGAGAGACACCTTTCGCGCATCGACCGTCATAGCCATAGGACGGCCTGCTTATCCTCCTGCGTCACCCCATCGTAATAACGAAAACAAGGGAGGTCCGGAATATTAACCGGATGTCCATCGGCTACGCCTTTCGGCCTCGCCTTAGGGACCGCCTGACCCTGAGCGGATTAACCTTTCTCAGGAAACCTTAGACTTTCGGCGCGGAGGGTTCCCACCTCCGTTATCGCTACTTATGCCGGCAGGGTCTCTTCTCAACCGTCCACCAGTGCTCTCGCTCTAGCTTCAAACTGTTGAGAATGCTCTCCTACCACGCATCGAACTTAATCGATGCATCCGTTGCTTCGGTAATCAGCTTAAGCCCCGTTAAATTGTCGGCACCGGACCGCTTGACCAGTGAGCTATTACGCTTTCTTTAAAGGATGGCTGCTTCTAAGCCAACCTCCTGGCTGTCTGGGCGTTCCGACTTCCTTTCCCACTTAGCTGATATTTTGGGACCTTAGCAGGCGGTCTGGACTGTTTTCCTCTCGACTACGAAGCTTAGCCCCCGCAGTCTGACTCCCGTATTGGTTGTTCTATGGCATTCGAAGTTTGATTGGATTCTGTAAGCTGGAAAGCCCCATAGTCCATTCAGTTCTCTACCACCACGACAAATCATACGAGGCTAGCCCTAAAGCTATTTCGGAGAGAACGAGCAATCACGGAATTTGATTAGCCTTTCACCCCTACCCTCAGCTCATCGGAGCTTTTTTCAACAAACACCCGTTCGGCCCTCCAGTGGATGTTACTCCACTTTCAGCCTGGCCAAGGGTAGATCATCCCGCTTCGCGTCTATTCCTGCCAACTGATTCGCCCTATTAGGACTCGCTTTCGCTACGGCTCGCTTTCGCTTAACCTTGCTGACAAGAATAACTAGCCGGCTCATTATGCAATAGGCACGCGGTCAGACTTTCCGTCTTGCGACGGCATAGTCCTCCCACCGTTTGTAGGCACACGGTTTCAGGTACTATTTCACTCCCCTCGCAGGGGTTCTTTTCGCCTTTCCCTCACGGTACTGGTTCACTATCGGTCAGAAGCTAGTATTTAGCCTTACGGGATGGTCCCCGTAGCTTCCCGCAAAGTTTCTCGTGCTCCGCGGTACTCAGGTATCGACTTCGAGTTTGGTCCGTTTTCACTTACGTGGCTATCACACTCTATGGCCCCTCTTTCCAGAGGGCTTCAGTTAACGGCCAAATTGGTAACTCTACTGTTGTCGACCCTACAACCCCGGCCACACCCGAAGGTGAGACTGGTTTAGGCTGATGCGATTTCGCTCGCCACTACTATCGCAATCGAGGTTTCTTTCTTTTCCTCCAGGTACTGAGATGGTTCACTTCCCTGGGTTCGCTCGTACCCGACTATGGATTCATCGGGCCGTACGGGGGGGTTACCCCCGTGGGTTTCCCCATTCGGAAATCCCCGGATCAATGCCTGCTTGCGGCTCCCCGAGGCTTATCGCAGCTTGCCACGTCCTTCTTCGCCTGCTTCTGCCAAGGCATCCACCATGCGCCCTTAGTAGCTTGACCACAAAATTTACTCGACACACTCAATCGGCTTCCGGCTTCCGCCTTTCGGCTTCAGCTAAGAACCAATCAAACACGCCGCTTAAACTCTATGGGCCTTTATTGCTGCTCATCGCGCGCTTAACGCCTATCAACGTTTACGCGCACCAGCAGCTTCTCTCAGGCACTCATAAAAATTTACAACGCCTTGTATTTGCCCAATCTATTCAGTTGTCAAATATCGTCCTCGTGAAGAAAGCTGCTAGCTCTTAGCTTTTAGCTACTAGCTAAAAACCAAAGTCAACAACCCTTCACTCACCCCGCGTGTGCGGGTATGGGTCTTACTCAGTTCGGGGTGTGCAAACCCCTCACTTCCTCCAACCCAATGTTCGGCACCAGACGACTTTCTTTGAACCGATACGAATCGGTTGTCGCATTGACGCCCAACATCGGGCTGACTACTTCACATCCCAAACGCAAAGTGCATGATCGAAAAGAACAAAACGAGATATCCGACCAGCAGCCCAAAACGCGCCCATTCCCTCTCCGACTTCGGCCACCAGATCCAACACATCCCAGAAGCGAGCAGACCG
>CAVXIO010000022.1:10000-433157 GCA_963761915.1 uncultured Acidobacteriota bacterium
ATCGCCGGGCTCGAAAAAGCCGGGATGGCGCCACCGTTCAGCCTTTGCTTTTCCTTCTTGCGAAGGGAAGAGAAGTTCACGGTGGTCTATCTTGTGAGATCGTTCGGACTAATGCCCGAATCCGTTTCTCACGACTGGCACGTTCAACCTAGTTGTCAAAGACCGAATCGCGGTCCGCCGAGGCGGTGCGAATTCAGTCCAGGCGGAAATGCTCGAAAGCATTTCCGACTGTCCTCGAAACTTTACAAACATACAGGCGCGGCGTGATCCCGTCAATTGGCGCTTCCCACAGAATTTCCAGATGATTTCCACATCGGGAAAGACTTAGGAGCGAACGGGAGAGCTTGCTTCAAACCCAAACAGCAGGTTCCTCACCGGGCTTTCAGCCCGATTCGGAATGACAAGGCATTTGGGTTGGCGCTCACAACTGCACGCAACAGTATGGTCTTCCGTCCGGGTAAAACGCCAATTTCGGCGTGCATTTTGCGCAGCCCGATACGGAAGACAAGAAATTGAGAAAAGATCCTACGTTGGAGGTCCTTGCTTTGAAGGTACCCTTCGGTGACTGTGTTGCGTTACCGAATGAAGTCCCGTGGCCGGGACGATTGAGAACTCTAACGCTCTCTTAAAACATTAGATGCCGGACGAGCACGAGAGTTTCACAAATACGGCCGGCAGCCACACATCTGCTCTCGGTGAATTGTTTATAGCAGATGTATGGGTGAGAGTGCAAGGGAAAGTTTATCAGGTTGATTCCGGCTTTTTAGGCGTGCTTGGTTTCGTCGAGCATGCGCTGACGCAGGATGTTGTTGGCGCGGGTCTGGTAGCCTTTGCCCCGTTTTTTCAGCCAGGCGACCACGTCGGCGTCGAGGCGCATAGAGACGGCCTGCTTCAACGGTCGATAAAACCTTCCGCGGACTGCATCTTTCCATGCATTGGGCGGGAGTTCGGGGATGTCGGAGGTGTCGACCTTGTCGTCGGGCATGACGGCGAGGGCAGCGAGTTCGCGCTTTTGCCGAGGAGTCAACGGCTGTCCGATCACCCTTTGCCTTTTTACTTCGGTTTTCGGTTTTCTAATTGCCTTCGGCATAGATTGTCCGTTCAGTACGGGTCGCTTTTCGCGCGGAAATAATCCGGTTTGCGCCCGTATCGCCGTCCTCGGTGTGCGCGACAAGCAGCACGTTGTGTGCTCCGATCATGCCGATGGTCTCAGCGTGGCTCGCCGTCGACCTCGCGGTCTTGCGTAGTGACATGGTACGGATCGTCGAACACATGCAGTGCGATGTCGAAGCTGATGCGGTGCTTTCCGCCGGTTGAGCCGATCCTTGCGCGCGCCCCACGTGAATTCCACAGCAGCTCACGTATTTACAATGTTGTATATACGTTATTCGTCCTGGGGTGGGAACGCAAGGGAAAGGTTACGAAGTTGATTCACAGGCCCAGCTCAAATGATTCCAAAGACTCCTCCTGGCCCGTATTCAGCCTCAGTAAAAGGCGCCCCTCACCATCAGGGTTAAGATAAAGGTGCCAGTAGGTTTCATCCTTCATTTCTGTCGTGTTTAGGAATTTGAGTTTGGAGTGTATCCAAGTGCGAGGGATCGCGTATGCTTCATTCCTGCCGATGCAACCGAGCACCAAGAGCCCAACGGATGCCGAGCTCAAGAATTCATCCCAAGCGGGATGGTAGGCGTACCAGAAACCGCCTTTGGCATACTGTTTCGAGATCGTGATTGCCGGTCGCGTTGACTTATCCGCGCTCCAATAAAGAGCTTTACTCTTTTTCACCAGTGGTGCATATTTCTTTGAGAGCGCCGCGACAACTTGTGATCGGACCTGTTCGATCACGTCAGCAGCTGTGCGGCGCTGTTTAGGCCGGATATCGGCTTCGCCTTCAGAAGTTTCCATCTCCGCCGTCGCCTCTGAATCGCTGGCCTCCTCGGCGACCGTGAAGGCGATGTCGATTATTCGGTCAAGTCTCGTATACTCGAAAGGTATGAGGAGTTCGTGAATCTTTGCGGCCGATGCAAGCTCGGTGCTTTCCTTCACGGCCACGAGCTTACGTAGAGCGTCCACGCTTAGGATTCGGATTGTCCAGGCGTGTTTGGAACCTCGCACCTGCGCTTCGAGGTCGCCTGTGTCCTGCCGTCCGACGACAAGAAGGACCGATGATTCTGTGGTTATTCTCCCGCTGTGAATCAGCGCATCACGATAGCCGCTAATCGTATCCAGGTTGATGCGATATGTGTCCGTGGTTTTCACTTCGGCGATTATCGTGTGACCATTCGACTCGGACCACAGTCCATCGAATCCGATGGCGTTAGTCCTACCCTGGTAGAGACCGTTCTCAACGCTGTAGTCGAGTCTGCGTCCAAGTTCGTTGACGATATCCTGGAGGGCACGGCCGCGATCTGCGGAACCTTGCAGACAGGTTTCGAGATACTTAGCTAGATTTGAGCTCGTTGCAATCTGGAGGTACTCGCGGAAGTCCAGCGAACAACTTGAGCCGTCAGTCAGCTTGCCGTTCCCACAGAGAGCTAACACCTGCTCCACCGAAAGAAGGTCGACCTCGACGGGGTCATTTTTCAGCAAACTAAATAGTGGTTTCATTGCAGCTTACGATCGGCATTATATGCCCGTATCCAGGGACTGCTTCCGATCTTCGTACGCAAAGCTTCTTTCCCCCCGCTGGGCTGGTTCGGTGCCCGAGCGCCCGCCAAGCTTCTTTGTAGCTGGCATATTTGGCCCCTCACGTCGGTTGCCTTGTTGCAGGAAAACCGTTCTTTCGCCCCTTCGGGGCTTGTTAGGGTTCGGCGGAGCTGACCCACGGCTTGCGCCGTGGGCTGCATTCTTTCGCCGCTTCGCGGCTGGGCTTATCCCACATAGGCAGGCTCAGAATTCCCACGTCAGCAGATGTCAGGCTTTCTTTGTATAGGGAGTGTTCGGAATTTTTTGGGTGAGGGGGAGGGGGACGTGGAAGGTGTCGGCGGGGATGATCCTTCGACTCCGCTCAGGACAGGCTGCGGCGGCGAAGAAGTCGATTTGGTTGGGGGTGTAGGGCATGCGTTTGTGGTCGAGGTGGCATTTGTTCCTGCGCGGTCGTTCTTTATGAATTTGGTTCTTTCGCCCCTCCGGGGCTGGTTGGGGTTCCTCGGTTTTGACCCACGGCTTGCGCCGTGGGCTGCATTCTTTCGCTCCTTCGGAGCTGGGGCCTTGCGGGCGGGGCTGGGGCTTGGGTGCCGTTTTGGGGCTTGTCGCTGATATCGCTCTGACATTGTGACGGTTATCACAGAGCTTTTAGGCTTGTGTCCGAAACAATGGGCTCGCCGCTTACGGTTCGCCGGAGAGAAACGGGGTAAGTGCGACGGGGAAGCCGCGGAGCGGCGGAAGAATGCAGCCCACAGCCTGCCCTGAGCCTGTCGAAGGGGCGCAAGCCGTGGGTCGTGCGCGGGGATGAGAGGAAAGCCCCGGAGGGGCGAAAGAAAGTTGTCTCACACATCTGGAAACATCCTGCTTCATTTCATTTTCTCCACTCTGGGGCGACGGCCTTCGATCAAGGTGGAGTTTCGTGGCGATCTGTTTGCTTATCTCGGAGGGATTGTTCGCGAGATGAAAGGAGTTGCGTTAATCATCAACGGGACCTCCGATCATGTTCATCTTTTGATTCGGATTCGGCCGGTTCATTCGGGTGCCGAGATTGCGCGGGTCGTGAAGGCGAATTCAACGCGGTGGGTGCGCGAGAAATGGTTGCGAGAATTTGCGTGGCAAACCGGATATGGGGTGTTCAGCGTTAGCGAATCGAATGTTGCGGCGGTTACGAAGTATATCGCCGGGCAGGAAGAGCATCACAAGAAGCATTCGTTTCAGGAGGAGTTTAGTGGCGTTTTTGAAGAAGAACCACGTGGAGTACGACGAGAAGTATATTTGGGATTAAGGGAGTTTCTTTCGCCCCTTCGGGGCTGGTTATGGTCATGAGTCCCTGACCCACGGCTTGCGCCGTGGGCTGCATTCTTTCGCCGCTTCGCGGCTGGGCCTCGGTTCGCTGCCGGCTGTCTGCCACTTGTTCCATCCGACACGGTTAGCGTTCGCGCTTCAGCAAATGCCAGGCTTCTTCATAGGGGGCGTATTTGGAATTTTTGAGGTGGGGGGAGAGGACTACGGTGGGTTGGTGGTTGGTGGCGCGGATGGGGAGGATGTACCAGGTGTCGGTGGGGATTACTAGGGCGGCGAAGAAGTCGAGCTGGTCGGGGCGGTAGATGACGTGGCTGGAGCAGATGGTGCAGACGTAGGAGTAGTGGCGCTTATAGAGGGTGCACTTGACTTGCACGCGGCGAAAGAGGCCGTGGTGGTCGGTGGCGACGTCGTAGGGGGCGGTTTCTCCCCAGGGCTTGTTGCAGCGGAATCCGCGCTCGGTGGCGCATTGCATGAAACGGAGTTCGGCCCACTCTCCGCGGAGTTTGGGGTGCGGGATGTGTGGGCTGGGGCGGCGGTTTCGCATAGTGGTCCCTGGGGATGGTGATCCCCTGTTCGTGGCGCTGGGTTTGGTTGTTGGGTTATGGCTGGTGTACTGTGCGGCGGTTTGGGCAATAAAAAACGCGACCTGGAAGGGTCGCGTTTCGTTTATTCGACTATAAGATCATTATATCATGCAGCAATGGGTGATTGGGACATTTTTGCGGGAATATATTTGGCTTGGAATCAGCGAGATGGGTTGAATCGGGGGTGGTTTGGGGCTTGACAAGAAATTGGGGTGGTCCTCAAGTTTTGTGTCGCAAGAGCCAACAGCAGGTTCCTCGCGATGAGGCCGCTCGGAATGACAAGTCCTTGAAGCGGCGGGCGCTTTCTGGCGGTCGATCCTAGGGACGGAGTCGCGGGCGGGGGCGCCCGCGCTACACGGGCTACGGGAATTCGAGGGTTACGAATTTGGCGGGGTTGGGGCCTGTGTTGGTGATGGTGTGGGAGTAGTTGCCGGGGAGCCATTTGGAGTCGCCGGATTTGAAGTGGCCGGGCATGGGGCCTTGGGGGCCGGCGGGCGAGTCGCTCTTGACGTCGCTGCGGATGTCGAGATCGCTGACTGCGACTAGAAGATGCGGTCCGGCGTGGTGGTGCATGGGGACTACGCCGCCGGGCTGGAGTTCGAATTCGGTGACGCGGATGCCGTCTTTGACGAAGAGGATTTGTTTGGTGCCGTTGGTTAGGACGTTGAGGCCGCGGTCTTCATCCCAATGAGCGGTGGAGTTGCGGAGGGATTCGTCTTCGAGGATTTCGATGGTGACGTTGCGGAAGGGGTGGTCGGAGAGATCGCGCACGAAATGAGCGAAGGTGGCGGGGACGAAGCGGACGTCGCCGTCGGGGAGTTTGGCGGTGATGGGAGGCTTGTCCTTGACGGCGTTGGTGATCTCGATGGCGCCGAGGGTGATGGAGAAGTAGTCGTGACGGTGCCAGTGGGTGAGGGTTTCGGTGTTGGGATCGACTTCGACGTTGAAGACGCGGACGGATTTGTTTTCGAAGGTGAGGTGGTGGTGAGGCTCGGCGGTGATTTCGACTTCGGGAGCGGTGGCTTGGGCGGCGAGCAACGCGAGGCAGAGAAGAGCGGATTTCATGCGGGGAATTGTAGCACTGGGGGCGGGGCGGGGACGTTCATGTTGCTGAGGTTTAGCGGTAGTGTTCGAGATAGAAGAGGGCGGAGAAGGCAATATTAACGCTGCGGCTGGGAGTATCAAGGGGCGGGCGCTGCGGGCGGGTCGTTTCCAATCGGCGGTGGCGAGGAAAACTATGATCGTGGGGAAGAGCGCGGCGATGGAGAGTTGAAAGATGTGGGCGGCGGAGCCTTCGTCGGTTTCGCGGGGCTGGGGCGGTTGAAGGTAGCCACTTAGGACGGTGAGGAGAGCCATCAGAGAGAGGACGATGGCGGTGCGTCCGGCGATGCGATTGAGATTGAGGGAGCGGGGTGTGGGCGAGTGTAAGTCTTGGCTTGGCATCGGTTCGTCCTCGGGAAAGTTGTGCGGCGCGGCAAAAGCCGCGCCCTTTTAAAACAGACTCCAAAAGCAAGATCTACTTCAAAGGCAGCGGGCGGGGGCGCCCGCTCCACACATTCAGATCCACAGTTATTGGTCTCTGGTGCGGCGGATCCATTCGTCCATTTGGTTGAGATATTGCGCCAGGGCGCGGCGGCCGGCGGCGGTCAGGCGGTACTCGGTGCGGGGGACGCGGGCTTCGAAATATTTCAGGCAGGAGATGTATTCGGCTTCTTCGAGTTTGCGGGCGTGGACGCTGAGATTGCCGTCGGTAGTTTTGAGGATGCGTTTGAGGTCTTTGAAGCTGAGGCTCGGGTTGGTGGCGAGGGCGCTTACGATTCCGAGGCGAATGCGCTCGTGAATGAGGCGGTCGAGTTCGGGAAGTTCGAGGGCGGGCGCGGGGACGCGCTCGCGCGCGTGTAGGGCTGGTTTCGCGGGCTTGCGATGGTGTGCGAGTGCTCTAGCCACCGTGCCTCCGGGCGATGAGAAATCCGAAGAGGATGTGGAGACCGCCGAAGCCCGCGGCGAGGAAAAAGTTTGCCCAGGCTGCGGGGGCGATGACGGCGAATGCGCCGGTGGCCATGAAGCAGAGGCCCATGACCGGGACGATGGAGACAGAGTAGGCGCCGCCGGTGATGATTCCGGCGCCGTAAAGAAGGAGCCAGGCCGGGGCGAGAGCGGATTGGAGGCCGGCGCGCTGGAGCAGAAAAGTTAGCAATGCTCCGGCGATTAGTGGTGGGAAAAGGCCTAGGGCGACTTTGCGGCCGGGACCGGTGAAGAGTGGAAGGCCGCGGCGGTTGGCCTTCCAGTAGATGGAAATGATTGCGATGATGGCGGCGAGCAGGGCTTCGGCTAGCCAGATTTTCAGCCACGCGGTGGAGTTCGATTGGTGCGCGGCTAGCCAGGCGGCGGCTAGGGCGGTTAGGCCGAGGATGACTTGTCCCCAGCCGGGGACGGCGGTGAAGGAGGCGGAGCGCTCCATGGTGTCGCGAATGAAACGGAGGTCGGCGGCGGGATCGGGCGGCACGGGGCGCGCGGCGCGGTGGGGTCGGCGGAGACGATGCTGGTGTGAGCTTTGCATTCACGAAGAGAATAGATTGGGATTGGTTAATTGTCAAGTACTTTGTGACGTAAAGTATGAGTATGAATCTTTCGCCCCTCCCGGGGCTTGCTCCCTTTCCACTCGCCTACCCACGGCTTGCGCCGTGGGCTGCATCCTGTCGCCGCTTCGCGGCTGAAAGCATTGGCGGTAGCCGGTGATACGGCGCGGCTGAAGGCGCGCCCTTTCAAATCTTTTCAAAGCGCTTGCGCGGTTGCGGAGTTACTGCGGGAGACCGAGGCGGTGCATCAGGTCTACGAAGCGGGGATCGGAGCGAAGGGGGTCGAGGGCGGGATAACGGATGGCGATGAGGAGTTCGTTGTCGCCGTCGGAATAGGCTTTCTCGATGTATTCGAATGCCTGGTCGCGATTGCCAGCGAGCACGGACGCGATGGCCACGGCTGTGGAGCGATCCGCGCCTTGGAACATCGACATCAGCTGGAGATAGCCTTTGGCATCCTCGCCCACCGGGATTGGTTTGGGAAATGCTCCCTGGAGTTCTCTTACAGCTTCGGGAAAGCGGCCGGTCGTGGCGTAGAACTGCGACAACTTGTAATGGGCGGGACCAAAATTCGGGTCACGGGCGAGCACTTTCTGAAACTGGGCGAGTGACTCGGGATAGCGGCGGGCCTCCATCAAAATCACCGCGTAATTTGTATTAACGATGGAGGAGAGAGGATCGAGCGATAACGCAGTCCTGTACTGTTCCAGGCCTTCGTCCAGACGGTTTTGCGGGGCGAGGAAGCCGAAAGCGTAAAAATAGCGGGCGGCGGCGTTATTCGGATTCAACTCGATAGCGCGGCGAAATTCCGGCTCGGCTTCGCTCCACTTTCTTAAGTTCGACAGCGCGAAGCCGCGCGCGGCATGGGCTTCCGATAGAGAGTCATTCAACTCGACTGCCTTGCGCGCCGCTTCATCGGCCAGCAACTCCCCTTGCAGTGAAGTGATTCCGATGCCATAGCTGGGAGCGACATTGTAAGTGTCGGCCAGTCCAGTGTAGGCAAGGGCGTAATTGGGATCTGCCGCGATCGCCTGCTGAAATAACTCGATGCTTTTCTTGAGGCCTTCAGGGGTGCGACCGTACCAGGCCTGACGGCCTTCGAGATATAGACGGTAGGCTTCGGGGTTGGTGGTGGTGGCGCGGTTCAAGCGCTGCTGCTCGCTGCCGCTCAGGTGGATTCGCAGACTGCTGGAAATGTCGCGCGTGATGTCGCCTTGAACCTGGGTGACATCGGCCGCTTTGCGAGCGTAGTGCGAGCCCCAGAGTTCGGCACCATCGGCGGTGTTGACCAGGTCGGCGTTAATGCCCAACTCGTCGCCATGCTGGGTGATGCGTCCGGTCAGCACTGCTCCCACCTGCAAGCTCTTGCCGATTTGCTGTGGATCCTCTTCTTTGCCTTTGAACTTGAAGACGGTGCTGCGCGCCATGACTTTGAGGTCGGGCAGTTGGGAGAGCGTGCTGATCAGGCTTTCGGTGAGGCCGTCGCTTAAGTATTCGTTGCCGGGATCCGCGGTGGCGTTGACGAAGGGGAGCACGGCGATGGAAGTGATTTTCTGCGAATCGGATTTGCCGCGCAGCCAGAAGAACGCAGCGGCGGCGGCAATCGCCAGAACCGCGACGACGCCGACGATCAAGAATCTGTGAGACCGAGCGGGTGCGGTTGCAAGCTGGAATGGACGAGGCACTGGAAGATGATGCTGCGCTCGACTCCGCCACAGCGCTTGATGAGCGTCCGGAATCGAGATCGCGTTTGAGGCGGGCGAGGTCGGAGCGGAGATCGGCCGCGCTCTGGTAGCGCAAGTTGCGATCCTTCTCTAGAGACTTGTTGATGATGCGTTCCAGGTCCGCGGGCAGGTCGGGATTGAGGCGCAGGGCCGGGGCTGGGGCGGCATCGAGAATTGCTTTGAAGATTTCGGCGGAACTGCCGCCGCGAAATGGAAGCGTGCCGGTCGCCATCTCGTACAGCACGGCGCCGAAGGAGAACAGGTCGCTGCGGGCATCCAGCTCTTTGGCTCGAGCCTGCTCCGGCGACATGTAAGCGATGGTGCCGAGCGTAGAGCCGGGACTGGTAAGGTGCTGGTCTTCGATGGCGGCGGTCATGGTGTTCGCGGATGCGACCTGGCTGGAAGAAGCGACTGTGGCCGCGACTTTGGCCAGGCCGAAATCGAGAATCTTGGCGTGGCCGCGCTTGGTGACGAAGATGTTGGCGGGCTTGATGTCGCGATGGACGATGCCTTGGGAATGCGCGGCATCGAGGCCGTCGGCAATTTCGAGGGCGAGGGAGACGACAGTTTCGTTATCCAGAGGCTTGCCGCCGATTTGGTGCTTCAGGGTCAGGCCATCCAGAAATTCCATGGCGATGAAGGACTGCTCGCCGTGTTTGCCGATTTCGTAGATGGTGCAGATATTGGGATGGTTGAGAGCGGAAGCGGCGCGGGCCTCCCGGCGAAAGCGTTCGAGAGCCTGCGGGTCGCGCGACATCTCCTCGGGCAGAAATTTCAGGGCGACGAAGCGGCCGAGTTCGGTGTCTTCCGCTTTGTAGACGACGCCCATGCCGCCACCGCCGAGCTTCTCGATGATGCGGTAGTGAGAGATAGTTTGGCCGATCACTGGAGCAGAATCGTACGTTGAGGACAGGGGCAAGTCAACGGAGCGAGAGAGAGGCGCAAGGTGAGCGCGATGTGCACGCGAACTCCCACTTCTCGCAAAGGAAGCGAGAAGTGGGCACCCACGGGAGGGAACATTGTATAGTTATGTGCCGTTCTGAGTTGAATCCTGATTGAAAAAATTGGCTAGGATGTGGAATGAAAAAATTCCTGCGGTTTCTCGGGCTTTTATTTCTGGCGGCACTTTTACCTGCGGCTGGTTTGCGGCTTTCTGCGCAGGAGAGTTCGGGTGAGCGGATTTTATTTCATGCCAAGGTATTCACAGGCGATCCGCAGAATCCTTACGCAGAGGCGGTTGCAATTCGTGGCGACAAGATCGTCGCGGTAGGCAGCCTGCCTGAAGTGGTCCGAGCCGTGGCGTCGAGTGCGGAGCGCGTCGATTTGGAGGGCAAGAGTCTCTTTCCGGGATTCATCGATTCGCACAGCCACTCGATTGATGGCGGGCTCAGCCGGATTTCTGCGGATGCCAGCGAGAAGGTGCAATCTCTCGATCAGCTCGTGCCGTTTGCCGCGGATGCGAAAAAGACGGGCACGGGGATGCGCGGCGACGTTCTCGAGATTCTGGGCTTGCCGCTGGAGTTCTGGTCGCACACGGACGTCCTAAACGCCGATTTCAGCGCTGGGGCGTACTCGAATCAGAGCGTTCTGCTGCGCGGAATGGATGGACATACGGCGTGGGCGAATCGCGCATTGTTGCGGCGGGCGGGAATCACCGCTGAGTTTCTGAAGAAACTCTCTCCCGCAGAGCGAGGTTATTACGGCCTCGATAAAAACGGCGAGCCGAACGGCTTTCTGGTGGATGCAGGCACGGAGAAAGTCGAGCCGCTTCTGCCCACGCCTACGCCGGAAAGGCTGCTGGCGGCGGGGCGCGCGGCTCTGGAATACAACTACAGGCTGGGAATCACGGCGTGGCTCGATCCGCTGGCGCTTGATTATGTGTTGCAAGCTTACAAGCTGCTGGCGGATCACGGAGAGTTGACTTCGCAAGTGGTGGCTTTCCCGCAGGTGTTTGCGAAGGATCCGGCGGCGGAGCTTGCGGGCGTGCAGAAGAAACGGGAGGTATACGGAAATGTGCCTAACCTTTATGTCACCGGAATAAAAGTGTTCGCCGATGGGGTGGCGGAGTATCCGTCGCAGACAGCGCATCTGAGCAAGCCTTACAGGAACACTGGGCGAAACGGGGATTTGCTATTTGAGCCGACGAAGTTTGCGGAGTTGTGTGTCGCGGCGGACAAACAGGGATTGATCATCCACGTGCATGCGATCGGCGATGGGGCGGTGAAAGCCGCGCTCGATGGGATTGAGGCGGCGCGAAAGGCGAATGGAAATTCCGGTTTGCCGCACACGCTTACGCATGAGCAGTTTGTGCGGCCGGAGGATTTTCCGCGGTTTCGGGAACTGGGCGTGGTGAGCGCTTTGCAGCTTTTGTGGGCGGAGGCGAGTCCGGACACGATTGAGATACTGAAGCAGTATGTGGATCCGGAGATTTACAAGTGGCAGTATCCGGCGCGATCGATTGCGGACAATGGCGGAATTATTTCGGGAGCGAGCGACTGGCCAGTTTCCAGCGCTAATGTATTCTGGGCGATTTATCAGGCGGAGACACGCAAAGGAGTTGAGGGAGTGCTGGACGCGTCGCAGGCGATGCCGCGCGAGGCTATGTTTTATGCGTATACGCGGAATTCGGCGAGGGCGATGAACCTTGATTCTATTGGAACCATCGCCGCCGGCAAGCGCGCGGATTTGGTTTTACTGGATCGCGATGTGTTGACGATTTCGCCGGAGGAGATGCGGGAGACCAAGGTGGTGTGGACGATGGTGGCGGGGAAGATGGTGTATCGGGCGAAGTAGAGGGAAGAAATCCGGTCCTGCATTCTCTGGAATTAATACACGAAGTTAAGAGCCGCACGCGGAATCTGGTTATTGTGCGCTGCACGCGGTCGCGGGCGAGGGCGCCCGCGCCACATTATTCGCGCCACCTCATTTTAATAGGCCGAAGACGCCTACGCCGTTGGTTGTGCCTACGTAGACTTTGCCGTTGATGATGAGTGGGGTGATGAATTTGTTGCCGGCGCCGAAGTGATCGCGGCCTCCGGCGGCCTGGTTTGAGTTATACAGCTCTGCCAGAGTGGTTGCGTTGTAGGCGTGCACGACTGCGGGATTGGTGTTCTCGGAAGCCCAGACGATTGCGTTCTGGCCTTTGTTGGAGGAGATGCTGGGAGTAGCGCCGGGGTATGCGAAACTGTTGCTGGTTTGGGCCACGGGAGTGGTTTCGAGCCTGGCGTTCTTGAATTCGAAGGCGAGAATTGGCTGGCCTACTGGGCCGTAATAAAGCTTGTTGTTGGAGAACGCCGGCATGGACCAGATGCCGCCGGGCAAGGCTCCGGAGAGTTCCTGATAAATGCTGTTGGTGCTGGAATTGTATTTGCCCATGGAGCTGCGGTTGACAATGTAGAGATTGGAATCTTTGCCGGCGCCGGCGGCGAGGTTCCAGGTGGTTCCGGAGGAATCTTTGAGCGGAGGCAGCAGAAGTGCGCCACCGGAGCCGAGGTCGACGTCTTCGCTACTTTCCTGGGGACCGTTGTACATTTCGAAATAGTCGGCGACGGCAAGACCGCTGGTGGTAGTCAACCTGATGAAGGCGTTGCCGTAATCGCCCTGGCTGGGAAAACCGCTGGAATTAAGAGTGGTGTCGAAGATGCCGTTGGCATCGAGGAAAAAAATGTTGCCGGAGCTGTCAGCCGTGAGGCCGGAGCCGGCGCCCCAGATGGAGCCCTCGTTGGCGTTGGGAGTGACATTCAGGACCGTCTTCTGGGCGAGGGTAAAGGCGCTGTAGCCCATGATCCAGCCGGTATAGGGGCGGATGTCGCAGTGCGAGGTCCAGGCCAGATAAATCAGGCCATTGAGAAACAGCAGGCCGGCACGTTCTTCGTACTGGCCGGGATCGAAGATGACGAAGCCGCCGGAGCTGCCGTCACCGGTGCCGGGAAATTTGGCGGAGATGTCGACGGGACCCTTGTAAAGTTCGACGCCGGTTGCGCCGTCGAGAGCGTGCAGGCGCTGGTGATAATTGCCGGAAGAATCCTTCGACATGGCGACGGTGTAGATGATGCCGTTGGTGCCCGTGGGATGGCGGATGACAGGCGTAGAAGTGATGCCGATTTCCGGCGTGACTTGGGAACAACCGCGATCGTCGGAAGTAGTCTCGCCAGTTTTGAGAGTGGTGACGCGCCAGATGAAGGCGCCGGTATCGGCGTCGAAAGCGTAGACGGAGTCGTGTTCGGTGGCGACGATCAGAAGGTTGTGAGTGACGCCGGCAATCGAGACGGAGGAGAGGTAGAGAGGCTGGGCGTCGACCAAGCCGTCGACGGAGACGGTGAATAATTTTCCGAATGAGGAGGAATTCACGTTACTGAGGGTGAGGGTGGTCTCGGCGGGATTGAGTCCGGTGCGGGCGTTGTTGTTATGGTAGGTGAGCTGCGCCAAGGCTAGCGGTGCGGCGACGGCGAGCATGATGAGTGCAGTTGCGACTAAGATGAGGCGGAAGGTCGAGAGTCTGAGTGATGGCACGATTAACCTCGAGTGATTCGTTAGCGCAGTTGGAGTCGAACCGATTCGCTTTGTGGTTGCGGAACCGGAGAAGGACGGAGTGGCTGGAAGAAGAGGTAATATTTTGCTGAACCTCTTCGACTGGCGTTCTGGTTAGAAATTATTACAGGGTTTCTCTGAGCGGACAAGGTCTGACAAGGACGGAGTGGAGATTGAGGTGATGGAACTGGGGAAACTGCTGGTTCTGTTGGGGGCGGTGCTGGTGTTGGCTGGGATTGTGGTGATGGCGCTGGGGCGCA
The DNA here is from genome assembly GCA_963761915.1 of uncultured Acidobacteriota bacterium. Lineage (GTDB taxonomy): Bacteria > Acidobacteriota > Terriglobia > Terriglobales > Acidobacteriaceae > Sulfotelmatobacter. The sequence continues at coordinate 23,629 of CAVXIO010000022.1, forward strand.
TGAACCTGCCTCTCGGAAGATTGCCGGGAGACTTTTTGTATCGCGGAAAGAATACTACGGTGTATTTTCCGCTGGCTACGTCGGTGGTGGTGAGTGTGGTGCTTTCGATTTTGCTGTATGTGGTGAGCCGGTGGAGGAGATGAGATTTTTTCTTTCGCCCCTGCGGGGCTTGTGCAGAGTTGCGAGGCCACCCCACCGCTTACGCGGTGGGCTGCATTCTATCGCCGCTCCGCGGCTGGATTCGGGTTCGCATTGCTTGATCGCACAGAACGACTTTGATTTGCACGGAGGAATAATAACGATGATCCGCAAGATTCTTTTGGGGATGTTTGTTGTGGCTTTGAGCTTGCCGGGTTTTGCGCAGACTACGGCGGGGGAGCCGAGTTGGGTAGAGGTCAGCAACGAGTATACGAAGAAGGTGCTCGACGTGGAGATGAAGCATCGTCCGGAGTCGGGGTCAGATCAGGGGCTGAGCCAGTATGACGCGCTGGCGTCGCAGCCTACGCTGGCCGATGAAAACAGGAGCGGAAAGAAACCGAGGCGGTGCTGGAGGAACTGAAAAAGGCGCGCGGGCAGCAGAAACAGAAAGCTGTGGTGCAGGATTTGGAGATTGTGATCCGCAAAGTGGGTATCTGGGCTTCCGGCGACAGGATTTCGAGCGCGCGCACGAAGTGCCGTTCCTGAATGCGAGCTCGATGGTTTTCGGCGGGTTGCGGGTTTTGCTGGACGAGCAGACGCCTGTCGGAGCGCCGGCCGGCGGCGGTGATTCGCATCCGCGAATATGCGGGGCTGGAGACGGGTTACAGACCGCTCACCGAGATTCTGAAGCAGCGCGTGAGCGAGCAGATGGCGAAGCCGGGAGTGATTTATCCCGCGCGAGTTGAGATTGAGACGGAGATGGCGCGGAATTCGAATTATCTCGAGGGGATTGCCGCGCTGCTGCGGAAATACAAGCTGAAAGATGGGAGGAGCCTTACAGCAAGCTGAAGACGCAGCTCACCGAGTATGACGCGTGGGCGAAGGCGAACGGTGCTGCCTAAGGCGCGAACCGATTTCCGCCTGCCGCCGGAGGAGCTACGCGCTCGACATGGAGAAATATGGCATCGACATTCCGCCCGAGCAGAACTGGCGGAGATGGCGCACAAGGCTTTCACCGAGATCCAGGAGGAGATGAAGCCGATCGCGGCGCAGATTGCGCAAGCAGCGGCAATCTGCCCTCGAGCGATTATCGCGAGGTGATCCGCGAGTTGAAGAAGAAGCAGTTGGTCGGGTGACGCGATTTTGCCGTTTTATCAGAAGCGGCTGAAGCAGATCGAAGAAGATCATCGTGGAGCAGCAGATTGTGCGTTTGCCGGACCGGCCGGCGCGAATCCGCATCGCGACCGCGGCGGAGACTGCGCAGCAGCCGGCGCCGCACATGGTGCCTCCGCCGTTCATGCACAACACCGGGCAGAAAGGGCGAGTTCGTTTTGCCGCTGAATATTCCTGCTGCGCCGGGGCAGACGGCTTCGGAAAAATATGACGACTTCACCTACGATGCGGCGGCGTGGACGCTGACCGCGCACGAGGCGCGGCCGGGACATGAGTTGCAGTTCGATTCCATGCTGGAGCATGGCGTGTCGCTGGCGCGCGTTCGTTATGCGTTCAACAGCACCAACGTCGAGGGCTGGGGATTGTATTCGGAATATCTGATCAAGCCGTACATGCCGCTGGAGGGGCAGTTGGTCTCGCTGGATCTGCGGTTGCAGCGGGCGGCGCGGGCATTTCTTGATCCGGAATTGCAGGCTGGGAAAGATCACAGCCCGCGGATGCCTTTCGCGTGATGGAGCAGGATGTGGTGTTGTCGCACGCGTTCGCGCAAGGAAGAGGTGGAGCGATTTACTTACCGCATGCCGGGACAGGCGAACAGTTATTTCTACGGCTATACGAAGCTGATCGCACTGCGAAAGGAGACAGAGGAGGCGCTGGGGAAGCAAGTTCGACCAGAAGAAGTTTCACGACTTCATTCTGGCGCAGGGTTTGCTGCCGCCAGATTTGCTGCGGGAAGCGGTGATGCAGGGATTTGTGCCGGGACAGCGGTAGAAAGACTTGGTGGTTGTTCGTTGACGCGCGAGGTTCAGAAAGAAACCTGTGCGGTTGGTGCGACCTTGATCGCATGCTTTCCCGCGGCGAAGCCGTCGAGGATAAGGTTGTGGTGGGCGATGATTTGCGACGTGGTGAGGACCGGGGTGTCTCGCGTCAGATGAGCGTCGCTGACCAGTGTTACGTCGTATCCCATCGACACCGCGCGGCGGCAGGTTGTGTCCACACAGTATTCCGTCATGCCACCGACAACTATAAGTTTTCCGATTCCGTTCTTCTGAAGTTCTTCTGCGAATACGGTTTCAAAGAAGGAGTCTGAGGCCTTCTTTCGGAGAACGAGCTCGCCGCTGCGTGGAAGAACCGCAGGATGTATCTCCCACGGTGGAGTCTCGGCTTCCAAAGGGTGTCCGCTGGGACCATCGTGCTGGATGAAAAAGACCGGCGTGGCAGAGGAGCGCGCTTTGGCCAGCAGGATCGCGATATTCGACAGAACCTGATCCTGCAGGTTGGGCGGCATAAGCGCGACGAGACCAACTTGAACATCGATTACTGCCAGTGCCGCTTTCACCTATCCCTCCGGCCAAGAAAACAATGACAAATTGTACAGCGGTGCTGAAGCTGCACGAGCCTCAGCGTTTTGGAAACGAGGGCCCGGAAGGCTACACTGCACTCGACGCATGTCATTGAGCGATCAACTCGGATTCAGGTTCGCGCCGCCAGAGCGGCGGGTGTGGACGGTGCGCGGTCTTGTGGCTGCGGTACGCACGCACGTGGAGCGGGAGTATTCCGATGCGTGGGTGGAGGGGGAGATTTCGAATTTTCGGGCGCCGGATTCTGGGCATCTTTATTTCACGCTGAAGGATGGGAATGCGCAGATTCGGGTGGTGATGTTCAGTTCGAAGGCGCGGCTGCTGCGGTTTCGTCCGGCGGATGGAATGCAGGTGGTGGTGCGTGGGCGAGTCACGATTTATGAAGACCGTGGCGAGTTGCAGATTGCGGCGGAATACATTGAGCCGAAAGGCGCGGGAGGGTTGCAGGTTGCGTTCGAGCAACTGAAGGCGAAGCTGGAGGCGGAAGGATTATTTGCGGCGGAGCGGAAAAAGGCGATTCCGACTTTGCCGTCGCGGATTGGGATTGTGACTTCGCCGCAGGCGGCGGCGCTGCGTGACATTCTCAATATTTTGCACAGAAGGCATCACACAGTGAGCGCGGTGATTTATCCGGCACAGGTGCAGGGCGACGCGGCGGCGGCGGAAGTGGCGAGCGGAGTGCGGTATTTCAACGAGAGCAGGAGCGTTGAAGTGATCATTGTGGGGCGGGGCGGAGGATCGGCGGAGGATTTGGCGGCGTTCAATGATGAAGGATTGGCGCGGGCAGTTGCGGCGTCGGGGATTCCGGTGATTTCAGCGGTGGGACATGAGACCGATTTCACTATTGTGGATTTTGTGGCCGACTTGCGAGCGCCAACGCCTTCGGCGGCGGCGGAGTTGGTGATCCGTTCGCGCGTGGAAGTAGAAAACCAGGCGGAGGCGGTGCGGGACCGGTTGGTGCGGGCGATGGAGCGCCGGTTATTAGAAGCTCGGCACGCGCTGATGGAACGGGCGCAGGACGGGGCTTTCGCGCGCATGATGGACTTGATCCGGCAGCGGCAGCAGAAGCTGGACGATCTGACTTACCGGCTGGAGCGTGGCGAGCGGCAGGCGCTGGAGCAGATGCGGCGGCGCTGGGAAATGGTTTCAGCGGCGGTGCGGCATTACGATTTGCGGCGAGTGCTGGCGGGGATTCGGCGAGAGCTTGAGGCTGGGACTGCGGCAATGGCGGCGGGGATGAGGAATCAGCTGTTGCAAAACAAAGTTCGAGTCGAGCGCATGGGCAGGGCACTGGAAATGCTCTCGCCGTTGGCGATTCTGGAGCGCGGGTATGCATTGGTGTTTGATGGTGCAGGGCAGTTGGTGAAGGATGCGGCGCAGGTGAAAGTTGGGGAGGAGATTTTCGCGCGCGTGGCTCGGGGTGAAATTCGGGCGACGGTCAAGAAAGTGAAAGTCGCGGGTGAATCAAGCGGTAGCAAGCCGGGGCGGTGATGGAAACGCCTTGCGGAGGCTCGGGTTGCGCCGGCTAGTAAGGGGTTCTTCGCTTCGCTCAGAATGACAAGTCTTAGATATTCCGCAGTGGGCATTAGAATGTAGAGTTCTGAAGTTGAAGACTTCCGCGATAGGAAAAAATAGTGACGCAATTGATGGCGCCATGGTTGAGAGTGTCGTTCACGGTGCTCGACATTCTGCTGGTGGCGGTGATCATTTACGAAGTGCTGGTGATGATCCGGGGGACGCGCGCTGCGCCGATGCTGGCGGGACTAGCGGCGGTGGCGGTGGCCTTTTACCTGGCGCGCATCGGGGAGTTGGTCACGCTGAATTGGCTGGTGAGCCATCTGGTGCCTTACGTGGTGTTCGCGCTGATTGTGGTTTTCCAGTCGGAGATTCGGCACGTGTTGTCGGATGTGGGGCGGCGAGTGAGCTTTTTGCGCGGATCGGCGGTGGAGGGGGATTCGTACGACGACATCGTGCTGGCGGCGAATTTGTTTTCGCAGCATCAGACGGGCGCATTGATCGTCATCGAGCGCGAGATCGGATTGCGGACCTATATCGAGAGCGGCGTCGCGATGGACGCGCGGCTTTCCTACGATCTTCTGGCCACGATCTTCCGACCGAGCGCACCGCTGCACGATGGAGCGGTGATCATTCAAAAAGACCGGCTGGCGGCGGCGGCGTGTTTCTTACCGCTGTCGATGAATCCGGTGCTGTCGACGCAAATGGGAACGCGGCACCGGGCGGGAATCGGGATTACGGAAGAGACAGATGCCATCGCCGTGATTGTGTCGGAAGAGTCGGGTGCAATCAGCGTGGCGGCAGGAGGGAAGATCGAGCGGGACCTGACGGCGGAGCAGTTGCGGGAGCGGCTGAGCAGCGAACTGCGGCGATACATGGCGCCGGTGGCGTTGCCGACCACCGTGTCGCGCGAGGCCGACTCGGAGGCAGCGCAGGAATCGTCACGGGCGCGCGCACAAGTGAGTGCGGATGGGGAAGATGACGCGGAAATGGAGCGTCCGCTGTGATGGATTTATTTCAGCGATGGGTGCTGCACAACTTCTGGTTGAAGATACTTTCGCTGTTGATTGCGACGGGCTTGTGGCTGGCGATTTCACCGGACCAGGAACCAGCGGAAGTGGCGGTGCGGGTGCCGATTGAATTTCAACACGTGCCGGCGCAACTGGAGATAAGCTCCGTCACAATTCCTGAGGCGCAGATCCGGGTGCGCGGGCCGGAGCGATTAATCCGGCAACTGCGCTCGACTGACATCCATGCAGAAATTGAACTAGGAGACGTCAAACCGGGCGAGCGCACTTTTGACCTGACGGCCCAGCAGATTCGCCACCAGCGGGATTTGACTGTGGTGCAGGTGGTGCCCGGGCAAGTGCATCTCAGCTTTGATACGCGGCTCACACGCGAGGTGGAAATTCATGCGCGGGTGACGGGAAATTTTGCGGCGGGCGAACGGGTTGCCAAGGTGATTGTTGATCCCGAGAAAATCACGATAAGCGGGCCAAGTCATCACGTGGAAGTGGTGGATGCAGCTACGACCGATCCAGTCGATGCGTCGGAGACGACAACGCAAGCAACATTTGTTACCAACGTGTATGTTCCCGATGCGCTGGTGCAGGTAGTGCAGCCGACGCCCGTACGAGTGACGGTGATCATGGAAAAGGCGCCGGCAGCGAGCGGGCATTGATTCTTCGAGTTTCGTTATCATCCTGGTTAGAGATTTCAGTCTTACATCTCAGGCTCAGCATCTGTTTCTTTTTTATGAACCCGCACAATCTATGAGCAATCAGACCAGGCAATTATTTGGAACGGATGGAATACGGGGGGTGGCGGGGGAGTTTCCGCTGACCACGGAAAGTACTTATTTGATCGGACGGGCGCTGGGGCATGATCTGGTCCGGGCGGTACGTGGGGCGCAGGCGGTCATCGGGCAGGACACACGCGAATCGAGTGCGTGGATCGCGGACCGAGTGGCAGCGGGACTGGCCTCGGTAGGAGTGGATGTGCACTGCGCGGGCGTGATCACGACGCCGGGAGTGGCGTACCTGGCACGGTCGCGTGGGTTGGCGGCGGGAGTGGTGATTTCGGCTTCGCATAATCCGTGGACCGATAACGGGATCAAAGTTTTTTCCGGCGACGGGTTCAAGCTAACGGACGAACGGGAGCTGGCGATCGAAAAAGAAATTTTTGCTCTGTTGCAGAATCCCGCAGCGGCGAAGGAGCCGGCACTAAAGACGGACGCGCCCTGCCTGCCGGGAGAAGTAGGGTTGCGGAAGGCATACATCCAATCATTGGCCGGCAGTGTGTCATCCGACTTGAGCCGACTGCGCGTGCTGATCGACTGTGCGAACGGGGCGGCGACAGCGGAGGCGCCCGAATTGTTTCGCAGCCTGCGAGTGCAGGCAACTTTCATACATGTGACACCGGACGGGAAGAAATATTAATGAGGGATGTGGAGCACTGCATCCGGAAACCTTGGGCAGACTTGTGGCCGTGTCGCCGGGACAGTTTGATTTGGGCGTGACTTTTGACGGCGATGCCGACCGGGCATTATTTTGCGATGGCCAAGGTCGCGTGGTGAACGGCGACGCTGTGCTACTGTTGGCCGCGCGTGATCTGCAGGCGCGCGGGAAATTACATGGATCGACCGTGGTGGCTACGACCATGTCGAATATGGGGCTGGAGGTCGCGCTGAAGAATGCAGGCATTCACATGTTGCGAGCGAACGTGGGCGATAAGTACGTTCTTGAAGAGATGCTGAAAACGGGTGCGACACTGGGCGGGGAACAGTCAGGGCACATTATTTTTCGGGATGGCGACGCTACTACTGGCGACGGTCTGCTGACTGCTTTGCGAGTGATGGACGTGATCGTGCGCAGTGGGCGGTCGCTGGCGGAGTTGGTGAGCGATCTGAAAGTGTTTCCACAGAAGATTCAGAATGTGCGGGTGCGGGAGAAGATTCCGTTTGCTCAGGTGCCGGGGATTCAGCGGGCGATTGAGGCTGCCCAGCGCGAGCTCGATGGAAATGGCCGCGTGGTGGTGCGGTATTCGGGGACCGAGGCGCTAGCGCGGGTGATGGTGGAGGCGGAATCGGAAGAGAAGATGCGGACACTTACGGCGGAGATTGCGGGGGAAATTCAGAAGGCGCTGGGAATCTGAAGAAACCGAGTCAAATCAGGAATGCAAGTTTCCAGAATTTTGCGCAGCAACGCTCCAGCATCCACACTTCTGGTGCGTCTGATGGTCGGCTGGGTATTTTTGTCGGAAGGGATCCAGAAATTCTTGTTTCCCGCGGCCTTAGGTGTTGGGCGGTTCGTCAAGATAGGCATTCCGGCTCCGCCGTTCTTTGCTCCATTCGTGGGGGCGGTTGAAATCGCCTGCGGAACACTATTAATGGTGGGCCTGTTCACTCGACTGGCTGCCATTCCTCTGCTCATCGATATTACTGTAGCGATCGTGACCACAAAAATTCCAATGCTCGCAAAAACCGGCTTCTGGGCTGCGATGCATGAAGCCCGTACCGACTATTGTATGTGGCTCGGCTCGCTGTTCCTCCTGATAGTGGGCGCGGGTTCTCTGTCGCTGGATGGGCGACTGTCGCACCGAGACCAGAAGCTTGACTAGCCCGATTGTGAAAGAACAAGTCTCACTTTCTGAGTTGGCACTTGTTTTTCTGAAGTTGGGCACGATCACGTTTGGTGGTCCCGCGGCGCACATCGCGATGATGAACGATGAGTTCGTCCGCAAACGCCGGTGGATCACAGAGGAAGACTTTCTTGATCGCGTGGCGGCGGCTAGTTTGATTCCTGGCCCTAGCTCCACCGAAGTGGGTATTTTCATTGGCCGTTCGCTGCGGGGATGGGCCGGCCTGATTGTCGCGGGATGTTGCTTTATCATTCCCGCAGCCTTTCTCGTGACGCTGATCGCCGCCGCATACGTGCATTTTGGGTCGCTGCCGCAGGCGGAAGGAATTCTGCACGCTATCAAGCCCGTCGTGATCGCAATCATTATTCAGGCATTGTGGAACCTGGGGAAAACGGCTGCTAAGACGCAGGCGCTGGTTTTTATTGGTGTGGCGTCGGCGGTGCTGAATTTTGTGGGCATGAGTCCGCTGATCGTTTTGGCGTTTGCCGGCGCGGGTTCCGGCATCGTGTGGTGGTTGCAGAGAAGTAAGCGCAATCTGGTCGCACCCTGTGCGATCGGCTTATGGAATGTGTTCTCGCCGACGGGCATGGCAGCGCTGGCAGTCGCTGCCGCGGTGCCGATCACGTTAGGGCGTTTGTTCCTTTCATTCCTGAAGATTGGTTCGGTTGTGTTTGGAAGCGGCTATGTGCTGCTGGCGTTCTTGCGAGCAGAGTTTGTCGATCACCTGCGTTGGTTGACGGAAAAACAGCTGATCGACGCAGTGGCTGTTGGCCAATTCACGCCGGGGCCGGTGTTCACGACCGGAACTTTTATTGGTTATCTGATTGGCGGATTGCCCGGAGCTTTTGTCGCCACGCTTGGAATTTTCTTGCCTGGCTTCTTGTTCGTCGCGATAAGCGGCCCTTTGATTCCGAAGATCCGGCGCTCCCCGGCGGCGGGCGCAGTGTTGGATGGAGTGGTGATTGGGTCATTGGCTTTGATGGCGGTAGTTGCCTGGCAATTGGGAAAAGCGTCCATCACCGATTGGCTGACCGTTCTTATTCTGGCGGTCAGCAGCGTTGCGATATTCCGGTTCAAAGTGAACTCAGCGTGGCTGATTTTGGCTGCGGCGATTGTGGGAGGGATCGCAGGGAGGTGAAAGTTTCGACGCTCTTTGCGGAGCCGGCGAGGGCGGGCGTTGACGAGTCTGTCCAACACGCGTAGGCTTTGCGAGACCAAAAGGCACCTCGGTGCCCAACCCCGCTTCTAAGGAAGAACGATGGTTTCCATCACCGCTCTATGGCTGCCGATTCTGCTTTCGGCTGTGATCGTGTTCGTTGCCAGTTCCATTCTTCACATAGTGCTCCCTCTGCACAAAAGCGATTACCGCAAACTGCCTGAGGAAGAAAAAGTGCTTGAGGCGCTGCGGGCGGCGGGCGTGACCGCGGGCCGTACCTACCATTTCCCGCACACCACGCATCAGGAAATGAAGTCGCCGGAGACGGCGGAGAAATTCAAGCGCGGACCGGTCGGTCTGTTGAATGTGATCCCCAGCGGAGCGCCGGCGATGGGGAAATATCTGGTGCTGTGGTTTCTTTACTGCGTGTTGATGGGCATCTTTGTCGCCTACGTGACCGGACGCACACGCGTCCCGGGCACGCAGTATCTTGAAATCTTCCGTGTGGCTGGCGCGACCGCTTTCGTGGGATACGGGATCGGACAGATTCAAGATTCAATCTGGAAAGGGCAGACGTGGGGCGTGACCTTTAAGCACGTTGTCGACGGGTTGATCTACGCGCTGCTGACGGCGGGGACGTTTGGGTGGTTGTGGCCGAGGTAGAACTGGGGCCACATTAGATATGTTTCTTCGTTTCGTAACCACCGAAATGCACCGCGACTCTCATCAAGAGCTTGGAATTTTTCAGGCCGCCTATAGGCTCCGAAAGAAGGGCTCACTCTCAGAGGCGGAAGATTTGCTTCTTAAAGAAATCTCGGACTGGTTCAACATCAATCTGGACAAACCGAAGAGATTTACTTCTGCTAAGCCTCCCTACAACCGCAAGCGGCAGAATGGGATCTCATGGTTCAAGGATTCAGCAGGGGAGCACATCAGTAAGATGCGCGAAATGGTTGCTCTATTGAAGCACCACTTTATTCCTGTCCAAATGATCAAGACGGCGCGTCCGGGTTACGTGATTTATGAAGACGCGTTTCAGATCGTAGCAGTACCCTTCGCTGATTCCGATATTTGAGTCCCAAACGGAAACGACAGGTCAAAGGTCGCTTCATTCATCGTGGTCGGCAGTTGTCGGACAGGAGTTCCGACTCACAGAACCTAAGCGCCTAATCCAAGTCTCTCCAGTTCGGACCTACGCTCATTTCTACTTGTAGCGGAACTGCCAGGGCGTGAACTTTTTCCATCTCCTCGCGGACTAACGTCTGCATGGTTTCCACCTCTTTTTCCGGAACTTCGAAAACTAGTTCGTCGTGGACTTGCAGCGTCATTCGCGATTTCAGTTCGCGCTCCTGCAGAGCGGCATCGATGCGGATCATTGCTATTTTGATCAGGTCCGCGGCGGTGCCTTGTAGCGGGGTGTTCACGGCGGTGCGCTCGGCGAAGCCGCGCTGGGTGAAGTTTTTGCTGTTGATGTCAGGGATGGGGCGGACGCGTCCGTGGAGGGTTTTCACTTTCAGGTCGCGGCGGGCTTCTTCAAGCGTTTTGTCGATGAAGGCGCGGACGCCTGCATACTTTTCGAAATAATTTGCGATGAACTGTTTGGCCTCGGCGGTTTCGATGCCTAGATTTTGTGACAGGCCGAAGGCGGAGAGGCCATAGACGATGCCGAAGTTGACGACTTTGGCCTGGCGGCGGTGGTCGGGCGTGACCATTAGCGGCGGGACTCCGAAAACTTGCGAGGCGGTGAGGGTGTGGATGTCGTCGCCGCGGCGGTAGGCCTCGACCAGCAGCGGATCGCGTGAGAAGTGGGCGAGCAGGCGGAGTTCGATCTGCGAATAATCGGCGGTGAGCAGCATGTGGCCGGGCTCGGCGATGAAGGCGGCGCGGATGCCGCGCCCAAGTTCGGTGCGGATGGGAATGTTTTGCAGATTTGGATTCGCGGAAGAAAGGCGACCGGTGGCGGTTCCGGTTTGGGCGAACGTGGTGTGGAGGCGTCCCGTCGCGCGATTGATGAGCGCGGGCAGCGTATCGACGTACGTGGACTTCAACTTGGTAAGTTGGCGGTAGTCGAGTACCATGCGCGCGATGGGATGGTCCTCGGCGAGAGTTTCGAGAACATCGACGGCGGTTGAAATGGTGCGTCCCTTACCGTATTTCACCGGCTTGGGCAGATTCAGCTTGTTGAAAAGTACGTCGCCGAGCTGGCGGGGGGAGCCGACATTGAATTCCGTGCCCGCAATCTGATGGATTTCTTTTTCTTTGACGCTGATCTCGCGCTCGAGTTCGGTTGACATGCGTGCCAGCGCGGCGGTATCGATTTTGACTCCGGCTTGCTCCATGCGCGCGAGCACGGGAACGAGCGGGAGATCAATTTCTTCGTAGAGCTTGGTCAGTCCTGCATTTTTAACTTCATCGCGAAAAGCCGCCGTCAGCCTGCCGGTAATGTCAGCGGCTTCGGCGACATCGCCACTCAGTTTTAGGTTGAAGCGGCGCAGAGCGACATCAGCCAGACGATGCGAAGAGTAGGTGGGGTCGAGAAGATAGGAGTAGAGCATGGGATCGTGCTGCACGCCTTGCAGAGGGATGCCGAAAGAATCGAGAGCATGAATCGCGGCTTTGTAGTCGTGCACCGCTTTGGGAGTGCGTTCGGCTGCCAAAACAGAGCGCAGCTTGGCGGCGCCGGGGGAATCGAGGTTGACAGTGGCGGCCGAACCTGCATCTGCTGAGATGGCAATGCGGCGGCCGGCAGGCTGGGGCGCGGCGGGCGGCGCGATCGAACCATCCGTCAGCGGAAGCATTGCTTCCTGCGGTTCTTCTTCAACAATTTCTTCTTCGTCGCTGACCGCGAGTGATTCTGTTTCATCGAGTTCTACAGCGAAAGCGAGAGCGCCCTCGGCCGCGACAGAGTTGACGATCCTCTCAACATCCTGGGCCGAATTCGCCTCGGTGTAGTGCGCTTCGCTGACCTGCACCACGGGCAGCAAGTCTTTCAATAGCGAAGTAAATTCGAGATCGGTGAAAAGCTGGCGGAGATTATCGAGATCAGGCTCGCCCGCGCGCATGGCCTCGACATTGAACTCGACCGGAACGTTGGTGTCGATCGTCGCCATGCTCTTGCTGAATAGAATGATGTCGCGATTGTTCTGCAAGGATTCGCGGTAGGTTTTCTTTTCCACTTCAGCGGCGCGATCGAGCGCCTGCTCGACGCTACCGAAGCGCTTGATGATCTCGACTGACCCTTTTTCTCCGATGCCGGGCGCGCCAGGAATGTTGTCGATGGAGTCGCCGCGCAGCGCCATGATATCGATGACGCGCTCGGGCGGCACACCGAGAATTTCCTCGACTTTAGCCGCGTCGCAAATCAGATTGTCCTTGGGAGGATTCAGGATCTGAACGTCGTCGTTAACGAGCTGCATCATGTCTTTGTCGCTGGATACGACGTAAACGCAATAGTTCGCAGCCGCGGCTTTGCGGGCGAGAGTGCCGATGACGTCGTCGGCTTCGAAACCGGCGAGTTCGAGAATCGGGATGCGGTAGGCTTCGAGAGCGCGCCGGATGTAGGGAATCTGCTGCGCGAGGTCTTCAGGCATGGCGGCGCGGTTGGCTTTGTATCCTTTATATGCGATTTCGGTGAAGGTTTGAGTTTTGATGTCGAACTTGCGAACCGTGGTAATGGCTTCCGCTTGAGTATCGCGGAAAGTTGGGGCGGCGACGTCGAAGACCGCGGCTAGATAGGCGGGCGCGAAATCATCGCGCAACTTACGCAGCATGTTCACGAAGACGTAAACGGCGGCGGTGGGCAGCCCGGATTTGGTCGACATGGAACGCTGCCGCGCCATGGCGTGATAGGCGCGGAAGATGAAACTCATGGTGTCGATTAGAAAGATGCGCTCTTTTCCAGGCTTAATCTCCTTGCGGGGAGGTAGAGACGCGGCGGTTGCTATAGGAGATGCCTGGCCGGAACCAGCATTCGTGGATTTTTTCCGTGGGGGCAAGGAAATATTTTAACAGCCGACACGGGCACGACTTAGGACTGTGCAGGTTTCCCGTACTCCGTCGTGTAGTGGAGCTGAATCTCGCCGCACGTGCCCTGTTCGGCCGAGTAAACCACGCAGGTGTCAAATGGGCGGGAATAAACGTGCAGGCTGACGGCACGCTGGTTAAACTCACGGGGATTAATGACGCGGTGAACCGGGGCCTGCGGGTCAACGGCGCACGGATGCGAGATGTTCATTTCTACGATTTCAGTGGAACGGATCGCGCATTTGCCGGCGCCCAGATCCTGTTGCATGACGTGAAAGTTTTCCACCTGCAAGCGGCCGATTGGCACGGCCATCCAGCAGTTCTGGTCGCGGTGGTTGTGGACGGAACTAAACTGACCAACCTCCCAGCAGATGGCGAGCAGTTCGTAGAGGGCGGTCTTGTCGATCAGGTTGCGCGTGTAGTGCTGGCGATCCCATGTGAGATAGGTCGCGATCGATTCTGGGTCCACCGGAAAATCCTGCAGAAATCTGCGGAGTTGCTCAGTTTGGGTGAAGGCGGCCTCGGGGAACTTACGGAGTTGAGCAACGAAATCGCGGATCGAAATGGGCTTTACGGCCGTGGTCATGGGCTGCTCCCGGGAAAGTATAACGCAGCAGGAGTGTTATTTGAGGGTCGAGACAACCTTTAACGACAGGGCTCACCCTTAACTGCCGCTCAGGGCGGGTAGGAGAACGCAGGGTATAACTTTATTATTCAATGAACATGCAATCTCCATAGGAATAAAAGCGGTAGCGCTGAGAAACAGCATGTTCGTATGCCCGTAAAACGTTTTCTTTCCCGGCAAAAGCACTGACCAGCATCAGCAAAGTCGATTGCGGCAAGTGGAAGTTGGTGAGCAGAGCCTTTACTACTTTGAATTCGAAAGCTGGATAGATGAAGAGGTCCGCAGCGGCGCTGCCGGCGGTGACAGTTCCCTCGCCAGCACGGACCGCGTGTTCGAGAGTTCGAACGGTGGTTGTGCCCACGGCGATGACACGGCGAGAATCGCGCAACGCCTGATTGATAGTGGCGGCAGCTCCGGCTGAGATGGAATAAGGCTCAGAATGGATCTTGTGATCCTCGACGCGGTCCACGCGGACTGGCTGAAAAGTTCCGAGGCCGACGTGGAGCGTGATCTCGACTGTCTCGACGCCGCGCAGGCGGATGCGATTGAGAATTTCCTGAGTGAAATGCAGGCCCGCGGTGGGCGCGGCGACCGATCCGCGCTGCTGAGCATAAACAGTTTGATAGCGGTCGCGGTCGCTGGGAGAATCCGATCTCGCGATATAAGGAGGGAGTGGCACATGGCCGATGCGATCGAGAACGGCGTAGAAATCATCCACGGGCTGGAAGCGGATGCGACGCTCGCCGAATGCCGCCCGGGCGAGAACCTCGGCTTGAAGTTCATCGCGCTCGCCGAAAAACAGGCGCTCTGCCATGCCGATCTTGCGACCGGGACGAACCAGACATTCCCAATCGTTGGGCTCGGTGGAGAGTTGCCGCGTGAGTAGGACTTCGATGCGGCCGCGAAGAAAATCGCGGGCTGCGGGATTGTTTGGGCTTATCGCGCGAGCGCGAGAGCCTGCGCGACGCCCATAGAGCCGCGCGGGAAAGACGCGAGTGTTGTTGAAGACCAGCAAATCGCCGGACTGCAGCAGGTCCGGGAAGCCGCGGAACAGGCAATCGCCATAGCGACCACTGGTCCGCTGCAGATGCAGCATGCGCGATGCGTCGCGGGCGGCGAGGGGCTGCTGGGCGATGAGTTCGTCCGGAAGGTGGAAGTTGAAGTCGGAAACCAACACAGGTCAGATTATAGGAGGAACACAGAGAGCCGAATGGGAGACAAAGCTTACCAATTATTCTGTCTTTTTTAGTAAATTTGATTGTTCTGTCCGCGCCAGGTGCGATACTATGCGTGAGCTGTAGATGCAGCCGCTTTTTTCGCCACTCCCCTTAGAGAGTAACCCATGTCCGGTGAACGAAAATACAGGGAAGAAATTGTTCGCTACGGGCGCATGCTGCACGAGCGCGGGTTCGTGGCGGCGATGGACGGAAATTTGTCGGTCCGGCTGGATAGTAAACGGATCCTGGTGACGCCCACCTGTGTGAGCAAAGGCGCCATGCGAGCCGCGGACATGGTGATCGTGGACCGGGAAGGCGTTCGGGTTGCGGGGCGTCGCAATGTGACCAGCGAGATCGGAATGCATGTTTTGATCTACCGTATGCGGCCTGACATTCAGGCCATTGTGCACGCGCACCCGCCGACCGCGACGGGCTTCGCCGCGGCAGGGATGGCGCTTACCGAGCCTCTGGTTTGTGAAGTGGTGATGGGGCTGGGATGCATTCCGCTGGCGCGCTACGGAACGCCGGGAACATCGGAGTTGGCGAAGACACTGGAACCGTACGTGCCTCACTACGACGCAATTCTGATGTCGAATCACGGCGTGGTCGCTTATGGGGATACGATCGAGCACGCCTACATGAAAATGGAAACGGTGGAACATTTCGCGCAGATTGCGCTGGTCACGCACCTGCTGGGCCGGCAGCAACCGCTGAGCGGAGTTGATATTGAAAAACTCCTTCTGGCGCGGACGAAATATTTCGGCGGCAAGATGGCGGCTTCGATGCCGATTGCCATGGTGAGGCCGCCGGAGAAGGTTAGCTGAAACAGGCTGCCCTACTTTCAGTTTCTCTCTTACCTCATTCTCCTCCAATACGGAAACGAAAACCCGCACGAAAGTTAACAGGCAGCGCTGGGTAGCCCACCACTTCGTTATAGCGGCGGTCGAGGGCATTCGCGACATTCGCATAAGCAGTGACGCGGGAGTTGATGGCGAACCATCCACCGAGATCGGCGCGGACGTAGCCGGCGGCGTGGTCGATGTTGAGGCCATCGAAATCGGAATCGAAGCGCGGACCCACAAAACTTCCGGCTAGACTTGCACCCCAGCGCGTCCCCAGATAGCTAAGGAGCGTTGTTGCCGAATGCTTGGGGCGGCGGAGCAGAGGATCTCCCGGAGCATACGGAAAATCCAGCGGACTTTCGAGGATCTCAGTCGATGTGTAGGTGTAGGCCGTGGTTAGCAACAACCTTGGTCGGATCCTTCCTTGCAGCTCAACTTCGGCGCCCTGAGCGAAAGATTGCGCCAGGTTGAAATACTCGTATTCGCCCGATGGCAAGGGCGTCTCCTCAATTTGGTCATGAAACAGATTATTGAAGTAGGTTGCGTTCAGGGCCCAACGGCTTGCGAACAGTTTCTGCTCGAAGCCGGCTTCAAAGGCACGAGTGCGCACAGGCAACAGGGCATGGTTTGGCGCGCCACCATAGGCCGCCTGGCCAAAAATCTGGTAGAGGGCTGGTTCCATGTATCCGGTGGCATATGTAAAGCGAAGGCGCGTTCCGGAAAACAATTCTCCGCCGCGCAGCGCCAGCAGGGTCAGCGCGACCCGCGGCACGCCGGTATTGCCGTAGGTGCTGCTGTGAACGAAACGCCCGCCCGCGATGGCAGACAGCCTGCCCAGCGTCAACTGCTGTTGCAGGTAGAGGTCCTGATCCAAACGCTGCCCGGAAGCGGGAGGAGGGGAATTCTGGTCGTTCACAAACCCATTTTCACTGTCGATGCGGTATCCGAAGGTGCTATGCGTCCAGGCCCGTTCCGAGTAATCGCCCTGATATTCAAATCCCACGCGGTTGATGTGGGTGGTGTAGGTATCGGCATAGCTGTCGTAGGTGTAGGGAGCGACGCTTGGATCGGTGTTTGGATTGTTGTCGGTATAGCGGTAGAGATAATCGAAGGCGGTTAAGCGGTGCTGCCATCCCGAGGGCGCAGCCACGGTAAGTTCCGCGCTGCCGAGCAAGCTGTTCAGGTGCGCTGATTCGATGGGATCGGGCTGTAGGAGCCCTGGGGGCAGCGGTGTGCCATTCGCCGAAAACGGCGTTACCACCGGATCGAAGCCGTTGAAATTCCATTCTCCCGGCAAACCCGTGTAGCTGTTGGAGTGGCGGGCTCGCACGCGCAAGCCGACCTTATCGGTGAGAGCCAGGCCCACGTTCGCGCCCGTCAGCGAATCCGAATAAGCGTCGTTTACACCCAGACCGTTACTGTTAAATTGGTCGCCGAACAGGTTGTAGTCGAAGCGGCCGCGAGCGCCGGCCAGGGACGCGTGGCCGCTGGCCGTTCCGAAGTTTCCTCCATCGGCGCCGAGGCGAAGCTCGGGCGTTCGCGTGCTTCCGGTGCGCGTCCATACCTGAACTACGCTGGTCATGGCATCGGAGCCGTACAACGTGCTCTGTGCGCCTCGCAGAAATTCCAGTCGATCGGCCTGCGCCAGAGGCAGAGTGCCGAAATCAAATGTTTCGCCAGGGTTATCGATGGCGACGCCATCGACAATTACTTTGTTGTAGGTGGATTCGCCCCCGCGCACAAAAAGCGAGGACAGGCCTCCGCGCTGGCCCGCACTGTTGACGACGGCGCCGGGAAGAAAGCGGATCGCGTCATTGGCAGCGATGGGCTGCATGGTTTCGAGTTGGCCGTTCTCCAACGTTGAAATGCTGGAGCCAGTTTCTCCGGCGGGTACGGGAGTTCGGGTCGCGGTCACGACAACAGTTTCCGACGCTGTGGCTAAGTGCAATTGGATCGTGACTACATCGGAGTGAGCCGCTACATCCCCGGTCTGTTGCGCGAAGCCAGGAGCCAGGACTTGAATCTGATAGCCGCCGGAGGACAACTCGGCGGGCCTCAACTCGCTGAACGTAACGATTCCCTCAGAAGAAGTAGTCGCAACTTTCAGCGGAGCGTCCGCACCTTTTGTGAACAACGAAACCTGGGCGCCCGCAACAGCGGCGGATTGAGGGTCGATGACTTTGACTTTGAGGTCGGCAGCGGATGCTGCCGCGAAAGAAATGAAAATCAAGAACGAGATGCCAAGTGCACGCATAACCATCCTCCTTTTCACGCGAAAGGGGTTAAGTTGGACGGTTTACGCCGGTCTCCTGGCTTTGCGAGTGAGGATGGGGAACAGCACTCAGCAGTCAGCATTTAGCATTCAGCCAATGCGGGCGCTTGCTAGAGCCCATCCGAGATTCGTTGCAGACGGCCTTCCCAGGATTTCTCCCAGTGACCGGCTGCGATTTTCTCGCTTACAGTTGCGCGGCAGCGCGGGAATTGCACCCGCTTCCCTGTCTTCGCCACAAGGCAAAGACGCGCAAACCGAAGGACATTTCAAAGAGCGGAAATACTAGATTGACGAATTTACCGGGCGATCAGATATAAGTCAAATCGCGCAATCCCTCCAAGTTCGCCAAACTTATTTTCGTTCAGTTGGCTCTCCCACAAACACAAGGCAGCCGTTCGGATCGCCGATGTGGAATTCGGTCATGCCGTAATCTCTCTCAAATAGATCGCGGATCTGGTATCGGTCTTTGAACGCTTTCACATGTTCCCACAGTGAACGAACGCCGGAGACTTCAATGTAGATCTCGGTATGGCCGCGCACGCAGTCCATGACGTGTTCCGATGCGGCCTTCATGAAGTGTATGGTCTGGCCATCCCGCTCCACGATGGAATACTCCGAAGACTTCATCACAGCAGTAAAGCCAAGCACTTCCTGGTAGAAGGCAAGGGTCTCTTCCATGCTGGCAACGGCCAGCATGGGACTAATTTTCTTGGCGGTGTAGGTATGGGTCATCGTGGCCATGGCGGAATTCTCCGTTCGAAGAATCTTACGTCAGTAGGGAAACTCTGGCGAACCGACTTTTGGAATGTTAGCTTCAGCGAATTCGCGGACGCGATCCAGCGAATCCTGCAACTCTTGTTGATAACGATCAAGGTCTTCATCGGCGGTGTCCCGCGGAACTACGATGAGCTTGCCAAAGCGCATCAGGATGCGGGAGAACGGTTTGGGGATCATGAGGCGGTCCCAGGTGTTTAGAACCCAGGCGCGGTCGACCGCCATATGAAACGTGCTCAGGGGGACGCCTGAAGATCGCGCCAGAGCGACGGGACCGGGCTTTACTTTGTGACGCGGGCCACGGGGGCCGTCGAGGGTGAACGCGACCGTCCAGCCTGCCTCCAGAGCGCGGCGCAGTCCGAGCAGGGCTCGAACGGCGTTGCGGCTGCTGGAGCCTTTGACGGCGACGAATCCGAACTTGCGAATGATCCGTCCCATGTATTCGCCATCATAACTGTTGCTGCTCATCACGCGGACGCCGAGATTGCGGCACACGTAGGTTGCTGGAATCATGCAGGCGTGCCAGAAGGAGGCGATTAACGGCCGCTGTTCGATGGTTTCTTGCGATCCCTCTTCGCGTGAAACGCACACGCGCAGCGTGGGGCCGATGAGGCGAATGAACCAGTAACCGAAGGTGATGATGATGCGCAGTACTATGCGCTGGCGGAGAGTGAAGCGATGCGGCCCCGGAGTGGCCGCGGCTATAGTTTCTTCGTGGGTGGTTGCTTCCGGCACGAAGTTATTGTAACGGGAAGGTTGAGAAAGCGCGCCAGCGGTCGACCCTTAGGCTCAGCTCTCCAGATACGCGTCGATCCACTTTTTGACTTTCATCCGGCGCTCGTCATTGGCATCGAAACGCACTCCAAAAGATTTGGTCTTGCGCCAGGTCACCACACCGCGAACCGAGACGCGAGGCAACGTCAGGAGTGAAAAAGAAATCTCCACATTCGTTCCTGACGGCATATCTTCTGAGCTCTTAAACGACATGCCTCCCGAGCTGACTTCTATGCTGGAGGCGCTGAGGCGATGGCCGTCGTTGCTCACAACCGTCACGTCCGTCATGATTGGAACCCGCGCGTAACGTCGAAATTCGTGGAGCACGAGCATGTGGGTGGCGCGAACCAGCTTCATGGCCGCGGGCCGCTCCAAGGGCTCCTGGAACATGGCATTGATGCCGTACTTGGAATAGCGCATGGCCTCCTGCGCGCTGCCGCCGAGGCCATAGAGCACGAGCCGGCTGTTTGAGGGAGAAGTGCGCGCCGCTTCCATGACTGCTTCGGCGCCGGGGCCGAGGTTGATAGCGCAGGCTTCGAATTTTTCCTGGCGCAAGCGCTCTGCCGCACTCGCCGAGACCATCACTGTCTCTATGCCGAACTGGCGGAAGCACTCAGTGAGCAAAAATCTGGAAGATTCCTTAAGGTCGACTAGAGCCACACGGGCATTGGCCTTCTTAGTGGAGGGCGCAGGGGCGAGGGAAGTACCGAAGGCTTTAGGCATGTGGTCGGGCCGATTTCAGTACGAAAGTTTATTGTGGCGCGCCGGCGAAGAGTTGGAAAGACCCCCAAGGGACAGACTCGGGGTACAAAAGTGTCATTACCTTAGTTGCACTGGCGATTCGGGACCAAGGCTAAAGTCGGAAAGCGTCGCAGATGGTTGTGAAATCAGGCGGCCTGCGAGGGGTGGGGAGACTTAGTTTTCGCCTGAATCGAGCCTGTCAAGGACTACCTTCTTTGCTCTCAGTGAAGTTTTCGCCATTCGGACATGCTGCTTAATGACTGTGCGAAGTTCGCGAGCCAGCTTTCTCAACTCGGCCTCGGCCTCCGGGCTGAAGGATCCACTACAGAGGACTCGAATCCGGGCGCATAATTCCTCGATTCGTTCGTCGGTGGAAGATGGCACCTCAAAATTTTACCCCGGGTTCTCTGATTGTTCGATACAGAACACACCTTAATTCAATTGAAAAATTTCCCTAGCGACCTAACCGCGTGAAAATGTCGTCAGTCTGTTGGTTCGCGCCTATTAGATTCGTGCAATATCTTCGTACAGTGTTCAGGGTCTCGCTCTCAGGGCGGGAAGTTAAGTCTTTTGCAATGCGTCGCTTGCCCCTCCACGGGGATGACAAGGATCTAATGGTGTTTTTGGCACTCATCGTGCCTTACCCAAATATATGAACAATCGAGAAAAGCTGAACAATGGCGATAAAGAATGGCGAAGGCTTTGTCAGCTGGTCGCGGTGGAACCTGACCCGCAGCGGCTCTCCGAATTGTTGGATCAACTTCTGAAACAACTGGATGCGCGGCGAGAGACCCAGCGCGAGAGCGAGAAATGAAAGTATTTGTGCGATCCTTTCAGAGCTCGGCACTGCGTCCTGCCATCTCTCATGCGTGCGCGCACCTAATCGGACCAGCGACGGAAAAGTAACGCGCCGTTGGTTCCACCGAAGCCAAAAGAATTCGACATGGCGTACTCCAGCTTGGCCTTGCGGGCCTGGTTGGGAACAAAATCCATCGCATCGGTCTCGGGATCCTGGTTCACAAGGTTGATGGTGGGAGGCAGGATCTGATCGCGCAGAGCTAACACAGTGATGCCCGCTTCCAAGCCGCCGGCGCCGCCGAGCAGATGGCCTGTCATGGACTTGGTGGAGCTTACGGGAATTTTCCTCTGCCCGAAGAAGTTGCGTATTGCGTGCGCTTCGAGCGTGTCGCCGATGGGGGTAGAGGTGCCGTGGGCGTTCACGTAATCGACCTTATCCGGACTGATACCGGCGTCCCGCGCCGCATTGCGCATCACGCGGAATCCACCCTCGTGCTCGGGCGCAGGCTGCGTCATGTGGAAGGCGTCGCCTGACATGCCGTAGCCCGCAATTTCAGCCAGGATCGGCGCGCCTCGCCGCCTGGCATATTCGAGCTCTTCCAGAATCAAAATGCCGGCGCCTTCGCCCATGACAAAGCCGTCGCGATCTCTGTCCCATGGACGACTGGCCTTTTCGGGATCGTCATTGCGTGTCGAAAGGGCGCGCATGGCAGCGAAACCACCGACGCCCATGGGAGTGATGGCAGCCTCGGAACCGCCCGCGATCATCACATCGGCGTCATTATGCTGGATGATGCGAAAGGAATCTCCAACCGAGTGCGCGCTGGTGGTGCAAGCCGTCGCCGTCGCTTCATTAGGGCCTTTAGCCCCAAAACGCATGGAAACATGGCCGGCGGCAAGATTGACAATTGCCGCCGGAATAAAGAAGGGGGAAATCTTGCGCGGGCCGCCTTCGATGAGTGCGTTGTGTTCGCGCTCGATGATGTCGAACCCGCCGATGCCGGATCCAATGTGCACACCCACACGTTCGGCGTTTTCTGGAGTGATCTTGAGCTCCGACATTTTGAACGCCTCATCCGCGGCGGCGAGAGCCAGATGAATGAAGCGTCCCATCTTCTTTACTTCTTTTTTCTCGACGAAGTTGAGCGGATCGAAGTTCTTGACCTCAGCGGCGATCTGGCAGGCGAAGTTACTGGAGTCGAATTGCGTGATGCGAGCCACGCCGCTCTTACCTGCGAGCAGTCGTTCCCACACTTCTCCAGTAGTATTTCCCACTCCGCAGATCAGGCCGATGCCGGTGACTACGACCCTGCGTCCCAAACTACTTGCCACCTTTCGAATGCTTGGAGATGTAATCGATGGCGTCCTGCACGGTGCGGATTTTTTCCGCATCCTCGTCGGGTATCTCGATGTCGAAGCCCTCTTCGAAAGCCATTACCAGTTCGACCGTATCCAGTGAATCGGCGCCCAAATCGTCCACGAACGAGGCGCTGGAAGTGACCTCGCCCTCGTCCACACCCAACTGCTCTACAATGATTTGCTTTACTTTCTCGTCAACGGCTGCCATGTTTCTCCTCGCTTGAACTCGATTTGATTTGAAATCTGATCCCCGGCATGCAAGACCGCTCTGCACTTGCAACCGAAAAAAGGCGAACGTGTAGTGTAACGGTCCCGGTAAATGGCTGTAAAGAAAGCGCGGCACTTTGTGAGGCCGGCGCTTGTGGTATACCTTCAGCATCCTAAACGTGGCCGCTCGTACTGGTCAAACCAACGGTTAGACTACATGCGTGCTGTGGTGCAGCGGGTAAGCCGCGCCCAAGTTGCGGTGAACGGAGAAATCGCGGGCCGAATCGGCCCGGGATTGCTGGTTTTGTTGGGCGTTGGCCGCGATGACACCGAGGCCGATGCAACTTATCTCGCAGTGAAAATCACTGGCCTGCGGGTGTTTGAAGACGATCGCGGAAAAATGAACCGCAGCGTTCAGGACACCGGCGGCAGCATCCTCGCCGTCTCCCAGTTCACACTTTACGGCGACGTCAGACGCGGCAAGCGTCCTTCGTTCGACGCCGCGGCGCCGCCAGAAAAAGCTCGCCAGCTCTACGAATTCTTCGTGGAACAGATTCGCAGCACCGGACTGCTCTGCGAGACTGGCCGCTTTCAGGAAATGATGGAGGTGGAACTGGTGAATGACGGGCCGGTGACTATTCTGCTGGATTCAGCGAAAGCCTTCTAGAACCTTCAGGAGTCATTTTCCGTCAGCGTGCTCCGAGAATCGCGTCAGTCACGCGGGCTGCTTCGACGGCGGCTCTCACGTCGTGGGTTCGCAAGATGTGCGCGCCTTTTAGGATCAGGGCAGTGTGCGCGGCAAGATTTCCGTACAGCCGATCCGCGACAGCAGCGTCTTTTCCATCTTTCGCTAAGGCGCGCCCAAGGAAAGATTTTCTTGAGGTTCCTGCTATCAGCGGGAAACCAATGGATTGCAGTTCCTGAAAGCGGGCCAGCAAAGGATAGTTCTGCTCGAAACTTTTCCCGAAGCCAAAGCCCGGATCCACGGCGATCCTTTCCCGGCGCACACCTGCCAGCACCGCCGCCTCCGCCCACTCTCTAAGTTCGCGCTTGACCTGCAAGACAATATCGCCCGGCGGCGGCAAACTGTGCCATTCTTCGGGACGGCCGCGCATGTGCATCAAAACAGCGCCGCATTTTAGTTCCGCAATTGTCTTAGCCATCTCAGCATCCCAACGCAGGCCGCTCACGTCATTGACGATCTCCGCTCCCGCCGCCGCTGCAGGGCGCGCGACGCTGGCTTTGTACGTGTCAATTGAGACCACCGCATCCGGCCGACGTTTCTTGAGTGCTGTGATCACGGGCAATACACGCCGAAGCTCTTCTTCGGCGCCCACGGTGGCTTTGGCGTGCGAGGAACCGGATTTGGCAGTCGTGATCGCAACCTTCGCCCCGGGTCGGGTGGACTCTCCGCCAACGTCAATGATGTCGGCCCCTTCATCGATCATCCGAATCGCATGGTCAGTCGCTTGCGTGGAATCGAGATAGAGGCCGCCGTCAGAAAAAGAGTCGGGAGTTACATTGAGGACGCCCATGATCATGGTCCGCTTGCCCAACTCCAGCGTGCGCGCTCCCAGGCTCCATTGAAAGACAGTCCTCATGCGGCAGATTCTAAATGAAAGCCGAAAATAAGAAGGGAACAATGAGAGTACGGGTTAGCGCCGGCACGAATAATTACCGGCGGCGAACCGCTTCCCGCGTGCGCACCGCCCGCAATCTGCCGGAGCCTGCTCCGGTCGGAGGCTTGCGCATCCCATCCAGCAAGTCCTTGAGCACGACTGCGTTGTTGTGCTGCTCGTTTCTCGAAGCATACAAAAGCGTGAGAGTTTTCTTCCGAAGGGCTAGGCTGTAAAGCTTCTGCAAATCTTTCTGAGCTTCCGTATGGGCCAATTCCTTCAAATAGCGCTTGCGAAAGACCGGCCATAGCTCCGGTTGCGCGTGATACCACTTCCGCAATACGGTGGACGGAGCAAGATCTCGCAGCCACTCGTGCACTCCTGCCTCAGTCTTGCGGAGTCCTCGCGGCCACAAGCGGTCCACGAGGACGCGCGTCCCGTCGCTTCGCGACACCGATTCATAAACCCGCTTCACGGCGACTGGCATGGCTTTTGCTCTATTATTGTAAAACGTGTTCGATTGCTGTGCTGTGGGAAATGGGAATAGAAAAAACCTGGTATACGACATTGCAGACGCGGAGCAAGTGACTAAGAAATCAAATCGCAGTCATTTCACGATGAAATGTCGGTTTAGGATCGTGGCGGCTCTCGTTCTATGCCTTGTGATCGCCACTCTAGCCGGCTGCGACGTGGAGCGCCGCAAGTCAGACGCCGAACTCGGCCTCAACCCGCAGCAAGCCGCCGGGCGGAAAATCTACGACAACTACTGCGACCGCTGTCACCGGCCGTACTCCACCAAAGGGAAAAAAGGTCCGGGCTTGCTGGGAGTTTTCAAACATCAATATCTGCCCCAGACGGGGCTGCCCGCGACTGATGAACGCGTCACCGATATCATCCGCAACGGTCGCCCCGACATGCCGGGCTACAGCCAGGTGCTGAGCGCGCAAGACATTCAGGATCTTCTGGCCTACATGCATACTTTGTGAACGAGCTGAAAGCAGGGCCGGCTTTCCTTTATGGGATAATCTTCCAGTGAAAGTCACCGTTTCCTCAGAACTTTTCCGCAAGCTTCCCGCCGTGGATGATGTAGTACGCGGCCCGGTGCTCTCACTGGCGGCGAGCTACGGCCATGATTCCGTCGTCGACGCTGCGCGCGTCGTTCTGGCCCGGCTTCGGCAGGAAATCGCCTCGGGATTACTGGACGAGAGTGCACTGGAGCTCGCTCTAACCGGCCTCGCGGGCGCGGTGGAGAAACAACTACGCCAATCGCTGGCTTACTCTCTACGTCCGGTGATAAACGCCACCGGCGTGATCCTGCATACGAATCTCGGCCGCGCGCCACTCAGCGCAGCGGCGATTGAGCATATCCGCGAGACTGCCGCAAGCTACTCCAATCTCGAGTTTGACATCGGCGCTGGAACTCGCGGCAGGCGGGATGTGCACGTGGACAGGCTGTTTCAAAGATTACTGCACGAAGAAATTAAGGCTGTGGAGTTTCCCTCGGGTGAACGGGCAAGAGTGCCCGTTCCCACACAAGCGGCTGTCTCCACACAGAAAGATGTATCGACGATCGTCGTTAACAACAACGCCGCCGCGGTGCTGCTGGCGCTGAACACCCTCGCGGAGGGTGGGGAAGTTATCGTGTCGCGCGGCGAGTTAGTCGAGATCGGCGGCTCTTTCCGCATTCCCGATGTGATGGCCAAGTCGGGTGCAATCCTGCGCGAAGTAGGCACCACGAACCGCACGCGTTCCACCGACTACGAACGCGCTATAACGGAGCGCACGCGGTCGCTGCTGCGTGTGCACCGTTCCAATTTTGAGATTAAGGGCTTCACCGAACAGGCCTCGATGACCGAACTGGTCGCGCTGGCGCGCAAGCACAACATTCCCCTGATGGAAGACCTGGGCAGCGGCGCGCTTTTTGATTTGCGTTCCATCGGAATCGGCGGCGAGCCAGGTGTGCTCGACAGCCTCCGCAGTGGCGTCGATATTGTTACCTACAGCGGCGATAAGTTGCTCGGCGGCCCTCAAGCAGGTTTAATCAGCGGCAGTTCGGAGTTGATCACCCGCATGCGAGCTAACTCGCTGTTCCGGGCATTGCGCGTAGACAAGCTGATCTATGCCGCGCTGGAAGCAACTCTTCTCGCGTACGTGAGCCGGGATCACGACGCGATTCCTACGCTGCGCATGATGCGGATCACGAAAGATGCGATCGGCGAACGAGTTGCGAAATTGGCGGCACAAATCGCAAATCCGGCGTTAAGAGTTGAAATTATGGATGCTGAATCCATTGTGGGTGGCGGCGCCGCACCCTCTTCCACCCTGCCGACACGAGTGCTGGCCATGAGTTGCGATGGCCTCAGCGCCGATGAGGTTGCAGCTCGTTTGCGCGCCTCAGACCCGCCTATCGTCGCCAGGGTCGACGAAGGACGTGTGGTACTGGATTTGCGCACGGTATTTCCAGAGGACGATGCCGCGGTGATCGCCGCTCTCAACCACATCGCTATCTGACGGTTCCTCACTCCAATGGCAATCGTTCATTTCGGCGCCATGGAGTCCGGGCGCATCGATCGAAGCTCGAAGCGATCGGGCTTCTTTCCTCAGGCTGCTTTGCGTTGCTGGGGAACGTCCTCCTTTTTTTCTTTAGCGCGGATCTCAACCTGCTCGTGCTTAATGTCGAGCCGGAGATGGTTGTAGACGCTCATGTACTGGTTCGCCACCCAGACCAGCGCGAAGAGCGCGATGAGATACCCGCGCCAGCCAGGGTAGAGGAGCCTGAAGCGCGTGATGATTAGGAACAGTGCGGCGACATAGTGGCTGAAACAATATTCGCAGGTGAACAGGTAAAAGAACTTGCGGCGTGGCAAGGTCTGCGCCTGTTTCGACTGCTGCTGGCAATAATCGCGCGGCTCACGGAAGACTTCTTCGTGAGTAACTGTCCAGGCGACACAGGCGACGGGCAGCGCCAGGATGAGCAGCCACGCAAATTGCAAAGCAATAGTCACGGCTGAAGTTGGATGCAGCGGGCAGCGAAAGAGTCGATAACAGAAACGAGTTAAAGGTTCTTCACCTGGCCCTTAATTAAGCAGGCCGACGATGTTTTTCTCCGGCGGTTGGATGCACAATTCCAATGCTTTGACATGGGATGCCAAGAATCAATTTCCCTAAATTAGCCTGGCAATAGCATTGCGACTGGGAATTGCGACAAGGCTTGCGCGATGTCGATTCGCGCGAAGTCTCCAGTTTTCGTTGCCGCCAGACCCTCCCCGGTAAATGCATTTCGATATCTCCTTGAATCAGCACTCCCGGGAAGCAGGATGTGAGTATCATCCCAGATCGTGAGTCCGATAGGTGGAAGATCGCTTTCGTTGAGCAAGCCCGCCACGAGACACGGAACAATCACGATCAAGTTCATGGTTTCAAACTTCCGGGCGAAGGCCACAACATGATTGGCTTTCGCGCCTTGGAGCGTTAATGGCAGGTATTCGCCGTTCTGAAAAAGGTCCGGCTGCTCCTTCCTGAAGCACAACGTTTTCCAGATCAAATACAGCTTGAGTCGGCCATCCTCAGGAGTCTCCAAAAGTTCACGCATGGAAGATGGATCAGGCTCGTTGCTCCAGCGCCGGATGCTCTCGAACACTTGACGGCGCTGAACATAGTCGACTGAACGGCGGTTGTCTGGATCGACCAAGCTGAAATCCCACAATTCGTTTCCCTGATAAATATCGGGGGCGCCGGGACACGTCAGCTTCAGAAGAGTTTGCGACAAGCTGTTCCAAAGGCCAATGCGCGCGACGCGCCGCTGGAAGGGAATAAAGTCGTTGAGGAATCGGTTCTTGTCACCGGGATGCAGCAATGTTTTCACAAATGACACGACTGCTTCTTCATACGCCATGTTCCGGTTGATCCAACTGGTGTTCTGCTTGGCCTCGCGCATCGCTTTGAGCATGTAATCTTGGATCCGCTGGGAAAAAGCATCCCGCGCGTTTTTATCGTTCAACTCCTTCATGGGCCAGGCACCCACCAGCGTCTGATAAAGCAAATACTCATCGTTCGGTGAAGGAGCGGGCTTCTCGTTTACCATGCCTTTGTGCTTGCGGTTGAATTGCTTCCAATCCCTTACTCGCAACCTCCAGTGACTTGGTATCTCCGCGAGCACGTTAATCCGGGCCCGCACATCCTCCGATCGCTTTGAATCATGCGTGCTGGTCGCCAGCATGCTGTGCGGCCAATCGCGCAGACGCTCCTGATTCGCTGCGTGAAACTCTGCAGCGGTAACCCCGAAGCGGTGAAGATCGCTGCCCACGTCGTTCAATGAAACCAGGCGGTTGTATCGATAAAACGCCGTATCTTCAAGGCCCTTGGCCATAACAGGGCTGGTGAACTGTTGGAATTTCATGGCGAAGGCAATCACTGCTTTTCTGTACCCGGCATCGTGGCCTTCGGCGATGCGCGTTAGAAGCACTTCGCTGATGAAATCGAAGACGCTGGTATCGGCGGCCGGACTTCTCCATTTTGCCCAGTCAATGGCTCTGCGGATGTAGCGTACATCGTTGTCCGAAGCTCCGGCAGCGCTGACGTACGTCCGATACACCGGAAAGCTGGCGACCACTTCCGTGAGAGCATCGCGCAGATTATTAAGTGTGAAGTCGCAAGTGTGCCGTTTGGAAAGAGCGATGCGGGTGAGTTGATCTGCCAGGACGTTCAGTTCGCTGGCCAGCGCAACCCGAATAATGAGTTTGCGGCAGCGATAAGCGAGCTTGTCATAATCGATTTCGTCCCCGATAAAATTATCGTAAATCCGCTCAAAGCGTTTGCTGTTCGATTGATCGACGAACAGGCCGTTCACCAGGTTGGAAAAGTCGTAGCCCGTCGTGCCGCAGACTGGCCACTGCGCGGGCAGTCTTTCCGAGCCCGTAAGAATTTTCTCGATGACCACATACCTATGCTCGTCGCCTAATTCCCTGTCGTTACTCTGAGCTTCTTTGGCAGACGCGACGCTGCATTGCAGGCGTTCGAAATATTGGGCAGGATCATATAATCCGTCAGGATGGTCCACGCGAAGCCCATCCACCTTCCCCTCCGACACCAGCTTCAACACCAGACGATGCGTCGCTTCGAACACCGCTTCGTTTTCCATGCAAAGGCCGGCTAGGTCGTTAGTATCGAAGAACCGCCGGTAATTAATGTCGTCGGCGGCGACGCGCCAGTTTGCTAGGCGAAAAGCCTGGGCTTTGATGAGTTCGTGCAGTGTGTCGAAGCTTGCTGGCACGCCGGGTTTTCCGTTGATTTCATTCACGGCGGCGAGAACGGCGGCGGTAATTTCCGGGGCTCGCGCACACAATTCGGCCAGCCGGCGCTTATGGATTTCCTTGTCACGATTGCGCTCGGCGATTTTCTCACTGTCAGCTTCATGCCTCGCAGGCAGGTGACCGAAAGCGGTGTTCAGGCTTTGAAACTCCAACAGGTCAGGGTGATGCTGGTCGAGCATCGACAGGAGTTTGTCCGCAGCGCGTTGCAGAACACGCGGGTACTCTCTGGGATTAACAGGAAAGCGATGACTGCGATAGGAAATATCGAACTCACCACGCTCCGGCTGAAAAACCAGTTTCAACTCCCCGCTTTCGAGAACAGCACCGTAGTGATCGTGCAAAACTGGCACCAGCACTTTGCCGCGGAGTTCATCTTTCAGGGGATGCCAGTCGATATCGAAAAAGCAGGCGTAGGGGGAGGCTTCTCCATTCTCGAGAACGTCAAGCCACCACAAATTATCGGTTCCCATCACGCCCATGTGGTTGGGAACAATATCGAGAATCAAGCCCATGTCGTGTTTATGAAGTGCGGTAACAAAGCGGTCGAACTCTTCGGGAGTCCCGATCTCTGGATTTAAAGAATTGTGGTCGACGATGTCATATCCGTGGATGCTGCCGGGACGAGCTTTGAGCAATGGAGAAACATAGCAGTGACTGATGCCGAGCGCGGAAAGGTAGGGAACGATCTCCGTGGCTTGGTCGAAAGTGAAATCGCGATTGAGTTGCAAGCGATAGGTCGCGCGCGGAATTTGAGAACCGAGCTTCATGATTCCAGAAACCAGGCTACGGACCAGGCCGGCAAGGTCCCCTGCTTCAGACTGGCAGCGTTCAATCCGTCGCTGGAAAAGATCATCTGACTATGGGGAGTGGCGAATGCGGGAAGGAGGGCCGGGCCAAGATTCGCCAGTAGAGTGAGCTTCGAGCGATTGGAAAGCTCCCATTTCGCAGTCAGACCCCGATCCGGGTGAACTTCATAACTTGATTTGACAGCGCATGTGTCGGAAAAGCGCGAAAGCGCGTGCTGGTCCCTAATTTTCAACAGTTGTCGATAGAAGTTCATCCACTCCTGATGACGCGGTTGCACAAAGTCGTGCCAGTCGAGTTTCGAGGCTTCGAAGGTTGTAGCGGCGTTGGGATCAGGAATGCCCTCGCGTGCGGACGGGTCATTGAAACGAGCAAAACGAGCGAACTCGTTCCGCCGACCGGCGGCAACCGCTGGAGCGAGGCTCTTTTCAAAGTCGCAGAAAAAAAGAAATGGGGTCTCCACTCCGAATTCTTCACCCATGAAGAGCAAGGGTGGAGAAGGAGCAAGCAGAAGAATGGCCACAGCCGCGCGCACGGCTGCTGCATCGGCAATCGTCGTAATCCGTTCCCCGAAGGCGCGATTTCCGACCTGATCGTGATTTTGCAAAAAAGAAACGAATGCGCTGGGAGGGAGGCCAGCGCTTCGTTCGCCGCGTGCCTGGCCATTGCGATAAAGCGACAGATCGCCCTGATAAGCGAAGCCCTCGCTCAGGCAACGGCCTAGACGATCGAGGGGACGATCCGAATAATCCGAATAATAGCCATCTTTCTCAGCTGTGATCAGGACGTGCAAGGCGTGATGAATATCGTCATTCCACTGCGCGTCGTATAACTTCGCTTTGCAATGCGCGGTGCGTTGAAGGTAATTCACCTGGTTGAGTTCGTTTTCAAGAATGAGGTGGACATGCCGTCTCGGTTCAGCGGAACTCCGGACCGCATCTGCCAGTTCTGTGAGAATGTGCGGGGTCGAGTCGTCGAGGATGGCGTGAACCGCATCCAGCCGAAGTCCGTCGAAATGATATTCGGTGAGCCAGTAAAGAGCATTGTGGATGAAAAAATCCCGCACGGCTCGACTGTCAGGCCCATCGAAGTTGATGGCGTTTCCCCAAGGGGTGCGGTGACGATCGGTAAAAAATTGGGGCGCGTAGGCGTTAAGGTAATTTCCTTCCGGGCCAAAATGGTTGTAGACAACATCGAGCAGGACCATGATTCCGTGGTCATGAGCGCTTTGAATTAATCGCTTGAGATCTTCTGGACGACCGTAAGTGCTATCGGGCGCGAAAGGGAAAACGCCGTCATATCCCCAGTTGCGCCGGCCGGGAAAATCGGCAACCGGCATCAATTCGATCACCGTGATGCCCAGGTCCGCCAGATAGTCGAGCCGCCCGCGCACAGAAGAGAATTTTCCGGACGGTGTGAAAGCTCCGACATGCAGTTCGTAGATTACGGCTTCTTTCCATGGACGACCCTGCCACTCCTGATCGTGCCAATCGAAGGCAGCGGGATCGATGACTTCACTGGGGCCATGCACGTCCTTCGGTTGAAAGCGGGAGGCGGGGTCGGGCACTTCCTGCTCACCATCGATTCGGAAACGATATAGGCTCCCGGCCCTCGCCGCGTCGGTGACCAGCTCAAACCAACCGGAATCCTGTTCTTCCAGAGGAAGGAAGGTTGTGCGGTGCGCGCCAGCCAGCGAGAGTTCGACCTTGCGGGCGGCAGGCGCCCACAAACGAAAACGTACGCCTCCGTCATCACGGCAGTCGGCGCCGAATGGCATGTTATGACGGCGCTTCATTCGACTCTTCCTTTTTACCGTTTCGGCGTTCCATCAGAATGACCAGAGAACGCGCCTGCAACGGGTAGACCGAGCCCGAATCATGAGTATCAGCGGTGCGCAGACCATCTTCTCGAGAAGTATCCATCCATGCAGCCCAACGATATCCGGGATGGAATCCAGGCAGAGTGAATGCTACATCTTCATGATGAGCGTTCATCAGAACGAGAAAGTTCTCGTCACCGAGCTTGCGGCCGCGTTCATCGGTTTCCTCCAGCCCCTGGCCCGCGAGAAACATTCCGAGGCAGCGAACTGAAGAATCACGCCATTCGTCTTCGGTCATCTCATTGCCGCTGGGATTCAGCCACAGCACATCTTTTACATTTGCCCCTTTGATGGGGCGGCCTTGAAAGAACCTACGGCGGCGGAAGACGGGATGCCGCTTGCGAAGATTGGTCATGCGCTGAACAAATGCCAGGAGGTCGCGATCTTGAGGGCGCAAACCCCAATTCAACCAGCTGATCTCGTTGTCCTGACAATAAGCATTGTTATTGCCAAGTTGGGTATGCCCAATGGCGTCGCCGGCATACATCATCGGCACTCCTTGCGATAGGAACAGAGTGGCCAGGAAATTCCGCTTTTGTTTGGCGCGCAGAGCCAGAATGTTCGGATCGTCGGTGGGACCTTCCACGCCGCAATTCCAGCTGCGGTTGTTGTTGTTGCCGTCCTGATTGTTTTCGCCGTTGGCTTGGTTGTGTTTGTCGTTATAGCTGACCAGATCCTGCAGCGTGAACCCATCGTGCGCGGTGATGAAATTCATGCTCGCGTAGGGGCGGCGGCCGCTGTGCGCGTAAAGATCGCTCGAACCGGTAAGGCGATAAGCCAGGTCTCCCACGACTCCGCTGTCACCCTTCCAATAGGAGCGCACCGTGTCGCGGTAGCGATCGTTCCATTCCGCCCAACCGACGGGGAAGTTTCCGACCTGGTAGCCGCCTTCACCCAAGATCCCAGGGTTCGGCGATTAGTTTTACCTGCGAAAGCACAGGGTCCTGATGGATGATGTCGAGGAACGCTCCGAGGCGATCGACTTCATGGAGTTCGCGGGCGAGCGTTGCCGCCAAGATCGAAGCGGAAACCATCCACGTGCATCTCCAAAACCCAATAGCGCAGACTGTCCATGATCAGCTGTAGAACGCGCGGATGCTGCATGTTGAGAGTATTACCGGTCCCCGTGTAGTCCATGTAGTAGCGCTGATTGTCCGGAACGAGGCGGTAATAGGTGCTGTTATCGATGCCCTTGAGCGATAAAGTGGCGCCCAGATGATTGCCCTCCGCGGTGTGGTTATAGACCACATCGAGAATTACTTCGAGTCCCGCCGAATGCAGCGTCTTAACCATCGTTTTGAATTCGCGGATGGTGTTGGTCGCCAGGTAGCGGGGTTCGACAGCAAGAAACCCAATCGAGTTATAACCCCAGTAGTTGCGCAGGCCGCGCTCCACGAGCTGGCGGTCGTCTACGAAACTGTGCACCGGCATCAGTTCGATCGATGTCACACCCAGACGAGTAAGGTACTCGATGACTGGCGCGGTTGCCAGGCCGGCATAGGTTCCGCGCAAGTGCTCTGGAACATCGGGATGGCATTTGGTAAATCCTTTTACGTGAAGCTCGTAGATGACGGTCTCGTGCCAGGGAATACTAGGAGGCCGGTCGGTTCCCCAGGTAAAGGCAGGGTCGATAACCCGGTTCTTCGGCATCCCGGCAGCATTGTCTCGGCGATCAAAAGACAAATCTTCCTGTTATGCTCCGACTCGGTAGCCAAAGTGTGAATCGGCCCAGCGAATGGTTCCGTGAACCTGTTTGCCATAAGGATCGAGAAGGAGCTTATGAGGATTGAAGCGATGGCCCTTCTCCGGGGCATAGGGGCCAAACACGCGGTATCCGTACAACTGCCCGGGGCGCGCCTCGGGAAGGTAGCCGTGCCAGACCATGTCAGTTTGTTCAGGAAGCGGGACGCGAAGAGTCTCACGTTTTCCTGAATCGTCGAACAAGCAAAGCTCGACTTTTTCGGCGTGCTCGGAGTAGAGGGCGAAGTTAACGCCCTCGCCGTCCCAAGTTGATCCTAAGGGGTAAGGGCGGCCAGGCCAGACGATTGGCTGAAGTGGGTTGGGCATGGATACCGGATTTCTTTTCGGAGCGACTCACTACGGCAACTCGTCATGGACCCGACACTTGGATGCCTTTGGAGCGACTAAAGTTTGCCGTCGCATCGCAAAGGCATCATGGTCCGAGAAAGGAACTACTCAGTAGAACTGCTTCTTAGCTTACTTGCAAGTTTCTTTATCTCTTTTTCCCGCGCGATATTCACGACTCCTTTGGCATCGTCGTAGAGACTTTCGCGCAAGAGATTTAAGAGCCGAACTTTGAGCTTCGCTCGCTCTGCGATTGGTTTCGGAACGTAGATGGTGTGGGATTGAGAGCACGTCAGAGGGCTCCCAGTGAACGCATTCTGGAGATCGGGTTCTGGTCCTCCTGATACTTGGCCCAGCACTTGTGCGCCAGCGAGGGCAGAAGCAAAAACGACAGGCAGCAGAAAAAAGCACCTTTTGACCACATCTCTACCTCCTCTTTATGCGCCGATAGACATTATTCACTGCGCTCCATCGGGCTACGAGAAGATGACGCTTCTTCAGGTGACGTTGCTGTCTACTGGAAGGCAAATTGAGAGGTACTGCCTCCGCAGTATTAATTTGTTGCGGCGGCGGTGCCGCAGCACAGTGCGGCCGGATTCGGGAGGTTAATAGGCGTTGAGAGTGACTTCGTCCAGCCATACATTGTAGGGCTGTTGCTTGTAGTTTCCGTCGAGCTGAAACGCAATGTCGATCTCTTCCTGATACCAGTTTGGCTGGGCTGTGTAATAGGTGTCGACCGTGTAGTTCTGATCGGCAACGCTCAGAGTGATGTAATGGACCTGATTTCCCACGCGTTCGAGATTCCACACCAAATGAATCCATGTCTTCGAGGGAAAATGGTTACAGGGAACTGAAGTTGGAACCCACTTTCCGTCGAGAGGATCCCAGATATCCCATCTGCCGGTCTGATCGAAGTCGCATTGGGAGCCCCAAGTCCAGCGCGTCCCGCCGAAGGCTTGGTTTACATCGAACTCGAGAGATTGTGGGGCATTGCCATCATCGACGTAGAAATAGAGGTCGTAAGTGAAATGACTTACGCTATTGCCGCCACCCAGGGGATACCAATAAAGCTCGTTGGAATAGGGGTGGGGCCCGGAGAGGGTAAATTCCGCGGAGGAACCAGAGAGTGACGGAGAGGATTGGCCGCGAATCAGTTGAGAAGTGGCGGTGCCTAGACCTGCGGCGCAGGTAAAACCGGTTGCCAACGCAGCCGAGCAGTCCTGCCAGTCGGTAAGATTTTGAATGCTGCTGACTCCAGGCAGTTGCATGGCAACAATCACTTGAGTGGTGGCGGTCGCGATGTAGCCTGCAACATCTTCTGCGGCAACCTCAACGGTGTGGGGCCCTGGAGACATCCAGATCAACTGATTGATATTGGGAGTGAAGGAGTAGTAGACCGCAAGACCATCGACGTAGACACGCATCCAGTAAATGGGATCGGGAGGAGAGGCGAGAGCAACTACGTTGGCGGGAGAATTCACCGTGGCTCCTTGGCCGGGGACCGAAATCGAAAGAGGAAAGGCGCAAAGCGCTTGGGGCGGAGGCTCAATGGCGGGCGGCAGCACCGAGGTATTTGCCGGAGGAGTGGGTAAGATAGGGCAGTTGGCAATATTGCGCGGCAGGCCCTGGCATGCTCTCCAACTCACTAAACCCATCGCGACGACAGCCATAAGCAGCATTGATGCTGCGGTCGAGTTAAGCGCTTTGGTATTGCATAGCCTTACGCCTAGCATTCCATCCTCCCGATGCCGGATAAAAGCTTTCAGTAAAGATCAGCATCGGGGAGCGGCCCAACACGCTATCTGTAGAAGCTAAAAACTGCATAGACATCCTTAAAAACACAAGACCCTTGTTACCCCTTGACCAGTGGGAGCCTTTACGGCGTACCTTATTTTGACGATCGGGTTACGACGATTCGAGCTCTGCGAGTGCGGGCGGCCTTGATGGCCATCTTGCTGCGTGCGTTCTTTCCTCGCTTCGCCGCAGCGCTCTTGGCTTGCCGCGAGAGCGCCGATCTGCTTGCGGAACTGTGCGGTTCACGTTTTAGCGCACGTTCCGTGGCTCGGGACCGAGTACGAGAGATCTTCTTGCGCGGGTGCGCGGCCGCCTGTTCATCCCGAGCTGCTTTTTCGCGCGACGAGGCCGAGCCCTTCGGTGGCGGCAGTTTCACGCCGGCGCGGCGAGCCTTCGAAAGCCCAATTGCGATCGCCTGCTGAGGCGATGAAGCTCCATGTTTGCCCTCACGCACGTGATGAATCTCTTCGCGGACAAACTCCCCGGCTTGAGTGGATGCAGACTTACCCTCACGGGCATCTTCCCTGGCTCGGTCGATGGTTTCCTGCTCTGGCATTTAATTTCTCCCTAATGGCCTGAATTTAATAGTAAGGGGAGCGGTGTGAATTGCAAATCGGAGGTTCACCGTAGCGATATCGGAAACATTGCGTAGATGCTTTGGACAAACTAACTTGGCCGGCGGAAGTCGCACTGCGCGTCCTTCCGCTCTTCTTTGCCACCGGGCCAGTTGCAGGGAATTATCCCTCGCTCCTTAAGGTGCATGCGGTATTGTGCGAGCATTGCGGGCTCTTCCATAGTTTGAAGGCTGCACGTGTGGTGAGTCCAGCTGTTCGCCGCTGCCGATCCTGGCCCTACGTTCAGCGCCTGCGACTTGGAGGTAAGGCAGATGCGCGCAATCTTCGCCGTTTCCCGAGACATTCGTTTCAGCTGTGGAATATCCGCTGTTCTTGGTGTGACCCTGGTACTTACTGGATGCAGCAGCGTTTCGAAAAACATGACGACCACGACTACCACGACGGCACCGGCTCAGCCTTCGTATCCGGCAACAGCGCCAGTGCCTATCACGTGGTCGTCGACGACGAGCGACTTGCCGGCACCTACCGCGCAGAATCCCTCGACCGCCGACTGGGGCGCAGGATCAAACAATTTTCCGTTGAGCGTTTCGAGTCCGGTGGCTGGCGCGAGTGTGACGTCGCCTATCCACGTGGTAGCGACAGCCACACCGAAGAACCCCATTTTCTTCATGCGGGTCTACGTCGATAACGTCTCCGTTTACTACACTGCTTTAAATTCCATCGATACGCAGATTTTTGCCGCGCCCGGCCAACACGTCGTTGAAGTCATGGCTGAAGATAACAGTGGCAACGTCGGGTACGTCTCAGCCACTCCGATCAACATCACGGTGACGTCTCAGTCGCAGACAACCATTAGCGGCATTCAAAACATGCCGGGGTGGCAATCGTGCTCTGCAGATTTTCCGGCGGGATCGCAACGCGCGGGACAACTCTGCGCCGCCGGCAATAAAAATGTGCCAACGTCGACTATGACGCAAGGAGTGTCATCGCCCTCGATGGATGGCGCATCTGCGGAGTTCAGCATGAGCGCGCCAGGCGGCGCTCCGAACCCGACCTATGGTTATTCCAACGAGTTGTATTTCAATCCGATCGCGGGCGGGAATAACGTCAGCAATTTCACCTACGATTTGTATTTCTGGATTGACAATCCGGACGCGCCACAGGCGCTGGAGTTCGATCTGAACCAGGCTTTCGACGATACCGGAGCCGGGAACCCGCAGCGCTGGGTGTGGGGATCGGAATGTAATTTCAAAGGCGAGACGCCGGGCCGATGGGACATCTGGGATGACGCTGCCGGAGTGTGGGTGCCAACATCGGTCCCGTGCAATCCTTTCCCAGCAAACAGCTGGAACCATTTGACCTGGAATGTGGAGCGCGTGGGAAACCAGGTTCACTACATCACTTTGACAGTGAACGGCCAGGCTTACCAAGTCGATACCTACTATTACAACCAACAGGGCTGGACTCTGGAAGAGATCGATACTGCGTTTCAAATGGACTTGGATTACAACGCAGATCCTTACCACGTATGGCTGGATGAGGTTAGTTTGACTGCGAACTGATTAGGCGCGTCGCCAGATGCGCCGAAGAA
The DNA here is from genome assembly GCA_963761915.1 of uncultured Acidobacteriota bacterium. Lineage (GTDB taxonomy): Bacteria > Acidobacteriota > Terriglobia > Terriglobales > Acidobacteriaceae > Sulfotelmatobacter. Next base: position 61,899 of record CAVXIO010000022.1, read on the forward strand.
CCCCACGAGTACGAGGTCGACCCCCAGGTGTGGCTGGAACACGCCTGGGTCGCTTTGTCTGCGGCGAATGCTGCTGCACTCTGACCTCAGAGTCGCCGCGTAAAGATTTAGCCCTCCACATTTAAATCTTTTCGCAACTAAGGGATGCAGTGCCTCGGTTCACAGCGAGCGGGCCACAGTGTCGCGAGGTGGTTTTGAGCGAAATCGTCTTGAGGGTGATCGTTGGTGGGACGGTGGTTTCCGCCTTTGCGCTGCTGGGCGACTTGCTCAAGCCCAAGAGTTTTGCTGGATTGTTTGGAGCCGCCCCGTCGGTGGCGCTCGCGACTCTGGTTCTGACCGTGATGAAAGATGGCAAATCGTATGCCGGTACTGAAGCGAGATCGATGATCCTGGGAGCGGTGGCTTTTTCTTTTTATGCCTACGTAGTTGGCCGATTATTGATTCGTCGCCGGTTGCCAGTTCTCCCGACAACCAGTCTGGCGATGGCGGTGTGGTTCGGTTCTGCCTTCGGTCTGTGGTATGCGGTTCTGAGATAGACCGGTGAAGATCAAAATAGACACCTCGGGACTGAAGCGATCCAAATGGTATGAATATGCCACTCGCTTCGCCTTTGGAGGGACCGTGACCGCTTTGGCAGGGCTCATCGCGAAGCGATATGGTCCCGCAATCGGCGGACTGTTCATGGCGTTTCCTGCCATCCTCCCAGCCAGCGCCACTCTGATCGAGAAACTTGAAAAAGAGAAAAAGGAACGTGGCGGCAAAGACGCCGGCGAACGTGGCAGGGTAGCCGCGGGTGTAGACGCGATAGGAGCATCGATGGGCGCGTTTGGACTGGGGGCTTTCGCTCTGGTGGTTTGGCAGATGTTGCCGAGGTCTGGAACAGCCATTGTGCTGGCGGGCGCGACGCTGGTGTGGCTCATAATTTCGGTATCAGCCTGGGAACTCCGGGAAAAACTTTGGAAACGTTGGGCTCAACGTCTGAGGGCCGCAGAACGTGTTCGGACCTCTGCACGTCGCACCATCCACCATTAGAGGAGGCTACATGAGTAAGAAAGGCACGCTTGCAGATCCGTCCCGAATTCAATCGATGGATCATGACGATGAGGGAATCATTCAAGTCGTCATTGAGACGCCGAAAGGCAGCCGCAATAAATATGCGTTTGATCCGGAGCAGAGAACTTTTGGATTGAAGAAAGTCCTGCCCGCGGGAATGACGTTTCCCTACGACTTCGGATTCGTTCCCCGGACAAAAGCGGAAGATGGCGATCCGGTAGACGTGCTGGTTCTGATGGATGAACCGGCATTCCCGGGCTGCGTTTTGAAGTGCCGGCTGATTGGGATTATTGAAGGAGAGCAGGGCGACAAGAAAGAAAAGGAACGCAACGATCGGGTTGTCGCTGTGGAAAAGGAAAATCACAGCTGGGCGGATATCAAGGTGATTGACGATTTAGGTAAGAAGTTTCTCCGCGAACTGGAGGACTTTTTTGTGAATTATCACGAGCTGAGCAGCGAACAATTCCGAGTCATCGACGTCAGAGGGCCAAAGGAGGCAAGAAAACGGATCGAGGACGGCATTCGCGCCGCTCGTCGGGGGTGAGGTCTGTCGCATCTTTGACCAACCCCTTATGCAGAATTTTCCTCTAAGGAGCAGGAGGACTCTATGGCTGCCAGGAAGAAATCAGGTAGAAAATACGGCGATGCGGCGGGAAAGTCGGTCGAGAGCGCGATGCGACGAAAAAAGAAGGGAACGCTTAAATCCGGCAAGGGCGGGAAGGGCGGCACAGTGAAGAGCCGGAAGCAAGCCATTGCGATCGGGCTCTCGGAAGCGCGCGAAAAAGGCGCTAAAGTGCCTAAGAAAAAAGCGGCATAGGCCACCCCGCGAGCGTCCCGGCAAGTCGGAGGAAGCTCTTCCCTCAAGTGGCGATTGCGACTGAGATCGCAATCGCCCTTTTATGCATCTGGCTCGTCTTTAGACGATTGTCCGCGTTCGCACCCATCGCTATCTCGATCATTCTGGGGATCGTACTGATTTTAAGCAAAGGGCCTGCCAAACTTTCCTCTCAGGCTTGAGCGACCCTGTTCTAGAATCATTCGTTTGCCTTTTGTCATCTCTTCCTACAGAGGAACGATCACTTGCCTGAAACTATCTATGACGTCGCCATTATCGGCAGCGGCCCAGCCGGCTACACCGCCGCCATTCGCGCCGGCCAGTGGGGCCTGAAAACTGCACTCATCGAAAAAGATGGATTCCTCGGAGGCACTTGCCTGCACGTGGGCTGCATCCCGACCAAGGCTCTCCTATTCAATGCCGAACTTTGGGACCACCTGAAAGATGCGAAGGAATTTGGCATCGAGGGGGTGGACTCGCGCAAGCTGAATTGGGTGCGATTCAGGAGCGCAAGTCGAAGATCGTGGCCAAGCACGCCAAAGGCCTCGAGTTCCTGATGAAGAAGAACAAAGTCGAGACGGTAAAGGGATACGGCAAACTGACAGGTTCGGCGCAGAATGGCATTCACACCGTAGAAGTGGTGAATGATGGGAAGGCCAGCCATCTCAAAGCTAAGAATGTGATTCTGGCGACGGGTTCGGAAGCGCGCATGTTGCCCGGCCTCGACGCTAACGACCGGGTTCTTACCAACATTGAGATTCTCAGCCTGAAAGAGATTCCGAAGTCGCTGGTGATCGTCGGCGCAGGCGCGGTGGGAGTGGAGTTCGCTTCGATTTATCGCTCCTTCGATTGCGAAGTAACGATCGTAGAAATGCTGCCGCGGCTTGTTCCGGTGGAAGATGAAGAAGTCTCCAAGGAACTGGCGCGTGTTTTCCGCAAGCGGGGCATCAATTTCCATACCAGCGCGAAGGTCGACAAAGTCGAGAAAACAAAGGCTGGCGTTGCCGTGACCATTACTGTCGACGGCAAGCAGCAGAAGATCGATGCGGAGAAAATTCTGATCGCGGTGGGCCGAAAGCCGCGCACGCAGAACATCGGTCTGGAGCGCACCAAGATCAAGCCAGACCGCGAATTCATCAAGACCGATTCCTGGATGCAGACGGCCGAGCCCGGCGTCTATGCCGTGGGCGACATTGTGCTGGGTACGCCGCAACTGGCGCACGTCGGCGCCATGGAAGCGATTGTCGCGGTGGCAAAAATCGCCGGCAAGCCGGGCAAGCCGATCAATCCTGAGCACATTCCCGGCGCGACATATTGCCATCCCTGAAATCGGCAGCGTGGGGCTGACTGAAACCAAAGCTCGCGAGGCCGGATACAACGTGAAAGTCGGCAAGTTTCCCTTTACCGCGAACTCGCGCGCGTCCATCGTCGGCCAGCATGAAGGCTTCATCAAAATCGTCTCCGACGCCGACTACGGTGAGATTCTCGGCGTGCACATCATCGGCCCGCAGGCGACGGAACTGATCGCCGAAGCCGTGGCCGCGATGGAACTCGAAGCCACCGTCGAAGACTTGATGTGGACGATCCACGCCCATCCGACCCTGGCCGAAGCCATGCTGGACGCGGCAAACAGCGTGTACGGGATTGCGATCAATGCATAGAATTCACCACAGAGTCACAGAGACACAGTGAGATCATTTTCTGGTTTTTCTCTGTGACTCTGTGGTCTCTGTGGTGAAAGGTTTTGATCCGTATATCCTTGGGGAAGAAAGTTTGATCTCTCTCGTCCAACTCGGCACCGTTGATTACGCCACAGGCCTGCGCCTGCAACAGCAACTCGTCGCGCTGCGTAAAGAAGAAAAGATCGGCGATGTTCTGCTTCTGCTCGAACACTCCCCAGTTATCACATTAGGCCGCAACGCGAAAGCTACAAACGTAATCGCCTCGCCCGAACTCCTAGACGAAGCGCGGCGTCGAGCTTTTCGAGTGCGACCGCGGCGGCGATGTCACCTTCCACGGCCCGGCCAGATCGTCGGCTATCCCATCTTCGACCTGCGTGGCCACGCCACGCCAGATGGCAAACGTAAAACCCTCGGCGCAGTAGAATTCGTCCGCCGCATGGAAGAAGTCCTGATCCGCACCTGCGCCGATTTCGCTATCCCAACAAAACGCGTCAGCGGGTTGACGGGCGTTTGGACGGGCCACGAACCGGCCGCGAAACACGTAGGGGCGGACGCATTCGTCCGCCCCTCATCGGATCTCTCGGATGCAGGGTCGGGAGCATTCAGCGAACCTGGGACGGACGAATGCATCCGTCCCTACGTGAGCGTTCCCCACACCGAGGCCAAACTCGCCGCCATCGGCGTCCACATCTCCCGTTTCGTCACCTCGCACGGCTTCGCCCTCAACGTAAACACCGACCTCAGCTATTTCAACCTGATCATTCCCTGCGGCATCACAGCAAAGCCGGTGACCTCGATGCAGCAAGAACTCGGCAAGCCACTCGACCTGAACGCGGTGGCCGAATCCGTCTCCCGCAACTTCGGGACAGTGTTTTCGAGCCAGATTCTTTGGGTCGATACTCTCGACGCGCTGCTCGGTAACACCGTCGGAGTCCCGATGAAGCCACCTGCGGAACTGCAACGGATGCGCAAAGAAGACGACATTAGTTGGGCGTGAGGGCCTAGCCCAATGCACCACTCTCGCGATAGCATTAACAGTTGCGTAGTGAGGCCAGCTTTTCATCATGGCAATCAAGAAGACGAAATCCACGGCAAAGCACAATTCCAATGGCAGCCGTCGGCAGAACGGCGCTTCAGGGTCTAAGCCGAGCCATGCCCACATCCGCACCTACTCCATCCCCGACATGCGCCTGGAGCATCCCGACCTCTGCGTCCGCCAGTCCAGTAGAAAAAGATAAAGACGGCGCCGAGCACGTCCGTTACGAAGTCACCGGCAACCTCAACGCTCCCGTCCCGCCCATCCGCGATTCGAAGTATCTCGACAAGAAGCAGTGCATCGAGATCTACCGCTACATGCTGCTCAATCGCAAAATGGAGGTCGCTCTCGAAAATCTCTATAAGCAGGGCAAGGTGGTCGGCGGAGTTTATTTCGGACTCGGCCAGGAAGCCTGCTCCTGCGCCTCCGCCTACGCGCTCGATAAGGACGATTGGTTCGCCCCCATGATCCGCAACCAGGGCTCGCTGCTGGTGCGCGGCTTTCGCGCCTCTGACACCATGATGCAATACATGGCCAAAGCCGACTCGCCCACGCGCGGCCGCGACGGCACCTCGCACTTCGGCGACATCGAAAAACGCAACATGGTCTCGCCCATCTCCATGCTCGGCGATTTAATTCCTGTGATGGCCGGCGTGGCGCTGGGCGCGCGCCTGCAAGGCCGCAACGTCGCCGTCATGACCTACATCGGCGACGGCGGCCAGTCCACCGGCGTCACCTACGAAGGTATCAACTTCGCCGCCGTGCAGAACCTCGGCCTCGTGCTTTTTGTCGAAAGCAACGAATGGGCTTACTCCACACCGTCGGAAATGCAGTACCGCTGCAGAGACCTCGCCGAGCGCGCCATCGGATACGGCATCCCCGGCGTGATCGTCGACGGCACCGACGCCTGCCAGGTCTACGACGCCGCCCGCGAAGCCGTCGAGCGCGCCCACGCGGCGAAGGCCCCACGCTGATCGAAGCCAAAATGATGCGCATGAAAGGCCACGCCATCCACGACGCCGCCGCGTACGTGCCCAAGCCGATGTTCGACTTCTGGAAAAAGCGCGACCCAATCGCCCGCTTCGAGAATTATCTGCTGAAAGAAAAGAAGTGGCTGACGTGCGAAAGAGAACGCGGACTTGATTTCAGAAGTCGAGCGAGTGATCGAAGCCGAGCGTGAGATCGCGGTGAACTCTCCGATGCCGACGCCGGAGTCAGCCGAGGGCGGCGTCTTCTGTGAAGAATGGCTGCCACGAAATCAAGCCGAAGTATGGGATGCCGAAGGTGAAGAGGCGGACAGGTGGCTTCAAGGAGACGGAAGCGGCCGTTCATCTGAAATAGGTTAATGATCGGTTCAATCCGCTGGCAAACGTTTTGATTTGAAATTGCGAATTTTAACCCTATGCAACTCACCTACCTCGAAGCCATCCGCCAGGGAATCTGGGAAGAAATGGACCGCGACCCCTCCGTCTTCTGCCTCGGCGAAGACATCGGCATTTACGGCGGCGCGTTCAAAGTCACCGACGGTTTCATCGACCGCTTCGGCCCCGAGCGCGTCATCGACACGCCCATCGCCGAGTCCGCCATCGTGGGCGCGGCCTTCGGAGCCTCTCTCACCGGTATGCGACCCGTCGCCGAGTTTCAGTTCATGGATTTCATCGGCTGCGCCTTCAACCAAATCTCAAACATGGTGGCGAAGACGCACTACCTCTGGGGAGCGCCTGCCCCACTCGTCCTCCGCGGACCCAGCGGCGGATACGTCCACGGCGGCCCCTTCCACTCGCAGAATCCCGAGATGTGGTTCGTACACAATCCCGGCCTCAAAGTCATCTGTCCGGCCACGCCCTACGACGCCAAAGGCCTTATCAAAGCCGCTATCCGCGACAATAACCCGTGCATCTTCTTCGAGCACAAATATCTCTATCGCCGCATCAAGGGCGAAGTCCCCGCAGAAGATTACGTCGTCCCCATCGGCAAAGCGAACCTCGTCCGCGAAGGCCGCGATCTCAGCATCATTACTTATGCGGCGATGGTCCACACAGCTTTAGAGGCAGCCGAGGTTCTTAAGAACGACGGAATCGATATCGAAATTCTCGACCTGCGTACCGTCTCACCGCTCGACCGCCAAGCCATCGCGCAGACCGTAAAGAAGACGAACAAAGTCATCATCCTGCACGAGCACTCCCGCACCGGAGGTCTCGCCGGCGAGATCGCCGCCATCATCAATGAAGAGGCCTTCGATGATCTGGACGGCCCCATCGTCCGCATCGCTGGCCTCGATTCTGCCGTTCCTTTTTCTCCACCGCAGGAGGAACACTACCTGCCGAAAGTGGAAGATGTCGTGCGTGAAGCCCGAAAACTAAAGGCCTACTAAGTTCGTGAACCGACAAGAACTTGTGCGGAGCGAGGCTTCCGCGTCCGAAAACTAGCGCCCTACCCGTTCCTTCTGCCACAATAGAAAGCTGCGGAGGTAATTCATGGGTAAGTTCATCCTTGGCGTCATCCTCACTCTTTTGGTGCTCATTCTTGGTGGCCTGGGGCTTGCCATGTTGGGCTTCATACCCACCAACGCGAATGTGCGCGCCGCCTCGTCTCGAGAAACGCATTGCAAATGGAGCCCTCGACGCTTCCATGGAGCGCCATGCTCCCCGCCTCTCCAACCCTCTGCAGCCCAACGACCAGAACTTAGAAGATGGCATGAAGCTTTACACCATGAACTGCGCCCTCTGCCACGGAGGCCTCGACCGCAAGCCCGCATCCCTCGCTAGTTCCTTCTACCCGCCCCCTCCCAATCTCGTCTCCGATCCTCCCGACGACCCCGAGTGGCACATCTTCTACGCCATCCGTACTGGTGTCCGTTACACCGGCATGCCCTCATGGGAAAAAACATTGAGCGCGCAAGACATGTGGAAGATCACAAGCCTTCTATCACACATGGAGAAACTCCCGCCCGCTGTTCAGGATTACTGGAAGACCAGTTTCGGCGTGGCTGCGCCAACCGGGGAAGAGAAAGAACCGATGAAACGGGAGTAGAGGGTTTGCCGCTTGCCGCACTGGGCATAAGCCGTCCTATCCGCGGCACTAATCTGATCGAGATTCAGACCAGAAACGTAATCCGCGCAAGCCACCGCCCGTCTCCTCATAACCGTTATAATATCCGTTTGCATCCGGCTCGCTGTCCCAAACTGTAGGCCGCGTGGAAGGAAATCATGCCGACTGACATCATCATGCCCCAGATGGGCGAATCCATAGTCGAAGGCACAATAACGAAGTGGCTGAAGAAGCCTGGCGATAAAGTTCAGCGCGACGAACCGCTCTTCGAAATTTCAACCGACAAGGTCGACGCCGAAATTCCCGCCCCTGCCTCCGGAGTGCTGCAGGAAATCAAAGTCACGGAAGGTACAACAGTCGGGGTCAACACGATAGTCGGAACCATCGCCTCTGACGGTGAAGTCGTTGCTCCCGCGAAGTCGGCGGCAGCTCCCTCCGCGGAAAAGTCTGCGCCGGAAAAGCAGGCTTCAGAAAAACCCGCTCCGGAGAAAAAGGAAGAGAAGAAGGCCGCCGCTGCGCCCGCACAACGTGCCAGCGCTCCAGCGGCACAGGAACCTGCAGAGGAAGACGAAACTCGCTCGTCCCCGCTGGTTCGCAAGATAGCCCGTGAGCACGGCATCAGCCTCTCACAAATTTCCGGCACCGGTCTAGGCGGCCGCATCACCAAACAGGACATCACGTCCTTCATTGATCGGCAATCACCGGCAGCCACAACTCCGATGGCTGTTTCTCAGCCCGCAGCCGCCGTTGTTCCCTCGCGGCCCGCTCCGCCCACCCCTGCCGCCTATCCCGGCGATCTTGCTCCCATGACCAACATGCGAAAGATCATCGCTCAACGCATGATCGAATCGCGCCGTACCAGCGCTCACGTCCACTGCATGTATGAGGTGGATTTCACTCGCATCGTCACTTTGCGCGCCAAACACAAGAACGCTTTCGAGCAGCACCACGGCGTTCGCCTTACCTTCATGCCGTTCTTTGTGCGCGCCGCAATCATCGCGGTGCAGCAATGGCCGATCATCAATGCTTCGATCGAAGGCGACAACATCCGCTATCATCGTCAAATCAACGTCGGCGTCGCCGTCGCTCTTGACTGGGGACTCATCGTACCCGTCCTCAAGAATGCCGGCGATCTCAACTTCCTCGGCCTGCAACGCGGCATCACCGATCTCGGTGAACGGGCTCGCAGCAAGAAACTCAAACCCGAAGACGTTGAAGGTTCCACCTTTACCGTTACGAACCCCGGCCAGTTCGGTGCCGTTTTCGGCTTGCCCATCATCAATCAGCCAAACTCCGCGATCATGGGCGTGGGTGGCATCACCAAGCAGCCCTTGGTCGTCACCGATAAAGAAGGCAACGATTCCATCGCCATCCGCTCCGTCGTCCACCTCACGCTCGGCTACGATCACCGCCTCATCGACGGCGCCGTTGCCGATCAGTTCATGGCGTTGGTGAAAAAGACGCTTGAGAATTGGAGCGAAGAAGTCGGATGACCTTGTCTAAGCCGAAGGTTGAGTGTTCGCAGCTGGTGGTTGTTTGCACCAGGTCGAGGCATTCAGGCATTCCACCGTGCCGTCAATTATTTTGGAAATCCCATCCTTGAACTTTTCCGGATTGATGATTTCCCGCGCCGCCACCGCAGGTCCCAATTGATAGACCACTGTGTAGTAAGCGCCCGCAGGATTCGCCCCCGCATTCGCCGCCAGCGCGACGTTCAGCGCCCCGTTCGCTCCCAGCGTCACATTCAATACGCCCGCCGCCACCGCGGTTCCATTGGCCTCGACAAACGCCGGCCATGTAATCACCAGCACGCCCTGCGCTGGCGTTCCATCCGCTTGATACACCGTGTCGTCCACATTAGTCAGCGCCGGTCCGCTTTGGGGAGCCGGCGAAGCCGCGCCTGGCACAGGTTCTGCCGCAGCTGGCTTCGCCGTTGGGGAACTTGTTCCACTCTCCGGCTTCGCCGCGGATGTCTCCTCGCGCGCTGAAACTCGGACGCTCACTCCCACCATCACCACGGCCAGCATCCAATAAAAAAGCCGCCCCGCCGGACGGCATGTCTGAAACATACTTCCTCCTCAATCTCGTCTAGCTTTGCTCGTGTCTCTTTGCCCGCGTGGCGCGGGCACTCTTGCCCGCGCGCTGCCTCGGTCAGTATCAGTCCCGCCTGACTCTTTGCTAGGGCCGCGCCTCAGTGCTCGCCCTGTTTCAGAAATCTTTCTACGCTCTGCACGTAAACGTCGGCAAAATCTGCTGCTGGCCGGCGCGTCTCGATCAATTCCATGGCATCTCCCATCGACCATCCCAGCACTCCTAATAGCGCCAGCGCCATCATCGGCGCCCGGTGTACTCCAGCAGCGCAATGCACCAGAACCTTTGCTCCATTTTCCTCCAAAGCCCCCAGCGCAAATTCTACCCCCCGGGCAAATACGTCGCTAGGCTTCGGTTCGAAATCATCATCCACCGGATTCCAGCACACCGTGATCCCATGTGGCCCCGCCAGCGCCGTATCATCGAATTCAATTTGCATGTCGATGATGTGCGTGATCCCCGCGCGGGAGACCGCCGCCATATTTTCCTCATTCCAGATTCCGCCTCCGACCGCAATCCGATCGGTCAGCCATGTAATATCCATTCCCACCCTGCGCCGCGCCATTCGGACATTCGCGCCCGCCCGAATCTTTCCCCGAATTCCGAGGACGGACTCGAGAACCGGAACGCCATCTGCCGGGACTGCTTCGAACAGTTTTCTGCGAAGCGGGTCCGCCCGCGGCGAAACCGAGAGCGCCAGCGGCCGTCCCATTTTTTCTACGTCGTAGCTCCGCTTCATTCTACGGCATCCTCTCAGCTCTCAGACCTAGGCCTCTCCTACTCTTCGCTTAAATCCGCACATGGCTGTTCGTCGGCCCCGCTTCCCAATTCTTTCTCCTCACTTTCCGCTCCCACGCGCACCGGCCTCTTCGCCTCGCTGATCGAAAAGACGGGCTCCGGATCTTCATCTTCGGTCAACGGTTCAGTCGGCAGGCCCATTCGTCTCAACAGCGTGTGCGCCAGGGAATCCTCTTTCTGCGTCGGCATTGTCTCCTCTGTCGGCGGATACAGCCCCACCGCCTCGAACAAATATTTCGCCGACGCCAGTTGCCCAGTAGTCCTCGCGACCTCAATCACCTTGTTCGCGATCGCCTTCGCCGAGTGCCCCACCAGGTTGTTGATGTTTTCCCGTACCCGCACCATGTCCACTGGCTTCTTCGTACTCCTCGCGCTTTTCTTCGCCGACTTCTTCGCCTTCCCCTTGCTCTTACCCTTTGTTTTCTTCACACTCACGGCTCGCCCTCCACAAAACTGTCGGCGTCCATCCCGAATCTCGGCTTCAGCCGCGTAAGGCAACTGTCAAAGCAGCGACTTGGCCCGCAGATTCCACGCCGCCAGTGCGCGAAGCTGCGATGCAATCCATACTTTTCGTCCAAAAATACGAAAGGCGCGCTTTTCGGCGCGCCTTCTATAGAGCATTTTCTTTTTCTTGACTCTATATATTCAGAATAGCATTTCGCAAAGGGTAATTGGGACATTTTTTCAAATTTATTTTTGCCGCGTTTTCAATTACTTGCGGGAAAAAGACCTCCAAACCCCTCTTGACAAGATTTTTCAGCCTTCATTCCCCGAGTCAAATTACCTTCTGGTTTTCGGCAGCGCCGTCAATAGCCCCACCCGAAGGAATTCTTCGCTCAGTTCATCGATCAACTCCGGCAATCTGCGTTCAATTGTCTTGCGGGCGCAATTCAAAATCCGGGCTGCCCGCTCGTGATCGTATTCCTGTAGCACGATCCGCGCGATTATCTTCTGATCGAAGGGATCTAGCCGTTCTAAACACTTCTCTACGTCATGCACGAAGATCACCCGCTCTTCGAACGTAGTCGCCGAGTAAGTCGTGACCTTTGCGCGGAATAACTCCCGTCCAATCAACGAAGGCAACCTTCCCGTCTCGATCGATAACCGCATGTAGCGTCGTAACAACCCGTTAGTGCGTTTTCTGTACATCCAGATATCTGGATTTCGGTCCAGCGCACTCTCTGCTACTGGCTCATCAAGATCCGGCAGCTCACCTGGAAAATTATGCTCGGGCAAAGTCTGCCATGGGGCGCTGGGGGCAGCCTCTTTCAACTCGTCCTGCGTCGAGGTTGGCTCAACCGGCACGCCAGGATTTTCCGCCGGGCCCCCCTCGTCCGCCTGCGCCCCGATCCAATCCACAAAACCGTTCATGCCACACCTCCTACCGGGCCCAGATCGATTCCATCGAGTCCCGAATACCCTTCCAATTCGCTGTCATCCGCTCCCCATCGCGGCCCCTGGCACATCCTTGCGGTTTCTGGTTCCTTCGATGGACGATGGCAGTTCAGCCATCTGCCGCCCACAAGCCAGGCAATAGACTTGCCCTCCGCCCGCAGGACGCAGCCACAATCCACCACAGCGCTCGCAATACTTCAGCTCGAACTGCAACTCGTTCACAGATCTGCTGTTTTGTTCTCTGGTTTTCATCACTCCTCCTGCCCAGGCCCGCGTGCGAACCTGAGGTGGTTGCGGCCAGGTTGTTGTTGACACTCGGTAACGGCAGCCGACAAAAAAGCCCTGCGCCGGTCGCCGCTTTGACGAGCGGAAACCGGACGCAGGGCTCGTTTCTCTTACGATGGCCTGCTTGAGCTATTTACTTGTTTGACTTACTTTTCTTACTTACTCGAATATGATGCAACTCAATTACTTGTTATTGCTTACGGCTCGACTGGCACTCCCGGTTCTAAGCCGGCAGCGGATTCGCGCTGGCGAAAAAATCCTTCTTCATACCCAGACTTCAATACTCTGCCGTTTTGCACAACTATACTGACTCGCCCGCTAAAGCGAAGGGCCCTCAACAGTTGTTCCATGGAAGCCGAAAGCACTTCTGCTGCCCGCACTTTCCGCCGAAATTCCACGAAGTTCTTTTCTTCGTTGCAGTTATCGATGTTACTCATCCGAAAGTTATCCCTGGAAGGAAAAGTAGGGTTATACAATACGGCGATCGTATAACTGGTAATTTTTGGAGTCAAGGTCGTTATACCCAAGTGGCTGTGGAAATCTTATTTCGATTAGCGTGGTGCTATAGGCCCCATGCTATACTCCCAGCTATGAAATTCCGAGTGCTACAAGAAAACCTCCGCGATACTATTTGGGAGCGCATTGAAGAAGGCGACCTTACGGGCCTGCGTCTGGCACAGCAGACTGGCTTTAAGCAGGCCCATATCTCCAACTTCTTGAATCGCAAGCGTGGACTGAGCCTCGAGGGCATGGACCGGGTCTTGGCGGTTCAGCATCTTTCAGTGCTGGACCTGCTCGACCCCGCCGAGGTCAACAAGCGTGCGTCGATTCTGCCCCCCAGCAACGACGAATTCCAGAACGTCCTCCTCACAGACGGGACCGTCGCTGCCACCCATCCCCTGCTAACCAGCATGAACGTCAAGGAGATCCTGAAATTCAAGAAGAGCTTCCTTAAGAGGCTGAAACCCGAAATCGAGGGCGACCGCGAACAGTGGGAACGCTTTGTGCTCATCAAGGTCGACGCCCGCGAAGGCATGAGCATGTACCCGCGCCTGCTGCCCGGAGCCACGCTGCTCATCGACCGCCACTACAACTCACTCAAGCCTTATCGCAAAGGTGAGTTCAACATGTACGCTGTGCTCAAGGACGGTAGTTGCACGGTGAAATACGTGGAAACAGCCGGCGCTCACCTGATTCTTCGGCCCCACAACCAGTCTTATCCCATCGAAGTTATGACCATGGAAGATGGCAAGTCCGCCTCCGACTATCTGGTCGGCCGCGTCTGCCATGTCGGAATCGAAATCTAAGAACAGTTCTCAGTTCTCAGCCCGGAGCCCCGGCAGTTTTCCTGAGAACTGGGAACTGAGAACCTTTCCTATTCCCTACTCAGGCCGTCGAACATCTTCCACAGCTTATCCGCAGTGGCGCGGTAAATTACATATCCGCTGCCCGCATCGCTCGTCTCGCGGAACAAAAGCTCTCCGCGGCCGTCTCCATCGGCATCCACCGCATCGATCAACTCCAGTCGCGGCGTCACGTCGAGGTGAAATTTGTCAGTGACGCCCGAATACAGCTTGCGCAGGTTGCCGTAGATGTCGGTCTTCGATACAAGCGTGACGTTGTACAGTTCCGGCGCCGTTCCCGCTCCTGGCGCGGGTGGAAAATGGGCCTCGGCGCTCAAGATCATCACCGGTTGGTTGTTCCCCCAGACATCGAACGCGCGAAACTGAATGTTTTCGAACACCGGCTGTACTGACTTTGCTTCTCTTTTGTGGCCCATAGCAGTCGCCTTAGAATTCGCCGGCCGGGCAGGAATCTGGTTCCTTGCCAGCGCAGTTGCATAGGCCCGAACCTCATCGGCCGCCAAAGTGAGCATCTGTTTGCGCCGTTCATCTTCTTCGCCCTCTTTCCAGAAAAACTTGTAAGGCCTGGGATCGGGTCCGTCGGCATCGGAAACCGCAGGAATAAGTTGCACAGGTTCCGTCTTTGCCGGAGTGACTGCGTTTGCCGCGGATTCAGGGTTCGCCGCCTTCGGCGTAGCCTCATCCTCCTCCGGCGCTGCTTGCGTTGGTTTGCCTCTTCGCAAAGTAGGGCGATAGTAGTTTTCCGATTCTTGAACCGCTTCCCCTTGAGGAGCTTGCGCCGGAGAAGCTGCGCCAGACGAGGATGGCGCTTGCGACGCCTGACCGGGCGACGTTTGCTCCGCAGGCTTGGAAGGCGATTGCGTCTTGGCGCTTGGGTCTCCGGTTTTCGTTTGATCAGTAGGCTTGTCCGCCGGCCTGCCTTCGCCTTTCGGGTTGTCTCCTCCAGATGACCCTCCCGACGAACCACTCGCAGGTTGTCCGGCCGCTCCGGTCTTCTCGGGTGATTCCTTTCCGGCGGGAGCGCTGGCAGTAGGTGCAGGACTCGAGGCGGAAGCCGACGCCGCTTTTTTTGTCAGCCGCGGCGGTTCGTCGCCGCTGTTGTCCAACCCCACCGGCACGTCTTCCGCTTTGCGCGTTGTCTTCGGAGCTTCCTTTCCGGCCGGCAAGAAAGAACCGTTCGCTACCCAGGGATTCGGGCTGCCCGGACTCTTGCTATGCAACGCTCCACTGACCGTGAACAGTCCCTGCGAATCGCCGGTCTGCTCAACCTCATAGACCGTCCCGCTTTCCAGCGCCATCGGTACCGGATCAGCCTTGTAAGCACTTGCATCGTAGAACTTGCCATCGACCAGAATTGCAACCGGGATCAAAGTCGTCTTGCCGCTGCCCAGTTGCAAGATTCCGAGCGCCCGCGGACCTTTCACTTTTTTCTTCTTGGGTTCCGGAGGCTTTTCCTCGGGTCCCTGCTCCGGGCGCTTAAGCTGGGGTCTTCCCTGGGCAGCGCTTCGTGGCGCCATCCATGCAAACAACGCCACAATGATGACGGCTGACCCCAATCTGCGGTATAAGAACGTTCTGGACATAAGTCGTTCCGGCCTCGGCTTTCCCTACGCTGAGATTGTGAACGCCACCTTCAACCCTGATTTCCGTCCAATGAGGCGCTCATGACAATCCAAATCAATGATAAGGCTCCCGAGTTTACCTTGCCCGACGAGAACGGAAAGGAAATCTCGCTGAAAAGTCTGCGTGGAAAAGTGGTAGTGCTGTATTTCTATCCCCGCGCGGATACCCCGGGATGCACCATCGAGGCCTGCGAATTTCGCGATACCTACAAACAGATGCAAAAAACCGGCGCCGTGTTACTTGGCATTTCCCCGGACACGTCGAAGGCGCAGAAGAAGTTTCAGGACAAATTCAATTTACCCTTCTCTCTGCTCGCCGACTCCGACAAGAAAGTCGCCAATGCCTTTGGCGTGATGCAGGAAAAGAACATGTATGGCAAGAAAGTGATGGGAGTCGTACGAACTACCTTCATCATTGGGCCCGACGGCAAAATCCAGCACATTTTCCCTAAAGTGAAAGCGGAAGGGCACGCGGCCGAGGTGCTGGCTTACCTGAAAGAATCGGCGAAAGGCGCGGCGTGACTTGCAACATTCTGCCTTCTCAGCTCTGATCCCGAACGCCCATCGCCGACCGATCCTGCCGCTCGACCGCGTCTTCTTCGCCCGCAATCCGCGGCGCGTGGCCCGCGAACTTCTCGGCAAGGTCCTGCTGCGCGACAGCGAGAAGCAGCGCCTGGCGGCCCGCATCGTTGAGGTCGAGGCCTACCTCGGCGAGAACGATCCCGCGGCCCATGCCGCCGCCGGCAATACCGCCCGCACCTCGGTTCTGTTCGGTCCGCCTGGGTTCGCCTATGTGTATTTCATCTACGGCAATCACTACTGTCTCAACGTTTCATGTGAGCGGGAAGGAAAGGCAGGCTCAGTTCTTTTCCGCGCGCTCGAACCACTCGAAGGACTGGAAGAAATGGCACGCGCTCGAGGAATCGAAGTGCACGGTCCCACTGATCTTCCTCGCCTCACTTCCGGCCCGGGACGACTCGCCGAAGCCTTCAGCATCACCCGCGCCCGCGATAACGGAGTTGATCTCACTTCACCTGGTTCAGGCTTGTGGATTGGAGACGACGGCTTTCGGACGAAAAAAATCCAGATCAGTACGCGCATCGGCATCAGTAAGGCCGCCGACCAACCCTTGCGTTTTGCCCTGCCCGGGAATGTCTTCGTTTCCCGCCGGCCAACGCCAGCCGGAAAATTAGCCAACTCGCGGGCTTGACAACGGGTGTAACATGGCTCTCGCGTCAAACGCGTGAACTCGGCCCTGCTCAAGCCATTTGACTGAACTACCGATCATGTTCCAAGGGCAAAGGATCGGTGCCTGAGCGATCGGCGTCCGTTTTTACGGAATCCTGCGGACGAGCCGAATCATCTGATTGGTTGGAATCCGCATGCGCGGGATCGTTCTATTTCGCACCCTCATCGTCACAGTAGTGATTCTTGGTGTAAACCTGCCCGGACTGTCCCGATCGCTGGATGCCGCAGCGCTCCACCCGCAGAACACATCGGTCGCTTCCAACATCGTGATCGGTTTTGTGGGTGGATTCGTCAGCCACGACAACCCACACCACGGCCCGGTTCGGCTGGCGCAGCGAATTCGCCCCATCGTTCCCAAAGACACTTACGTCAGAGTTTTCGAAAACCGACGACGCAAGCGAGCCTTTGAGGCCATCGTACGGCTGCTCGATACCGACCGCGACGGCACTCTCTCCGCCGAAGAAAAAGCCCGCGCCAGAATCATCCTGTTCGGCCAAAGCTGGGGAGCATCGGCAGCCGTGGTGCTGGCCCGCGAACTGCGAAGAGCAGGCATACCAGTTTTACTCACGGTGCAGGTGGATAGTGTCGCGAAGGTCTGGCAGAACGATTCCGTCATTCCCGACAATGTCGCCGAGGCCGTAAATTTCTACCAGCCCCATGGCATCATCCACGGCCGGGCAAAGATCACGGCCGCCGATCCAGCTAAGACCGACATTCTGGGGAATTACCTCACCGATTACAGGAAGGACCCGGTCCAGTGTCCGGAGGCTTCCTGGTTCGATCGCGTCTTCACCCCCAGCCACATGCAAAGCGAATGCGATCCCCGCCTATGGTCGCGAATCGAAACCATGGTGCGGCAGCGCCTGTCGCCATCGAGCACTTCGGCGGACGCCTCCACGGTCCATCCCCAACCTTAGTCGTCGCCAGTATCAAAGCAGAATGTTATCGATAAGCCTTGTCGCGCCGACGAATGCGGCCACCGCAAGCAGCGCACCACGGTCAGCATCCTTAAGCGGATCCAAGGTATTGGGGTCGACGATTTCGAAGTAATCGAGTCGCACTGATTTCTCCCTGCCAAGTTCTTCACGCCCGATGGCCACGAGTCTTGCCGCGTCGCGTTCACCGGCTTGCCACGATTTTTTCACTCGCTCGAGCGAGCGATGCAATGCCAGCGCCTGTTGTCTCTCTTGCGGATCGAGATAGGCATTGCGCGAACTCATGGCGAGTCCGTCAGCCTCGCGCACAACGGGGCACGCGACAATTTCCAGAGGAAAAGCAAGATCGCGCACCATACGCCGGATAATCGCCACCTGCGCTGCGTCCTTTTGGCCGAAGTAGGCCGCGTCGGGCTCAACGATGTGAAACAATTTGGCCACGACTGTGCTAACCCCGCGAAAATGCCCGGGGCGGGAACGCCCGTCCAGCTTGTCGCTCAGCCTTTCCACCGTCACCCACGTCTCCGCGCCCGACGGATACATCTCTTCGACCGACGGCGCAAACAGCAAATCAACCCCTTCCTTGACCAGCAGATCCCGGTCGCGCTCGAAGCTTCGCGGATACTTTGCCAAATCTTCCGTCGGACCAAACTGCGTAGGGTTCACAAAAATCGAGGCCGCGATGGCGTCGCACGAAGCCTTGGCCGCTCGCACCAGCGATAGGTGACCCTCGTGCAGCGCGCCCATGGTGGGCACGAATCCCAATCGCTTGCCAGCGTTGCGCAAGGCGCGGCATGCGGCCCGCATGTCTTCTATGGTGTCGCAGATTCTCATTTGCTTTGGGGTGGGGGCAGGGGCGACGCAGGGGCACACGAGCACACCGCGAAACTCGCGATAACATCCAATACAAGAAGCGTCATGCAGACGGCGGGCGGGTAATTCCGCGACACCCTTGAACTCACCGCACCGCCATGGGAACGTCCGTCTTCACCGCCCACACCAACGCGACCACCCATCCGATCATCGTCCACCCCAGAAAGAAGTTCAGCAGAACGATCGCGGTTATGTCTCGCTTGCTACGGGCAAGGGCAATAATCGACGGCAGAAAATACATTACGAACCCAAATCCGAAGAACGGCATGAAAAACGCAGGCAAGAGGTTCGTCATATTGCCTCCTCGACCAAATAGCCTAGCACCGCGAAGGCTGGAAGTCCCGGTTTCTTCTTCTTGAACCGTGCGATAGGTTAAAACCCACGGCAACGAATTTTCCTACCTCTGCATCGCCCGCTTCCGTGCCAGCACGGTATCCAGCCCAGCCTTCGTCTCTTTCGGCAGATGGTACGACTCTTCGTCTGACGGATACTGCAGTGACTTCACATCTGCCCGAAAGACCTGCACTGCGTGACTGATCAGCGCGGTCGCGTCGCCGTAGCGCCGCACGAACTTCGCCGGTGGCGCAAACGTCAAATTCAGAATGTCGTGGAATACCAGCACCTGACCGTCGCACTCCGGGCCCGCCCCAATGCCAATGGTCGGCGTGCCAACCTCCGCTGTAATCATCGCCGCCACTTCTCGCGGAATGCCTTCGAGCACAATGCAGGCCACGCCCGCGCGATCCAGCGCCACCGCATCGCGCATGAGTTGCTCGATGCCGCTCAGGCTCTTTCCTTGCACCTTGTAGCCGCCCATCACATTGACCGACTGCGGCGTCAGCCCTATGTGCCCTGCCACGGGAATCTCGGCGTCAATGATGCGCCGAATCAGGTCGGAACGCTTCTCGCCGCCCTCGATCTTCACCACCTCAGCGCCGCCTTCTTTCATAAAGCGCGTGGCGTTGTTGAGAGCGCTTTCCGCGTCAACGTGATAAGACCCGTAAGGCATATCGGCGAGCAGCAGCGCACGCTTCACGCCGCGTCGCACGGCTTTTACATGGTGCAGCATCTCGTCCATGGTGACCGAGAGCGTGTTGTCATAACCAAGAATGGTTTGCGCGAGCGAATCCCCCACCAGAACCATCTCAATGCCAGCCTCGTCCACAAGACGCGCCGTGGCGTAATCGTAAGCAGTGAGGCAGGTAATGGGTTCGTGTCGGAGTTTTAATTCCCGCAGAGAAGC
Organism: uncultured Acidobacteriota bacterium; assembly: GCA_963761915.1. Lineage (GTDB taxonomy): Bacteria > Acidobacteriota > Terriglobia > Terriglobales > Acidobacteriaceae > Sulfotelmatobacter. Next base: position 81,410 of record CAVXIO010000022.1, read on the forward strand.
GGTGGTGATCTTCTGGCGAGCTTCGTCGTGGAGATGCCCGCCGATCGGGGTGATGCTCATCTTGTCCTCCAGTGCCCCTCCGGCTCGGCCGGATAGAGCCTGTTCAGCATCTTCTGGGATGCTGAGATTATTGTAGACACAAACCGGGAGTTCGTCGAGGGCCGTTTGTCGTTGGATCTGTGTCCTGGGAAGTTACGGAAAACAGGCGACTTTCCCGATGGGGAAGCGGCTCCGACGTAAATCAAGACTACTTGTTCAGGAGATCGAACATGTGCCTACAGGTGTGTGTGGCCCAGATGACAAACCAGACCTTCCCTGCAACCGCCACCAGACAAAGCACCAATCCCGAAGCCGACAATACGCGGCGGAGACTGGTGGAAGGCGAATTACGCAACAGGAGAGAACCAATTAATCAGAGCAGCTATCGCAACCACGCCCGCAAAGGGGCGATTTTCGGTAAGTATGCACCGACAGAACAATCACAACATAAGACATCCCAGTTATGAGCAGCGCGGCGACAAAAAATGCGCCCGTTCGATCCCGGTTGTCGCTCTCGAGATTTCGATCTCTCGTCACCTCGCCAACCTTCCGCCTACGCTCCCACCGCCTCCTGTCCGCCCAGCGGCAAAAAGTATTGCGTCCCCTTGATCGGCTCGCTCACTTTGCGCAGCAATTCCTGTAAGTCTTCGTTGCGTTCGACAAAATCAATGTCAGATGTATTCACGATCAGCAGATCGGAAGACGTGTAATGAAAAAAGAAGTGTTCGTAGGCTTTAACCACTTCTTCCAGATACTCGTCGCTGACCGCACGCTCGCCGGGAGCATTCTTTTTCTTCAAGCGCTTCTTCAGCACTTCGGGCGTGGCTTGGAGGTAAATGACGAGATCGGGCGCAGGCAACTGCCCGCGGAAGTGGTTGTAATAACGGTTGTAGGTGTCCAGTTCCTGGTCGGTAAGGTTGAGGCACGCAAACAGTTTGTCTTTTTCGATGATGTAGTCCGCCACTACGGTTTTTTGCGACCGCGGACCCAGGTCGAGCGCCTGCAACTGCTCGAACCGCCGCACCAGAAATGCAAACTGGGTTTGAAACGCCGCGCCCCGCTCGCCTTCGTAAAACGCGCCAAGGAAAGGATTCGACTCCGGCTCCATCACTCGCTGCGCGTTCAGGCGTTCGGCCAGAATGCGCGCCAGCGTGCTCTTGCCCACTCGAATGGGACCTTCCACAGCAATGTAACGGGGTAGTTCGAAGAGATTAGCCATGGGCGCGCAATGTTTCGGAATTCGCAGGATATCTCGGATAGCGCCCACTGGCAATTGCGAGAAGAGTTAACAGCAAGAAGAAGAAGAACAGAAGTCAGAATGCAGAATGAAGAAGTGAGAAACTGAATGAAGGCGCGACATCGATTAGTTCTCACTTCTCGCGTTTGGATTTCTGCCTTACGTTTACAATCCCTCATGCTCGCCCTCGCCCTGACCACCGCATCCGCAGCCGCTGTTGCTGCGGGCTATCAGTCGATGGCTCCGACTGCGCAATGGTATGGGGCCACGTTCACAGGGCTATCCCGAGGATCGCGCCCACTCGCCCTCACCTACGACGACGGCCCTAACGACCCGCACACGCTACGATTACTCGATGTACTCGCGAAGCATAATGTTCAAGCAACTTTCTTTCTGATCGGACGCTACATCCAGCAGCGTCCGGAAATCGCCCGCACAACTGTCCAAGCCGGCCACGTTGTCGGCAACCACACTTATACGCATCCTCTGTTGACCTTCAAAACCGAGGCCGAAATCCGCCAAGAGATCGCCGAGTGCCGCACTGCTTTGCAAGATGCGACTGGCGAAACTGCCAATCTCTTCCGCCCTCCCTTCGGCGGACGCCGCCCCGCCGTGCTCCGCGTGGCGCGGGAACTTGGCCTGCAACCCGTCATGTGGAACGTAACTGGTTACGACTGGAACGCTCCGTCCGCCGCCGCAATCGAACGAAAAGTCTCCAGTCAGATTCGCGGCGGCAACGTCATTTTGTTGCACGATGGAGGTCACAAGCAGATAGGGATGGACCGCGCGCAAACCGTGATTGCCACAGATCACCTGATCGCCCGCTACAAGTCGGAAGGATACGAATTCGTGACGGTTCCTCAGATGAAGGCAAAGTTAGCTCCACTGCAGTGAAATCTCAGCTCATCGCTTCGCCGCCGCAAAGGCCAGCTTCGCCGCCGCAATGGTCTGCTGCACATCCTGCTCCGTGTGCATCGCTCCCAGAAATGCCGCTTCGTACTGCGACGGTGGCAAATACACTCCGCTGTCAAGCATGCTACGGAAGAATTTCCCAAATGCTTCCGTATTCGACTTCGACGCTGAATCCCAATCTGTCACCGGCCCTGGCGTAAAGAACCAGGTGAACATCGAACCAACCCGGTTGTAGCAGAGCGGCACGCCCGCATCTTTGGCTGCCGCGGCCACACCCTCAACTAGTTGCCTACTCAACTTGTCAATGCGCGGATAAATTTCCTGCTTCTGATCGCGCAGATGCTTCAACATTGCGCATCCCGCGGCCATCGCCAGCGGATTGCCCGACAGCGTGCCCGCCTGGTACATCGGCCCCAGCGGCGCCACCAGATTCATAATCTCGCTCGAGCCGCCATACGCGCCCACCGGCAAGCCGCCGCCGATGATCTTGCCCATCGTCGTCAGGTCTGGATGAATGTTGTAAAGCTCCTGCGCCCCGCCAAACGCTACCCGAAATCCGGTCATTACTTCGTCAAAAATAAGCACCGACCTCTCACGCTCAGTAATCAGGCGCAAGGACACCAGATAATCGTCCGCAGCCGGAACGCACCCCATGTTTCCCACCACCGGCTCCACAATCACGCAGGCAATCTGATGTTTGAATTTCTGGAAGGCATACTCAACCGCATTGCTGTTATTGAACGGCAGAGCCAGCGTGAATTGTGTGAACTCCTCGGGAACGCCCGCCGATCCCGGAATGCCCAGTGTTGCCACGCCCGAGCCTGCCTTTACAAGGAGAGAATCAGAATGCCCGTGGTAGCAGCCTTCGAATTTCACAATGTACTTGCGCTTGGTGTAAGCCCGCGCCAGCCGGATGGCCGACATGGTAGCTTCGGTTCCGGAACTCACGAAGCGAACTTTCTGCATTGGCGGAAACGCCGCCAGCACCAACTCCGCCAGATTAGCCTCGGAGGGCGTCGACGCGCCAAAACTGGTGCCATTGCACGCCGCGCTCACAATCGCGTCGAGCACGTCGGGCGCTGCATGGCCAAGAATCAGCGGACCCCACGATCCCACATAGTCGATGAATTCATTTTCATCGGCATCCCATATGTGCGACCCTTTCCCGCGCACGATAAACGGGGGCTCCCCGCCCACCGAACCGAACGCCCGCACCGGCGAGTTCACTCCGCCCGGAATCATGCTTTCGGCACGCTTTTGCAGACGGCGCGACTGTTCGACTTTTCGTGAGGTTGTGGAAGGCATCGACTCTCCAGGGGGAAGATGAACGACAGTCACCACCGGCGCACAACCAACTACTATAGCAGCGCCGCGGCGAAGAAATTAATCAGATATTCATTGTTCTGCCATCGTCGTGCAACATCGCGCAGATAACGTGAGGCCATCAGTAGCCCTTCTAACCGGGAGGGTTCAAGGGACGGCTTCGGGGGCTCCGGGCTGTCCTTTCTTTTTGCTCGAGCAAAGAGCCCTCCGAGAAGTTCTGCGCCAAGCAAGCACCTGATCGCATGATAGTCAGCAACCCTCGCTCACTCACATCATTTCAAACAGGCGCGAACCAAGCCGATCAGATCTTCTCCCAACTCTTCCGGCGATTCCATTTCGTGATCCGAACTCATCATGTGCAGGCGAATGCGGTCTTCCAGAATCTCCGCCATCAGCCCGTTCACGCCTCCTCGAATCAGAGCCAGCAACATCAGAATGTCCGCGCACTCATCCGCGGCGCTGAGTGCGCGTTCAACGGCAGCGAACTGGCCGCGGATCCGCTTGATGCGTAATAGCAGCTTCTCTTTTGAAATGATGGGAATCTTAATCTTGCATTTTTCACTTGTTCCTTGAAAATTCACTTGCCACTACCCTAGGGGGGTATGCTATAAGAGTTTTTGGGATCAAAATCCAGTGCTTACAGCGCGTTTCGGACCCAGCAATAACAAGCAAATCTTTATGAACTTTTTATTGCGCTCACTCGAACCGTGACATCAAATTTTATGGTCGAAGATTACAGAAAGGAGGGCAATGATAATGGCTTGCATGACTTTATTTGCGCCAGCAGTGGCGATGGCGACGACGCAGGTCAAGCGCGAATGGCTTTACGAAGTTTCCGCTCCGTTGCAGTTTGGACAGGACTCGGAACGGCAACCTCTGCGCATGAACTGGGTCGTGGTCACCGACAGAAACGGCATGCCAAGACTCCGCATGCAGTGGGCATCAGTCGAGGACTGCTGAGAGCACACCCGGTTCGTTAACATTCCCTTAACCAGTCCCATGTAGGCTCGGCGATTGGCAATTCCCACTGGGCTCGCCAATTGCCCGCGCTGTTGTCACGGTTTGCTTAACTATAGTTAACTCAGATGATATGGTTGCGTTAAGTACAATCACAGCCAGAAGGTATCTCCCGAAGCGTCGAGATTTATGAATCGCCGAGCCCAACTCGCAAAACTCAGCGTTCGTTCACTGCTGATCGTGTTTTGGGCCATGACCGTTTCCTCTGCTCCGCTCTCGGCTCAAACAGAGCTGCCAGACGCGCCGTCCGCTTTGAAGCCTGATACCGCGCCGTCTGAGGCAGATGCAAACGCAGTCGATCCGCCGGACCCAGGCACGGAAGCGATGTTTCCTCATTTTACGGACAGGCGCTTCTGGCTCTCCGGTCAGGCGAACTTCATCTTTCAAACTCATCCCCCGTTTCACGCGGCCTACAGCGGCAAAAACAGCCTTAGCTCCAACTATGAGAAGGCCACGTCGCGAGTGCTGACGCTTTACACGGGGGTCCGGATCACCAATTCCGCCGAGGTTCTGGTCGACATTGAAGAGGCTGGCGGAGCCGCGCTCAGCACTGGTCTTGGACTTGCCGGTAATACCGATCTGGACATTGTCAGAAATCCTCTTCTCAGTAAAGCACCTTACTTCGGGCGCTGGATGATTCACAAAGTGTTCACGTTGAGCAAAGATAATGTCGAAAACCAGCGCAGTTTCCTTTCGCTATTTGATGAACTGCCGCGCCGTCGTCTCGAAGTCCGCTTCGGAAAGTTCTCTCTGCCAGATTTCTTCGACGTGAATTCCGTAGGTTCCGACACCCACTTTCAATTCAATAACTGGACTCTCGACAACAACGGGGCATGGGATTACGCCGCCGATACGCGCGGCTACACCGTCGGCGTTACCGCTGACTACGAAGATCGCAACTGGGGCTTCCGCTTCGCCGAAGGGCTTATGCCGAAAGTTGCGAATGGAATTGACCTGGTATGGAAACCCTGGCAGGCCCACGCGGAAGACGTCGAATACGAATTGCGCCGCGGCTTCATCCCCAAAAAACCCGGCGTGGTGCGCCTCTTGGCCTACACGAACTACGCCAACATGGGCATCTATCGCCAGGCCATCGCCAACTTCGAAGCTGGCCTCACACCGGTTCCAGAAATCACCAACCATCCCTGGCACATCACGCGCAAGTATGGCTTCGGCGTCAATCTCGAGCAGAATCTTACACGCAACCTCACCGCATTCGGGCGTTTCGGCTGGGACAACGGCAAGACCGAATCCTTCGCCTATACCGAAGTCGATCAAACTTTCGTCGCAGGCTTAGGAGCGCACGGCACCTGGTGGCATCGCAAGCAGGATCGCGCCGGCATTGCCTTCGTCACCAACGCAATTTGCAAAGATCACCAGGCCTACCTCGCCGATGGAGGGCTCGGCTTCCTGCTCGGCGATGGCAGACTGAACTACGGTCGCGAAAATATCGTCGAGTCGTATTATACGATTCACGCGTGGCGCGGTTTTTATTTCGCCCCCGGAGTGCAGCACATCGTGGACCCCGGCTACAATCGCGACCGCGGCCCGGTCCTCGTACCCTCGTTTCGCGCCCACATCGAGTTTTAGAAAACCGCTATTGCAGGTCGGGAGGCGCACAAGACCGGAAAGGGCACCACTTCAGTCGTGCCATCAGAGTCTGACAGTTCAATACGGCTTCAGCCGCTGAGCTAACTACTTGTCAGTTGCCCGCGACGCCGATTACTTTTCCACCTTCACGCCCTTCCAAAACGCCACATATCCTTTAATCTTTTTGGCCGCCGCTTTCGGCTCCGGATAAAACCACGCCGCCCCGGGATTGCGTTTGCCGTCGACTTCAACATCGTAATAACTCGCTGTCCCTTTCCACGGACACACCGAGTGCGACTCACTGGCCTTGAAATATTCCTTCCGAATCGCATCCGGCGGAAAATACTGATTGCCCTCAACCTCCACCGTCGCATCGCTTTCAGCCAGCACCGCGCCTTCCCACATTGCTTTTGCCATAATGCCCATATAGATTCCTATCAGGGTCCACAGTTTCAGAACGTTGAGAGGTAAGAATGCCAGAGGCGATAACAACGGCGCGTTTCAACGGGCACTCGATGGTCGGCGCGCTGGAGCGCGTTATGGTCTGTTCTCCTCGCACTGCAGGCTGGAACCACCCGGATCGCGTCGCGCGCTGGCGAGAACTCGGCTTTCAACATGAACCCGACTTCGCCACGGCCCAATCCCAACACGAAGCCCTCTGCCGCGAACTGACATCTGCCGGCAGCGGAAGTTCATCGAATTGCCCGCCGCTCCCAGCCTTTCTCTCGACGCCGTCTATGCCCACGACGCTTCTCTTCCCACTGACTACGGCCTGATCGTGATGCGCCCCGGTAAGCCAAACCGCGTGCCAGAAGGCCCACTCCATGCCTCATTCTGTGAAACTCAAGACATTCCCACGCTCGGCCAGATCATGTCTCCCGGCACCACCGAAGCCGGAGACATCGTCTGGCTCGATCCCAAAACTCTGCTTGATCGGCCACGGCTATCGCACCAACGCAGCCGGCATTCACCAGATGCGCGCTCTACTCGCACCCAAAGGCGTCGAAGTCTTTTCCGCACCGCTGCCCTACGGCCCCGGTCCCTCGGCCTGCCTTCATCTGATGTCGCTGATCAGCTTGCTCGATGACCACACCGCTCTCGTCGATCTCCCTTGGCTCGCAGTCGAAACCGTCGAACTCCTCAAATCTCGCGGATTCAACATTCATCGAAATCGATCCCTCCGAGCGCGACACCCTCGCCTGCAACGTCCTCGCCTTGGGGAACAACCGCCTGCTCGCCATCGAAGAAAATCGCAACACCAACGCCCGCCTCCGCCAAGCCGGATTCGACGTCCGCACCTTCCCCGGCAGCGAACTCTGCATCAACGGCAGCGGCGGCCCCACCTGCCTAACCCGCCCCCTGCTTCGGACCTGAGCGGCTAGCGCCGCGAACACGGAAAGCGTGTGGTAACGGGAGACGTGTCCGGGAACGGGCGACTCGCCCGTTCGCCGCCCGCAGCGAGGCTTCCTCCTCTCCTGCTAAAATAACTCTGCATGCTTCTTCCCTTCGTCCGCGAACTCTTCGTGGACGTAGAAAAACTTCCCGCCTTCGCGCGTGTTGCCTCCCACCTCAAGGAGGGCACGGGGCGTATTCGTGTCTCCGGCCTCACCCCCACCGCGAAAGCCTTGCTGCTCGTGCTGTTTCAGCGCGCCGCCGCGCGTCCCCTGATCTTCGTCGTCAACGATAACCGCGCCGTCGAAGATCTCGTCCCCATCCTTCGCGGCTTCTGCGAACTCACCGCCGCCTGCGATCCCGACTCCGTCATCTCTCTTCCGGCGCGCGATGTGCTCCCCTTCCAGAATCTCTCCCCGCATCCTGAACTCCAGGAAGAACGCGCCACTGCTCTATGGAAGATTTCAACCGGCGCAGCGTCCATCGTGGTCTCGCCGGTCGCGGCCACCGCCATCCGTCTGCGCTCCAGCGATTACTACGCCGATCTCGCCCGCACCATCCGCCGCGGCGAATCCTTCGACCTCGAATCTCTTCTCGCGCACCTCAACACCGTCGGCTACACCTCCACCGACGTGGTCGAGATGCCCGGCCAATATGCCGTTCGCGGCGGCATCCTCGACGTCTACTCTCCCGAAGCCGACCGCCCGCTGCGCATCGAATTCTTCGGCGATGAAGCCGACTCCATCCGCAAGTTCGATCCCGCTTCGCAGCGCTCTTCCAATCCCGTCGACGAAGCTCTTCTGCTTCCGCTCACCGAAACCCCGTCAGCGAGCACTTGCTCGGCGCAATTCACACCCGCCTCAGCGGCAAGCGCATCACCGGCAACGAAGAAATCGTCGAAGCCGCCGTCCGCGCAGGAGGACTCAACGTTTTTCCCGGCTGGGAGTTTTACTCTCCCGTCGCCGGAGCCGACAGCACCATCTTCGACCTCATCCCCCGCGCCGCCGTTCTGCTCGACGAAACCGATCAACTCCGCCAGGAATTCGACCGCTTCTGGACCCGAGTCGCCGAAGCCCACGAGCGCAGCGGCGTCGGCAATCTCGTGCGCCCTGAAGATCTCTACCTTCCGCCCGAAGATTGGTGGCAAGAAACATCCACTCTTCCGGGCGCCGACATCGAGCACCTCGGCATCACTCGTGATCTCAACGAAGACTCCGTCACATTTCTCACTCAGCCCTCACCCCGCTTCCATGGCGCAGTTCCCGCCATGCTCGAAGAAGTACAGAAGCTCAACGCCGATGGCAAACGCGTCCTCTTCGCCGTACCTAACATCGGCGAAGTCGAGCGCCTCGCCGATGTCTTCACCGAATACAACGTTTCTTTCAAGCTGGGAAGCCGCACCCGCGGCGGCGAAAGCTACGCCGATGAAACCAGCTACTTCGCCGGCGAGATTCTCACCACCACGCTCGCCACGGCCTACGTCCCCGATGGCGTCCTGCTGCCCGAAGCCAACCTCGCAGTGTTCGGCGCCCGCGATCTCTTCGATGAATCCGAATCCGTCGCCTCGCGTCCGCAGCGTTCCAAATCCAAAGTCTCCGCCTTCCTCTCCGACTTCCGCGATCTTCAAGTCGGCGACTACGTCGTCCACGTCGAACACGGCATCGGCCAATACCAGGGCCTTGAAGGAAATCAATCACGGCGATGGCCCCGCCGAATTCATGCTGCTCGAATTCGCCGAAGCCGCCCGCCTCTACGTTCCGCTCACGCGCCTCGATCTCGTCCAGAAATATCGCTCCTCCGAAGGCGCAAAGCCTGTTCTCAGTCATCTCGGCACGCAAGCCTGGTCAAAGACAAAATCTCGCGTCAAAAAGGCCATGAAAGATATGGCCGACGAACTTCTCAAACTCTACGCCGAGCGCAAAACCGCCGTCGGACACGCCTTCCCGCCCGGCAACGAATGGTTCCGCGAATTCGAAGACGCCTTCGAATTCAACGAAACCGAAGACCAGGCGCAAGCCATCAAAGATGTCATCGCGACATGGAATCCTCACAGCCCATGGACCGCCTGCTCTGCGGCGATGTCGGCTACGGCAAGACTGAAGTCGCCATGCGCGCCGCCTTCAAAGCCATCAGCGACAACAAACAGGTCGCTGTGCTCGCGCCCACGACCGTGCTCGCCTTCCAGCACTACGAAACTTTCAAGCAGCGCTTCGCTCCGTTCCCCGTCACCATCGAAATGATCAGCCGCTTCCGCACCCCGAAGCAGCAAAAAGAAATCCTGCAAAAAACCGAAGCCGGCAAAATCGATGTCCTCATCGGCACCCACCGCATCCTTTCCAAAGACATCAAATTCTCCGACCTCGGCCTGCTCATCGTCGACGAAGAACAGCGCTTCGGCGTCCGCCACAAAGAACGCATCAAGCAAATGCGCAAGCAAGTCGACGTGCTCACCATGTCGGCCACGCCCATCCCACGCACTCTGCACATGTCGCTGGTCGGCCTGCGCGACATGAGCGTGATCGAAACTCCGCCCAAAGATCGCATGGCGATCCAAACCGTCGTCGCCAGTTGGGACGAAAAACTAATCCAGTCCGCCATCGAACAGGAACTAGAGCGCGGCGGCCAGGTCTATTTCGTCCACAACCGCGTCGACACCATCTGGGAAATCGCCGCCAAAATTCAGGCGCTCGTTCCCTCAGCGCGCATCATCGTCGGCCACGGACAAATGTCGGAAGGCGAACTCGAAAAAGTGATGCTGAAATTCATGCATCACGAAGCCGACATTCTGGTTTCGACCACAATCATCGAGAACGGCCTCGACATCCCGCTCTGCAACACGATTCTGATCAACCGCGCCGACCGCCTCGGCCTCTCCGAGCTTTACCAGCTCCGCGGCCGCGTCGGCCGCTCCAGCCGCCGCGCCTACGCCTATCTCATGCTTCCGCCGGAAATCGAACTCACGCCCATCGCCCGCCGCCGCCTCGCCGCGCTAAAAGAATTTTCCGACCTCGGCGCCGGATTCAAAATCGCCGCTCTCGATCTCGAACTTCGCGGCGCCGGCAACATGCTAGGCGGCGAGCAGAGCGGCCACATCGAAGCCATCGGCTTCGAGCTCTACACTCAAATGCTCGAGCGCGCCGTGCGTGAAATGAAAGGCGAAGCCGCGCCCGACGAAGCCGAAACCCAACTCAATCTCGGCCTCAACATTCGCATTCCCGCGGATTATGTTCCCGAAGAGAATCAGCGCCTGCAGATGTATAAGCGCGTCGCCCGCGTCGAAACCGAATCGCAACTGACCGACGTTGCGGCCGAATTGCAGGATCGCTACGGCCCACCTCCGCCCGCAGTCCGCAACCTGCTCGACTACGCCTCGCTCAAACTCTTGTGCATGAAAGTCGGCGTAAACGCCATCGAGCGCAAACGCGACTTCGTCACTCTGAAGTTCCAGCAGAACGCCGCCGTCGACCCCGAGCAGCTAGCCCGCTTCGTCTCCGCCCAGCGCGGCGCACAGTTCACCCCCGATGGCATGTTGAAATTTGTTTTGAAAGCGACAGCCGCCGAAGAAGTCTTGCGCGCTCTGCAGCACGGTGCTGGAACAGCTCGCGAATGTGGAAGAGCATCTGAAGTGCCAGTCAAGCGCGAGCCGGAACAGCGCCTCAGTGATGGCCCAACAGTGCAAACAAGGAATATCGCAACTTATCATACAATTGTCCGGCAACCGAAGTAGCACGGCCAACGACTAACGACGAACACACGCTGCCCTATGCCCATGAAAGTCCGCAAAGCCGTATTCCCCGCCGCCGGCCTCGGCACCCGCTTCCTGCCCGCAACCAAAGCCCAGCCCAAAGAGATGCTCCCGCTGGTCGACAAGCCCATCATTCAGTACGGCGTCGAAGAAGCCATGGCCTCGGGCTGCAACCAGATCCTCATCATCACCGGCCGCGGCAAGCAGGCCATCGAAGACCACTTCGACGTCAGCTACGAACTGGAAAAAATGCTCGAAGAGCGCAAGAAGACCGATCTGCTCCAGATCGTGCGCTCCATCTCCGACATGATCTACGTCGCCTACGTCCGCCAGAAAGAAGCTCTGGGCCTCGGCCACGCCGTGCTGATGGCCCGCGAACTGGTCGGCAACGAGCCTTTCGCCGTCCTCCTCGCCGACGACGTAATCGACGCCAAAGTCCCCTGCCTCAAGCAGATGGTCGAAGTCTTCGATCAAACCCAATGTTCGGTGCTCGCCACTCAAATCATCGAAGGCAAAATGATTTCTTCCTACGGCGTGCTCGACGTGAAGCCCGTCGACAGCCGCTTCGGCGAGCCGCCTCTTCGAAATCAAGAACATGGTGGAGAAACCCAAGCCCGAAGAAGCGCCTTCAAACCTCGCCATCATCGGCCGCTACATCCTCACGCCCGCAATCTTCGACTGCCTCGCCAACACCCCACCGGCGCCGGCGGCGAACTCCAACTCACCGACGGCATGCGCCTCCTGCTGCAAAAAGAAAAAATGTACGCCTACGTCTACGAAGGCCGCCGCCACGACACCGGCGACAAACTAGGATTCCTGAAAGCCACAGTCGAGTTCGCCCTAAAACGCGAAGACCTGGGCGACCCCTTCCGCGAATATTTGAAAGGATTGAAGCTGTAAAGTTTGAATTGAAAGATTGAGCGTTGTGTAAGAAGCGGCGCGCCTTCGGGTGCGCCAGCCAGAGACTCGCTATTGGCAGCCGAGGCTTTGACCACCGTACACTTCACGCCCTTCAGCTTCCTCGACTTCTCCTCCACTCCCCGCGCCAGCTTCTCCTTGTGCGCCACAAGCTTCTTAGCGATCGCAGCATCCCCCAGCCCAATCATCTGCGCCGCCAGAATCCCCGCATTCGTAGCCCCCGGCTTCCCAATCGCCACGGTCGCCACCGGAATCCCCGCCGGCATCTGCACCGTCGCCAGCAAAGAATCCATCCCCTGCAAAGACGTCGAAGGAATCGGCACCCCAATCACCGGCAAAGTAGTATGCGCCGCAATCACCCCCGCCAGATGCGCCGCCCCTCCCGCCCCGGCAATGATCACCGAATCCCGCGCCCCGCAGCCTTCCGCGCGAAGTCCGCCGTGCGATCCGGCGACCGGTGCGCCGAAGTCACATCCATCTCATAAGCGATCCCAAACTCCTCCAGCGCCTTCCCCGCCTCGCGCATAATCTCAAGATCAGAATCACTCCCCATCACAATCGAAACCAGTGTCTTACTCATCATCTCCTCCTTAGTTTGTCATCCTGAGCGAGGATTTTGCTTCGCGAAAACGAAGCAAAACCGCAGTCGAAGGATCCCTTTCTCGTCCTGCTATTCGCGCTCCGTATGGGAATTCCACCACGTACCCGCACCTATTTCTTCAGCGCCCGCCCCGCAATATCCTTCCGATAATGCGCTCCCTCAAACCGAATCTTCCCGCAAGCCTCATAAGCCCGCTGCACCGCCGTCTCCAACTCCGCGCCCGCGCCGAAACCCCCAGCACGCGCCCGCCAGCCGTATAAAACTCTCCATCCCGCTTCGTAGTCCCCGCGTGAAACACCTTCACTCCCTCAACCGCCGCCAGCCTCATCCAGTCCCGTAATCTTCTTCCCCACCTCAAACGTCCCCGGATATCCTCCCGAAGCCATCACCACGCACACCGACGCATCGCGCGACCACTTAAAATCCCCTTCGCTCACCCGCCCTTCAATCGAAGCTTCCAGCGCCTCCACCAGATCGCTTTCCAGCCGCATCAGAATCGGCTGCGTCTCCGGATCGCCAAACCGGCAATTAAATTCCAGCACCATCGGACCGCGCGCCGTCATCATCAGCCCGCAATAAAGCACGCCCTTAAATTCCGCGCCCTCCGCCTTCATCCCCGCCACCACCGGCCGCGCAATGTGATTCACCAGCCAGTCGCGCATCTTGTCGTCCACAATCTCGGCCGTCGAATAAGCGCCCATGCCGCCCGTATTCGGCCCGGTATCGCCATCGCCCACGCGCTTGTGATCCTGCGCCGCCACCAGCGGCGCAACTCGTTCCCCATCGCTCAACACCAGAAACGAAAGCTCGTCGCCTTTCAAACATTCTTCCAGCACCACCCGCGCACCCGCCTCGCCCACCATCTTCCCGCTGAACATTTCCGCCGCCACGCTCGCCGCTTCTTCTTTGCTCGCCGCAATCACCACGCCCTTGCCCGCCGCCAGTCCATCCGCCTTCACCACCACCGGCACATGAAAATGCGACAACGCCGCGCGCACTTCCTCCACCGAATCACAAATCGCATAAGGCGCCGTTGGAATCCGATGCCGCTGCAGAAATTCCTTCGCAAAACTCTTGCTCCATTCCAGTTGCGCCGCCGCCTTGGTCGGCCCAAATACCGGCCAGCCCCGCCGCGTGAATTCATCCACCACTCCCAACGTCAGCGGCAGCTCCGGTCCCACCACCGTAAGATCAGGCCGCACTTGCCCGCCCAGCGCGACCATCGAATCCAGGCTCTTCAGATCCACCGGCAAGCATTCCGCCTCGTCCGCGATGCCGCCATTGCCCGGCGCGCAATACAGCTTCGAAACCCGCGCCGACTGCCGCAGCTTCCATACCAGCGCGTGCTCCCGTCCCCCGTTGCCCAGAACAAGAACTTTCATAGCCAGAGAAAATCAAGGTTAGGGGAGAGAAGGAACGCTGTCAAACCAGCGCAATCTTTTCACCACGGAGGCACGGAAGCCACGGAGAAAAAGCAATTTACATCGCCCGCATGAAAGCCGCCCTCTTATTCTCTGGCGATTGCGAGTTCTTGAAGCCGAGTTCGGATGTCTAATACCCGAGACCTAAAACCAAAGACCCAACCTTTCATTTCTCCGTGCGCGTGCCTCCGTGGTGAATCAGAGTTAACTGCGCTTAATGCCGTCGTATAATCTCCCCAGATGATCACCGTCTCCAAAGAGGACTACCTCAAAGCCATCCTCGAGGCCGAGAGTGAAGGCGAATCCGTCATCTCCGCCCGGCTCGCCGACTGGCTGAAAGTCTCCGCACCCGCCGTCACGATGGCCGTGCGCCGCCTCAAAAAAGACGGTCTGGTCCGCGTCCAGGCCGACGGCCACGTCCGCCTGACCGCCGCCGGCCGCAAGATCGCCCGCAAGCTCACCCTCCGCCATCACCTCATCGAACGCATGCTAGCCGAACTCTTCGGTATGGAATGGTGGAAGGTCCACGACGAAGCCGAGCGCCTCGAGCACGCCGTCTCGCCCGACTTCGAAGCCAAACTTCTCGCCAAGCTAGGCAACGGCGGCGCTTGTCCCCACGGCAATCTCAGCGAGATGGAAAGCCCCGCCAGCCGCCGCCATCGCGGCCTGATGTTGCTGGCCGACGCCGCTCCCGGGGCCACCTACGCCGTCAGCGGAATCTATGAGCGCGACCGCCGGCTCCTCGAATTCCTCGAAGCCCGCGGCATTCGTCCCGGAGCCAAATTGCGCCTGCTCGAACGCAACTACGACCAGACCCTAACCCTCTCCACCGCCGCCGGCAAAGTCTCCCTGGGCCGCGCCGCCGCCGAACGCGTCTGGGTCTCCCGCTAAGTTTCATGTGGCGCGGGCGCCCTCGCCCGCGAATGCGTGCACGATCGAAGAGCCCTGTCATCGAACGGCCCTGTCATCCTGAGCGGAGGAACTGCTTCGCGAAGCGAAAGCGGTTCCGCAGTCGAAGGACCCCTTGCATCTGTGCGCTAACCATCGGCCTCGCAAGGCATTTCTATCTTTCTAGTCCACTCAGTTTCTTGCTTAACCATGGTTTATCCCATAGTGTATACTTACGCTAATTCCGCCCATGCCGACGCTCACCCGATGAAGTTCACGCAAGCCGAAGCCGAAGTCGTAATCACTCACGAAGATGTCGACCGCGCCCACGACCGCGTCCGCGTCTCCAACGCCCGCGCCCGCCGCGGCATTCTCCTCCCACGCGCGCCTCTTATGGTTGCTCGTCGGCCCCGGCGTTCTCGTCATGCTGGGCGAGAATGACGGCCCCAGCATGCTTTCCTACGCCGCCACCGGCGCCAAGTTCGGCATCGGCTTCTTCCTTCCCTTCGTCTCCCTCACCTTCTGCATGGCAATCATCGTCCAGGAGATGACCGTCCGCCTCGGCGCCGCCACCCATCGCGGCCACGCCGAACTCATCTTCGACCGCTTCGGCCCCTTCTGGGGATGGTTCTCCATGATCGACCTCGGCATCGGCAACTTCCTCACGCTCATCACCGAGTTCATCGCCATCCGCGCCGGCCTCGGCTTCTTCGGCGTCCCTCCCTGGGCCGCAATCTCAATCGCTCTCGTAGTCCTTTACGCCGCCCTCATGAGTCACCGCTACTGGACCTGGGAGCGCATCACTCTCGCCGCCGCCATCTTCAATCTCATCTTCATTCCTGTCGCGCTCATGGCCCATCCCAGTTGGCACGCCGTCGGTCATGCATTCATCACTTGGCAGCCGCTCCCCGGCTTCAACAAAGACACTCTACTCATCGTCCTCGCCGACATCGGCGCGACCGTCACTCCCTGGATGCTTTTCTTTCAGCAGAGCGCCACCGTCGACAAAGGCATGACCACCAAGGACATTCGCTTCGGCCGCATCGACACCGTGTTGGGCGCCGCTCTCGCATCCGCCGCCGCCATCGCCACCATTCTCGCCACCACCCCGCTCTTCGCCCACCAGATGACCGCCGACAATTTCCAGGCCGCCGAGTTCGCCCAGGCTCTTCAGCCAGTGATCGGCCGCTTCGGCGCATCTCTCTTCGCTCTCGGCATGGTCGAGGCCGGCATCGTCGCCGCCATCACCATTTCAGCTTCTTCCGCCTACGCCTTCGGCGAAGTCACCCACAAACCCCACAGCCTGAACCTTCCCATGGGAGAAGGCAAATCTTTCTACGCCGTGCTCACTCTGTGCGCCGTCGCCGCCGCGGCAATCGTTCTAATCCCCGGTCTGCCCCTCGTTTACGTAGTGCTGATCGTAAACGTAGTAGCAGTGCTAGCGATGCCGCCGGCGTTGGTGTTCCTTTATATGCTGGTGAACGACAAAGAAATCATGGGCGACCTCGTAAGTCCCTGGTGGGCAAACATACTATCCACGGCAGTAGTGTTCATCCTCACCGCCGCCGGCATTCTCTTCGGCATCAGCATAATCGCCCCCAACATCTTCGCCGCTCTTGGAGGAAAGTAGATATGGAAAGACGGGGTTTGCCGCCAGCGATTTGAGAGGGCGCGGCGTCAGGCGAGCCGAACATCGCATACGCGGGAGGGCAAGACATCAGCCGTGCCGTTACACGGATCAGCCACGACGGCGGCAGAATGCAGCCCACAACCTGCCCTGAGCCTATCGAAGGGGCGCAAGCCGCGGGTGGGAAAGCGCGACATCATCGAGTTCCGGGAGGCACGATGGAGCTCTCTCATATGGCAGACAGCCAGTTCATAAGACCGATTTCAGGAGAACGATACACATGACAAAAAAATCCGCACCCCATACTCTAGCCGCCGATCAAACCTGGGTCCTCTCCTCTCTGGAGCCCGACCAACTTGTCAAAGCCAAAAAAAATCCTATCCTCCGCCGTCACCTAAAAGGCCCCGAACTCCTCGTCATCTGGGCCCTCCGCCTCTACCTCCTCTTCATGATGACTGTCGTCGGCTACCAAGTATGGCTCGCCTCCCGTTGAATCTCGCCTCCGATCGATTTTCATCCAAGCAAGCGTTTTACCCTACCAGGATGCGAACGCGTCGGGCTGCGGGACGACAGTCCGGTAATTCGGTCTGAACTCTTATCCTAAGACTTCCGTTTTCACGTTCCCCCAAGATTGCGCCATCAAGCACACGTCTTAATCCACCGTTCGCACATCATCGGGCAGCATCAGGACGAACATGCAGTTACCGGTGGCTGTGGAGCAGGAGAGGATTCCGCGGCGGAGGATTTTGACCGGCGTATCGTCAGGAAAGGTTAGGCGGTACTCGGCGGTGCGGAGGGCGTCGGTAAAGATTTTTAGTTTCTCGTCCCCGCTGACGAATTTTACGGCTTCGGCTTTGGTTGGCGTGCTGGCGCCTCCGCTCAGCAACACGAAGAAATCCGCGCTGCCCGTTGCCTTCGCTTTGCCGAGGTCGATGGTGCGGAGCGACTGCAATTCATCGCCGGTCTTGGGGCTTTTCGTTGCTTCGTTGAGTTTGGCGTTGCTCTTCACGAGCGAGTCGATTCGTTCGCGCGTTTCCGGGATCGGGCGCAGGCCGGCCATCGAGAGCTCGTAGGTACGCAGGGCACGGTCTTTCTTCCCCTCTTTCTCATAGATCTGCCCGAGATGGTCGCCGACTTCGCCGTGCTGGCCAAGTCCCCAGGCGGCGGCCACATATTTCTCGGCCTTGTCGAAATTGCCTTCGCTGAAATAGACCCACCCTAGCGTGTCCCAGTAGGCGATGAGAGATGGAACCAGCGGTAACTCCTGCGGCGTGAGGCGATCGAGCGAGACATTGCGCAATGCCGCAGTAGTTGCTGAAACTGCGGACTCGGCATACTGCTGCGCGCGGTCGAGATGAGAGTTCTTCAGCGACAGCTGGTAGGCGATGTTGTTCCATACCAGCGGCGTCGCCGAGATTTCGACCGCGTGGTCGAAGGTGGCGAGCGCTTTATCGTCCTGGCCAAGATTCAGGTAGGCGTCGCCCAGGCTCACTTGCAATTCTGGATTGTCGGGCGTGAGTGAAGACGCCTTCTCTAATTCGGCCGCGGCCAGATCGTACTTGTGCCACTCGGAATACATTGAGCCGAGGCCGGCATGAGCGTATTTGTCGAGCGGGTTGATCTCGATCTGCTTGTTGAAGGCGGTCGCGGCATCGTCGTATTTGCGCTCCTGCCAGTAGGCGCGGCCGAGGGCGTTGTAGGCGTACTCATCGTAGGGATTGATTTCGATTTGCTTGCTGAGCGCGGCAATTGCGTCGTCATTCTGGCGCATACCAAGGTAGGCGGCGCCAAGGGCGTTCCAGGCATATTTGTTCTTGGGCTCAACTTCCGTCGCGCGCTTGAGAAGTTGAACCGCCATCGCGAGATTTCCGCTGTTCATGGCGGCGCGGCCGCTTTCCACCAGGTCATCGGCTTTCATGTCGGCGGGCGGTGTGGGCGTGCCCGCAACCGTATTCTCGACCGATAGAAACTGTCCCAGATCAGAGCCGACAGCGTGGCGGAACGCTTGATAATCGGTGACGCGCGGCGCGGGTAGCTCGTCCTGACGCACCGTGAGTGTTCTTGACGCCGTGAAGGTGCTTCCTTCCAGCTTGTAGGAGGCTTGATACTCCGCGTAATCGTGCTTGAGCGAAAAAGGCAGTGGAGCGTGCGCAGTATATTTGGCGGGCAGTTCGAGCGTGATCTTGTAGACGTACTCGGCTTTGGGACCGAGCTTGAGTGGTTCGGCGTCTGCGTCGCCGTCATCACTGGTGAGGTCGGGGAGATTGAACTGGCAAAGTGGCAGCGTAATGTCGGATTTTTTCTTGGACCAGTCGAGGAAGTTCGGTCGGGCGACGTCGTAAGCCATGGTGAAGGGCTCGCGCGTCGCGGAGGGATCGCTGATCTTTAAGTGTGTGACCTCTCCGCCCATTCCCGCATTAACGTTTTCCACGACCCGCTGCCATTGCGACTCGGGAACGCGGCGGAAGATGGAACGCAGCATCAGTTCTTCGTCGCCGCGGAACGTATAGTGCACGTGCGCTTCCAGCTTGCCGATCTCGTTTACTTTTCCATCGACTTCGGCGACTTCGCTATCGGGCATGGGAGTGCCGGCGGGCGTGTCTTCGAGGTGCGGCGTGCCGTCGGCGGGAATCACCAGCGCCAGTTTGTTGCGCAGCGAGTAGGCCAGCAGGCGGAACGGGGCGACTTCGCTGGTCGTATCCATCCACACTTCTTCCTGCCCCATCGGCAGCATGGTGATGACGTGGTCGAACTGCGATGGCGAGGGCACATCGGGATCGAGCTTGCGGCTGGAGTTGATCAGCACCGAAGACGCATGCAGGCCTTCGGCTTCGAGCAACGACGCCAGCAGCGTGTGCTTGTCTTTGCAGTCGCCGTACTGGTTGTGGAGAACGTCACCGGCGGCGTGAGGCTGATACCGGCCCAGCCCGAGCGACAAACTGACGTACCGAAAATTCTTGGCCACAAAATCATAGAGGGCCTGAATTTTATCCATCTCCGTGTCGAGGCCCTTGGTGAGTTCCTCAGCCTTGGCGCGGACTTCGGGCGAAGGCGCGCGACGATCCTTATCGAGCGAGGCGTACCAGCGCCCAATCTGCTCCCAACTGACGAACGTCGTCAACTGAATGTCGGGTCGTTCCTCGTCGGATTTCTTCTTCTTTTTCTTCTTATCTTTATCTTTGTCGTCACTGTTGGCAGCGTCTTTATTCTTCTCGTCATCTTCGCGTTCCAGGTGAGAATTTGTCCAGTGGTAGACACGCCGTCCGTTGGCTTCGGAAATTTTCGGATCCATGCCAGGCTTGTTCTTCAGCTTCAGCGGACGGTCGGCAGGGACATCCACGTCGAGTTCTTCATCGAGCATGATGTTGTTCTTGTCGAAATCGTAGTCCGCCCAGAACTGGCCCGTGGCCAGCGGCGTGTGAACTATCGTGACCATGTCGTACTCGAGCACTTCGCCAGGACGCAGTCCAGGAACCGTGACGTGCTTCATGCGATAGTCGGTGTACACGGGTGCTTCGCGTTCTACGGGCGCGGTCAGGTCTTGCACGGCGTCGTCGCCGGCCTTCACGATGCTGCCGTCGGCCTTGACCACGCGGACGTAGGCGATCTCGACGCGTTCGTTGGCGGAGTTGTAGCCGATCTGAAGCTGTCCCCACTGCTGTACTCCAGCCTCGCTCTGCACGCGGATGCGGGCAACGGTTTCGCGGCGACCGGTGCCGTCGCTCTCAAAGCGGTAGCTGGAGCGGTATTGCTCAACCACGAAGGCTTCCTGAGAATAGTCGTGCTTGGGCTTGTCAGGCTCGGCGTCGGGCTTGGTGGCGTCGGCAGGTTTGGAATCGCTGAGCTTCGCTTCTTTTTTGGCCTTGGCGGGAACGGATGAACTCGACGGGGTCTGTCCGGTTTGTGACCGGGCAGCCAACGGCATGGTCAAAGTGCATGCAACGAGGAGCCATAGAAAGAGACTACGCATAGGGTAATAGTAAGGCCTAAGGAGCCTGTAGCCAACGGCGGAATGGTTACGCACGGGTCATGGCAGGCGAAATATTCCTGCCTATCGACTTTCGGAACAGGTCACATTTCTAGAGTGCAGGGCCCGAAAACCGTAGTAAAATGCGGCCCAGATAGTCTTGCCTGGCCGCGACGCCAAGGCAAGCGTGACGCATAATGTACTTGCGCCACGATCCTTCCGTTCGGAGGTTTTTCTGGCATGGAAGATCGGGCCCCTGTTTCTTCTTCAGCTTCTCAGTCGTCTATTTCTCAGTCGTCGTCTGGCAGGCGTTTTGCCGGCCGCGGCGCCTGGGTTCTAACCGCCTACGGTATTTCAGGGCTGGCACTTTTCGGCCTTCTGGCCTATTTCTTTTCGGACTTCATCGCCCACTAGTAAGTGTCCGGCAGGGACGAGCGGGCGCGCGCGTCTGCGGAAGCCGCGGAAGTGTATGTTAGGAAGTGAGATTCGTAATCGGGCCACACTGCTGGCACCTCGGAGGTTAGCGAATGAGGTCATCCTGGCAAACAGAGACTGGACATCTCGTGTGCCGCTGGTCTGAGGCGGGGCAGCACCTCCAGTACAATCCGCCTTGGATAAGAGAGACTTCAGAGCTCCCCGGGAGTCACGTACCGCCTCTTCCAGATTTTGCCAGTCACAGCCCATTTGGAGGGGCCACTTGGTTCCTACCCCATGCGGCCCGCTGCGACTCCGAATAGATTACCCGCGATTCTCCACACCCAGCGCCTCCCTTTGAACGTGTTACAATGAGCGACCTTGGAACTTGATGCAGCGCAAGGAAGCCAGCGTTTCCCCACACTGAAGAACAGAGAGATCCGCAAGAATCTGTGGCCAAAAATCCCACCCCCGGCGCCGCACCCATTACCTATGCCGACGCCGGTGTAGATATCGACCGCGCCAACCGCACCAAGCAGCGCATCAAGTATCTGGCGCACAAGACTTTCACGCGTGGGGTGCTCAGCGAAATTGGAGGATTCGGCGGCCTTTTCGCCGTGGACAAGACCAAGTATATCGATCCCGTACTGGTTTCGAGTGTCGATGGCGTCGGAACCAAGCTCAGGGTTGCCTTCGAAATGGGTCTGCATTCCACGGTGGGCGCTGACTTGGTAAACCACTGCGTCAATGATATTGCCGTGCAGGGCGCGGCCCCGCTATTTTTTATGGATTATCTGGCGACCGGAAAGCTTGAGCCGACGATCGCCGAGAAGGTGGTGGAAGGAATCGCCGACGCCTGCAAGCACAACGGTTGCGCGCTGATTGGCGGTGAGACGGCCGAGATGCCGGGTTTCTATCCCGATGGCGAGTACGATCTGGCAGGATTCATTGTCGGCGTGGTGGAGCGCGACCGCATTATCACCGGCAAGGACGTGCAGATTGGCGACGTGATCCTGGGGATGGCTTCGAACGGCCTGCACACCAACGGATATTCGCTGGCCCGCAAACTGCTCTTTGAAGTCGCCCATTACTCGCCGGACGATTACGTCAACGAGATTAAGAATAAAGTTGGCAACGAGTTGATGCGCACGCACAAAAGCTACTGGCCGGCGCTCCGGAAGCTGATCGATGGGCAATGCGTCTCGGCGCTGGCGCACATTACCGGCGGCGGCATCACGGACAATCTTCCCCGCGTGCTGCCCCGCGGAACCGCCGCCGCGATCGATCTCGGTTCCTGGCAGGTGCCGCCTTTGTTCGAGCATCTCCGGCAGTTAGGCAATGTTCCCCAAGATGAGATGTTGCGCACTTTCAATATGGGCCTGGGCATGCTGCTGGTAGTGCCGTTGGCGAAATTCAAGAAAGCCCAGACCGTGCTCGAACGCGCGGGAGAGAAGGCCTTTACCGTGGGGCGCGTCGTCAAGGGCGAGCGCAAGGTAGTTTACAACTAGAATTACTCACAGAAATCGTTCACCACAGAGACATAGAGAAAACCTTTAATAACGTTTGTCATGCCCTGTCCGGCGATTGTGCTCCCCGATCCATTGAATTTGTGTTTTCTGAATTCCTCTGTGTCTCTGTGCCTCTGTGGTGAATTATTATTTGATTCGTAATGAAATGCTTGGGCATTCTTCTTTCCGGACGCGGCTCGAACTTCGTTGCCATCGCCGACAGCGTCGACGCGGGCCGCATCGCGGATGCGCGCATTGCCGTTGTCATCTCCAATAAAGCGGACGCCCCCGGGATCGCTACCGCCCGCCAGCGTGGATTGAACGCGCTGGTGATTTCGTCGAAGGGGAAGCCGCGCGAAGAGCACGACCGCGAAGTTGTCGCCGCGCTCAAGCAGCACCAAGTGGAACTCGTCTGCCTCGCGGGATACATGCGTCTGCTTTCGCCTTGGTTCGTGCAGCAGTTCCCGCGGCGCATTCTGAATATTCATCCGTCTCTGCTCCCTGCGTTTCCCGGCCTCGAAGCGCAGGAGCAGGCCTTCGTCTACGGGGTGAAAGTGTCCGGCTGCACCGTGCATTTTGTCGATGAAGAACTAGATCACGGCGCGATCATAGTGCAGAAAACTGTCCCCGTGCTCGACGATGATAACGAACGCACTCTCGCAGCCCGCATCCTGGAGCAGGAGCACGTCGCTTATACCGAAGCCATCAACATCGTGCTGAAGGGACAGTGTGAGGTGAAAGGGCGGCGGCTGCTGAAATTAAGTCAGAGGGCAGAAGGCAGAGTGCAGAGGTAGGAAAACGCGAATTATTGTGACATCCATCACAGACTCCCGGTTCACGAAGATCGAAGAATAGCTTTTGTGGGGAATAGTCAAGATCTGAAGGCGCGAACCAAACAATTTGCACTTCGCACTTTGCGCTTGTATCGTAGTCTGCCACCCAAAGAAGAAGGCCGAATTCTTGGGAGGCAAGTTCTCCGCTCGGGCACTTCCGTTGGAGCAAACTATCGGGCCGCGTGCCGGGCGCGGTCAAGGGCCGAATTCATCGCCAAGCTCGGCATCGTCTTGGAAGAAGCCGACGAAACCGTCTTCTGGCTAGAGTTGCTCCTTGAGGGCGAAATCGTAAAGCACGAAAAGCTCGATGCCCTCCTTGATGAAGCCAATGAACTCACATCAATTTTCGTGGCATCACTCTGCACCGCCAAAGGAATAGCATCCTAAAACAAGGGTGGTTCTTGGTTTTACTTCTGCATTCTGACTTCTGCCTTCTGCATTCCTTATAATGTCCTTTCTCATGTCTAACTTCGCTCCGGTCGACGAACAGCTCACCTACTTAAAGAAGGGCAGCGCCGAAATTATTCGTGAGGCCGACCTGCGCGCCAAGCTGGAGAAGTCGCGCGCCACGGGCAAGCCGCTGCGGGTGAAGCTTGGGATGGATCCGACCGCTCCTGACTTGCACCTCGGGCACACCGTCGTTCTGCGCAAACTCAAACATTTTCAGGATCTCGGTCACACTGCGATTTTTCTTATTGGCGACTTCACTGGCATGATCGGCGATCCGACGGGGCGCTCGGCTACGCGTCCGCCGCTGACGCGCGAGCAGATCGAGGAGAATGCGGAGACTTATAAAGCGCAAGTCTTCAAGATTCTCGATCCGAAGAAAACTGTGATCGATTTCAACCGTCGCTGGATGGGCGCGTTCACCTCCGACGATTTTGTCCGGCTGATGGCGAAGTACACCGTGTCCCAACTACTGGAGCGTGAGGATTTCCACAAACGATTTCACAACGAGAAACCTATCTCGGTGCACGAGTTGCTCTACCCGCTGGTGCAGGGCTACGACTCGGTAGCGCTCGAAGCCGATGTGGAGCTCGGCGGGACCGACCAGAAATTCAATCTGCTGGTCGGCCGCGAGCTGCAGCGCTCCTACGGCCAGGAATCGCAGGTAGTGCTGACCACGCCGATCCTCGAAGGGTGGCGTCCCGGCGCCGAAAAAATGTCTAAGTCGTTGGATAATGCGATCGGTATCCACGAGCCACCTTCGGAGATGTACGGCAAGATAATGGCCGTTTCCGACGAAAGAATGTGGCGCTACTACGAGTTGCTCACGGACGTTCCTCTTTCTGAGATTGAAAAGATGAAGCGGGAATCGCATCCCATGCAGGCCAAGAAGGATTTGGCACGGAGGATCGTGGCGGATTTTCATTCGCAGGAAGCGGCGGCAAAGGCGGCAGAGGATTGGGGGAGGCAGTTTCAGAAAGATGAGGTGCCGGAAGACATAGAAGAGACCGAGATCGAGGCTCCTCAAAACCAGCTCCGAATTGACAAACTGCTGGCTCGCGCAGGACTCGCTGGGTCCGTAACCGACGCCGGTCGGATGGTGAAGCAGGGCGCGGTGAGGGTCAATGGCGCGGCCATCAACGATCCGGCCAAGGTCTTGGATATTTCGGGAGGGGTAACGTTGCAGGTTGGGCGCAGGATCAAGAGAGTTCGGCCAGGAACAAGCGGAGCCGCTGTCCCCACATGAATCCTTTCTGCTACTCTCGACCGCGCACATGCGCGCGTCTGCCATCTTCGGGCTGGGATGTTCCGCGAAAAGCCTTGAGCCTTTCCAAATTGACAAGAGCATCGACTGGCGCGTCGGTCTGCCTTCCGCTGCCGATCAAACGGATGTCATCCTGCTCTTTGGTGGCGATGGCACCATTCACCGTCATCTGAGTCAACTAGTGAAGCTTCAGCTGCCGGTGCTGGTTGTGCCTGCGGGCAGCGGGAATGATTTTGCCCGTGCCCTTGCCCTGCGACGCGTGCGCGATTCGGTAGCGGCGTGGCGACGGTTCTGTAACGATCAAAGCAACGTACGCGCGATCGATCTGGGAGTTATTACGCCGCTAGAAGACGCGAGCGAGTCGCCCGCGCCACACGAGTCTAGTCACTATTTCTGCACCGTGGCCGGCGTCGGGCTCGACGCGGAAGTCACACGCCGCGCCAATGCTCTGCCCCGCTGGCTGCGCGGACACGGCGGCTACGCGATAACTGCCGCAGCCACGATTTTTCGTTTTGCCCCGCGGCGGATGAAGATTCTTGAGTCTGACCAGGCCGGCCGCTGGAACCTCCGCAGCAATCAGCCAACCATCCTCGCGGCTTTCGCCAACACTCCGACTTACGGCGGAGGCATGAAAATCGCGCCCCGCGCACGCATCGATGACGGAAAGCTGGATGTCTGCGTGATCGCAGCCATCGATCGCTTCAAACTATTCTGCATGTTCCCTACGGTTTATTCTGGCCGCCATCTGAAGATCCGCGCGGTCGATTACTTTCAGTCGGAACGGCTACGCGTACAAACGGAAACTCCGCTACACGTTTACGCCGACGGCGAACACGTCTGTCAGACGCCTATCGAAGTGAGCGTCAATCCGGCCGCCCTCAAAGTGATAATTGGCGATAAAGTCGAAAGCTTGACAGCGGCTTGAGATCGTCGCATGGTTTCAACGTATGAGCAAAGTTTCACAACTGCTGCTTGTGCTGGCGATCACTCTATCGCCTTTACAGGCGCAAACGCATTGGCAATTAGTTTGGAGCGACGAATTCAATGGCGCGGCCGGCTCAGCACCCGATTCTTCTAAGTGGACCCCTGAATTGGGCGCGAGCGGGTGGGGAAACAGCGAACTCGAGAATTACACCGACAGCCGCGAAAATTCCTATCTAGATGGCAAGGGCCATCTCGTAATTCGTGCTGTGCGCACGAATGATGGCAAGTACACCTCGGCGAGGCTCAAGACCGAAGCTAAGTTCGCCACTCAGTACGGCAGGATTGAAGCTCGCATCAAACTCCCGCGCGGGCAAGGCATCTGGCCGGCTTTTTGGATGCTGGGAACTGACATCAGCTCCATCGGCTGGCCCGGCTGTGGGGAAATTGACGTCATGGAGAATATTGGCCGAGAACCGCGGCTCAATCATGGTTCGCTTCACGGGCCAAACTATCCCAAGGCCGGCATTACAGCTTCGTATGAATTGCCCAATCATCGTCCGTTCTACAAGGCGTTTCATCGCTTCGCGATCGAATGGTCCCCCGACCGGATAGAGTTCTTTGTCGATGGAGTCTCCTACGAAACGGCGACTCCGGCTTCTCTGCCTCCGACAGCAACCTGGGTTTTCAACCACCCTTTTTTCTTTCTGTTGAACGTTGCCGTGGGCGGAGACTGGCCCGGCAATCCCGACAGCACAACCCCTTTCCCGCAGAAGATGCTGGTCGATTATGTTCGGGTGTGGAAGGCCAAAGGATCTGAATAGCTCTTTGCGCGTCCGATCCTTCCCGGTGCTAAACTTTCTCCATGGCTGAACGACGTTCCCACACCCTGCTCTGGATTCTGATTGGCGGAGGGGCATTCTTCCTCTTTGTGCTGGCCGTGTTTTCACTGGTTTACCTCACGCTGCATGCAGGCAGCAACGAATCCTCGTTTAGCGGCTTCGGCGACCGCATTGGAGTCGTAGACCTCGATGGCGTGATTCTCTCGCCGCAGCCGGTGGTCAGCCAACTGAAGAAATTCGGCGACGATTCCTCCATCAAAGCCATCATCTTGCACGTGAACTCGCCCGGCGGCGGCGTGGCTGCGTCGGAAGAGATTTATCGCGAGGTTAAACGCATCCGCGATGAAAAGAAGAAGCGCATCGTGGTTTCCATCGAGACCGTGGGTGCCAGCGGCGCCTACTACGTCGCATCCGCCTCGAACAAGATCTATGCCGATCAGGGCAGCATCGTGGGCTCAATCGGCGTAATCGCCGAGTGGGTCAACTACGGCGATTTGCTCAAGTGGGCCAAGCTCAAGAGCATCGTCTTCAAGACCGGCGAGTTCAAAGACACCGGAACTCCAACCCGCGACCTAACTCCGGCCGAGCAGGCCTACATGCAGTCGCTCATCGATAACATGTTTGGACAGTTCGTTCAGGCGGTCGCCGATGGGCGCGGCATGAAGTTCGACGACGTCAAAGCCATCGCCAACGGCAAGGTCTGGACCGGCAAAGAAGCCCTGTCAATGAAGCTGATTGACAACGTTGGCGACTTTGAAGCCGTGGTCAACGATACCGCGAAATCAGTTGGCATCTCCGGCGAACCCACGCTGGTGCATCCCGAGAAAGATCGCCGCACATTGCTCGACCTCATGTTGGGTGACATTTCGCAATACCTTCCCGACCGCGACAAGATGCTGGAGCAACAAGTAGGCTTTTATTATCTCTGGAAGTAAGGCAACGGTGGACAGACGAGGAGAAGTGTTAGTTTCCTGGGATTGAGATTACGAGATGAAGCCGTTCGCTGCAGGAGAAAGAGAAAACAGTGAATCTGCGTGTCTTAGTCGCAGCCTATCTCTTTACAGCTGGCTTCCTTCCTCTTCAAGCCCAAATTATTGAGGTCACACCGAATCACATCCTGTCGGACGAATCGGCGACGATTCGCGCCACCGGATTGCAGCCCAGCCATCGCGTCACCATTCAAGCTTCGCTGGTTGATGGAGCAGAGCGCCGCTGGTCTTCGGAGGCGGAGTTTCTAGCGGACGCACAAGGCGTTGTGGATGTTTCCCATCAAGCTCCTCTAAAAGGCTCGTACAACGAAGTTTCAGCAATGGGTTTCATCTGGTCCATGAAGCCTGGCGATAAGCATACAGAGCGATACACCTCCCCTCGCGATCTCGGAACCCAAATCATCGAATTTCGATTGATTGAAGAAGGCAAGCAGGTTTCGAGCGTCCAGCTCGAGCAGCGCACCGTTGCCGACGGCGTTCGCCAGATAAAGGTAGAGGGCCAGCTTCACGGCGCGCTTCTTATGCCTGCGGGGAGCGCGCCTCATCCTGGCGTGCTGGTCGTGGGAGGTTCGGAAGGCGGCGTGCCCATACAGAAAGCTGCGTGGCTGGCCTCGCATGGATTCGCCGCACTCGCACTCGCCTACTTTCGATTCGAAGATCTGCCTCCAGATCTGTCATCGATCCCTTTGGAATATTTCGGTCGCGCCCTCGCCTGGATGCGACAGCGTCCTGATATTCTCCCCGACCGAATCGCGGTAGTCGGCACCTCGCGTGGCGGAGAACTCGCGCTTCAACTGGCATCGATGTATCCACACATTGTCGCAGTAGTGGCATACGTGCCGGCGAGTGTCCGCTATGCGGCCTGCTGTGGCAGACCGCGTTTTCCCTATGCATGGACCTGGCAAGGCCAGCCTCTGGCATATTATGTGCCCCACTCAAGGGTGGCTCCGAATCCGGCCGCCTCACTCCACGCCGCGATCGCGGTTGAACATGCCCACGGACCTGTATTGCTGATTTCAGGTAAAGATGACGAGATCTGGTCGTCCTCGATGATGGCTGATGCCGTCGTCACCCGCCTTAGAGATGCGCATTTTCCGTATCCCGTGGAGCACTTCGACTATTCTCATGCAGGTCACTCGGCTGGCCGGCCCGAGATCGTTCCTGCCTGGCACAGCAATCCAGGTAGAGGAATAACCTTTGGTGTCACGGCAAAAGGCGATGCCGAGTCTTCCCTTGATGCCATTCCGAAAGTCTTGGAGTTCTTACGAACCAGCCTCGGAAGCGGCGCTCCAGCGCAGTAGTCATGAGATCAGTCGCTTGAAATACTGACCGGATTTCCTCGTTCCGTGACAGGGACTTGCGTACAACCCCTGAAATTTGAGAAGGTTATGCAAGATTGCTGACGGAACCGGGACTAGCGGCGCCAGTTCGCGACACCCAAAAGGCCGAGTCGGAGCAAAGAAGGAAGAGGGACTATGACCAAAGCCGATCTGATCGATGAAGTCTCGCGTTTAGCCGAACTTACGCGCAAAGACAGCGAAGTCATCGTGGAAACGATCTTTGACAGCGTGGTGCGCTCTCTGCGCGCGGGCGACAAGATCGAGATACGCGGTTTCGGCAGCTTCCGCACTCGCCAGCGCAAGCCGCGGACCGGCCGCAATCCCAAGACCGGAGAAAAGGTCGAAGTCCCCGCCAAGAAGATTCCCTTCTTCAAGCCCAGCAAAGAGTTAAAGGACTTGGTGAACGAAGGAATCGCCGATGCCTCGGCCACGCCATCAGCCGCGCCGCCCACGGCTTAAATCGTTTTCCTCACTCCCTATTCGTCGACCACGGAGTTCCGCAGCGTCCCCACGCCGTCCACGCTGATCTCCATCACATCTCCCGCCACCACCGGCCCCACGCCTTCGGGAGTTCCAGTCGCGATCAGGTCGCCGGGAAAAAGCGTCATAGCCTGCGCGATATAACGGATCACCACATCGAGCGTGAAGATGAAGTCTCGCGTATTGCCATGCTGCCGAACTGCCCCATTGACGCGCGTTTCCACCCCAACGCCAGCCCACGGATCGAGCCCATCTACCACTACCGGCCCAACCGGGCAGAACGTGTCGAATCCCTTCGCCCGAGCCCATTGCCCGTCTTTTTTCTGCAGATCGCGCGCGGTCACATCGTTCAAACAGGTGTAGCCGAGAATATAAGGCCGCACATCTTCATCGGCGGCTGGCTGGTAACAAATCTTGCCCATGACCACACACAACTCGCCTTCGTAGTCGACGCGTTCGGAAAGTTTCGGCCGCCGCACAATTCCTCCGGGCGCCAGCAGCGACGAGTTCGGCTTAAAAAACAGCAGCGGCTCGGTAGGAATCTCGTGGCCCAGTTCCGCCGCGTGCGCCCGGTAATTCCGTCCCACGCACACGATCTTCGAAGGCCGCACCGGCGCCAGCAACTCGGCTTCTTCCAGCGCAACCGGTTCGATACGCCGCGTGCGCAACCCTTCCACGTCGCCATCGGCTTCTTCAGGAGGCGTGAGCAACAGGCGCAGAATTACCTCGCGTCCGGCGACCGGCTCAACCAGTCCATACTGCGCCTGCCCATTCTGTTGAAACCGGCAATATTTCATCAAGCTATCTAATCACGAGCGAGAGAAATTCGGCAAAGTTCTCGCAAGAATCGTTGGGAGAAGCGAATCCCGCGGGCGCCGCCTTCCAATTACCAAATTACCCGATTACACAATTACAAATTCCCTGTCTACGGCACTCTCTCACTCGCCTCTTCCGACTTTGCACTCTCATTCCCGCGCTGATCCACAGCCGACACCGAATAAAAATAAGTCTTACCCGAAACCACTTGCGCGTCGCGATACGTTGGCGTCTTCACCAGCTCCGAGTTCACCTTCGCCGCCGCACCGCTCTCTTCGTGACGATAAACGTTGTAGCCCGCTAAATCGGCATCTGGCACCGGCGCCCAGATCAAATCGATGAATGCCGCCTGACCAGGCCCCGAAAATACCGCTTGCAACCCCGAAGGTACCCCGGGCGGAAAAATATCGTGAGCAAATACTTTCACTTCAGGCGTGTCATCGCCCTCTATTTCGATGGCAGGCTTGCCCGGCGTCCCAAGCACGCTCACCACCGTGCCTCGGTATAAATATGTGCTCTCCCACTCGAAGGTCTGGTCGAGAAACGAAGCAACACCGTTCGGTTGTCCGGCCGCGCATCCCACCGCATCGAGTTCAGCGATTCTAGTTGTGCCTGGGCTGGATTCAGAATGCCGGTAGATGCGGAACAAATATTTCACGCCCGGTATTCTTCCCGCAGCCGGCGCACACTTCCAAGTGATCGTTACACCTTGTGCGCTGAGTTCGGCGCTGAAGGCGCCGAACGGCGCCAGCGTAGGAACAAGCGGCACATGCACCTGGTTCGAAAGTCCCGCGCCGTGCTCTGCTGTGTTCAGAACTTCAATGGCATAAGTAATCGAACCTGTGGGATGTTCCTGCTCCATCGCCGAAGGCAAAGTGTCGGTAAAGCTGGCCGTGAGCTTCTGCGTCGCCGGCTGGTTTGCCACCGGAAAATGTGCTGGTGGCGCGGCATGTCCAATAGGCTTTTCACATTCCTTAAAGGCTGTATCACGGGCCGGATCGAGAGTTCGGCAGATGTTTGTCTTGCCCAAATAGCGCACGCTCTGCCGGTCCGTCGTTTTCACAGGGATGGTCCAGGTGAGTGTAACTTCATCTCCCTTGCGCGCCGCCCGCAGGTCGGCAGGCTGTTTCGGCAACTCGAGCGATGGCGGCATCGGCGGCCCAATCGAAGCGCAGCCCCCCAGCCAAACCAAAGCCCCTACCGCTGCCGGCAACACCACTCGTGGAATCTTCATGCCAGAAGGAACAGACTACATCAGTTGCCGAAAAGAGTAGGAAAAAGAGGCCCGCAACCGTCTACCTGGGAGCGATCCATGTGGATGACCACAGGCCATGCGAGCGGGCGACTCGACACCTCACTAGTTAAGGTAGAAGAAGGCGTGCAGTAACGAAGAATGCATGCACTCGTGGAAGAGCGGCGGCCACCGTATTGGCAGTGCCCACGAGATCAAAGCCTGGGCCCACGCGCCATGATCTTCGTTCAAGCTTACTTCTAATTTCTCCCGAGCCAGTTTTCAAGTTTTGGTTCAATAGCCCAAGGTAAATCTCAATGGGGACATGAGGGCGCAGTTCCGCTCCGGGGAATAGCGAAGCCCGGTGGCCCCCAACCTCCCGTAATTCCCGGAAACACGACTGGTGAATTGAAAACTGGGCTTACCCCCGCGATGCTGTATGTCCACCCCGAGAGTTGCGGATTTTCGTACACCGGGTCGACGTCGCTTCCCGCCCCACCCGTTCCGCTACTGTTGATCGATGAACCCACGTAATTGTAGTAGGCATTATTGCTGATGCTCATCGGATTTGGCGGCGAACCGGTACCCGAAAATCCAGAGCCACTTCCGGTGCTGGCGGAGATTACGATGTTCTTGTCAAAGACATTGCCGGACATTGGATAATCAAGTTTGTCCGATGCATAAGTGACGATAGTTTGATACCCGGAGTCGGCCAGGTCGCAAATGTTGCCTCCAATCGAATTGTTGTTACCACCGTGTATCTGAAAGCAGCCGCTCAGGATTCCGGCGATAATATTCCCACTGACGGTCGCGTTGCTGGTCCCGTCATCCAGATAAACTCCCACTGCACAGCAGCCATTTTGGCCATTCGCCCCATTATCACCGGCACCATCCGAGGAGATATTGACATCCCTGACATAGTTATTCACAACCTGAACATTCGTGGATGAAGGGCTTACAGGATCAGCTATATAGATGGCTCCGCAGTCGCCTCCGTTTTGATCGTTGCCGAATCCAGCAACCGCAGGCCAGGTGCAGGAATTTTCGATGACATTTCCTGACACCACAATATTGGAAATTCCCTCAGGACAGTCAGTTCTGGTTAGCAACTCCGTACCGGTATAAGCCAGGTTGTACATGTAATTGTTTTTCACCACGGTACCCGGTGCGCAGGCTGTCGAAACCGCCCCCGCGGCCCAGGCTGCCGCCGTCAAATCGTGAACCACGTTGCTCGTGAACGCAAGATTGCTGCCCGTGTTAACCCAAAATGCGGAGTAACGGTAGTGTTCAAACTGAAGTCCAACGATAGTGACGTTGGAAGGGTTATATGCTGAAAACCCACAACCCGTACCGTTGCCGCCGGTTCCACCCGAATTGCCAATCGTCGACTGTCCATCAAGAATCGCAGTATTGTACCCGTCCGGGGGATAGAACGACCAAGTCTCACCGCTGTCGGCAGAAGTCAGATCAACGGATGCGCCACTAGGGTCGCCGTTCATGCAGCTTGCGGTCGTGACAGCCACAGGCTGGTAGGTTCCAGCTCGGATGTAGGTCGTCTTTACAGACGGGCTGGCTTGCATCGCCTGCTGGGCCTTGCCGAGCGTTGCAAAAGGCTGGGAGAGCGTCCCAGGGTTGCCGTCGTTTCCATTGGTCGCAACATAGAAAGCGGGCTGGAGTGTCTGCGTCCCGCTCCCGGTGCCTGTCAAGCTTTCGGTCGAGGGAGAATTCGCAGCATTACTTACGAAGGAAACCGAGCCCGACGCATTGCCCGCGGCTTGCGGAGTGAAGCTGACCGTGTAGCTGACGCTATTTCCCGCAGCTATGCTCACCGGGAACGTAATGCCGCTGACAGAGTAGCCCGCTCCGTTCCAGTCTGCCGATGAGACTGTCACGCTGGCGCCGCTGGCGCTCAGTGTTCCAGTTTGATTCTGCGTGCTCCCAACGGCGACACTGCCAAAATTGATGGTCGCGCGCGAAACGCTCAATTGACTTGGGCCACTTGTGCCCGTCGAGCCCGTTCCCGACTTGTTGGGTTGGGCCGAAGGCGCTACCTGACAGGCCGCCATCACCATCACCACAAGCGACAGCACTCCAGCGACCAGAAGACGCCGAAACAATTGGTTTTTGAGCACCGGGGGACCTCAACACGTCAATTCCTGGCCGTCTGCTTCGCAAAACTGCCAGGATGACTACACCGGTTAATCATCCTGCGTGGTAGCGCCTTTGGGCAGGTCTCGAAAGGCCGGGACTGCCCGGAGCGGAAGTGTATTGGCCTTTGGAGTAAGGACGCGCCTGGGAAAAGCACGGCTGTGGGCGGAAGGCAGCGTGAGAAGGCGGCGTAACCACAAGGAAAGCACCGTGGAAGCGCGGCACTTCAGCGCCGCGTAAGGATCGGAATCAAACGGGCCCTTAGCCCCTGAGGTCCGCACTACCTCAACTCCCGCACCGCCTCCCGGAACACCTTCGTATGCCGGTCCACATCATCCTCTTCCGTCTGCGGCGACATCAAAGCCATGTTATGAAACGGAGTCAACAAAATCCCCCGATTCATCGCATAGAGATGCATGAATCGCTCGAGCTCGAAATCCATCGCATCATGCGCCTCAGTGCCATTCTTCGGCGCGTCCGGACCAAACATATATTCCGCCCGGCACCCCAGCCGCGTCACGTGCCACGGCAACTCCGCTTCGGCAATCGCCTTCGCTACGCCCAAAGTCCAGCGCTCCGCCAGCGGGATCATCCGCTCGAAAGCTTCCTTAGTCAGAACCTTGCTCAAAGTCGCGCGCATGGCCGCCAGCGAAAGCGCGTTCCCAGCAAGCGTCCCTCCAATGCCGCCAACGTCGCAGTCTTCCAAATTATCCGGATTGTCGCTTTTCTTCGTGATGCGGTCCGCAACTTCCTGCGAAAAACCGTAAGCCGCGCCCGGAATCCCTCCGCCAATGGCCTTGCCGAAAACCAGCACATCAGGTTCAAGATTCTCCGCCCGCGTATATCCGCCCGGCCCCGCGCAGATGGTATGAGTCTCGTCGATGATCAGCAGCGTCCCGTGCTTGCGCGTCAATTCGCGAAGCGCCGCATGATATCGCGGCTCCGCATGCACGATCCCCACATTCGTCATCGCCGGCTCCGCCAGCACGCAAGCCACATCTCCACCGGCAAGCGCCCGCTCCAGCGCATCAACATCGTTGAACTCGACCACCTTCGTCGTGACGGCCGGATCCACCGGCGGCCCAATG
This sequence comes from uncultured Acidobacteriota bacterium, assembly GCA_963761915.1. GTDB lineage: Bacteria > Acidobacteriota > Terriglobia > Terriglobales > Acidobacteriaceae > Sulfotelmatobacter. Next base: position 116,408 of record CAVXIO010000022.1, read on the forward strand.
TTTCCCCGCCGCGCCCCCACCGTGCCGTCGCGTTCCAGCGTGATGAAAGCTTCGTCCACCGTTCCGTGATAGCACCAGTTGAAAACCAGAATCTTCGGCCGCCGGGTAATCTGCCGCGCCAGCCGAATCGAAAATCGATTCGCATCCGTCGCCGTCAAAGCAAACTGCCAGTAAGGCAGTCCGAATCGCTTCTGCAACTCTTCCGCGACAAAAATGGAATCTTCGCCCGGCAGCATCAGCGTAATCCCGCGCCGCGCCTGCTCCTCCACCCCCTTCACCGTGGCCGAGGGCGAATGCCCGGTCATAGCTCCCGTGTCGCCCAGACAAAAGTCGGTATAACGATGTCCATCGACGTCGTAGAAATAAGCCCCCTGCGCCTCCCGCACAAACGGCGGAAATGCCCCCGCCCACTTCATCATCCAATTCATGGGAACGCCCGCCAGCAGCGACTTTCGCGCCCGCTCAAACAAAGCCTTGGACTTAGGCCGCTCCTCCACAAACCTCTTCTGCTCGCGAGCCATCAGCGACCGCAACCGCGTCCGATCAATAGTTTTCATGGAATGGGTCTGTAGCTTATTCGAGAAGGATATGGTTTAGCAAACCGACTGATATTGTGTATTGCGTTCCCGGCCGATTTCACGCGAAGTAGCACTGAACGGTGGCTTCCGTCTGCCGACGACTCGCCAACTGAAGGTGGATGTGGGTTCTGAGTGCTCTGGAGGCACAGCCATGTGGCCGCGATCGTTCCGGAGCGGACGATATGATCGTGAAACCAATTAGGGCCGGAACTTTGACCTGCGTGCGCTTAGGAAAGCCAGCGCGTTCATCTTCGTACTGGTGAAAAGATCGAAATTCATCGTTGTGTTTTTCGTCCAACAGCGCCTTCGATAAATTTCCTGGCTTCTTCTACCGAAAGGTTTTTTAACTCGAGGAGGAGCGCGTCTCGTGCCGCATCCGCAGCGACGGCATGATGGCCACGTTGGAGGATGGGAGGCCGCGCTTTCTGTCCCGTCGCCCGCGCCTTCTCCAACCCCAGCGCCAATGCTGCAATTGTCGGTGCTTCGAACACACTCCGAACCGGCAATTCCACTTCAAACTTCCGCCGGATCCGCGCCATCATCAGCAGCGCCAGCAGCGAATGCCCGCCCAGCTCGAAAAAATTCTGCTCGATCCCCACCTGCTCAAGTTGCAACAGCTCCCGCCAGATCTCTGCCAGCTTCGCTTCTATCTCATTCCGCGGTGCAATCAGCTCGCCTTCTTCCCGCAATACAGTGGCTGACGACGCAGCTAGCGCTCCACGGTCTACCTTGCCAGTAGACAGTAGCGGCAACTTTTTGACGTGCCTGTAAGTAACTGGCACCATGTACTCCGGTAGCTTCGCCCGTAGATGGCGGCGGAGTTCGCCGGCCGACGGCACCGCCTGCCCTTCATTCACCACCACGTAGGCCGATAATTTCTCCTGTTCGCCCTCGCCTGTGATGATCACTACTGCTTCCTGCAAGTTCGCGTGTGAAGCCAGCACCGACTCGATTTCCCCCAGCTCAATGCGGAAGCCGCGCAGCTTCACCTGGTTGTCCACCCGCCCCAGGTACTCAATCGCCCCATTGGATCGGAAGCGGCCTAAGTCACCCGTGCGATACATCCGGCCGGAGTGCTTCCTTCCCATCCGGTTTCGAACGAACTTTTCCGCCGTCAACTCTGGACGGTTTTGATAGCCGCGCGCCACCCCGTCGCCGCCGATGAAGATCTCTCCGGCGACATTTACCGGCACCGGGTTTTGATTGGAGTCCAGTATGTAGACCGAGGTGTTCGCCATGGGACGGCCGATCGGGATCGAGCCCTCCTCCTGGCCAGTCACGCGATACACCGTGGACCAGACCGTGGTCTCGGTCGGGCCATAGACATTCCACAGCGATTTGCCGCGACCGATCAGTTCACCGGCAAGCTTCGCCGGAAACGCTTCCGCACCGCAAATAATCTTGAGATCTGGCGAACCTTGCCACCCGGCTTCGAGCAGCAGCCGCCACGTGGCCGGGGTGGCCTGCATAAACGTAACCCCGTTCTTGCTTATCAACTCCCTGAGCCGGTTGCCATCGACCGCATCTTCCAAGCTCCCAATCACCATGCGCGCTCCCGAGATCAAAGGAAGATACATCTCAGGGGTGGCCATATCGAATGAAATGATCGCCAGCGCCAGCAGGACGTCGTCGCGATTTATGCCGGGTTCACGCTGCATGGAACGAAGCAGGTTGACTACGCTCCCGTGCTCGATCAGCACTCCCTTCGGTCTCCCGGTTGAGCCCGAGGTATACATCACGTAGGCCAGGGTTTGCGAGCTGAGCTTCTGATTTGGGTTCTCTGTACTCTCTTGGGCGATCACGTTCCAATCCGAATCCAGAAGAACCGTGTCAGCCCCAAAAACACCGCGCTGCATCTTCTGTTCCGTGAGCACCAGCCGCGGCTTGACGTCCGCCAGCATGAAGCTCAGCCGGTCGTCGGGCAGCCTCGAATCAAGCGGCACATAGGCTCCCCCGGCCTTGAGAATGCCGAGCAGAGCGACCATCATCCCCGGCCCGCGGTCCAGGCACATTGAGACGGGGACCTCAGGTCCTACGCCGCGCTTCAGCAGGTACCGGGCCAGCTGATTTGCACGCTGGTTCAGTTCGCGATAGCTCAGCTCCTGATTTCCGGCAACTACGGCCACGGCGTCAGGCGATTGCTCAGCCTGTATTTCGAATAACTCGTGAATACATGGCTGCGGCTGATCTCGGGAATAATCCGTCGCCGTCCGATTCCACTCCACCAGCACCTGCTCCCGCTCCTGCTCACTCAGGATCGGCAGTTGGGCCAACGGAAGGTCAGGATTCTCTAGCGCGGCTTCGATCAGCCTTTGAAAGTGTCCGAGCATCCTCTGCATCGTGGATTGCTCGAAAAGATCGGCGTTGTATTCGACCCGGCAGTGGAGCTCCGTGTCCTTTTCCCACGCTTCCAGAGTCAGGTCAAACTTGGAGATTCCGGTCTCAAAATCAATCTCCTTGATGCTGAGTCCGGAAATCTCGAAGACCTGCTTGGGAATGTTCTGGAAGATGAACATCACCTGGAACAGTGGAGACGTGTCGAGCGAACGTTGCGACACCAACTCCTCCACCAGTTTCTCGAAGGGCAGGTCCTGGTGCATGTAGGCTTCCAGCGCAAACGAGCGCACCTGACGAATCAGATCGCGGAAGCTCGGGTTGCTCGCGAAATCCGCGCGGAAGACCAGAGTATTCACGAATAACCCGATCATGTTTTCAACTTCCACATGGTTGCGCGCCCCAATCGGCGTCCCCACCAGAATGCTTTCCTGATAGGTATACCGCCAGAGCAAGGCCTGGAACGCGGCCATCGACACCATGAACAGCGTGGACCCTTCTTTCTGCGCAATCCATTTCAGCTTGGCCAAAGTGGCGACACCCAGAATTATGTCCTCATTAGCGCCGTTACTGCTGTGCCAGGTATGGGTTTTCGGACGGGGATGGTCGCTGGGAAGATCGAGCAGGGTTCGCGCTCCGGCCAGCGTGTTCTTCCAGTGTTCGACTTCCTTGCTGAGCATCTCTCCGCTCATGTACTCCCGCTGCCACTGCGCGTATTCCGCGTACTGAATAGGAAGTTCGGGAAGCTCTGGCTCCTTATTCTCCACAAACGCCGCATAGCACGTCGTCACGTCGCGCAAAAGACGGGAAACCGACCAGCCGTCAGTGATGATATGGTGCATGACCAGCGCCAGGATGTGGGTTTCCGGACCCAGGCGAAACGCCACCGCGCGTAGCAGTGGCCCTTCAATCAAGTCAAATGGTTTCTTGCTCTCCTCGCTCGCAATGCGAAGTGCCTCGGATTCGCGCTCTCCCTCTGGAACCTCGGTGAGATCGATGACGGGGATCTTAATATCCACATCCGGCAACACCACCTGTCTGACTTCATCACCGACGCACTCGAAGACGGTACGCAGCGAGGCATGGCGTTGTACGGCGGCATGGAAAGCCCGGGTCAGGACATCGACCCGTAGAGCACCTTTGATCCGGAAGACGTAAGGCAGGTTGTACGCAGCGGTTCCAGGTTCGAACCGGTCGAGGAACCATAATCTCTGCTGCGCGAACGAAGCTGGAAAAGCCACTCGGCTCATCTCTTATATTCCTTCAAGGGTTCAGTCAGAGTTGGGGTGGGCACTCCTCTGAAGCGTTGTACCAATTGTCGCACAGAGGGGGGTGTTGATTCTGTTTTCAGCTTTCAGCGTCACAAGCCCGCGCAAGCAGGTGTCCGCCACCAGCATGCGCCATTCGAGGAGCAAAAAACCAGAGACCAAAGACTCCCCAAAATCCAGGATGCGCTCTTAACATCTGCCCGAAACTTGTTACCGGAAACTTCTATCTGGAACTCTTGGAACGTGATAAAGGAGTAGCAGTGACTGGGTCGGTACGGAATAGCTCGGGACGAGAAAACCTTCAGGGCCGGCGAGAATCCAGCTTCTTCTGTGTGGATAAGCACAAGCCATGTGGGAGCGGGCGACTCGCCCGCTCGGTTCAAAGCTAGCCCCGATCTACGACCGCAATCGCTTGCATATTGACAAGCCAACCACCACCGAAGATAATTTTCCGCACGTTTTGGGCAGACCTGCCCCCTTCTCTGCTGCCCCGAGCCTGAATTATCTCTTTACCGGCTTTCTTAAGTCATTCGGCCCCTCTGGAAGTCAAGGTTCGATGTCCGCTAAGGAGAAATCTCCCATGAAGCTCCGCATCGGTTGCATGGCAGTCGGATTCCTGTCGTTACTTGCTTCCTTGGCCGCTCAGACTGCGAACGGCGGCTCCGCGTCTTCCCCAGTGCCTCCCCTGATCCAGCTCTCGAACGTTGCCACGGACGAACGCGGCAATTCATTGAGCGGCGTGGTGAGCATCACATTCTCGCTCTACAACAACCAGCAAGGCGGAGAGCCGCTCTGGACGGAGACGCAGAACAAGGTTGAACTCGACCCCACCGGACACTATTCCGTGCAACTGGGCATCACCAAGCCGGCCGGAGTGCCCACCACGCTATTTACCACGGGCCAGGCGCGCTGGCTCGGAGTACGGATCGCCGAGCAGGCGGAACAGACGCGAGTGCTGCTGTTGAGCGTCCCCTACGCCTTAAAGGCCGGCGACGCAGAAACCATCGGCGGACTTCCGCCCTCGGCCTTCGTGCTGGCGACCCCACTGGGCGGAACTGCTTCGGCTTTCGTTCCCGAGCCGGCCACCGGGCAGAGCGTCTCGCCAGGAACCGCCACCGACGTGACCACAACCGGAGGCACAGTCAACTATTTGCCCATCTTCAACGGAACCTCGACGATCCTCGATTCGGTGCTGTTTCAGTCAGGCACAGGCAGCACGGCTAAGGTCGGCATCGGCACCTCCGCCCCCGCCACCACCCTGGACGTCAAGGGCTCGGGCACCATTCGCGGACTGCTGAGTTTGCCCACAACGGGCACCGCCACGGCCTCCGCGGGAAAGATCTCGCAACCTTTAAGCCTCACAGCTTCCGCGTTCAACAGCGGCACTGAAGGCGGCGGCGAATCAGACCTTCCAGTGGCAAGCCGAACCCGCTGCCAACGATACGCCCAATCCCTCGGGTACGCTGAATCTGCTGTTTGCCCCTGGGACAAGCAAGCTCACAGAGACCGGATTCAACATCGCCAGCAACGGACTGATCAAGTTCGCCACCGGACAAACTTTCCCCGGCACCGGCGACGGCACGATCACAGGCGTCACTGCGGGCGCCGATCTTACCGGCGGCGGCGCCAGCGGCAGCGTCACGCTGAATGTAGACACCACCAAAGTGCCACAACTCGACGCCGCCAACACCTTCACCGGCAATCAAACAGTCAACGGGAACCTGAGCGCCACGGGAGTCGTGACGGGCAACAGCTTGCAGATCGGAAGCTGCCTGTTCGCCTTCGGCTCCTACAACAGTCAGAATGCATTTCTCGGCTTTGCCGGGAATACCACGAGCGGGGGCACCGCTAACACTGCTGCCGGCTTCGAAGCGCTCTTCAGCAACACCACGGGCTACTCCGACACGGTCAACGGCGCTAACGCGCTCTTCAGCAACACCACGGGTAACAGCAACACCGCCAGCGGCTATGACGCGCTCTACTTCAACACCGCGGGCGACCAAAACACGGCCAGTGGCGCCACAGCGCTCCAGAACAACAGCACGGGCAGCGGCGACACAGCTGCCGGCTTCGACGCGCTCTTCAGCAACACCACCGGCAGCCTCAACACGGCCAACGGCGTCAACGCGCTAGCCAACAGTACCAGCGGTAGCTCTAACACGGCCAACGGCGATTCCGCGCTTTTGTCCAACACCACGGGTGCCGACAACACCGCCATCGGTTCCAGCGCCGGACTAACTGGAGATAAGTCCTCCATCACCGGCTCCAACAACACTTTCCTGGGATCGAATTCCGCTATGGGAACGGGGACTCTCAACAACGCCACCGCCATCGGCGCCAACGCAGAAGTCACAGCCAGCAATGCCATGGTGCTGGGCAGCATTAACGGCGTGAATGGCGCCACTGCCAACACCAACGTCGGCATCGGCACGACCGCCCCTGCGGCCACGCTCGACGTGCATGGCACGGGTAATTTTACGGGCCTGATCACGTTCGCTTCCGGTCAGACCTTCCCCGGCACTGGAACGGTCACGAGCGTGGGCAGCGGCGCCGGTCTAATGGGCGGACCGATCACCGGAAGCGGAACGCTTAGCATTGCCACGGGCGGGGTGACCAACGCCATGCTGGCGAATTCGTCATTGACGATAAACCCAGGGACGGACCTGACAGGCGGCGGGCCAGTGTCGCTGGGAGGTACCACAACCTTGAACCTCGACACCACCAAGGTTCCGCAACTCGCCGCCAACAACACTTTCACCGGAAACCAGACGGTGAACGGGAACCTGAGCGCCACGGGCGTAGTGACGGGCAACAGCTTCCAGATCGGAAGCAACCTGTTCGCCTTCGGCTCCTACGCGAATCAAAATGCGCTCCTGGGCTTTGGGGGGAATACCACGGCCTCGGGCTTCAATACCACGGCCATCGGCTTCGAGGCGCTCCGGCTTAACACCCTGGGCTTCCAGAACACGGCCACGGGCGCTGGCGCGCTCTACAACAGCAATGGGGACGGCTCCGGGAATGGCAGCTACAATACAGCGACTGGTTCTAGCGCGCTCACCTATAACACCACGGGCAACTTCAACACGGGCAGCGGCGCTGACGCCGGCTCGACGGCAGACTCATCCTCGCTGACCGGCTCATTTAACACTTTCCTCGGATACGGCTCCGCTATCGGCACTGGGACCCTCAACAACGCCACCGCCATCGGCGCCTTAGCCGCGGTAGACAGCAGCAATGCCATGGTGCTGGGCGGCATCAATGGCGTAAACGGCGCCACCGCCAGCACCAATGTCGGCATCGGCACCACCGCCCCCGCCGTACCTCTGGACGTAATGGCCGGCTCTGGTGCGACGCACGATCCCGTGGCTCGTTTTGGCAGCACCGGGGCAACCGATGCGAACGCGGTCAGCGTGTACAACGGTGCTCTCAACGGTAATGCATTGACTGAGATCTTCACGGCGGGTGGGTCGGGGAACTTCGTATCTGGCTCAATAGCAGGAGATGGAGGTCTGCGGGTGTATCCCAGCGCGAACATCCTCATTGGCGACGCCAATACTGACCGCATGCATATCGACCCCTCCGGAAATGTCACGATCTCGGGAGTGCTCCAGCAGTCGAGTGATCGAAACGTGAAAGCTAACTTTTCCCCCGTCAGCGGCCCAGAGGTGCTTGAGAAGCTGTCGAAGATTCCCATTCTCAGCTGGAACTACAAGGAACAATCGCCTGCGATTCGGCATCTGGGTCCGATGGCACAAGATTTCCGGGCTGCCTTTGGCCTCGGCAAGGACGACAAGCACATCTCCACCATCGACTCGGAGGGAGTGGCACTGGCTGCGATTCAAGCTCTGTACCGAGTAGTTCAGCAAAAAGACGGGCAGATCAAGCAGCTCCAGAAACAGCTCCGGCAATTACAGCAGGCACGAACTCGTGAGGCCTCGGCTCTGGAGCAACGCCTGGCACGAATCGAGCAGCGAGTTCGCATGGTGCAAAGCGCGTCCCAACAGCAGCAGGCCCGCGTAATGCAACCTTAAGGGAAACTTCGGTAGAGTCTGCTCGGGGCGGGTGGCCCGCCTTCAATGATTTCTGCGTGCACCATTTCCACGGAGGGTGCCCCATCCTCGCGTTCTTTGCGAGGGTGGGTACGATACTGCAAACGCGTTCCATTTTCGGTTGGGGCCGCGACCCATTACCGCCGCGCCCATATGCGGCCCAAAGCCGGAATTCCTACAGAATATATCTCGACAAATCCTGATCCTTAACAATATCCGTCAACATCTTGCGCACATAATCCGCATCCACCACCACGTGCTCGCCCTTGCGCTCCGGGGCATCAAAACTTAACTCATCCAGTACCCGCTCCATGATGGTATGCAGCCGCCGCGCCCCAATATTCTCAGTGCTCTCATTCACCCGGAATGCAAAGTGCGCAATCTCCGACAGCGCCTCCGGCGTAAATTCCAGCTTCACCCCTTCTGTCTCCAGCAAAGCCGTATATTGCTTCACCAAAGAAGATTTCGGCTCAGTCAGAATCCGTACGAAATCCTCCATGGTCAACGACTGCAATTCCACGCGAATCGGAAACCGCCCCTGCAACTCCGGAATCAGATCGCTCGGCTTCGAAACGTGAAAAGCTCCCGCCGCAATAAATAGGATGTGATCCGTGCGCACCATGCCATAGCGCGTGTTCACCGTCGTTCCTTCAACAATCGGCAGAATGTCGCGCTGCACGCCCTCGCGCGAAACGTCCGGCCCATGCCCGCCCTCGCGCCCCGCAATTTTGTCAATCTCATCCAGAAACACGATTCCCGAATTCTCCACGCGATCAATCGCCGTCCGCGTCACATGATCCATATCGATCAGCCGCTGCTCTTCTTCCTGAATCAGATATTCGAACGCCTCATTCACTTTCATCTTCCGCTTCTTGGTCCGCGCCCCGAAGATGTTGGGCAGCATGTCCTTGATGTTGATGTCCATCTCCTCCACGCCCTGATTGCTCATAATTTCAAACGTGGGGAAATTTCGCTCGCGCACATCGATCTCGACCTGCCGCTCGTCAAGCTTGCCCTCGCGCAGCTGCAGTCGCAGCTTCTCTCGCGTCCGCGATGAAGACTCCGCCAGCGACGTGCTCCCATCGATCACCACTCCGCCCGCCGTAGTCGATTCCCCCGCCCTCGCCGTCGGAGTCGGCGGTAACAAAATATCAAGCAGCCGCTCCTCAGCATTCAATTCAGCCTTGTCCGCAACATCTTCCAACTTCTCCTCCCGCACATTATCAATCGCAATCTCCACCAGATCGCGCACCATCGACTCCACATCCCGCCCCACATACCCAACCTCGGTAAACTTCGAAGCCTCCACTTTCAAAAACGGAGAATTCGCCAGCTTCGCCAGCCGCCGCGCAATCTCCGTCTTCCCCACCCCCGTCGGCCCTATCATGATTATGTTTTTGGGAATGATTTCTTCGGCTAACTCCGGGGTTAGTTTCTGACGGCGGGTGCGGTTGCGCAGGGCGATGGCGACGGCGCGCTTAGCGTCCTTCTGGCCGATCACGTGTTTGTCGAGCTCGACTACGATCTCGCGCGGAGTAAGTTCGTCGAGTGCGAGTTGTTCTTCTTCGGCGCTGCTAGGTAAGTAGATAGCCATAAAAAGTTCTCAGTTCTTGGTTCTACAGTTCTCAGTCAAACAGCAAAACGCTTGCTGAGGACTGAGAACCGAGAACTGAGAACTTACAGTTCCTCAATCGTTACCGCATCATTGGTATAGATGCACATCTTGCCCGCAATCTTCATGGCTTCTTCGGCGATCTGGCGGGCGGTAAGTTGCGTGTGCGTGGCCAGCGCTTGTGCCGCGGCTTGCGCATACGGACCGCCGCTGCCGATCGCCGCCACGCCCCCGTCCGGCTCGATCACATCACCTTGTCCGCTCAATAGAAACGTCTGCTCCTTGTCGCTCACCAGCAGCAGCGCTTCCAGGTGCCGCAGATATTTATCGGTGCGCCAGTCTTTGGCCAGCTCAACCGCGCCGCGTCCCAGGTTGCCGTGGTACTGCTCGAGCTTCGATTCGAAGCGGCTGAACAGCGTGAAAGCGTCGGCGGTGGAACCCGCGAATCCCGCAAGGATCTTGTCGTTATAAAGCCGGCGAATTTTCTTCGCCGTATGTTTAATGACGGACTCGCCGAGCGTGACTTGTCCATCGCCGGCAAGCACCACGCTGCCGTTGCGGCGGATGGATAAAACTGTGGTGGAGCGAATCAGGCGTTTCGTCGACATGAGCGCAATCTTTGATTATAGCAGCGGGAGTTGGGGCCGGCTCATGCGAAGCACAAGTCAGATACCCGCCCTGTCTCTCCAGAAAACGAAAGACAAGGCTGGGCATCCGTGAGAATTTATGGCTGGCTAGTCGTGATCGTGCTCGTTCCAGTCGCGGTCGGTATGCCAGCGGTGTTCGTCTTCGTCCCACCAGCGATGATATTCGTTCCAGCAGCGCTCGCGGGCTTCGTGCAACTCATGGCGCTTGTGGTCAGCCTGAGGACTGTGGCGCCCATGCCGTTCGATGGCCTCGTGAAGTTCATGATCGGCGTGCACGATGCGGCGCTGACAGCGTTCGTAATGGTCTTCGGCGTGAAGCCGTGGGACTGCAGTGAACAGCAAAGCCGCAGTTAGTACGGCTCCTGAAAGCAGCGATACTACCCTGGAAAAAACCTTGTGCAAACTCTTAATGCGCAAACTATTCATGAGCTACGCCTCCTTTAGATGTCTAGCTTCGATGCCTTTTGCTCTCCCGAGGTTTGTAATCGGATTGGGATGTCCAAACCTTTAGCGCCACCGGCTAAGCCCTCGTTCCTCAGGATTCACGGCAGTGCAAGGAAGCGTCGTCGAGAATCTTTTTCAGATTAGGGCCTTGAAGTTCGCCGCTGTCGATATCGATATGCCAGTCTTCGGTGAGAAGAAGGCTTTGATTGAGATCGTAGTAGGCGACATGGAGGGCGGGGCCGTTGAAAGAGAAGTTGGCAAAGCCATTGAAGCCGACATCGATGTTTTTTTCGTCGGAGGGATAGCGGCGATTGTCCCAGGCCAGCCAGCGGCAGTCAGAAATGTCGGGAAACTTGCCGCGTTCCACGGGCATGCCGCCGTGGCCGATGCAGTGGCCATAAGCCTCGATGCCATCGTTGACCGCGAATTTGTCGTAAACCGTAAGCTTGTGCTCGTGTCCCCAGAACCACAGCACGGGGCGATGAATGATTTTCGCCAGCTGCCTCGAGGGAATTTGATACCAGGCTTCGAAGGCGGAATGCGGCCCGTGATGGGAGAGGATGATCAATCCGCGCTTGTCGGCATCCGGATTAATAGATTCCTTCAGCCACTTCAGTAGCGGATCGGGCAGGTTACATTTCGGCTTAAAGTGCGTGCTCTTGCGAAGCCATTTGAGGCGCTTGAGCACAGGAACTTTTGTCCAGTCGAACCTGGTGGAGTTGTAAGCAGTGTCGAGCGCGACCAGACGCCAGTGACTATTTTCCAGGCAGAAGAAACTGGCCCATTGTCCCGCGCCCCAATCGCTGCCGCGCTCTTTCAGCCCCATGCGGGAAAGAACCATTCTCCAGTAGCCGGTACCTTCGGCGTACATTTCGTGATTGCCGTTCAGCGCGAATGCGCCCTTGGAACCCACGGGCCACTTGACGGGGATATAAGGACTGGTTTGTTCGCCCAGGAAATTTTCGCGGACCTCGTTGCTGTCGCCCACGTAATACACGTCGCCCATGTGGATGGTGAAATCCGGCTCCGCTTTCGCAATGGCGCTCGCGACTTTCTGGGCTTCGTCGGTGCCCGTGCCCCAGTCGCCGGCAAGGCTGATTTTTACCCGGTCCTCGATAGGATAGATTCCGCTGCCCCGCTCGTTGGAACTATAATCGCGGAACGGATAGCGTTTGTGAAACCAGTATTTAACGACCCGCGGAATCCATTGCAAGAGACGAGTAGGAAGGAATGCGGAGATGGGATCGTAATTCGAGGTCGAGTAACCCGACCGTCCGGCGTGAAAGTGCGCAAAGCTCTGAGAGTGAAAGAAGCCGGTGAAGTTGCCGAGGTCTTTGCCGGATGGTTCGTCCGCGGGATTCGTAGGTTCTTTGGACTTGCCGGACATGGTGGGTTAGTTGTGGCTGCGCCGAATCATTAAGGCCACGAACTATACTCTCACATGCATGTCGCTCGACCGGCCCCGCATACCACGCTCACTTCAAAGAGCGAAAGGTGGGGGCACCACGCCCAAGCCGTCCTTCGCTCCGGCCAAAATCTTGTCAATAGGCAGAAATTACACGATTGCTTCTAACTCCAGCATAACGAAGCAAATATATTTATGGGAGACATGTCCCAATCACCCTTTTCAAATTGATATACTGAAAGTATAGAGTAAGAATTTACGAAATGAAGGCGCGGCTCACAGGCCGCGCCTTTCTTTTTTGGGACAATCCGGTTTAAAACGGGGCGTAAAGATGAGTCATTGCAAAGGGTTTAGGACGTTTAAGGAGCGGGGCGAGTGGGTGGAATTGCAGTTTATGGCGCGAGCGGTGCGGAAGGGGTTCAAGGTGTCGAAACCTTGGGGAGATTCGTCGGCTTACGATGTGGGGATTGAATCGGGTGAGCGGATTTTGCGGGTGCAGGTGAAGTCGACGGACTGCCGGACGCAGTACGGGTATTTGTGCCAGTTTAAGCCGAACGCGCACAGCAAGCCTTATACGCTGAGGCAGATTGATTTTTTTGCCGCGTATGTGATCCCGAAAGATGTGTGGTATCTGATTCCGGCGGCGGTTTTGTTGTTGGGGAAGCAAAAGAAAGCTTTGACGCTGTTGCCAAGGAAGCCGAAGCATCCGGAGCGGTATAAGTGCGAGGGGTATCGGGAGGCTTGGGAGTTGCTGTTGCCGGAGCAGCCGAAGAAGTCAAAAGCAAAAGCAAGGTCAAGGGCGCAGGAGAGACCGCACCGGGCCGGCTAATTCCTGTTTTGGGAAAGTTCCAACAACGCCGGGTCATCGAGCTAGCGGATGCCAAGAGAACTGAGGTAATCTTGGCAGAGAAGAAATACACGCTTGAAATGGTAGGAGTAGATGCTGCGTGAGGCGGGTACGCTGATTATTGTGTTCGCGCCTTTGTATCAGTTGTTCGAGCCGCACACACCGCAGTGGACTATTGTCATCGCGATTCTGGTTCTTGGTGTCGCCGCCTCTGTGGCTGGCATCAAAATAGAGAGGAGAAGACGGGCATGATGACACGACTATTGCAGTTGCTCCTGGTTGCAGCGGCGCTGGCTGGTCTGGTTATCTACGGATTCATCTGTGACAAGCGCGAACATTCATCCTCGGCCAGGTTAGAAGATGACGCGCAGGAATCACTGCCATTCCCGACGAACGATTCCCCTGATCATGCGCATCGTGGGGCTGCGATGTCGCGGCTTTAGTTCGGTTGGGCGACGGCCGATTTTCATGGCCGCATGACGGACGTTTTACACCTGAAATCCCAAGCGAGAGACGACCGTGGAATTCCACCCTTCAAAAAACGAAGGGCGGGCACCCGGCTTTCAAAAATTGTTGACTACACGCCCACCGTTTGCGCGCTGGGCTTCGCCGCCAGCAACTGCCTTAGCACATACTGCAGAATCCCGCCGTTAGCGTAGTAGAGCGCTTCCTGCGGCGTATCGATTCGCACCAGTGCGTTGAACTCAATCGCCTTGCCTTTACCTTTGGCGCGGACTTTTACCTGCTGTCCGGCGGCGAAGTGGTCGACTACTTCGCGGATGCCGGTGATCTCGAAGACTTCCTCCCCCGTCAGCTTGAGCGATTCCGCATTCTCGCCTGCCTTGAACTGCAACGGAAGGACTCCCATGCCGACTAGGTTCGAGCGGTGAATGCGCTCATAACTTTCCGCGATCACTGCGGAAACTCCCAGCAGGCGCGGGCCTTTGGCAGCCCAGTCGCGGGAGGAGCCGGAGCCGTATTCTTTTCCGGCGAGAATAATCAGCGGCGTTCCTTCGACCTGATATTTCTGGGAAGCGTCGAAGATCGACATTTCCTGATTGCTGGGAAGGTGGCGGGTGAATCCGCCTTCCACATTGACCAGTTTGTTGCGCAGGCGGACGTTGGCGAAAGTGCCGCGGACCATCACTTCGTGATTGCCGCGGCGCGAGCCGTAGGAGTTGAAGTCGGCGGGCTTGACGCCGTGTTCCTGCAGATATTTTCCGGCGGGGCCGTCTTTCTTGATCGACCTGCGGGCGAGATGTGGTCGGTGGTGACGCTGTCGCCGAGCACGGCCAGCACACGCGCGCCTTTGATGTCTTCGACGGGCGAGGGCTTAATCTTCATGTCATCGAAGTAAGGGGCGCGGCGGATGTAGGTGGAATCTTTTTCCCAGGCGTAGGTCTGGCCTTTGGGGATGGCGAGGCCCCGCCAGCGTTCGTCTCCCTCGAAAAACTTCGGCGTAGCTTTTCGAAAACATGTCGGAGGTGACTGAGTGCTGAATCGCCTCTTCGACTTCACGCTGCGTGGGCCAGAGGTCGGCGAGATAAACGGGATTGCCGTCTCGGTCTTTGCCGAGGCGTCTTTGCGGAGATCGGTGTCGATGCGTCCGGCGAGCGCGAAGGCGACGACCAGCGGCGGAGACATTAAATAGTTGGCGCGGACTTCGGAGTTGATGCGGCCTTCGAAGTTGCGATTGCCGGAGAGCACGCTGGCCACGACCAGATCTTTTTCGTCGATGGCTTGGGAGACTTCAGCGGGCAGCGGTCCGGAGTTGCCGATGCAGGTGGTGCATCCGTAGCCGACGATGTGAAATTTTAGTTTTTCAAGATAGGGAGTGAGGCCGGCGTTCTCGAGATAGTCGCGAACAACTTTCGATCCGGGTGCGAGCGAAGTCTTGACCCAGGGCGGAACTTGCAGACCTTTCTCTACGGCTTTCTTGGCGAGCAGGCCGGCGCCGATCATCACCGATGGATTCGAAGTGTTGGTGCAGGACGTGATGGCGGCGATTACTACGCTGCCGTGTTTCAGGGAATTCTTGACGCTTGCAGGGACATGTTCGTGGACGTTGGGATCTTCGACCCCGATGGCCGCGGGACTGCCGCCTTCCTGCTCCCAGGTCGCGGAATTCCCGGCTTTCGCCGTTTGAGTTGATGTAGCGGAGGCACTGGCCACGGCGGATTTTGGCTTGATCAGCGAAGGCAGAGCTTTCTGGAACGAGTCGGCGGCTTGCGAAAGTATGACGCGATCTTGCGGACGCTTGGGCCCGGCGAGGCTGGGTTCGACCGTCGCGAGATCAAGACTCAGCAGTTCGGAATATTCCGCTTCGGGCGTTTTTTCGTCGTGGAAAAGTCCCTGCTCGCGGCAGTAGGCCTCGACCAGAGCAATTTGTTCGGCGCTGCGCCCCGTGAGTTTCAAATACTTCAAGCTCTCTTTGTCGACCGGGAAGATGCCGCACGTGGCCCCATATTCAGGAGACATGTTGGCGATAGTAGCGCGATCGGCAAGCGGAAGATCGCCGAGTCCGGGACCGAAGTACTCGACAAATTTTCCCACGACACCATGCTTGCGCAACATCTCAGTGATAGTCAAAACAAGATCAGTAGCAGTAGCGCCTTCGCGCAAGCGTCCAGTAAGCTTCACGCCGACAACCAGAGGAATCAGCATAGAAACCGGCTGCCCCAGCATGGCGGCCTCAGCCTCAATGCCGCCAACCCCCCACCCCAACACCCCCAACCCATTAATCATAGTTGTGTGACTGTCGGTGCCTACCAGGGTGTCGGGGTAGGCGGTGGACCTGCCGTTTGCGGTTTGGATGAAGACTACGCGGGCTAGGTATTCGAGGTTGACTTGATGGACTATGCCGGTGTCGGGGGGGACGATGGCTAGATTGCGGAATCCGGTTTGGCCCCAGCGGAGGAAAGAGTAGCGCTCTTTGTTGCGCTGGAATTCCAGGAGGGCATTTACGTCGAAGGCGTTGGGAGTGCCGAATTCGTCGACCTGGACGGAGTGATCGATTACTAATTCGACTGGCTGCAGAGGATTGATGAGGGCGGGATCGCCGCCGAGTTCCTTCATGGCGTCGCGCATGGCGGCGAGATCGACTACGCAGGGGACGCCGGTGAAATCCTGAAGGAGGACGCGGCTGGGGGTGAAGGCGATTTCGGTGTCGGGCTTGGAATTTTTCGTCGTTCCTTTGGTACCCCAGGC
Source organism: uncultured Acidobacteriota bacterium (assembly GCA_963761915.1). GTDB lineage: Bacteria > Acidobacteriota > Terriglobia > Terriglobales > Acidobacteriaceae > Sulfotelmatobacter. The sequence goes on from CAVXIO010000022.1 coordinate 132,799, forward strand.
GGCGAGCGAGCGGATGTCTTCTTTTTTTACGTTGCGGCCGTCTTCGGTGCGGAGGAGATTTTCGAGGAGAATGCGCAGGGAGTATGGGAGATGCTTGGTGGAGATGCCTTGCTGGTCGAGGGCGTCTAAGCGGTAGATTTCGTATTCTTTGTTGCCGACTTTGAGAGTGGAGCGGGAGTTGAAAGAGTTTACGGACATGATGGCCTTCCTGATAAAAGATGAATAGCCCAGCATCGGGTGAGCGGAGGAATGTGGTTGGTCTCCGGCCAGGGATGCAGAGCGGAACACCGGAACTAACAAGTTTAGCTGGTTTGGGGCGGAATGCGTAGGGGTGGCGTTCCCTTAGGCGCGCTTCGCCTGCTCAGGGGAGCGTCTGAGGGACTCGGCTCCGTTTTTGGCGCCGTACGACTTACGTGCGACGCTAGTGAATGGCGTCGCTTCGCGACTCGGATTAGCGGGGGTTGACTCTGGCGCGACGCGCAGGTCGCGCCAGAGTCACCGCAAATTAATCCCGGCCTTTCGGCGGGAAATGATCGAGCATCTTAGCGACGGATTTCTCGAGCTTCTTTTCGTTTTTTTCGGGTTTATCGCTGAGCGCTTCGCGGGCTGAACCGCGCCAGATCAGCTGCTTGTTGTGCGCGTCGTAAAAATCCAAAACCAGCGTGCCGACTGGATAGTTCTCAACCTCAGTAGTGGTTTCACCGAAGCCGCCCCAGCGCCATCCGCCAAGGCCGTTGTAAAAGGTTTGATATTCCTTTTCGTTGTGGGCGCTGCCGACGGCGGTGATGGCGACATCGCCACCGTTATCGGCCCGCTGCCACCCTTTGGCCTGGAGTTCACGGTCGACCGCATCCTGGATGCGGCTCTTCCAGAGCGGGTCGGTGGTCTGGACTCTTTCCCAGTAATAAGTGTGATATTGAGAGAAATTCGCGTGATGGTCGTAATCGGTTTTCACCTCTTGCGCCGGGGCGCACAGGGCTACGGCCAGCGCGAATAAAACGGTGGAGGACAACACACGGAGCACTTTCATAGGTCCCTCCGAAAATAGAATTCGTGCGCAAGGCCCAGGCAGGTTCGCCAATTAGCGGATTGCGCAAAGTTTAGGATGCAGATTTGGGGTTCAAGGATTGCGCCTGCGCAAGACTTTTGCGCGCGTAGGACTTCAAAATGGTCGGCTAGGAACAACATAGGCGAGGTTCTGATCACTTGGCGGCCTGCTCATAGGCATCAGCCAGCCTTAGAACGAGATCTTCGCGCCAGTGCGGACCCGCGATTTGCAATCCGATAGGCAGGCCGCTTTTGGTAAAGCCGCAGGGCACTGAGATCGCCGGCAGTCCCCACACATTGAACGGCCGCGTGTTGCGGAGCAGGGCAAGTTCGGCGGGACGAAGAGCCGCGGGGTCTTTTTTCAAATCAGCGATCGCGGGCGCGGGGATGGGCATGGCAGGCGTGATCAGCAAATCCACTTCGCGGAAGAAGTCATGAGCGCGCCGGCGTTGCTGATCCATTTCGCGGCGGCGCTGAATATATTCAGCGGCTGAAATCTTTTCGCCAGAGCGGATGCGCCGCAGCGTCTCAGGCTGATACAGCTCAGGCGATCGGGAAACGTTATCCGCGTGGTAGGCAAAAGACTCGGCAGCTTGCACAGTTCGATCGTTGGGCACTTCGATGTGCATATCGCGAACTTCGGCTACCAGAGCGGCGATCACGGTGATAGCTTGCTCTACTGCCGCCCGAACTTCCTCATGAAGATCGTCATAAAAATACGGACGTGGAATGCCAACGCGAAGCCTTTTCGTCTGCTCGCCTAAGCCCGAAACATAATCGCTCACAGGGACGTTAGCGCTGCCAGCATCGAGCTGCATCGTATCCCGCGATGACCTGCAGAACAGCCGCCGCATCGGCCACGCTCGCCGCGAGCGGACCAACATGATCGAGCGACCAGGAAAGCGGAATCACGCCGCGCGCGGACACGCGCCCATACGTCGGCTTGATGCCAACACACCCGCACAGTGCCGCTGGTTCACGAATCGAGCCCGCCGTATCGGTCCCAATGGCCGCATAGCAAAGTTCGGCAGCCACGGCGGCGGCCGAACCCCCGGACGATCCTCCAGCGATGTGGGCCGTGTTCCGCGGATTGTGAACGTCGCCGAAGAAGCTGACTAGAGAGCTCCCGCCATAAGCAAACTCATGCAGATTGTTCTTGCCAAGAATCACCGCGCCCGCTTGCTTCAGCCGCCGCACGACCTCAGCATCTTCCGTCGGGACGCGATGCTCGAAGAGCGCGCTGCCAGCCGTAGTGCGCGTGCCCGCGGTATCGATCAAGTCTTTCAACGCAATCGGAATCCCATGCAGCGGCCCGCGCCACTCCCCGCGCAGGATTTCAGCCTCTGCAGTACGCGCCTCGGCCAACGCCGATTCGGCGGTCACTGTAATAAAGGCATTCAGCACAGGATTGAGTTTGTCGATGCGGTCGAGGCAGGCGCGAGTCAGTTCGACCGGAGAAAGTTCTTTTCGCTTCAAACGCGGTGCAAGCTCGACAATGTTTCGAGGGCAGACATAGGTGGTAGCGGCACTGATTGTAGTAGAGGAAGCGCATCTCTGTGACCTTGTGTCTTCAGTTGTTGAAGAATTTCGATCGCAGAAAAAAGCAACCAAGCCTCTCAGCCTATAATCAAAGACGATTGTTCGGCCTGGAGGCTTCCGAAAATGGCGGAACTGACGATTGCCCCAGTCGCAACCCACGGCTTCTTTGTCGATGGCCGTTGGATAGAGGATGGCGACCTCGTCGAAGTACACTCCCCTTTCGATGGCGCGATCGTCGGGCGAGTCGTCCAGGGGCGGCGCGAGCACGCTGAAGCTGCCATCGCCGCCGCGGTGAAAGCTTTTGGGACTACCCGCCGCTTGCCAGCTTTTGAACGCCAGCGTGTGCTGCGGTGCGTAGCGCAGGCGATCGCTGGGAGGCGCGATGAATTCTCCCGCACTCTGGCTCTGGAAGCGGGCAAACCGATCAAGCTGGCGCGCATTGAAGTGGACCGCGCTGTCTTTATTTTCAATGTCGCGGCGGAAGAGGCCACGCGCATTTACGGCGAATATCTTCCCCTTGACTGGCAAGAGTTCACCGCCGGACGCTGGGGCATTGTGAAGCGCTTTCCTCTCGGCCCTATCGCGGGGATTACTCCATTTAATTTCCCGCTGAACCTGGTGGCGCATAAAGTCGCGCCCGCGATCGCCGCGGGGTGCTCGATGGTATTGAAGCCTGCGCCGCAAACGCCGCTCTGCGCGCTGTTGCTGGCCGAGTGCGTGCAGCAGGCGGGCTGGCCGGATGGCGGGCTGAACGTGCTGCCGCTTTCCAACGACGATGCAGGCCTGCTGGTCACGGACGAGCGCATCAAGCTGATCAGCTTTACCGGCAGCGTCCCAGTAGGTTGGGATATCAAGCGCCGTGCGGGAAAAAAGAAAGTTGCGCTGGAACTCGGCGGCAACGCCGGCGCCATCGTGCACGGCGACGCCGACCTCGCATATGCCGCCGAGCGCAGCATAGCGGGCGGCTTCGGCTACGCGGGCCAGACCTGCATCTCGGTGCAGCGCATTCTGGTCGAGCATTCGGTCTACGGCAAGTTCACCGATCTGCTGGTCGAGGGCGTCAAGCAACTGAGGACCGGCGATCCCATGGAGGAATCGACGGACCTCGGCCCTCTGATCCGTGAGAGTGACGCCGTCCGCGTCACTAACTGGATTGACGAAGCGGTTCGCTCCGGGGCTCGCCTGCTCTGCGGCGGAGGCCGAAAGGGGTCGATCGTCGAACCTACGGTGCTGACCGGTACTAAGCCCGACATGAAAGTGAACTGCCAGGAAATCTTCGGGCCCGTCGTGACGGTTGAGCCATATCAGAGTTTCGACGAAGCCCTGCGGCGGATCAACAACTCGACCTATGGTCTGCAGGCGGGCTTGTTCACCCGCGATGTAAAACTGCTATTCCAGGCGTATGACGAACTGGAAGTCGGCGCGCTGGTGGCTGGCGATATCCCTTCGTTCCGCATCGATCAGATGCCATACGGCGGAGTGAAAGATTCCGGACTTGGCCGCGAAGGACTGCGCTACGCGATTGAGGAAATGACCGAGCCGAAACTGCTGGTGATGAATCTGCGGTAGAGATGCAGACAAATATCCGGTTGAAAGACAATTCGAATGAGTCTGGAAAAAATTCTCCTTCTTCCACTGGCGTCGAAAATGCGCGACAAAATACGCGAAGTATTTATAATCTCCTGTTCTCATAGCTGGCGCAAGAAATTCTGTGGGTGTTTTCTTTTGCGCCGTAACAATTATGCTTCCACAAACCGGGGGATCTGCCGAGTTTCATTCGTATTAATCTGAAGTCGTACGCAAGCATGCCGCAGATTTTTCATCGCAGCACCAATACCCTGTCCCGGGCCACAATTTTTGGCGCGGTCTTCGTGGTGGCCGCGCTGGGCTGGGTCGCGATGGAAATCCAGCGCTCGCCTTACGTCACTTATGCCGGAGTGCGCAAGCCGCAGCCCGTGCCTTTCAGCCACCAGCACCATGTTACCGGCCTCGGCATTGACTGCCGCTATTGCCACACCTCGGTCGAGACGTCGAGCTTTGCCGGCATTCCTCCCACCAAGACTTGCATGAACTGCCATTCGCAGATTTGGACCAATGCGCAGTTGCTGGAGCCGGTTCGCGCCAGCTATCGCTCGGGCGAATCGCTGCAGTGGACGCGGGTGAACCAGCTTCCCGACTTCGTTTTTTTCAATCACAGCATTCACGTCAATAAAGGAGTGGGATGCAACACCTGCCACGGCCCCGTAGACCAGATGCCGCTGATGTACCAGCAGGAGTCGTTGCAGATGGAATGGTGCCTGGACTGCCATCGCGCGCCGCAGAAAAATCTGCGCCCGCGCGATCAGGTGTTCAATATGCGTTACCAGCAGCCGACCAGCGCGAATCCCGTGGTGGTAGATGGGCAGGAGTTTCACTGATCAGGAGTTGATTGGGTTCGGCGTTGGTGAAAAAGTATAGCGTCCGCAGCGTGAAAGATATTACAAGTTGCAGCACGTGTCATCGGTGAGAACGACGATTGGACTATGAGAGTTCGTCATCCTGAGCGGCAGAAGTTGCTACGCGAACTGTCACTGCGGTCAGGATGACAAGCCTTCGAGCAGAGTAATGTGTCATTCATGAAGATGAAGAACAAGTCGGCCGCGCCAGGCGCGAAGACGTTTGCCCCTAGCAAGAAGGGCAAGCTCGATCTGGACTCGGTCCGCGCGCAAATCAACGAGGCGAATAATCGCGGATAGAAGCCGGCCCGGAATACTGGCGCAGCCTCGAAGAGCTTGCGGGCAGCCCCGCGTTCCAGGAGGCGCTGCATCGCGAGTTTCCTAAAGGTGCGTCCGAGTGGGTGGATTCCGTTTCGCGCCGCGGCTTCCTGAAGGTGATGGGCGCGTCCATGGCGCTGGCTGGCATGACCGGCTGCGTGCGCCTGCCGATCGAACCGATCGTCCCCTACGTGCGCCAGCCGGAGGACGTGGTTCCGGGCCGCCCCATGTTCTACGCCACGGCGATGACGCTGGGCGGATACGCCAGCCCGATGCTGGTCGAGAGCCATCTCGGGCGTCCGACGAAGATTGAAGGCAACGACAAGCATCCCGCGTCGCTCGGCGGGACGGACATTTTTGCGCAAGCCTCGATTCTCGGCCTGTACGATCCCGACCGCTCGCAGAGCGTAATGTCGATGGGCGACCAGCGCTCCTGGCAGTCATTCTTGACCGCGATTCGCGGGCCGCTCAGCGCGCAGAAAGCGTTGCAGGGCGCGGGCATTCGCATTCTCACGCCGACGATTTCTTCGCCCACGCTCGCCGATCAGCTGCGCAACTTCCTGAAGATTTATCCGCAGGCCAAGTGGCATGTGTACGAGCCCGTCAATCGCGACAACGTGCTCGAAGGCGCGAAGATGGCCTTCGGCGCAGCCGGTCGAGACGCGCTACGACTTTGAAAAAGCCGACGTAATCGTCTCGCTCGACGCCGACTTCCTGTATGCGGGTTTCCCGGGAAATGTCCGCTACATCCGCGACTTCGCCAAGCGCCGCAATCCCGACGGCAACATGAACCGGCTGTACGTGATCGAGAGCACGACGACGACGACGGGGGCGAAGGCGGATCATCGGCTACCGGTGCGCGCGGCCGATATCGAAAGGTTGGCCAGTCTGCTGCCATCTGCCATCGGTAGCTATGAGCCCATCCAGACTTTTGGACACTCCGAACAGCAGCCTGTTCGCGGCCGCGCTGGTGGAGGATCTGGAAAAGCACCGCGGATCTAGCGTGGTGATTGCTGGCGATCATCAATCTCCCGCTGTTCATGCTCTAGCGCACGCGATCAATGCGAAGCTCGGCAACGTCGGCAAGACGGTTTTCTATACCGATCCCGTCGACGCGAATCCGGTCAATCAAACCGAATCGATCAAAGATCTAGTTGCCGACATGCGCGGCGGAAAAGTCGATCTGCTGGTCATTCTCGGCGGCAATCCGGCCTACGACGCGCCCGCCGATCTCAACTTCGCCGACGTCCTGAAGAACGGCAAGATTCCGCTGCGCGTGCATCTCGGCCTTTATCAGAACGAGACCGCCGAGCTTTGTCAGTGGCACATCAATCAAGCGCATGAACTCGAAGCCTGGGGCGATGCCCGCGCATATGACGGTACCGTCAGCATCATTCAGCCGCTGATTGCTCCGCTATACAACGGCAAGAGCGCGTTGGAATTCGTCGCGCTGCTCTCCGGTCAGGCCGATGCGACCGGCTACGATCTGACCCGTGCCTATTGGCAGAAGCAGCACACCGGCGCAGACTTCGAGCAGTTCTGGCGCAAGTCGCTGCACGATGGATGGATCGAGGGAACGGCATTCTCTCCGAAAGACATCGCAGGTAAAGACGTCGAACTTTATCCCGATGACGAATCTGGCTCAGCCCGACCCAAACACCATCGAGCTCAACATCCGCCGCGATCCCACCATCTACGACGGCCAATTCTCCAACAACGGCTGGCTGCAGGAATTGCCCAAGCCGATGACCAAGCTCACCTGGGACAATGCCGTGCTCATCGGTCCGAAGATGGCGGAGCGGCTGCAGATCAAGGTGGAAGATGTTGTCGAGCTGGAATTGAATGGCAAGAAAGTCACCGGCCCCGTTTGGATTCAAGCTGGCCATCCCGACAACTCCGTCACGGTCACGCTCGGCTACGGCCGCACGCCGCGCAGGCCGCGTCGGAACGGCGCAGCGGATTCAATGCCTACGCGTTGCGCACAACGGCTGCGCCGTGGATCGCCACCGGCCTGCAAATCCGCAAGACCGGAGAGACTTACAAGCTGGCTTCGACGCAGGGCTATCAGACGATGGACACGCCCGATGGCGGGCATCGTCCGCTGGTCCGCGAGACCACGCTCGAGGAATATCGCAAGCAGCCGAACTTCGCCACCGAAGAAGAACCGGAGCCGACGCCCGGCCTCACGCTCTACAAGCCCTATCCACTATAAAGAGGAGGAGTACGCGTGGGGCATGGCGATCGACTTGAACTCCTGCGTGGGCTGCAACAACTGCATGCTCGCCTGCCAGTCGGAGAACAACATCGCCGTCGTCGGCAAAGAGCAGACGGTCATCGGCCGCCACATGCACTGGATTCGCGTCGACGCCTACTACCAGGGCGACCGCGACAATCCCAAGGCATTTTTCCAGCCCGTGCCTTGCATGCAGTGCGAGAACGCGCCCTGCGAAGTGGTTTGCCCGGTGGGCGCGACCAACCACTCCAGCGAAGGCCTGAACGACATGGTCTACAACCGCTGCGTGGGCACGCGCTATTGCTCGAACAACTGTCCTTATAAGGTGCGGCGGTTTAACTTCCTGCTGTTTCAGGATTGGGAGACGCCGCAGTACAAGATGATGCGCAATCCCGACGTCAGCGTGCGCAGCCGCGGGCGTGATGGAGAAGTGCACGTACTGCGTGCAGCGCATCAACGAGCGCCGCATCGATGCCGAACGCGAAGGTGCGCAAGGCACAAATCGAATCGACGACGAATTGCAGACAGCTTGCCAGCAGTCGTGCCCGGCGGGCGCGATCATCTTCGGCAACATCAATGACCCGAACAGCAAAGTTTCGAAATTGAAAGCGCAGTCGCGCAATTACAGTCTGCTCGGCGAGCTGAATACTCGTCCGCGGACAACGTATCTGGCGGAAGTGAGCAACCCGAATCCGGAGCTGGAAGTCGTAAGCGCTGGCGAGAAATAATGGACGAGCAATACAAAATGACGGTGGACGCGCAACGCGCTCCGGTGATCGAGCCCGGCCACACCTTCGGCACGGTCACGGAAAAAATCAGCGCCATCGTGCTGACCCGTCCCGCGTCGAACGGCTGGTTCGTCGGGCTTCGGCATCGCGTTTCATGCTGACGATGATGATGCTGTTCGCCATCGGCTATCTTGTTTCTGAAGGGCATCGGCATATGGGGCGTGACCATTCCCGATCGGCTGGGGCTTCGCCATCGTCAACTTCGTGTGGTGGATCGGCATCGGCCACGCGGGCACGCTGATCTCTGCGATTCTTCTTTTGCTGCGCCAGTCGTGGCGGAATTCCATCAACCGCTTTGCCGAAGCCATGACACTGTTCGCCGTGGCTTGCGCCGGAGTTTTCCCAGCGATTCACGTCGGCCGGCCATGGCTGGCTTACTGGCTGTTCCCGTATCCCAGCACCATGGGCGTGTGGCCGCAGTTCCGCAGCCCGCTCATATGGGACGTCTTCGCCGTCTCCACATACGCGACGATTTCGGCGTTGTTCTGGTTCATCGGCCTGATCCCTGACATCGCAACGCTGCGCGACCGCGCCACGCATCCCGCGGCCCGCATGATCTACGGCATGCTCTCGATGGGCTGGCGCGGATCGGCGCGTCACTGGCATCGTTACGAAACCACGTATCTGCTGCTCGCCGGGCTGGCTACGCCTCTCGTGCTTTCCGTTCACACGGTCGTGAGTTTCGACTTTGCCATCGGCATCGTTCCGGGCTGGCATACGACGATTTTCCCGCCCTACTTTGTTGCCGGCGCAATCTACTCCGGCTTCGCCATGGTGCTGATGCTGGCAATTCCTATTCGCAAAATCTACGGCCTGGAAGATTTCATCACCGAGCGCCATCTGCAGAATTCGGCAAAGGTCATGCTCGCGACGGGACTGATCGTCGCCTACGGCTACGGCATCGAAGCTTTCATGGGATGGTACAGCGGCGACCGCTACGACGCCTTTACCCTGTGGAACCGCCTGCACGGGCCTTACGCGATTCCTTACTGGTCGCTGCTGGTCTGCAATATTTTCATTCCGCAGGTGCTCTGGATCCGCAAACTGCGCACCAGTCCCGTGGCGCTGTTCTTGATTTCCGGCGTGATCCTCGTCGGCATGTGGCTGGAGCGGTTCATCATCGTGGTCGTCAGCCTGCACCGCGACTTCCTCACGTCATCGTGGGGCATGTACTATCCGACGCGCTGGGACTGGATGACCTACATCGGCACGATCGGAATGTTCCTGGCGGCCATGTTCCTGTTCCTGCGGCTTGCTGCCGGCGATTTCGATTTTTGAGATGCGCACCCTCCTGCCGGAAGCGGAGGTCAAGGCCGAATGAAGCGCGAACCCATTTACGGCATCATGGCGGAGTTCGATTCCGCCACCGCTCTGGTCGAAGCGGCCAAGCTCACGCATCAGGCGGGTTACAAGAAGATCGATGCTTACAGTCCGTTTCCGATCGAAGGCCTGGCGGAGGAAATTGGCTTTCACCATGATGAAGTTCCGCTGGTAGTCTTGATCGGTGGCATCATCGGCGGCCTGACCGGTTACTTGATGCAGTACTGGATGTCCGCGGTCGACTACCCGCTGAACATCGGCGGCAAGCCGCCGCACTCCTGGCCAGCATTCATCGTCATCACGTTCGAGATGACGATTCTTTTCGCGGGAGTTTCCGCCGTGTTTGGCATGCTTGCACTGAACGGCTTGCCGATGCCTTATCATCCCGTGTTCAACGTGCCGCGTTTTGCGTTTGCGTCGAAAGACCGCTTCTTCCTGATCGTGTTTTCTTCCGACAAAAAGTACGATCCCGCCGGCAACGCGCGATTTCCTGCAAAGCTTGCAGCCGCGCTCGATTTCGGAGGTGCCGAGCTAGCATGCTGCGCCTCCGCCAAACTTCAGTCATCGTCGCGTTCGCGCTCTGGTTGCATTGTTCATCTGCCTGCCGTCTCGACATGCACGTGCAGCCGCAAGCAGAACCCGCTTTCGCGCAGCGATTTCTTCGCCGACCAGCGCTCGGAGCGTCCGCCCGTTGAAGGCACCGTGGCACGCGGGCAGTTGCACGAAGACACTTATTTCTACACCGGCAAAGCCGGCAGCAGTCCCGGCGACTACATGCCGTTTCCTGTAACCAAAGAAGTTCTCGAACGCGGACGCGAGCGCTACAACATTTATTGCGCTCCCTGTCATTCGCGCCTCGGCGACGGCAACGGCTTTATTCCCTCGCGCGGTTTCGCGCGCAAGCCGCCGTCTTATCACATCAGCGCGCCTGCAGAAAGCTCCGCTGGGATATTTTTACGACGTGATGACCAACGGCTTCGGCATCATGCCCGACTACGCCTCGCAGATTCCGCCGCAGGACCGCTGGAATATCGTCGCCTACATTCGCGCCTTGCAGTTAAGTCAGAACGCGACCCGGCAGGACGTTCCCGCAGGGCAGGCCGTTCCCATCGGAGCCGCCGAAGTTCCGCGGTCAACCCGGATCGGGCGCAACGCTGCCGGTGGTCGCACCCGAAACGACTGTGCGCATCCGAGGAACACAAATGAGCGCCGCGGCCACTCCACATCTCGATCTGACGGCGCCCGCGGTTGTAAGAAAGATTTCTCAGCGCTCGCTCGTGATCGGCGGCGTCTTCTGCTGTGATCGCCGTTGGTTCTGGCCTTCATCCGCCCCGACGAGTTCTATCGCGCCTACCTGCTCGGCTTCATGTGCTGGCTGGGCGTTGCGCTCGGCTCGATGGCGATTGTTATGATCCGCCATCTGACCGGCGGCGGCTGGGGCACGGTCATTCGCCGCATCCTGGGCGCGGCCATGCGCACGCTGCCGCTGCTGGCGGTTCTTTTCATCCCCATCATTCTCGGAATCCGCCACCTCTACATCTGGGCGCAGCCGCTGAGCAACATCGAAGACAAACATCTGCGCGAGCATCTCGAACAAATCACGCAAACCTATCTCACCGTAAACGGCTTCGTCATTCGCGCCATATTTTATTTCGCGATCTGGAATCTTCTTTCGTTCCTGCTCTCGAAATGGTCGAAGCAGACCGATCACGCGGGCGCTCCAGACAACAGCCAGCGTTTCAAAGCGGTCAGCGGCCCCGGCCTCATCCTTTACGCATTCACCATCTCTTTCGCCGCCATCGACTGGGTCATGTCCCTCGATCCCAGCTGGATCTCAACCATCTTCGGCCTGATCATCCTCATCGGCGAAGTGCTCTCCGCAATGTGTTTCGCGGTGGTCGTCGAGCGCATTCTCTTCAACTACAAACCGATGTCGGAGATGCTGAAGCCTGATTTCGTTCACGATCACGGCAAGTGGATGCTGACCTTCATCATGGTCTGGGCGTACTTCTCATTCTCGCAGTGGCTCATCATCTGGGCCGGCAACCTGCCCTCGGAGATCACTTTTTATCTCAAGCGCCTGAGTGGTGGATGGGGCTCAATCGGCTTGATTCTCGTGCTGTTTCACTTCGCCATTCCTTTCGCGCTGTTGCTCTCGCGCCCCTTCAAGCGCAATATCCGAAAGCTGGTGTGGCTGGCGGTCTGGCTGATGCTGATGCGCTATCTCGATCTGTTCTGGATTATCGAGCCGAATTTCTCCAAGACTTTATCCGTAACCATCGCGGATATCGTCGTGCCGATCGCCATCGGCGGAATCTGGCTTTGGTATTTCTTCCGCAACCTGGCTGTTCTGCCGCTTCTGCCGGCCTATGACCAGGACGCCCACGAGGTTCTGCAACCGGGGCATGAGACGCATGCGTAACTGGATATGACGAACGAGACCACCAAACACGAGAACGCTGCGGGACACGGAAGCTACGAGCACCAGGATCTCCACGTTTCCGGCATCCTCTATTTCCTGCTCGCTATGGTTGTGGTAACGGTGATCTGCCTGTTCGGCCTGAGGGGCTTGTACGCCTACCTCGATCATCGCGAAAAAAGTTCGCAGCCTGCGGTGAACCCGCTGGTCACCAACGTTCCCGAGGACACGCGCCACATCGCACCCGGATATCCGCAGAGTGTCTTTCCCAGTCCGAAGCTGGAAGAAGACGAACGCGGCCAGCTGAACGATATCCGTATGAATGAAGAGAGAACCCTCTACAGCTACGGCTGGGTCGATGAAAAGGCCGGCACAGTACACATTCCCATTGACCGCGCCATGGATTTGATTGTGCAGCGGGGACTTCCGGTGCGCGCGCAAGTCGGAACGACTGACACATCTGCCGCAAAGAATGAAGCGAGCCAGAAAGAATCCAGGACTCAAAATGCAAACAAAGGCAAGAAGAAGTGATCTGCAAGAATAAGAATTCGATTTCTGCGCCGATCTTTCTGCTCGCGATCGCGCTGCTCGCCCTGCCCGCCGCAGCGCAGATGAACAACGGCGTCATGTCCCCGCCTGCGAGCACGCGCCCTCCGCGGCTTGAGAACGTCGGGATCGAGCAACATCTCGACGCGCAGGTGCCGCCCGATCTCACCTTCCGCGACGATACCGGCAAGGCGGTAAAGCTCGGCGATTACTTCGGCCGCAAACCTTTGATCCTCAACTTGGTTTATTACAACTGCACCATGCTCTGCGGCGAAGCTCTGGCCGGGCTTTCCAGCGCCATGCGGCTCGTGAAGTTCGATGTTGGGAATGAATTCGACGTGATCACCGTCAGCTTCGATCCGCGCGAAACTCCGGAGATGGCCGCCGCGAAAAAGAAAGACTACGTCGGGCGCTACGGCCGCGCCAATGCCGCCGCAGGCTGGCATTTCCTCACCGGGCAGCCGGAGTCGATTAACACGCTCACGAAAATTGTCGGCTTCCAGTATCAATACGACCCAAAGACTAATCAATACGCGCACGCCACCGCCATCATGGTACTCACGCCGCAAGGCCGCATCTCGCGCTATTTCTATGGCGTGGATTTTCCGCCGAAAGATTTGCGCATGGGATTAGTGGAGGCTTCTCAGGGCAAGATCGGCAACGCCGTCGACGCCGTGCTGCTCTATTGCTATCACTATGACCCTGAGACCGGAAAATATGGCGCAATGGTCGCCAACATTTTGCGGCTGGCGGCGGCCGCGACGATTCTTCTTCTCGGCAGTTTGCTTTTTATTTTGTGGCGGCTGGATCGCTCGGTAACGAAAAAGAAGACAGCAACGAAAACGCGATATGCTCAATAATTTTCCATTATGGCCGCAGCAGGCTTCCACCATGGCGAGCCGCGTGGATGCTCTCTACATCTTCCTGCTCATCGTTACCGGGATGATGACGCTGCTGATCTTCATCTGCCTCGTCTACTTCGCCGCGCGTTTCCGTCATCGCCCTGGGATTCGCGCTGAGCAGATCGAAGGTTCAATTCCGCTGGAAATTACCTGGAGCGCGATCCCGTTCGTCGTCTTCATGGTGATCTTTGCCTGGGGCGCGGTCGTCTACTTCAGAGAACGCACACCGCCCGCCGATGCCACGGAAGTTTACGTGGTCGCAAAACAATGGATGTGGAAGATCGAGCACGCCGAAGGCCAGCGCGAGATTAATGAACTGCACGTTCCCGTCGGACGCGACGTCAAACTGATCATGACTTCGCAGGACGTGATTCACAGCTTCTATATTCCAGCCTTTCGCATGAAGCAAGACGTGCTGCCCGGGCGCTACACAGTCGAGTGGTTCCGCGCTACCAAGCCCGGCGTCTATCACTTGTTCTGTGCGGAATATTGCGGCACGCAGCACTCCGGCATGGTCGGCTCGATCATCGTGCAGGAGCCGGCGCAGTACGAAGCGTGGATGAATGGCGGCTCGACCGGCCCGCTCTCCGCTACCGGCGAGAAAATTTTCGCCGAGCTCGGCTGCACCACCTGCCATCGTACCGACACGCAGGGTCGCGGCCCCAATCTGCAGGGAGTTTTCGGCAAGCCGGTTCAACTCGAAGACGGACGCACCGTCACCGCCGACGAAAATTACTTGCGCGAGTGCATCCTCGATCCCGGCGCCAAGCGAGTCAAAGGATTCCAGCCCATCATGCCCACGTTTCAAGGCTTGGTCACCGAGGAACAGGTGAACGCGTTGGTCGCCTACATCAAGTCGATCTCCCTGGCCAAGCCTGCTGAAGGCGCCAAAACCAGCGCCAGCGCTGCCGTTCCCCAAGCCCAAGGAAAAGTTCAACCCACTGGAAGTCAGGTGCAATGAGTATGGAGATTGCGATCCCTCAACCCGTTGAACGCGAGAACTACTTGAACACGAAGTACGGCGTTTGGTCGTGGCTGCTCACCACCGACCACAAGCGCATCGCGCTGCTCTATCTCCTCTCCATCACGTTTTTCTTTTTCATCGGCGGCTTTTTTGCGCTACTCATCCGCCTCGAGCTGCTTACGCCCGCGGGCGACCTCGTCCAGGCCGACACTTACAACAAGCTTTTCACCATGCATGGCATGGTCATGGTTTTCTTTTTCCTCATTCCTTCCATTCCCGCTGTGCTCGGCAATTTCCTCGTGCCCATGATGATCGGCGCGAAGGACCTCGCCTTTCCCCGCATCAACCTGCTGAGCTGGTATCTCTACATCATCGGCGGCGTGATGATGCTGCACTGCATGCTGACCGGCGGCGTCGACACCGGTTGGACCTTCTACGCTCCCTTCAGCACCAACTTCACCAACACTAAAATCGTCGAAGCCGGACTCGCGATCTTCGTCGCCGGATTCTCTTCCATCCTCACTGGCCTGAACTTCGTCGTGACCATCCATCGCATGCGCGCGCCTGGCATGACTTGGTCACGCCTGCCGTTATTCATCTGGGCGCACTACGCCACCAGCATCATTCAGTTGCTTGGCACGCCGGTCATTGCCGTCACAATTGTGTTAGTCGCCGCCGAACGCGCTCTGCATCTCGGCATCTTCGATCCCAAACTTGGCGGCGACCCGCTTCTGTTCCAGCATCTGTTCTGGTTCTATTCCCATCCCGCCGTCTACATCATGATTTTGCCGTCGATGGGCGTCGTCACCGAAATCATCGCCTGCTTTTCGCGCAAGCGAATCTTCGGCTACAGCTTCGTCGCGTTCTCTTCCATCGCCATCGCAGTCTTCGGCTTTCTGGTTTGGGCTCACCACATGTTTGTGGCCGGAATGTCGGTCTACGCCGCGCTCGTATTTTCTTTGCTGAGCTATGCCGTGGCAGTACCTTCGGCGATAAAGGTGTTTAACTGGACGGCCACTCTCTACAAGGGCTCCATCCACTACGATGCGCCGATGCTCTATGCCTTCGGCTTCCTCGGACTCTTTACTATTGGCGGTCTCACTGGACTGTTTCTCGCGGCGCTCGGCATCAACGTTCACGTCACTGACACTTATTTCGTCGTCGCCCACTTCCACTACATCATGGTCGGAGGCGCGGTGATGGGTTATCTGGGGGGAATGCATTTCTGGTGGCCGAAAATTTCCGGCCGGCT
This sequence comes from uncultured Acidobacteriota bacterium, assembly GCA_963761915.1. Classification (GTDB taxonomy): domain Bacteria; phylum Acidobacteriota; class Terriglobia; order Terriglobales; family Acidobacteriaceae; genus Sulfotelmatobacter. The sequence continues at coordinate 148,562 of CAVXIO010000022.1, forward strand.
CTATCCCGAAGGCTGGGCGCGCCTGGCCGCACTCATCGTTTTCATCGGTTTCAATCTCACATTCTTTCCGCAGTTCCTGCTCGGCTACATGGGCATGCCGCGGCGTTATTACGATTACAGCCACATGCCTGAATTCCAGGTGCTCAACGTTTTGTCGACTGCGGGGGCGACGGTCCTCGGTGTCGGATATCTTTTGCCCATGGTTTATTTTTTGTGGTCGATGCGCTACGGCCAGCCTGCATCTGATAATCCATGGAACGCCGCCGGCCTCGAGTGGAAAACCGCATCCCCGCCGCCGACCTTCAATTTTGACGAAGAACCCGTCGTAACCTGGGAAGCCTACAACTACGAGGAGTTGGACGCGCCCCACACGCAGGAGGTTCCCGTTGCCCGATAGTACGGTCGTCGGCCTTCATCACGAAGAGCAACATCATCCAGAACTGCTGCACCACTTCGCCGATCCGCAGCAGCAGCGCGATGCATCCAGCCTCGGCATGTGGGTCTTCCTCGCTACCGAAGTCATGTTCTTCGGCGGATTGTTCTGCGCCTACTTGATTTACCGCCGCTGGTATTTCGGTGATTTCGGCGCCGCCAGCAAATCCATCGACGCTACGCTCGGCGCCACCAACACGGCGGTGCTCATCTGCAGCAGCTTGACCGTGGTGCTGGCCGTCTGGGCCGCGCAAACTGCGCGCCGCACATTGTTGCTTGCCAGCCTCGCCATCACCATGCTCCTCGGCCTCGCATTCCTCGGCATCAAGGGCGTCGAGTATAAAGACAAGTTCGAAGAACATCATGTGCCCGGCGCCTCATTCAGCTTCGAGAACGTACCTATTCCTGGGCATCCGGGTCAGTACGCCAATCCGCGCCACGCACAGATTTTCTTCTCCCTCTACTTCGTTATGACGGGACTGCATGCGCTGCACATGATCATCGGCCTGGGCATTTTTTCCTGGCTTCTTTACGCGGCCTGGAAGGGACGCTTCACTCCCGAATACCACACTCCAGTCGAGATCGGTGGACTGTATTGGCACTTTGTCGACATTGTCTGGATTTATCTGTTTCCGTTGCTCTACTTGATCGACCGGCACCCGTGAGGCTTGTCGATGTCCGAGGATTGTTATGTCTGAACATTCGAAGGCTGAACACGCAAAATCGTCGCCGCTGAAGATGTATTTTAGCGTCTGGATCGCGCTCCTCGTTGGCACTTTCATTACTTATAAAGCCGCCTTCATCGAACTCGGCCCGTTCAATGCCATCGTCGCACTCGGTATTGCCACGATCAAGGCGACTCTCGTGGCCCTCTTCTTTATGCACGTCTGGCATGCCAGCGAAAAGCTCACCAAGCTGGTGGTGATCGGAGCATTATTCTTTTTGCTCCTGTTGCTCGGGTTGACTATGACCGATTACGCGACGCGGCCTTGGAGCTAAGTGTGTGGCGCAGGACTTTCGGTCTCACGCAGAACTCGCGCACGCGTCGAAAACGGCCCATGTCGATGCCGCAGGCCTAGCCGAAGCTCTGCGCATTCAGATCAGCGGTGACGTCCGCTTCGATCGCGGCACCCGCGCACTCTACGCGACTGACGGCTCCAACTACCGCCAAGTCCCCATCGGCGCAGTGCTCCCGCGCGACCCCGTCGACGTTGAGGCGACCGTCGCGCTCTGCCGCCAGTTCGGAGCACCGCTTCTCTGCCGCGGCGGCGGCACTTCTCTCGCCGGACAATGTTGCAATGTCGCCGTCATCCTCGATTTTTCCCGCTACATGGCGAAGATTCTTGAAATTGATCCCGCCCGCCGCATCGCCCGCGTTCAACCTGGCGTGGTGCTCGACACGCTCCGCGCCGCCGCCGAAAAGCACCATCTCACCTTCGCGCCTGACCCCGCCACGCACGACCGTTGCACTCTCGGCGGCATGATCGGCAACAACTCCTGCGGTGTCCATTCCGTAATGGCAGGCAAGACCGACGACAATATCGAAGCGCTAGAAGTCCTGACCTACGACGGCGTCCGCATGAAGATCGGCGCGACGCCGACGCAGGAAAGCGAAAGCATCCGCGCCGCCGGTGGACGCCGCGGCGAAATCTACACCAGGCTGCACACCATCGCGGCCACCTACGGCGATCTTGTCCGCCAGCGCTTTCCCAAAATTCCCCGCCGCGTCTCCGGCTACAACCTAAACTTTCTCTTGCCAGAAAACGGCTTCCACATCGCCCGCGCGCTCGTCGGCTCCGAAGGCACATGCGTCACGATTCTCGAAGCGACCTGCCGCCTGGTAGAGAGTCCGCCCGAACGCGTCCTGCTCATCGTCGGTTATCCAGACATTTATCAGTGCGCCGACCACGTTCCCGAAATCATGGAGCACAAGCCCATCGGCCTCGAAGGCTTCGACGATCTTCTCGTCGGCTACACCCGTGCAAAGGGCATCAACTCCGAAGGCCTTGCGCTTCTGCCCCAAGGCGGTGGATGGCTCATGGTTGAGTTCGGCGCTTCGACCGCGCCAGAAGCCGAGTCTCAGGCTCGCGGTCTGATGCAAACTCTCTCGCGCAGCGCAAATCCTCCCACAGATGAGCCTCTACACGAACAAGCAGCAGATCAAACGCGTGTGGGAGGTGCGCGAGTCCGCTTTGGGCGTGACCTCGCATGTGCCCGGTGAGCCGCTGAACTGGGAAGGCTGGGAAGATGCCGCCGTCGCTCCCGAAAAACTCGGCGGCTATCTGCGCGATCTGCGCAAGATGTTTGCCGCCTACGGCTACAAGGGATCGCTCTACGGCCACTTCGGTCACGGCTGCGTGCACACGCGCATCAACTTCGATCTGCAATCGAAAGATGGCATCGCGAAATTCCGTAAGTTTATGGAAGAGGCCGCCGATCTCGTCGTGAGCTATGGAGGCTCCATCTCCGGCGAACATGGCGACGGTCAATCGCGCGGCGAGTTGCTTCCGAAAATGTTTGGCCCGGAGTTGGTTCAGGCTTTCCGCGAATTCAAGGCAGCGTGGGATCCGGAATGGAAGATGAATCCCGGCAAGCTGATCGAACCCTACAAGCTCGATGAAAATCTCCGGCTCGGCGCAGCCTACTCTCCCTGGGAGCCGAAAACCAATTTTAAATTCGTCGCGGACCACGGCAGCCTCGCCCAGGCCACGCTTCGCTGCGTCGGCGTTGGCAAATGCCGGCGCGAAGAAGGCGGCGTGATGTGCCCCAGCTATCGCGCCACGCACGAAGAAGAGCACTCCACGCGCGGCCGCGCTCACCTGCTCTGGGAAATGACCCAGGGCCGAGGTCAAAGAGATGGGATCATCCGCGACGGCTGGCGCAGCGAAGAAGTGAAGCAGTCGCTCGATCTCTGCCTTGCCTGCAAGGGATGCAAAAGCGATTGCCCCGTCGGCGTCGACGTGGCCACTTACAAGTCCGAATTCCTCTCCCACTATTACGAAGGCCGCATACGCCCGCGCAGCGCCTATGCTTTCGGCAACATCGACCTCTGGGCGCGCCTCGCCTCGCACGCGCCCGGCCTCGTCAATCTCACCACGCAACTCCCGTTCTTGCGCGATCTCGCAAAGCTCGTCGCCGGAATCCCCCAGCAGCGCTCTATTCCAGCCTTCGCCCCCGAGACTTTCAAAACCTGGTTCCACCGCACCCGGACGGGAAGTTTCGTATCAGGGTATCGCTTCAGCGATACCGCCGGTTCTTCAAAATCGAGCGCCCCTTTAGGGGCTGACGCTCCGCCCGTCCTTCTCTGGCCCGACACTTTTAATAACTATTTCCATCCCGCCACGGCGAAAGCCGCAGTCAATGTCCTCGAAGCCGCCGGCTTCCGCGTCATCGTTCCAAAAGCCAACCTCTGCTGCGGCCGTCCGCTTTACGACCACGGCATGCTCCACCGCGCCCGTTCCCTCCTGCTCCGGATTCTCGACGAACTCTCGCCCGAAATCGAAGCCGGGATTCCCATCGTCGGCCTCGAGCCCAGTTGCGTCGCCGTGTTTCGTGATGAACTCGTAAATTTATTCCCTCAAGACGAACGCGCACAGGCCCTGTCTCGCCAAACTTTCCTGCTCAGTGAGTTCCTCGAAACCCAGGCAAAGAATTTCCCGCTGCCCCGGCTCAATCGCAAAGCCCTGCTTCACGGCCACTGCCATCACAAGTCCCTCATGAAGATGACCGCGGAAGAGGCCGCCCTGCACCGCCTCGGCGTCGACTTCCAAAGCCCCGCTCCCGGCTGCTGCGGCATGGCTGGCTCATTCGGCTTCGAGCGGGATAAGTACGACATCTCCATCGCCATCGGCGAACTCGAACTTCTCCCCGCCGTACGCCAGGCTCCACCTGACTGGCTGATCATCGCCGACGGCTTCAGTTGCCGCGAACAGATCGCCCAGGCGACGCCCCGTCATGCGCTTCATCTGGCCGAAGTCCTGCAAATGGCACTGGGCATGACCACTGAAGACAGCGGTGCGCTCGAATTCCTCCCATATCCTGAGTCCGCCCCCGTCCGCCACCACGAGGCCGGGGTTCTTTACTCCATGCAGCGCGCCGGCCTAGGCTTGGCTGCTCTCGCGGCAGGCGGAACCTTATTATGGGCATGGTCCAAAAGACGCTGATTCTACGGGTTTTAACTCAGTTTTATAGCTGAATGCTAAGCCATCCCTCTCGCCAGATTTCTTTTCTTCTGGGACAATGAGATGTTGTTCCATTCGGCGGAGTATTCGGCTTCGTTGGGTGAAGGTTCGTATCAGGACACGCCTTCAGCCGTGCCGTCAATGCCACCTACTCATAGCGCCTTTAGGCGCTGCGCGGTATTCAAGTCATGGATCTCGAAACCACAATCACCGCACCGGCAGTCGGCAAGGTCCCCGCCGAGGCTCTGCCCACACTCGTCGCGGCCAAACCCGCCGACGCTCCCCTGTGTGGCTCAGTACTTGTCCTGATCCAATTCGACGTTTGCGAGGAGATTCGCCTCGACCAGCTTCGCCAAATCCTTGGCGCACGCACCGTCGATGCCAGCTTCAAACACCTCGCTCCCGGCTATGTCCGCTACCAGCGTCCTCCGGTCGAAGAAGCTCTCGAACCCATCGTCCTCGAAAGCGGCGAGCGCCTGCAAGGCGACATCAAGTACTTCGACTATGGCGTGGTCAGCGTCATCTTCGAGCTGCCCTTTTCCGGAGACTGGGACAAGCTCGTCCAGCTCTCCAGCCGCTGGGTCTGGGACACGAACTTTGAAAGCCTTGCCACCCGCATCGTTAAGCGAAAACTCGAACGCGCCGCCCCCGCCCTGGTCAAGCCTTACACCACCGAGTGGTTGAGAGAAGACTATTTCATCTTCCACCTGCGCGAGATCGCTGGCTCCCCCTCCGGAGCCGATCTGCTCGCGTCCCAGGGTGCGTTCATTTCCCAGGTCGTGCGCGGCGAGTCGCAGGCGCTCTCTGATGGCGAACGCCAGGAGATTCTGCAGTCGCGGATTTCCTACTATCCCAACGATCTCGCCGTGATCGGCTGGAACGCCGCCTTTATCTACGACACTCCGGTGGGTGCCGAAACCGCCATCCAGCTCCTGCAGTATGCCAACTCGCAATTGCTCGAATTTCGCCACTACGACGATTTGATGACCACGGAACTCGAGAAAGTCTACGACTTCCTGGATCGCGGAGGCCACAGCCTCTGGCGGCGCTGGCGCACCGCCGGCGCGGCCTCGAAACTCCACACCGTCCTGCTCGATGTCGGAGAACTCACCGAGCGCGCCGATAACGCCATCAAGTTCCTCAGCGACATGTTCTCCGCCCGCCTCTACAAGCTGGCCGCCCTGAAAGTCGGCGTCCCCGACTACAAAGACCTGGTCCAGGAAAAGCTGCGCACCGCCGAAGAGCTCTACCGCTTCATGGTCGACGAATTCAACCAGAGCCGCGCCTTCGTCCTCGAATTAATGGTGGTCGTAATCCTCATCGTCGAGCTCATCTACTTCTTCCGCGGCAAACCTATCTAAAAGATCCTTGTCATTCCGAGGAGCGAAGCGACGAGAAATCTGCTGTTTGATTGCGCCACCACTGCTTTCCTGTGGACAACGCGCGGAGCAAGCGCTGCGAATTCACCGGCCACCTGCGCTTAATTTTTTCGTCTTGACTCAAATCAGACGATTGGTTAACATGTCGCCATACGACATGTCGTATGAGGCCATATAGTGTCATCCTCACCCCTCACCGAACCCGTTCTCTTAATCCTTCTCAGCCTGTCCGAGCATCCGCGCCATGGCTACTCCATCCTCAAAGATGTAGAAGAAGTCAGCGTCGGTCGCGTCGTGCTCAGCACCGGAACTCTCTACGGAGCGCTCCGCCGCCTGCTGGATGATGGCTGGATCGAGCGCTTCGAAGAAACCGACGCATCCCGGGGACGCCAGGCCTATCGCCTGTCACCTCTCGGCCGCCGCACTCTGCAGGTTGAAGTCAGCCGGCTGAAGCAACTTACGCGCGTAGCCAGCCTGCGCGCAGCGCGAAAGGGAGCATAGTGATGCTGGCCGTGTATCAAACGCTTCTTCGTCTATATCCTCGCCCGTACCGTCAGCAGTTCGCCGACGAAATGATCGCAGTCTTCGGCGTCGTCTATGCCGAAGCGCAACGGAAAGGAATTGCCGCCCGAGCGAGGCTTTACCTCCGCGAAGTCGTCGGCCTGTTTCGCGGAGCCATGGCGGAACATATGCGGCACATCCTTGGCAGCGACGCTTCTTCCCCATTCCTATCCAGGAGGTTCACCATGCGTTCCGATTTTCGTTTCCCCAAATCCACCGCACTCCTCATGACGGTGATTCTTGCCGGAGTCGTGCTCGCCATCGAACGAGCGGACGCGATCCGCGCCTCTGTCACAGATGTCAATCCGCCGGTCGTGATTATCCAGCCAGCCACCCATCTCACGTTCTTACCGACCATGGCGCTGATGTTTCTGTTGGTGTACGTCGTAGGCGCGGTGGCGTGGGTCCTCCTCTTCGCATTGCGCCGCTCAGGTGTCCATCGTCTTTCGGAGATACCGACCAAAATTAAGTAGCCGGCCGTCAGCAGCGCCGCCGTCTCGGCGACTGGCGTGGAGGCGGGACGCCTCCACATTTGAAAGCAGGACGCTGTCAAACTTTTTAAGGAGGCCCTCAATGCAAACTCAAATGCCACTAGCCTTGCTGGCCCTTGTGTTCGGCACTCTTGAAGCGGCCGGCGGAGCCCAGGAAATGATCTATCTGGGGATCATGAACAGCGAAACCTTTCCTCTCGTCGCAGGAGCGATGGGAGTTCTCGCAGGAGGATTGCTGCTCGCCGCAGGTGTCACTCTCCTGATCAGTTCCCGGGTCGCGCCAGTCCTCGCCCGGGCCACCGCCTGGATTTCGGTACCGGTCTTCATCTTGACCGGCATCGTCACCCACCGCGCCGGCTGGCCGATAACCGCGGTAGGAATTCTCTTTCCGTTGGTGTTGGTTTTTTTCTGCCAAAGAAGTAGTGAGCCTGACACAGCCACGCAGAAGAGCTAAGCGGCTGAATGCGTTCCTTTGTGCGCCTTGTTGTCCTTCGTGTTTAAATTGACACGAGGCGATTCATGCACGGCCTGAAAGACAAAAGAGTCCTCATCACCGGAGGCGCCAGCGGAATTGGCGCTGCCACCGCCGCGCGATTTCTCGACGAAGGCTCGCAAGTCTGCATCCTCGACCGCGACGCCCAGGCCTGCGAAGCCATTCGCCATCAGCTGCCCGCGATCTCTGAAGCCATCATCGCCGATGTCACCGACCTGATGCAGGTCGAAGCCGCCTTCGCCGACGCGGTTCGCGTAATGGACGGAGTCGATGTCCTCATCAACAACGCCGGCATCAGCATCCGCCACAAATTCCTCGAGATCACTCCCGAAGAATGGGAGAAAGTAATCGCCGTAAATCTCACCGGCGTTTTCTACGTGGCGCAAACCGCGGCTCGCCACATGATGGAACGTTTCTCGGTCCAGCGCGGCAGCGGAGTGATTCTGCAAACCGCCTCCACCAACGGCATCATGGGCTATCCTTATTACGCCGACTATAACGCAACCAAAGCCGGGGTAATCGAGCTGACCCGCTCGATGGCGCTCGAACTCGCGCCCCAAGTTCGCGTCTGCGCCGTCGCTCCAGGTTATGTCCTCACTCCAATGCAGCGCGCCGAGTACACTGACGCGATGCTCGACGAAGTGAATCAGAAAATCCCCCTTCGCCGCCACGCCAAGCCGGAAGAGATTGCAGCGCTATTCGCATTTCTCGCCTCCGACGACGCCGCCTACGCCACCGGCCACGTCTACACCATCGACGGCGGTGAAACCGCAGGCGGCCTGGCCAGCCGCTAAGTTTCCGGGAACCTGAGTGCTCGTGCGGGCACAGCCGCCTCGGATGTCCAGCCGAGCGGAGCGAGGCCATGCGAATCAACTCTTATCCTCTCGCGAATCTGTTCGCCAGCCGCGCCAGTCGGACCAGTCGATAAAGAGGAAACAAAGCTCTCGGCAGTCGCACAGCGTCCCACTCACCAGGTCCAGGAGTGAACGTCAAGCGTGCGAGGAATCGCAGGCGATCCACTCGGCGTTCTCGAAGCCGCATCATGAGCCGGAAATAAGATACGTTCACTTCCTCGTGCGAAACTCCAGCAGCCAAATCCGCCGCGATTTCGTCAGCGACATTTCGCCCAGCACGGTCGGCCTGAACTGCTTGTTCGATCGGCTCCGGAATATGCATTCCTAATAGCCGGTTCGTCAGCAGCAGCGTGATGTGCAGAATTCGTTCAATACCAAGTTTCTCGGGCACGGGCCTGCACAACATCCCAGTTCACACTCTCCCGTTTCACAACCTGCGCGATGTCGCAAAGCCACATCAGCCGTCCCCAAACGTGTTTCGCCGCGTGCACGGCCAGCACCAGCAGAAGATCTTCCGGAGCGGGCGTTTTAACGCTTCGGCCCGCCACTGCAACGTTCACCGCCCGCTCAAACAATCCTTCCATGTTGAAGTCGACCGCGTAAAACCGCGGCTGCAGTGCCCATTGCACTTCGAGCAGGTTGCGTCCCAGAGGACTGTCGAAAGTACACTCATATCCCGAAGCGATGTAATCCTCCTCTGCATCTTCTGGAATTGGCACGTGCGGTGTATATCCCAGATCGCGCACCGCGTTCTTGATGCGTTTCACATCGTGCTCGCGCACGAACAAGTCCATATCGCCAGTCTGTCGCAGCGCCATATCGCCGTAGTAAGCCTCTGACAGCACGATGCCCTTGTAAGGAATCGCATCGACCCCAAGCGCATCGAGACAGTTCAGAATTCGGACCAACTCCCGCGCCACAAAAAGCGACTTGTGAACGTTCCTCTCATAACGTTGGCGAAGCGCTGACAACTCGGCCGAAGCAGTCACGCCACCCAACCGTGACAAATTCTGGTACAGCAGCTGAAGTGGTGCCATGTCGATCCGCGAGACGAAATACCTCCTCCCAATCGACCGCTCCCGCAAGCAAAGAACGAATGCGGCTGAGATCGTTTTCGCCTGGAGAGGCAGAACTAGCAGCCACAAGGAGTTTCCACTCGCCCTCACAGGAACTGCGCGGCGCCGGACAGTCCACCGGCGTAGCGGATTGTTTCACAAAATCCGGTTTCACTGCATCTGGCTTTACTGAGTCACCCACAGAAGTCCAGCCATCTTAGCAGGCCGCATCAACCTCTTCGAGGGCCGTGAAAGTGATAGAACGCCTAAACTTTGGGAAAGTCGACAGTTACTTCCGTCATTCTCGCCTACTCTTTCTTAGGCTTGGATTCAGCCGCAGTTCTGTCAAACTAGTGGGTTAGGACACGGCAGTTCCGAGGAAGTTAAAGTTCATCGCACATGGAAATACTCACATCCAAGGCAACCCGGCGTAGCACGCGACTGCGGGTGGAGATTCCAATCATTGTAACCAGCATGGATCGCACCCATGCGTTCTCCGCGGAGTGTATTGCTCTTGTCGTGGGTCCGCAGGGCTGCGGATTCCGCTCCTCGCAAGCCTTGCCGCTTGAGACCCCGGTATTGCTGAGCGCTCTGCCCGGCGGAGGCAGCGCTTCCGGCCGCGTGGCGAATTGCCTTCCCCTCGGCACCGACGGGAAATACTTTCTTATCGGAGTTGCTCTATACAATCACGCGAATGTGTGGGGCATTGCCGATCCGCCCGAGGATTGGAATTGCTCTCCGAACGATGGCAGCGCTGCAGTCGACGCGGGCAAAGCTCCTACTAAGAGCAAGGAAGCTTGGCCCTATAACGTTTTCTCAGGCCATAGCGAGACCCGTTCAGGCCGCAAATAGCCACACAAGAAACAATTCACTTAGCCAGATAACAGCCGCATGCGTCTTTTCTATTCCGTCATGCAAATTGCATGGTCGGTCCCGTTCTTTCGTAACCTCGTGTGCCGAGTCGCCGGATGCGATACTCTCATCCACGATGCCGCAGACTCCAGATTCGGCAGCAGCACCGAATCCTTCTCCCGCCGGGTTAACTGCGGGCCAGGATCGCCCCTTTCGGGTTAAGCTCCGGGGGTCGGTGCTGACGCTCATTCGTCTGCCCAACCACCGCCACGTGCGCGGCAAGCTGCACCAGCTCTCCACCAGCGGCGGCCTGATGCATGTGGAGAAGCCGCTCGACGAAAAACTCAAAGTCGAATTGATCTTTCACCTGGGAAAGACCACCATCCGCCAACAAGCGGAAATCATGTTTCCCATGTGGGCCACTCAAGGGTGGCTCCAGCCCTTCCGCTTCATCGATCTTGCCGAAACCAGCAAGATTGAGTTGGAAACGAGTTTGATGTCATTCGTTCAGCAACCGCAGGAACCCACTTCCTAAGTCACAGCGCGGCCCGAACTCGCCCCTTCCTGCCGCAATCTCTTCATAAAACAAAAGCCGCCCATGCGGGCGGCCTTTGCCACAATCAGGTCGATGTGAGTCAACGAAACCTACTTGAAGTCAATCACTCCGAATGTTCCCGCCAGATTGTTGTCGGGACCGGCGGTGAAGAACAGCTGATTTGCTCCGCCGTTACTTGACGTACCTCCGCCCACCTTGATTCCCCACAACTGATCAATCGCGATGGCTTTGCCGTAGCTGTCCTTGATCGTCCCCACGAACGCTCCCGTAAGGGCGTTGAATCCATTGATGACTCCGCTCTTGTTGAGATTGTTCGAGACCAGCAGGGTATTGCTCAACGGTCCGAAGCTGCTCGGGGCCATAGCCAAACCCCAGGGCTGATTCAGCTTCCCATTCGCTATCAGTTGTTTTACGAACGTTCCACTCTCGCTGTAGATATCGACGTAGCCGCCCGCCGCTCCAGTGGTACTGGCAAATGTTACGTAGACCTGCCCGTTAATATCCTGGATGCCGAACGGCGCAAAGCCGGCGGGAAGCGTGCTGTCGGTGAACGAACCTATTAAATTGAAGCTTCCGTCGTACATGTCCACCTTGTTGTTCCAGTTGTCTGCGGCGAACAGAACATTTCCCGAAGTCTTATTCGTAATTGCCAGGCCGGTGAAGATCGCGCCCGAACTCGAGTTGTCCACGGCAATGATCGCCTGGTTGGGGTTGGATTGAGGCGCCCACCCGCTGATGGTTCCATCGAGCGTCGCAAAAATGAAGATCGACGCCCAGCCCTGCACCGGAAACTCCTGTGATCCGTTGTTGACAATTCCAGTGGGAGAACCCGGTCCCTGGCCGCTCTCCGAAGGGACCAATACTTCAAAACCCTCTTTGACTCCGCTTCCAGTGTAGATGGTCGACCAGCCCGAGGCCGCATCACTGATCCAGAAGGGTGAACCCGGGCCGTAAGTTAATCCCCACGCGTTTGCTATCAGGGGATCAATGTGCTTCGCAGTTCCTACCTGATTGGAATTTAAGTTTGTGAGTTGATATTGTGCCAGGGCCGTGTTCGAAAAAACAAACATCAAGACCAAGCCGAGGCATGCGGTGACAACCGTGCTGCGACGCTGCATAAAGTCTCCTTTGATTCGCCAGGTCAGAGGTAAGGCTGGCTCACTCCCAAAAATCCAATCGCGTTTTGAATCTCGCTTCCTCTGACTGCTGCAGGTGGATGCTAGGAGCATGCAGTCCGCCGATTGTCACCACCATGTCACGAGTTTGTACAATTATTGTTTGGAGAAACTGCCTCGACGGTACAAACTTCGCGGTTTCCCCGAGGAACGAAGCTATTTGCGGACCTGTTATAAGCTAGCTGTTACGACAGCAACAGCGATCAGGCGGAACGGTGATGCGATCTCACAATCTCGTTTTCTGGGAAGTCGACACGCAGGCAGACTTCATGCTGCCCGGCGGCCACCTCTACGTGCCCGGCGCCGAGCGCCTGCTCCCCAACATTCGCAGACTTACTGACGCCGCCCGCCAGGGCCGCGTCTTCCTGGTCTCGCACGGTTGCTTCCACACCAAGGACGATCCCGAGTTCAAAATCTTTCCGCCGCATTGCATCAAAGGCACGCCGGGCTCCGCGTATGTTCCCGAGGCGCTAACGCAGAAAGTTGTGACCATCCCGAACGAAGCCACGGCAACCTTGCCGGGCGATCTTTCTCAATACCAGCAGATTCTTCTCGAAAAGCAGACACTCGACATTTTTCAAAGCCGCCATGCCCAAGAACTCGTCAAGCGATTAGGGAATGGCGCAGAGTTCGTAGTCTTTGGCGTGGTGACCGAATACTGCGTTCGCTTCGCTGCCAAGGGATTGCTCGAGCGCGGCCGCCGCGTCTCTGTGGTGCAGGATGCGATCGAAACTTTAAAAGCAGAGGATGGCGAACGCACTATATCCGAGCTGCGGGAGCTAGGGGCAAGGTTCATCACCACAGACCAGGCCCTCGCACTGCTTGACGGCGATTGAGGGATCAGCCGAGAAGGACGAGGGATTGAAACGAACAAACTCGAACGCACCCGTTCGATAAAATCGCACCCTCAGTAAAGCATCATCGCGCGATCTTTGCTTCCTCTACAGTCTGCCCGCGGAAGTGCCGCTCGTAGTCCAGAAACCATATTAGAAACGCAAGAACAAGCATGGGCAGAATGAGCCAAATCTTTATGGTGGCGAAATCAGCTAAAATCGTTGCGCCCCCAACTACTGCCAGTACGTTGCGCAAGGAATCAAGAGCGGCGTCCCGATGTAGCCCCTTTCCCCAAGTCACACCAGCGATCCAGACGTTAATTATTTTTTTCACCTTACCCCCTGGAGTTTGCAGTTCAACCTTTTTTTTCCCGCCAGCGGTAGACCAGATGGCGGTTCGCGTGTAGTTACGGCCGGCGCCCAGTATTTGACACTTCCACTCCGCCTTCGATCTTCGGAATGCCGAAGTGCCCGCCGAGATGGGAGAGATCGAGCGGGCTGATCGACCCGGAAACCGCAATGAAACTGACCTCATTCGACCTGGCCTGGAGAATTGCGACGTTGCTGATCGCGTTGTCCTCCAACCGCACCCAGAGATCGGTCACGCCCGGCCCTCCGTCTTTCTCATGATTGTCCATCACCTGTTTCCAGCCCGCGGCGCGATACTCCTCTTTCACCGAGCTCAGAACTTCCGGATCATACTTCTGATCTCCTGAAAAACGATAGCGCTGCACCGAAACCCCGCTCACCCCTGCGATCACGCGGCGGAGATCTTCGTTGTCCGGGTCCAGCTTCGACGCTAATACCAGCATCGAGTGATCGAACGTGAAGTTGGTTTTGGAGGACGCGCTTTGCTGCAATGCCTCAATACCGCGAGGAATCCAAACGTTCTGCTGCTGCGCCTCGCAGAATTTGGCAGCGGACATGGCGATCAAGATTACAAAAACAATGGGGGATAGCCTCATAGAGTGCCTCGATAGTTAGACGGGATGCTGTCTCACCTGGGAGCGAGAAATCCCCTAGCCGCTAAAACCCGCCTCTTGCAAATTAGTTGTGCGGAACGCCCGCTTGGCTGCCTCCGAAAAAATTGACCGCGTCTTTGGTCTCAGTTCCTGAGTCTTAGGTCTTAGGTCAGCTCCCAAGTCCGTCCTCAGCTGAAGGAGGTAAAACCTAAGACCCATGACCCGGATGAGGAAAGCAGGTTTGCGCCGTGCGTTGCAAGTGGATTTCTGGAAAGCGATTAGATAGCGAAGTATCGCCTTGGCCCTATTCGGACGTCTTAAACTCCATGTTCTCGTCGACCGAGAGCTGCGCCGGAGTGCCGGAGATATCGTCACTGGAGCGGGTAGCGACTACGCGAAAGCCACCGGAACTGGTCTGCACCTCGTAAGTATAAGGAGGGCGCTGTCGGGCAATCGTAATGTAGTTGGTCGAGACCAGTTCGTCGAACGAGGCATATTTTCCTTCGCTCGCGAAATAGCGCCGCTCGGCCGACGCGATACTGAGCAGATCAGCCCTGACGCCCGTGATGGTGATGGCGGCCTTCGGCGAGTTCGCCCCAGCGGTCGCGGATGTACTCTGCACCTGCCGGGCGTAAACGTACATTCCGACGGCCATTACAATGACGACGCTGAGAAAGCCGAATGCGCGGCCCATGTGTCCCTCCCCAAAACACAATTCCACCGCGAGCGGCTGCCCCTGGCAAGTGACCAGAGGGTGGTGACCTGCTCGCGGCTGTGAAGTTCTTCGTCATGCTTGCCGTTCTGACCGTTGCAGTCTGTTTGCAGCCCTTCCGCCGTTCGCCGTTGCTTGCTAGTATTTCCCGAAAGAAACAGCATTAGTGCGCCCAGCCGAGCGGTTCTAGGAGGAGGTATTTATCGTGAAAAATCTCTGGAGAGCGCTGATCGAGGTAGCTTTTATCATCTTCCTGTTTTATTCCAATCTCTTGATGGGGGAATTCGAGCGCTCAGGCATGGGGCAGAAAAAGGGTATAGCTTGGGCGATCGGAGATATTCTTACCCTCGCCAATTTTGAGATTGCCCTGATAGCCGCCCTCATCGGGTATGTCTTATTTGAATTTCTTCGAAAGAAATTCTAGGCAAACGTGGCTCTGACCTTATTCTCTACGCTGCACGCTAACCACAGAGCTATTAGGAATCGGGCGCGACGCGAACCGAAGTCAGCTAGAACCATCCAGCACTAGCTCGTCAAATCAAGCCACAATTCTCGCCTGCTTATTCCGACACCACCGCTACCTTATTCACCCCGCTGCAAGCCAGATACAAACGCCCATCTTGAGTGGCCACCATGTTCCGTACCACGCCGCCTCCGGAAGGAATCACTTTCGCGCTAAAGCTCTCCGACTTCGGATCAAACTTGACCAGCGTATTCGGCTTCACTCCCGATTCGCTGTACCAGACCTCGCCATGGTTCGTAATCGCGATTCCATATGGCTCTGACTCCCCGCCTCCCGGCGACGCCCATTCTTTCAGCAGCTTTCCCGCCGACGGATCGAAGTGTCCCAAATATCCGCGCGCGTAGTCCGTGTAATAAACCGTGCCGTCGGGCGCCAGCGCAATCCGCCGCGGACGCGCACCATCCGCAGGCAAAACATATTCCCGGATTTTCATCGTTCCCGGATCCACACTGGCCAGCCTGTTCGCGCCGAACTCGCAAAACAAAGGCGTATTGTTCGGCAGAATCACAATCCCGTAAGGCACCGCGTGCTGCGTAGGCACTCTGGCCAGGCTCATCTTGCCGTTCTTCGGATCAAGCCGCCCAATGTAGTTCGTCTGTTCGTTGGTAAACCACAAAATGCCATCGTGATCGAACACGGGCGTATGCGGATCGATCTTCGTCCCATCCTCGGGACGAAACTCGGCGATCTCGCCAGTTTTCGGATCCAGCTTGCCGACATACCCGCCTGAGATCGCCGTGAACCAGATGTTCCCAGCTTTATCCGCAACCAGCCCGTGCGGACCGGAATTGGCCGTCTTCAGCGCATATTCCTTGAACTCCCCGGTCTTCGGATCCAGCCGCCCCAACTTATTCGCGCCCTGCCCCGTGTACCAAAGCGACCCGTCAGGCGCGACGGTAGGATCATGCGGCCGCGACTTCGGCGTAGGCACCTCGTACTCCTGTATCTGTACGTTCAACGTCCCCACCGTCGCAAAGCCGGCAAGCGTTGCCGCCATAGTGAACAAGCACAGTCTGCGCAGAAACATGACCATCTCCTTAGCAGAGAATTGTAATCCTTCGTTGGGGCCTCTTCTCAAGAGCCCTAACCTGAGCAACGATTCAAAACGAGTTCACAATAAATCCAGCGCCGACCGGTTTTCGCGTTCGACTTGCCGCATCGTGCAATCTTTCGGAGATTTCTCGGGACGCCACCGCAGAAACTTCGTACCGTGACGAAAGCGCCCGCCGGTGAAGTGATCGAATTGCACTTCAACAACCAGTTTCGGTTCCAGCGGCTGCCATTCGTTTGAGCGTTTCGTGCTCCAGCGGCTCGGACCTCCCGGCGACTTCCCGCTAAATCCCGGCGGCTTGATCATCCGCTTCAGCTTTCTCGTGAGTGCAGGCCGATCTTTTGCCTGGATCGATGACGTGAATCCCACATGATCGAGTTTGCCTTCGTCGTTGTAGAGCCCGAGAAGCAGAGAACCCACGACCGGTTGTTTTTCAAGATAGCGAAATCCTCCGACCACGCAATCGGCAGTCCGCTGACGTTTGATTTCTGCATGCCGCTGCGTTCACCGCTCTGGTAACTCAAGTCGCGGCGTTTCGCGATGACTCCATCGAGAGCTGTTCCCATCCCGAACCACTTACGGGCAACTGAAAAATCTTCGGTGAAAGGAGAAAGTCGGACCGTCCCATTCGACTTCAGAAACTTTCGTGAAAATTCCTCAAGCTGCACGCGCCGCTCGTCCAACGGCAGTTTTAAAACCGATTCTCCCTTTTCGTCCACCAGCAGGTCGAACACGAGGAACACGCACGGTGTAGCCTCACTTAATTTCTGAATGCGGCTCGCGGCGGGATGAATTCGCATCAACAGCTGATCAAATGACAGCGCCTCACCGATCGGAATGACAATTTCACCATCCAGAACAAAGCGCTGCGCCTTGAGTGAGCCAAGAGCGGCAACCAGCTCTGGAAAATATCGAGTCAGCGGCTTCTGCGACTTCGACATCAACTCAATTCGCTTCCCATCGCGAAAAGCCAGACATCGGAAACCATCCCACTTAGGCTCGTATTGCCATTCCGGACCGGACGGAAGCTCCGCCGCGGGCAGAGCTTCCATGGGACGATAACTTTTCTTCAGAGGCAAACTCATCGAGCGAATACCTGAACTGAGAAGTGACTCGGAAATCGGTGCGCTCGTAAGATGCCATTTATATCCGCCTCAGTTCGCGCAAAGAAGACGCAAATGAGACTCAAAGAAATCAAGAAAGAAGATAACTCCCATGCGTTCCTCTCGAACCTGACGGCCAGACTCGCCCGCCGGGCTAGTACCTCGGTCACTTTCGAACCCGCAACGCCCACCGCTAGCATTCTCTTTGAACCTCTGGGCTGTTAGGGATGCCGCCGAATAGGAGCAAAATCAGGCGGGGAGAAGCTCCGCAAGTCGGAGTCGCCTGCGAGAATCCTTTGCTCGACCGGAAACGGCCCAGTTTTATTTCTTAAGTAAGCACATTTTCTGACAACTCACATCCGTGCGGAGTCTGTAACCAACATTGCCATCGACAAGCGAGCGCAACAGAGGGAAAAACAAAGGTCATGAGGAAAACTTGCCTTGCATTTTGCCTGCTTCTGGCCGGTTGCGCCGCGAAGAAGCAGCCCATCGCGGCCACTCCGCCTCCCATACGCAGCCAGCTTCCGCCCCCCAAAGCTGAAGTCATCGAGCACTGCGTCGTCACCCGGCAGGAAAATGCCAACACCGTCACCTGCAGTTGTCTACCCCAGAGCACTACCATCGATTCGAAAACCGGCCACACCACTCTGATCTGCAAGACCACCATCGAAGAAAAGTAAAACCGCACGCTCCCCCCTTGACTTCCCCGCCATCAAAGATGAAAATCACCGTGGAACCCCTGCCAGGTAAGGCGGCGAACAGGTTGTAAACCACTCTGCCACGTTACCCCTGTTTGCCGATGCGCCCCGTCTCGATGCGTTGTATTATGTGAGGCCCTCTTGTGCATTTTCTCCTGAGTCGCACGGCCAACATCCCGCGCCTGCTCCTGATACTTACCTCACTCCTCGCGCCCCTCGCCTTCACCAGTTGTGGATCGTCTCGAAGTCCGCAGGCGCTTGCCGCCGTGCTGCCGCCAGCCATCCCTGCGGCTGTACCCGTGCTTCTCTACAACGGCACCGGCACATCGTCAGATGTCTCTGCGGTGGAAGCGGTTCTCGCCACGTTGAACGTCGCCTATGCCACCGCCGACTCCGCTCAACTGAATGCCATGAGCGAACCCCAACTCGGAGGCTACAAGCTCATAATCGTTCCCGGCGGCAACTCCATCACAATCGGCGAAAGTCTCACCCCGCAAACCGCGTCCTTCCTCCAAACTGCGGTCGAAGGTTACGGCGTGCATTATCTGGGAATTTGTGCCGGCGCTTTCTTCGGAGGATATTCCATCTACAACGGAGTCGATCTCACCTCCGGCGTCTCGTTTGACTTCTACGCCGACGAATACAACGGCATTCACCAGGAACCAGTAGAAATCTCCTTCCCCAGCAGCGCTCCACTCGATATGTACTGGCAGGACGGCCCGCAACTTTCCGGCTGGGGATCGGTCGTCGCCAAATTTCCCGACGGCACTCCCGCCATCGTCGAAGGCCAATCCGGCAACGGATTCGTTATCTTCACCGGCGTCCACCCCGAAGCTCCCGCAACCTGGCGCGCGTCAATGGCATTCACCACCCCGCTATCGGCAGACCTCGCCTACGCCGCCACAGTACTCCAAGCCGCCCTCAACGCAACCCCACTCCCCCACTTCTAGGCTGCGGCAAAAACCGGGGACATCCATGATAGGCAAAAGTCAAGAGAAGACGGCGACTACCTGCTTCCGCCAAACCGAACGATCACGCCCGCCGCGATACGAAGATTGTCTTGGTGATCGTTCACCCCGTTGTCGAAGCGCCTGAAATAATAGTCGGCTTCAAAAACTCGGAGAGCGATGCGCCGAGTGACGCTGATATCCAATCCGCGGTCATGGCGAAGGCGTTGTCTGATCCCGGCAACCCAGAGCTGCCCGGAGCCAGTCCCTACTCGCATGTGCTCCGCCACCCGCCCACCTCACTTACAAATTAAAAGGTCCGGTCTGAAGAGGGCCGGACTCGCCACGCGGAGAGTGTTTCAAGGCCGCTGGCCCACCTTTGTTCGGATTTCGTAACAAAATAAAGATAACCGGCGAACAACTCCGAACTCTTAAGTAGTCTGCTTCCTGGGCGTGCTTCCTTATAAAGAGAGGCAAGCCTACGCATGCGGCAAGAAGAAGACCCTAAGAAGCCTTATTCAACCCCCCATTTGAAAAAACTTAACTTCGAACAGGCCTCATTATTTCTGACCGGACACGCCTGGAATGGCGATACCGGCGCGCGCGATCTCCTCGAACTGATGTTCCCGATGCCGGGCGAGGAACCGCCGAAATAGATTTTCCCTTGTCGTTGCGGTAGCACTGAGAAAGCCCAAGGCATCACTGCGCGTCGGCTTCGGCGTGCGAGGCCTTTGTCCGGTTTGACTTTCGACATCCAGAATGAAATCATTATCTTCATCGAGCTGATCCCAATTTTGCTCGCAGATCTGATACTGTTTTGCCCTTCCTGCGCTTTTATCATCCTTGATAGCAAGTTGCCTGACTGCGCACGTGCAACACCGAGAAGGGGGCCAATCATGACAGCCTTGGCGGCGGCCAGGAAGTTCAGCAAGTTCGATCCCAAGACATTCCTTTCGACCATCAACGGCGGTAGAAAGATCGAAGCTTTTCTCAAGCGGCGCACCATCTTTTCTCAGGGCGACTCCTCCGAAGCTGTGTTTTACATAAAAGAAGGGAAGGTAAAACTCACCGTTGTTTCGGCGATCGGGAAGGAAGCTACAATCGGCGTTCTGAAGGAGGGCGATTTCTTCGGAGAAGGTTGCCTTACCGGCCAGCCGGTTCGCCTGTGCTCCGCGGTCGCAATGACCGATTGCTCGATAATGAAAATCGACAAGAAGTCGATGACGGAAGTGCTTCACAAAGAGCACGCCTTCTCCGATATGTTTGTGGCCTATTTGCTGACCCGGAACATCCGCTACGAAGAGGATTTGGTGGACCAGCTTTTCAATTCCAGTGAAAAGAGGCTGGCGCGGATATTGCTACTGCTGGCGCATTTCGGCAAGGACGGAAAGCACGAGACTCTAATCCCAAAGATGAGTCAAGAGACGCTGGCAGAGATGATTGGCACCACCCGGTCGCGAGTCAGTTTTTTCATGAACCGCTTCCGCAAGTTGGGCTTCATCGACTATGACGGCGGCAGCGGAGTGCAGGTTCACAGTTCACTTCTCAACATCGTTCTTCACGACTAGAAGGTCATTCGGAAAAATGCGGCCCTGCTCTCGTGCAGAACGGGCCACTCTGGGGGCGCGTGGCCCGGCCTTTGAACTCGCTGCCATCAGCAACACAGTGGGTGCCCCGTTCCTTCGCGCACTTTGCGAAGGGGCGGGTACCACGAACGCCTGCAGCGGCGCAGCTACGCCACTCGATCCCGAAACGAAATCTTCGTCCAGCCTTCATTCACCCGCACCGGCCCGGCCTCGTCCAAAAGGTAGAAGCGATAACTGCTCCAGCGCCACTGCTCCGGCGTGCCAACCAAACCTCGCTTCACTGGATTGCGATGCATATACCGCAACTTCTCCACGCGCTTCTTCGTCGTCCATACGTTGAAGTCGTAGGAGCGCGCCTGCCAGAACCCGCGTTCCCCTGAGGAGTCCTTGTATCTCGGTACACGCGCGGCGGTGGAGTGGTTCCCCTTAGCGTTCGGCAAAGCGCGGCTCACTGATAGGCGCGCCGGCCGGTGATGCTTGTTTTGCAGGGAGGAGTGCAAGCAGCGTGACTCCAATCGCGAGAAAGATCACAATGTCCTGGGGGCTATCCTTCCTGTGCATCCCGTGCGCCACGGCCTGCGCCGACATGATTGTCATCGTGAACCCATGGGTAAGGCTTGACCATGCCCCATAGGCGATCATCAAGCGATGCTTGGCCGGCTGATTAACGGCCACCAACAGACAGACCCCAAGCGCCGTGTTAAGGCTCAGGAACATCGGCATGACGTCACTATGCCCGCTAAGCCACCTGGAGTGGCACAGATCGTCGAACAGGAGATAGCCCCAAAAGCAATAAAACAAGCCCACCAACACCAACACTACCTGTAAGGCGCGCTCACGTTTCATGCCGTCCTCCGTTTTGTGCGATGCAAGGTTATTACCACCTTTTTTACTTCAGATTGTGCGATTGTCAGCTGTGATGCGCCCGATACTGGAACCCTGCGAGCATCCGCAGTGTGAGCAGAATGCTTCTCCCCCTCGAATAGGCTTGCCACAGGAACTGCAAGGCCCAAGGAGAGGCCCTCGGAACAGAAAATAAAGGATGAATCCAATCAAATTGGGTATGAGGAAAGCGGCAATCACCCAGGCCCAAGCAGGCATTTGACGCCTTTCTGCGTCCCCATAGATATATCCGAGGGCAAGGAAAAAAGCCGCGGTGAAGACGCCAAACGTTAAGCCAAACCAAAGCGCGTCCGGCATGGTACTGAGAAATCCTTGGGAAGCAAGTAGGGAACGGCCCTGGCTGGAAGCAAAATAGACTACCCAGATCGGGATCGCCAGTGCTGCGATGGCCATTGCAGACCTGGGTAGAATATTCCGTGATGCGGTTCCCAATAAGACAACCGCAACTACAAGCCCGACCAAGAACGCTACCAAAAGCACCGCCGATTGCTCTGTCATGCAATACCTCTATTTTCACCAGGGGCCGTGAGCAGACATAAGGCCGAGCAAAGAGATGGCAGCAGCCAAAAGACGAGCACGCCTGCCTGGACTTGAGCAGTGTCAAAATGCATGGGGACCGCCAGGCGCTTAGCCACCTGGTACACGAGTGCCGATCCCACAAGTGACATCGAGAGTGCTACAGCAAATGCAGCCCAGATCTTGAATTGCACGTTGTGCTGTCGCATTGTCCCGTCGTGATGCGCAAGAATCTCACGGACCTGGGCATTTGAATCTGGTTCACTCACAAAAGTGAATTCCCGCAACCCTCGAATCGTACGCGCAGTTAGCTCGACGTAGCGTTTGCACCCATCACAGTCGCGGATGTGGTCATCGATGAGCTGTCTTTCCTCCTCTGAAACCTCTTCTACGAAAGACCTGTCAATAAGCTCGCGAAATCTCTCGTCACCCTCCATGCGAATCACCCTCCTCAAACGCGGATCTCAGTGTTGCAAGACCGCGATAGATTCTGGACGACACCGTTGTAACAGGGGCACCCACGACCTGAGCGATCTCCGGAAAAGACAGGTCTTCTTGAAACCTCAGCAGCAAAGCCTCGCGATACAGCGGTGGCAGAATCTGCAGCCGGCCGGCCAGACGCATTGCGTCTTCACTTCGAGCCGCGTCTTCGAATGGGGAAGGACCGGGGGAGGGTACCAACAGCATTGCATCGCCATCATCTGGCAAGGAAACTGCCTGTACGGCTTTTCGCTTTTTCCGGAGGTAATCTATTGCCAAATTGCGGGCGATCGCGAATAGCCATGGATCAAACCGCTGCCGCCCGTTGTACTGGCTGCCCCGTTGCAGCACGCGAATCCAGGTCTCCTGCGCAAGGTCCTCCGCATACTCTCGCCTCCCGGTGACGTATAGCAGGTAGCGCACCAGTCGATGCTGACAGCGCTCCACCAGGTCTGCAAGAAGCTCCATATCCCTCTCACGTAAGCCTCGCGCAATCTTTGCCGTCTCGGTTTCGGCTGTCGTATTCAATGTCATGGGAAGAGCCGACATATATCCTGTATACGATTAAACCGCAGCGGATTACTCAACTCTTGACCGAAAAATCACGCTAAGATTTGCCTCTGACGGATATCGGATCAATGGACGGCAAGGGCCTGACGTGTACAACTCGTTTATTTGGGCTGATGAGATAACCGTGTCGGCTCTTTGCGCGGCGTAGCTTTGGGCAGGAAGAACTACCTGTTTGCCGGATCGGATGCGGGCGGGGAACGCGCCGCGCGGCGATCTACAGCCTGATCGGTTCGGCGAGGCTCAACGGTCTCGATCCCGAAGCCTATCTGCGCGAAGTGCTGACCCGCATCGCCGACCATCCCATCAACCACATCAAGAAGCTACTGCTCTGGAACATCAGCTGCGCTCCTCGGGAAGTGTCCACTTAACCTTCGGCCCGGTCGGTAACGACGCCAGTCTTCTGCCCTACGATTTTTTCTCCATTGGAACTTATGGAAGCCCTGTTCCGTAAAAAGCAGTTTGGGGGCACATCGATGACAGCTCAAGAAATGACAATACGACATGATCCTCAACCACCGCCAGCGGACTCGACAACCAAGCGGATTTTCATTGGTCCGAATGGCTTGCGCACGGGATGGCGACTGCTAATCTTCATGGCGATCGTAATGGCAATGTCGGCCGTGGCGCGAATGATCCTTAAGCGCTTCTTCCCGGACGCGCTCGATCCAGTGCAATTGACACCCGTGAGAATCATCGTGCCAGATCTACTTGTCTGCTTCATCTTGGCGGTCGCGGCCTGGACCATGAGCAAGATTGAAGGCCGCAGGCTGGGCCAATACGGCCTTCCCAGGAGCGAAGCGCTCGGGAAAAACTTTTGGGTAGGAGCATTGATAGGCCTGCTCGCCACCAGCGCTACGGTGCTTGCCATTTTCGCCCTGCATGGCCTGCGCTTCACAAGTGGGGCGATCCACGGCTCCGCTATTTTGACCGCGGCGGCCGCCTGGGCGCTGGCATTCTTGCTTTCCGGCTTGGCCGAAGAATTTTTGTTTCGCGGATACGCCCAGTTCACCCTGACCACTGGCATGGGATTCTGGCCCTCTGCATTTTTACTCTCGGGTCTATTCGGTCTGGTTCACGCCACCAATGGCGGAGAAGCCGTTTGGGGAGATCTGTCGGTGGTTTCGTTCGGTTTGTTGTTGTGCCTGTTTCTCCGCCGGACCGGAAATTTATGGTGTGCGGTCGGCTTTCACCTGGGATATGACTGGGGTCAGACGTTCTTGTACGGCGTTCCAAATAGCGGATTACTACCCTCCCAGAGTCCTCTCAACGCATCGTTGACTGGGCCGCGCTGGCTGACCGGCGGAACGGTCGGGCCTGAGGCCAGCATCTTTTGCCCGATCGTCTTGGCCATCGTGGCAATCGTATTCAGCTTGAAATACCGCGATGCGCGATATCGACCGTTAAGCGCGCCGTCAGCTGCCTGAGTCGAGCCACAGAGAACGCAGAAGATCTCAATCTGGTCAATGGTTGGGATAGAGCTCCGACGCGCCGGCCGTTAGGTGGAGGGCTACCAAGCCCGCTCTTGCAATTGCGAGTTGCGGTTCTCATTTCCACCGTGGCTACGTTTTCGAAGGCCCCCCGATTAATGCCGGACGGCCGAATTTCCTAGGTCCGGGAGTTACTGTCCTGGAACATCAATCCCGCTCCTCGGGAAGTGTCCACTTAACCTTTTCGTGGACACTTAGCAATACGGTGCAACCCGGACGCTTACACAACGGTCATTCTGCCAAAGTCTCAATCGCCCTCACCACGTCATCCGATAGCACCACTCCCGAACTCGCCAGATCCTGCTTCATATGCCCCGCGTCAGAAGTCCCGGTCAGCGGCAGCATCCCGACTGCGCGCGCGAAAGCAAACACCACCTGCGCCGAAGTGGCGTTCAATCGCGTCGCGATCCCAGTAACCAACGGATGCCGCAACACCTCCGCATTCGCCGTCAGCAGCGAAAATCCCTGATAAATAATCTTGCGCTTCCGGCAGAACATTCGCACCTCGCGGTCCCAGCCCAGCCGCGCATAGCACCGGTTCTGCACCAACGCCGGCATCTCCGCGTGCACCTCCTCCATCTGCTCCAGATGCCGCATCGAAACATTACTAACTCCCAGCAGACGCGCCCGCCCGCCATCGCGCTCCTTCTTCATCGCTTCCCAAACCTCCGCGTCAGCATCCCCCCAGCCGTAGCCCGACGAAGGCCCATGCAGCACGTAGCTATCCACGTAATCAGTCCCCAGATGTTCCAGCGAACTAGCCATCGACTGCGCCACCTGCCCCGAAAAGCTAGCCGCCGCATCATAGGGCAGCCGATCGTCCTGCCCCGGCCGGTAAGTAAACTTTGTCTGCAGAAAAAGATCCCCGCGCCTCACCACTCCCGCCCGATAAGCCGCCGCCAATCCCTCTCCAACTCCTGCTTCGAAATAATGCCGGCGCTGATTCGCCGTATCGATCCCCCGAAACCCCACGCGCACAGCCAGCTCGACCAGCCCCGCAGTCCGCTCCTCTTTCCACGCCGTGCCATAAAGAAATTCTGGAACGAATGCAGTCGCCATGCCACCATTCTGCCAGACCGCCACCTCCTCAACATTGTGTTAGCTTTAGTACAAATCCCGGACTCCGGGCCCGTAGCTCAGCGGTTAGAGCCGTGGACTCATAATCCATTGGTCCCAGGTTCGAATCCTGGCGGGCCCACCAACCATTTCTGGCGAAGAGATTCCATTTCATTTCCAGTCGGCGTCTTGCCGCCGTTGGCGCCGCGACGTCGACGGCAGTTTGCGGAGATTGGCGGTCGATGTGACAATGGCTGCATGCACAAATCTTTCCTTGCAGCGGTAAACTTATTGGCGGCTGGATTCCTCTTGCTAGGCAATGCCCTGGCGCAACAGACTCCGCCCGCGACCACTCCACCAGCTTCTCCATCCGCACCTGCCGCCAAATCGCAGACTCCCGCGGCAAAGCGGCCTGCCACTACGGCTAAGACCGCGGCTCCTCTCACTCTCAAAACGCAAAAAGACAAATTCAGCTACGCCCTCGGAATGAAGATGGGAGCTAATTTTAAGAAGCAGTCGGTTCCGGTCGATCCGGCCATTCTGGAGCGCGGCCTGAAAGACAGCATGGCGGGCGGCAAGACCCTGCTCACCGACGACGAAGCCCAAGCCGCGATCATGGAAGTGCAGAACGACGTGCGCAAGAAGATGCAGGAGCAGCAGCAGGCACAAGGCGCGGCCAATAAAAAAGAAGGGGACACTTTCCTCGCCGAAAATAAAACGAAAGAAGGAGTAGTCACGCTGCCCAGCGGCCTGCAATACAAAATTCTGAAAGAAGGCACCGGACCGAAGCCCGCTGCCACCGACTCAGTCGTCTGCAACTATCGCGGCACGCTGATTAACGGCACCGAGTTCGACAGCTCTTATAAACGCGGCCAGCCCGCCACTTTCCCCGTAAGCGGCGTCATCAAGGGATGGACGGAAGCCCTTCAGCTTATGCCGGTCGGCTCCAAGTGGCAGCTTTTTATTCCCTCCGACCTCGCCTACGGTGAGCGTGGCCCGTCGCCCGAGATCGGCTCCAACTCCACTCTCATTTTCGAAGTTGAGTTGCTCTCGATCGAGGATAAGAGCAGCAAGGAGAAGGCTCCGGAGAAGGAAGAAAAGAAATAGCTGCGAGAATCGGTTCCCGGCGTCCGGAAGCCGGAAGCCGCTTTTGTTTCCTACTGTTGTAGTAATCTTGACGTGAAGAATTCCGACTGAAGGAAGTGGTATGGCGCACACCGTTTTCTGCGTGAAATTAAAGAGAGAGATGCCCGGCCTCGACGAGCCTCCCTTTGACAACGATCTCGGCCGCAAGGTCTACGACAACGTTTCCCAGGAAGCCTGGCGCATGTGGACCGAGCACTGCAAGATGCTGCTGAACGAGTATCGCCTGAACCCGGCGCGGCGCGAAGATCAGGAAGTGATCGTGAAGCAGTTGGATCAGTTCTTCTTTGGAGAAGGTTCGGCTGTGCCTAAGGAATACGTGCCCCCGGCGCAGAAGTAGTGGGGCTAAACGCCTCCTGATTTGACGGCGGCCCCGCCCGCCTTATTGCTGATGCGAATCAAAAGCCTGGGCCACCCGCCTCCTATG
Organism: uncultured Acidobacteriota bacterium; assembly: GCA_963761915.1. Classification (GTDB taxonomy): domain Bacteria; phylum Acidobacteriota; class Terriglobia; order Terriglobales; family Acidobacteriaceae; genus Sulfotelmatobacter. Next base: position 175,588 of record CAVXIO010000022.1, read on the forward strand.
GACCGCTGGTCGCCATGCTTTTTGAGCATCGTGAGTCAAACTTTCATGAGCGCGGGCGCGAGAGGGGTCAGGACAATTCAATGAGAAATGTAATCTACGCAATCAACCTTACCCTGGATGGCTGCTGCGACCATACCAAATTCAATCCCCCTCCCGATGACGAAGTACTTGAACATTACACGCACCTCTTGCGAGATTTTGACCTGCTCGTCTATGGGCGTAAAACCTATCAATTGATGGTTCCTTATTGGCCTGATATCGCAAAAAGCCAGTCCGAGACAAAAGCGGATATCGAATTTGCTCAAACCTTTGTCTCCAAGAAGAAGATTGTTTTTTCACGATCGTTGGCCAGCTCTGAAGATGAAAATACGAGAATTGTTCGTACGAACCTTCGCGACGAAATACTTAAACTGAAGCAAGAACAGGGCAACAGTATTTTGGTCGGCGGTGTAGATGTTCCTTCACAACTGATGGAGCTTGGCTTGATTGACGAATATCGTTTTGTCGTTATGCCAACCATTGTTGGAGAAGGCAGACGATTGATGGAGGGCGTCAGCCTGCCCGAGAAATTGCAATTGAAGCTGGTTGAGTCGAAGCCTTTTAAATCAGGATGTGTTGCGCTTCGTTACTTGAAACAGTGAGAGAGAACTCTGCAAGGCTCTGCCGGCGCTTAGCAGACTGGCGTTTTCGCCCGCGGGCTGGTTCGCGTGCTCGATCAGTTCCCAAGAAATCGGTATTCTGTTTCGGATGACCTATTCCGCACGACCTGGAGCGATGGACATGAAAACGAATGACACACCGCAGGATGCCGGTAACCAGAACCGCCGGGGGTTCCTTAAGACAGGGGCAGCCTCGATAGCAGCTGGTCTGTCTGCAGGAGTAATCGCTCCCTCCGCATCTGGCGAGAGGACGCCAACGGAAAACAGTCCAGCTGCGGCAGCGGCCATCCAGGACATGATGCCAACGCGCAATCTGGGTAAGACCGGATTTCGGGTCGGGATTTTTGGCTTGGGGGGCCAGGGAGCGCTGGAGAAAGCTAATAGTGAAACGTTAGCCCTGCAGATCATCCAACGCGCGCTCGAGTTAGGAGTGAATTATTTCGATACTTCCGCCATTTACGGCGGACCTGACCGTTGGAGTGAACGTTATCTTGGGAAGGGTCTTAAGGGTAGCCGGGAGCACGTTTTTATCGCAACCAAGACCAAAGAGCGAACCCGCGATGCCGCGCTTAAAAACCTCGACGTGTCTCTCAAGCTGCTGGATACCGATCACATTGACACATGGCAACTGCATGATGTTGGAATTCAGGAAGACATTGACCAGATATTTGGCAAAGGCGGTGCGATAGAAGCGCTGGTTCAAGCGCGCGACCAGAAAATGGTGCGCCATCTGGGCGTCACCGGGCGCTTCCGTCCCGAAGCGCTCATGGAATGCATACGGCGCTTTTCCTTTGACACTGTCCTGATGGGCGTCAACGCGGCCGACAAGTACTATTACAGTTTTGAAAAGGACCTCCTTCCGCTGGCCGTCGAGAAACAGATGGGGATTATCGGGATGAAGGTGATGGCACGCGGCCGCATCCTCTCCAGTTGGACGCCGCCACCGGTGGAGCAGCAAAAGCATTCATGGGAGGGCCGAGGCGCAATCACTACAATTCCGGGTACGCTGACGAAGCGGGAAACCTTCTTCTACACGCTGTCGTTACCCATCAGCACGGCAATCATCGGATGCGACTCAGTCGAGCAGCTCGAGGAATGCGTGGAACTCGCCCGTTCCTTTACCCCGTTAAGTCAGGCGCAGATGGCTGCGCTGGAAGCGAAGGTAGAACCTGTTGCCAAGCAGGCGTTATTTTTCCGGCTCATGCCCCGCTGAGGATTCGAGCGGCACGCCAATCGCATTCAACCATGCTGAGAATAGCGGGCTGCCGGCGTTTCGTGTTTTGCCTCCCCGTTCCGGAACTCTGGGTGCCCCTTGCGTTCTTTGCAAGAGCCCTGCCCTGAGCAACGCGGAAGGGCGCCACATACCTACCCCGCCGTCACCACCCCTTAGCGAGTTCTCTCACCGCTCCGTCGCTCCGTCACCTTTGCCCATCCCCCGAATCCTCTTCACAATCCGCGCGCTCAACCGCTCCGCCGCACCCGGCCGGCCGTCCTCCGGAGGTACCACCGTCCTCGCCCCGCGCCGAAAGTGGTGCCGCGTCAGCAGCCACCAGTTCTCCAGGTAGCGCTCGTACTTGTGTCCTTTGCGCTGCGGCGTCAGCCCCACCGACCCCATCCCCGCCAGCGTCCGTGCCGGAAAGATGTACCACAAATCCACCGGCAAAATGTAGATGGCGTAGTAGTCGATCTCTTCCGGCGTGTACAGACGCCCGCACATGTGCAACTGGCACAAGTAACAACTTCCCGTCCACATCTCGGTGGATTTCACCTGCATCCGCAGGAATCGCCCCTCATTCTCCACGATCACATCGTAGCGCGCCGAATCTCCCCATGGCTTCGCCACCGTAAACCCCAGTCCCGAAGCCACCGTCATGAACAGCAACTCCACCCACTCGCCCCGCTGCTTGTAATTCGCAAAAACTCTCTTCTCCCGCCGCCTCATTCGCTCTCTCCCTAGTACCAGCTTCACCGCAGATGTACGCCATTGAAGGGTTGTCATTCCGTACCGGGCTGAAAGCCCGGTGAGGAACCTGCTGTTCCCGCGGGCTATGCCAGCCCCTGGCCGACTCCCCCAAAACACAAAAGGCGCAGCCCATGGGCTACGCCTTCTTTGTCGATTTCTCGACTCTATAATCCTATTATATCAATTCGCAGTTAAGTGATTGGGACACCTTTGCCATAAATATATCTCCTTCGCCTGCCATCACATAGCCCCATTCATGTAATTTCTGCCTATTGACAAGATTTCGCTACGATTTTCCATAGATGAGGCCTTGCCGCGAAAGCCTGTCCGTGCATAGCCGCGAAGCGGCGAAAGAACGCAGCCCACGGCGCAAGCCGTGGGTCAAGAACCGCGGAAACAACTAAACCCCGGAGGGGTGAAAGAGAGGTTGCACTACCGCGCGCGTGTATGTTCGCGGAGATGTCCACACAAATACCGTGGAGTCGGCTTCAGTTTGCTCAAGCCCGGCATCATGGGAACGTGGCATCGAGCCTCCGCAAAACATCTTCCCGCCTATCTTGATGAAATGACGTGGCGATTTAACAACCGCAAGAACCCATTCCTGTTCCGCGACACGATGCTCAAACTCATTCATTCTGACAACCTCGAACACAGAGAACTCACGAAGGCTGCTTAGCATCTTTGGCTAATAACTGGTGAGCTAAAGATTCCAAATACTCAGCCGCCTCAACAACGGGTGATGCTCCTGCCAGAAACCCGTGAAACGCCAAATAACCAGGATAGCTGTTCATGCTAGCCCCGAATTTGGATTCTTGTACCCCTAAACGTCTCCATAGTTCGTTTCTGTATGCGACCGCTTGCGGCAAATAGTCAGTCTTGAATTGAGTCTCATACGCCGCTCTTCGTTCCTCGTCCCTTCGTCTCCATTCTTGCCACACAGGATCTCGTTGCACTGGGTTTTGCCCAGCCGCCTGCGATTCTTGCATTTGTTGCATGATAGCGGCCATATCCTGTTGCCCGTGACTAGCACTCAATTGGCGCAACTGCTTCCCGAACAATATTGACTCATTAGCCAACTTCTGATCTGACAGAACCTCTATACCTTGCTGAACCCGTTGTATCAAGGTTCTCGCAAACAGCTTTGTATCGAAGGGGACTGATTGATGCATTAGGGCATCCTCTAATTTGGCCTTGAGGTATCCCATATCGCTGGCATTTCTAACTTCATTGGTCTGAATCATCGCTTTAAGGTTCTCAACCGCTTGTTTCTGTGCGTCTAACTCTCCACCATGTACTTTGTCCGCTCTATGGATCTGGAGGCCAGTGAGCACACTCAGGCCCAAACCGAAGGTAAGCACGGCAGCCCTCCAATACGGGTGCTCTTTGATTTCCTTGCTCACTACTTCTATCCCCAAAGCAAACAATGTCGGCAAGATCACTACCGCCCAACTAAGAATTTGATCGCCCATTGCATACCTCCAATTCCCTCTAAAACGGGAAGTATACATCCTTACCTTGTATCAGCTACACAATCCCGCTTATATTCATTGTGTTTCCTTATACTTGCGAAATATCACCTATAACTAACAAAAGCGAACAACTGGCGAATTTGCGACCATGTTCCACCATGACGAAGTAGGGCAGCCTCTCACGTGGCGACTCATGAAAACAGGTTCCAAAAAGCGTGTGGGCCAGCTCCCCTTGTGATGACGCCTGTCTACGCCAACCGTGCCTTATCCCTTAGAATCAGCTGTGAACGTGCACCGCTACTTCGAGGGACCGCAATGAAAATGGTTGACGCGATGATTGGCACATGGCGGCTGTTGGAGTTTGCCGATCTCGATAAGGAGGGCAAGTGGCGGCATCGGTTCGGTGAACATCCACGGGGATACTTCGTGTACGACGTAACCGGGCACGTGCACATTCAGATCATGAAAGTCCCGGCCCTGCCGCCTTTTCCGGAAGCGAAGCTCGCTGAGGGCGAGCCGCCCTCACCCGAGCATGCGCTCGCCGCCTACACCGCCTACGTCGCATACTTCGGCACCTACAGCGTAGACCCAGAGACACGCGTGGTGACACATCATGTCGAGGGCAGCCTGGCGCCGGATTTCACCGACACCCACCAGCCGCGTCCCTTCAAACTGGAAGGCGACCGGATGGAGATCGGGGATGGCAAGACTTGGCGGCGTGTGCTGGAACGCGTGCGCTGATCGTGCGCCGCTGGAGATTCAACGTGGCTCATGCGCCTGCATGTAGGCGCGCAAGATGGCGTTGATACGGGTCTGGTAGCCGCGCTGTTGCCGGAACCAGCGCAGCAGGTCGGCGTCCAGACGCATCGTCACAATTTCCTTCGGCGCGGGCATTACCACCCTGGCGCTCTTCCAGAACTTTTCATCCGTCGCGATGGCCTCGGGGTCGGCCGCAATCCCCTTGCGGATGCTGGCAGCACTCCTGCGGCGCAACTTGCCCCAGTTGGTGCCGCTGCCGCGTTTGTGGCTCGATTTCTTCAACCCCAATGCTCTTCCACCACAAAACCGGTTCGGGGCGGCTTACGCCGATTCTTTGTATTCGAGGTTGTCAGAGGTCTTGCGGCGTGAGGCCAGTACGCTTTGCAATACGGGCCAAGATTCTCTGACCTAGTCCTTCGCCGTCGTGAAAAGCCCATTCGTATGAGTGAGGATAGCCGGGATGACGAAGTTTGATGTGGGAACCTTTTTGATGCGCAGGATACCACCCGAGTTTGAGAAGCGCCTTATATACAAGGCGTGCCTTGGTGCTGGGCCACTGGCTCACGCGATGGCGCGTTCAAGACTGATAGACTGCGGGGGCGCTTGGCGAGACTGCTCCACTTCGTCTGCAACGGCTCTAAGAGCTATTGCATACGCTTTACTGATGGCTTGTTCCTCTGTATCACCATAGGCAAGTGCGCCCGGAACTTCTGGAATTTCGGCAATCCAGCGGCCATCTGTCTCGCGTTCTATTTCAACATTGAATCGCAAGTTCTGGCTCCCTGGCGGTTTTTTATCGGTGGCTGCCACATCCATAAGATGCCCTACGAACGAAACAGTTGCACATTACGTAGGTACTGCGAACGACGGAACAGGATACCGCACTAGCCGCAAATTGCAAGCGATACATTCATGCTGCCGTTAGCTCTCCATATTCAAGGTCTTCTTATGCCGGTCGCATGAGCGCGGATGGCCGCAACTAAGAGTGTTCTGTTTTCCCCTCCAGCAAATTCAGGGCGTGAGGAATTAAATCTGTCACCGCTTCCAAAGAATCCACAGCGCCGCTGGGGCTGCCGGGAAGATTCAGGATCAGGGTCTTGCCGCGCACTCCGCACACTCCGCGGCTGAGGGCGGCGAATGGAGTTTTCTTCACGCCCGCCTGGCGCATGCGCTCCGCGACGCCATCGATCAAACGTTCACAAATTGCTTCGGTGGCTTCCGGGGTAACGTCACGCTCGGCAATTCCTGTACCGCCGGTGGTTACGATGAATCGCGCTTCCAGAGCGAGATGGACCAGGGCATTCTGAATCTGCATGGAATCGTCTTGCACGATTCGCGTGGCCACTACGCGAAAGCCCAGCTTTTTCAGCACTTCGACAACGGCAGGACCGGAAACATCCACGCGATCCCCGCGGGCGCAGGAATCGCTGACGGTGACGACGGCGCAAGTGAAAACGGGCGCGGATTCCTCAGCTATCGAGGAGGACATCTTCTTCCTCTTCCGTGCGGGCGCGGCCGCTTGAGCTGCCGCCGGCGGCGCTTGCCCCGGCGCCAGCGCTCGCGCTGCTTCCGCTCTCTTCGGCAGTCTCCGCGCCGCCTTCACGCTGCGATTCGTCGAGCAGCCGCAAACCTTCCATCAGCAGTCCCTGGGTGTTCAGCTTGGTGGTTTCCTGGTCGGTCTTGCCTTCGAAGTTAAGTTCGAAATTGCCGCTGGTCCAGCGCAGAACTTTGAAGACGGCTTCATCCCCCGACAACGATCCATACGTCGCGTGCTTCACCTGTCCTTCGACAAAGAAGACTTCGCACTTCTCGGCGTTGTTGTTGAGCTTGAGCTGGCAGCTCTTGCGGCCCATTTCAAGCGACTGCATCAGGTCAATGACGTTCATCTGCGAGAGATTGCCGCGGACCACGCCATCGGAGGGCGCGGTCTTCGCCAGTTTCTCGAGCGCAATGCGGTCGACAGTGCGCTTGATGCGGCGGGTCGCATCTTTCAGGAAGAATGGTTTGACCAGATAATCGTCCGCCGCGTCCTGCGGCGCAAGCCGCTCATCGACATCGGCGCGGCTGGCCATCAGCACCGCGGAAAAGTTTGCGGTAGCCGGACGGCTCTTCAGCTTCTCGACCAGCTGCCGCCCATCCATGCCCGGCATGCGGTAGTCGCAAACCACCAGGTCCGGAGGATCGTCGACAGCCTTCAGCAAAGCGTCCGCCGCATCGCCCGCAGTCGCAACCCGAGCAAATGCACTAAGAGCCTGCTGCAGCATCCCCAACACCATCGGATTGTCGTCGACTAGGAGGAGTTTTACGTCGTTCGCCATGGATTCACTTGGTGCGCTGGTAGTTCCCGCTTTTGCCGCCGGATTTTCTTTCTAGAACAATCTGTTGAATCTCGATCCCTTTATCCATCCCCTTAACCATGTCAAAGAGCGTGAGCGCTGAAATTCCGGCGGCTACGAGGGCTTCCATCTCTACGCCGGTTTGGGCGGTGGTTGCTACTTTGGTGGTGATGGCGACGCCATTTTCGCATAGGCGCAGGGCGACATCAACGTGGGAGAGCGGAAGAGAGTGGCACATTGGGATTAAGTCAGAGGTGCGTTTGGCAGCCATGATTCCGGCCAGGCGGGCGGTTTCGAAGGGATCACCTTTGGGATTCCTGGGCAGCGCTGCGAGCACGGCGGGAGTCATGCTGACGAAGGCGCTGGCCTCGGCTTCGCGCCTGGTGGGGATTTTGCCGGAGACATCGACCATGCGGGCGCGGCCGGATGAATCGTAGTGGGAAAGCTTTTTCGGCATGCGGAAGCTCTATCTTACATGGGATGCGGAGGAGAGAGCGCCTCGGCGGCTGAAGCCGCTTTCTTCGTTGGCCCCTACGGCGCGGCTGTAAGCCGCGCCCTTTGAAACCTGATCAGCGAAGCATTACTGCGATCCACTCGCCGGCGAGGATGTGCTCGCGGTCGGGAGGGACGACGATGTAGCAGTTTGAGCGAGCGGTGGCAGCGATGTCGCCTGACCCTTGCCAGGAGACGAGTTCTACTTGTGAGGCTTCGTACTCGCCGGAAAGAATTGCGGGGAGAAAGCGTTTGAGGCCGGGCTTCACGCGGATCTCGGACTTGAGACGGGCATGGGGGAATGTAAGTGGGCGCGGGGACATTCCTGAAAGAGCTTCGAGCATTGGTCTTGCGAAGAGTTCGAAGGTGACCATGGTGGAAACGGGATTGCCGGGGAGGCCGAAGAAATAGGTGTGCGGGTTGGGTGGAGACGCCGGGGCTGACGCCCCTGCGCGGGCGGGTCGCCCGCGCCCACACGGGCCGTGCTCACCCGGGCAGCGGCCGAAGACTACTGGGCGGCCGGGTTGGATTTTTGCTCCGGTGAAGAAGAACTCGGCTTGCAGTTCGCTGAGGACTTGCTCGACGAGATCGTAGCGTCCCATGGAGACGCCGCCGGTCATGATCAGAAGGTCGGACTGAAGTCCTTGTTCGATGAGTTCGCGAAGGCGGCGGGGTTCGTCGGGGGCGATCGGTAAGAGTACGGGTTCGCCGCCGGATCGCTGGATTTGTACGGCCAGGGAATAGGTGTTGGAGTTGCGAATCTGGGTGGGGCCGATTTCGGCATCGAGCGCGACGATCTCATCGCCGGTGGTGAGGACGGCTACGCGGGGACGAACAAATACTTCCAGATGCGATCTGCCGACCGAGGCTGCGAGTGCGATGGCAGCTTCGTTGAGCTGCGTGCCGCGATTGAGCAAGAGGGCGCCGCGTGCGGCCTCGGCTGCCTGGGCGACGATGTTTTCTCCCGCGGCAATGCCTTTTGTGATTTCGACCGAATCACCTTCTTGCGATGTGTATTCGACCATCACGACTGCGTCGGCACCTTGTGGGACTGGGGCGCCGGTCATGATAGCGAAGGCTTCGCCGTGGGTTAGTTTGGACGGGGCTTTGTCGAGCCTTGGGCCGGCTTTGATTTCTCCGATTACTTTTAGTTTGGATGGAAGCTTTTCCAGATCGGCGGCGAGTACGGCGTAGCCATCGCGAGTGGCGCGAGGAAAGGGAGGGATGTCGCGGTCGGCGGGGATGGGCTCGGCGAGGATTCGTCCGGCAGCCTGAAGTAGAGGCAGCGATTCATTCTTGCCGGGAGTGACGTGCGAAGCGTGCTGCTCGACAAGGCGGCGGGCGTCTTCGAAGGTTAAGACGAGGGAATTGGTCGGTGGAGCGGGCATGCGGAGATGATAGATCACGGGCGCGCCTGACTGATATCATGCGCGGGTAAAAGGGTCCCCAGGTTCGCCGAAAGCTCGGCGGATAAGGTGTTCGAAAGTGCCGAAGAAAGTATTGAAGGGAAAGATCGCGCTGGTGGCGGGAGCGACGCGTGGGGCGGGGCGCGGGATTGCGATTGCGCTGGGCGAGGCGGGCGCTACGGTTTACTGCACGGGGCGCAGTTCGCGGAAGGGCACTGCGCAGAAACGATCGGCTGGAGTGTCGGATAAACCCGGCCAGCGTGAAACTATCGAGGAAACTGCTGAACTGGTCACGGCTGCAGGTGGACGCGGGATAGCCGTTAGAGTGGATCATGAAGAGCCCGCGGAGGTGAAGAAGCTGGTCGCCCGCATTAAGCGCCAGCACAAGGGGCTGGACATTCTGGTGAATGACGTATGGGGCGGCGACGCGCTCACCGAATTTGGCAGGGCCTTCTGGACGGTCAACCTGGAGAACGGCCTGCGCATGCTGAAGCAGGCGATTCATTCGCACATCATCACTGCGCACTGTGCGGTTCCGCTGATGCTGGGGCGGGGAAGAGGGATTATTTTCGAGATCACCGATGGGGATGCCTTTTACTATCGGGGGAATCTTTTTTATGACCTGGTAAAGATTTCCGTGATCCGGCTGGCTTTTGCGATGGCGCGCGAGCTGCGAAAACGAGACGTGGTTGCGGTTGCCTTGACTCCGGGATTCTTGCGGTCGGAGAGAGTTCTGGAACATTTTGGGGTAAGCGAGACGAATTGGAAGGATGTTGGGAAGAGGAAGGGCGGGAACAACACGGACCAGAACGATGCGCCGGCAGATTTCATGGTGTCAGAATCGCCGAGGTACATAGGGCGGGCGGTGGTGGCGCTGGCGGCCGATGCGAAAGTGAAAGAGAAGAGTGGACGGGTTTTCAGTTCGTGGGCGCTGGCGCGAGAGTACGGGTTCACCGATCTCGATGGCACGCAGCCGCACTGGGGCGACTATGCCCGGAAGAAGTACGGAGAATACAAAATCTGCGATGAGGAGTTTTATTCGTATTGGGTTCCGGGGCTGGTAGAGTTGATTTTCCCGGACTGGTTTTGAAGAAGAGTGGGGGTGATGGTCAGATATCCAGCGCTGAGGCCGCACGCTTTCAAGACATCTAACGGGCGAGTTCCTGGCCGAAGACGGTGGGGTTGGTGGCGTAGGCGAGGCCGGCTTCGAGGTCGACCACGCGATCGCGCACCAGTTGGGCGATTTCGCCGTCGAAGTGTTGCATGCCTTCGGAGGAAGCGGCTTTCATGGCGTCGAGCAAAGCTTTGCCGTCGCCTTTCTCGATGCACTCGCGAGTGCGGGTATTGACCTTCAGGATTTCGGCGACTGGAACGCGGCCGGTGCGATCGGTTTTTGGCAGGAGGCGCTGGCAGACGATATAGCGAAACGTTTTGGCGAAGCGCTGGCGTACGTTGGCTTGTTCTTCAGGCGAGAACGCGGTGACAATGCGTTCCACAGTTTTGGGTGCGTCCATGGTGTTGAGGCTAGAGAGGACCAGGTGGCCGGTTTCGGCGGCTTCAAGGACAATCTCGATGGTCTCGCGGTCACGCATCTCGCCGACCAGAATTACTTTTGGCGCCTGACGCAATGCAGAACGAAGAGCGTGAGCAAAGCTGGGGGTGTCGCTATGCAACTCGCGCTGATGAACGGTGCAGAGTTTGTGGTTGTGCAGGAACTCGATGGGATCTTCAATGGTGATGATGTGATAGTTCTTCTCGCGATTGATGCAATCGAGCAATGCAGCCAGGGTGGAAGATTTGCCCGAGCCGGCAGGGCCGGTCACCAGCACAATGCCATCGCGCAGCTTGGCTACATCGGCGAGGTGTGCGGGCAGGCGAAGAGAAGCGAAATCAGGGATTTCGGTGGGAATGACGCGCATGACGACGGCGCAACTGCCGCGCTGGATGAAGATGTTGACGCGGAAGCGAGCCACGCCGGGCAAGCCATAAGAAATGTCGCAGGAGCCATGCTCGCGAAGAGAGGCGACGGCTTGTTTGTTATCGCCGATGAGATCGGCGGCGATGTGGCGTGTGTCATCGGGAGTGAGGCTGGCGAGTCCCGGGGCCTGCACGGGAATGAGCTGACCATAGACCTGGACTTGCGGAGGGCGTCCGGGAGAAAAGATGAGATCGCTGATCCTTTCAGCGGCGCGGAGCATCGCGCCCAGCAAGGCGGGCGTAGCTATCTTGCCGGTACCGGAATAACCTTCCAGCGAAACTGAAATTGCGGCGGTGCCAGGTGCTGCCATGCCATCCTCGTACTGGCGATTCTCGTAATAATTGCACTAGGAAATTGAACACACCACGGAAGGGGAACGGGCTAGTGAGTTGTCCGCGTAACTAGACTTTATCGCGAACGAGGTGCGAATCGTAGGCACGGATAGGTCATAGTCCTTGGTAACGAGGGATGGAGCGGTTAAGGAAAAGGGCGGCCGTGGGCCGCCCTCGAAACGCACCGCGCGGAATGAACTTATTTCTTGGAGGCAGCCTTCTTCTTGCCGAAGCCGGTTTCGACGGGGGCGCCGATGCTGGCAAGCATCTGCTTGGCGACGTCCGCGTAGGGACCGGAGGGTTGAAGCTCAAGGTATTTCTGGAAGGCTTCGGCGGTACCGGGGGGCGCGACCATTTTGTCGCCCTGCAGAGTAGCTTTGCCGATAAGGTTGACGCCTTTCTGGTAATAAGCGTCGGCGCGGTTGGGGTCGGCGGCGATGCACTTGTCGAAAGCGGCGATGGCGTCATCGACTTTGCCGGCGTTGGTAAACACGGCACCCTCATTGTAGTAATAACCGGCAGCGCCTTCGGGATTGATCTGAGCCGCCTGGTTGTAGGCCTTCACGGCGTCGTCAATCTTGCCGGACTTGCCGGCGGCTTCTCCGAGGTTGTTGTAGTAGGCGGCGAGCTGCTTGTTGTCATCGGGACCCTTCTTGGCCTCCATGTTTTTCTGCTTGATGTCGATGGCTTTCTGATAGTCGGCGACTGCTTCCTGAAAGCGCTTCGACTTCTCGGCGGTATCGGTTTGTTTTATTGCCGAACCGCGATAGGCATCGGCGAGACGCGCCCAGATAATATCGCGGGTTGCATCCATTTGGGTGGCTTCGGTGAGCGTGGCAATGGCGGCGTCGAAGTCTCCTGCGGTCATGGAGGTGCTTGCAGCGACCAGCTTCTCGTTTAACGACTTGACTGTTGTTTTTTCCTTCTCCTGTTTTTCGATGGCCTCCTGGCGTTGCTTGAGTTGTTCGGGGGTCAGGCCCTGGCCCTGGGCAGCTTTCTGCTGTTCCTTTTGCAGGTCGAAATCGAGAGTGTTCTCGTCCAACTGGACTTGGAATCCGTTGGCGTGAAACAGCTCTTTGTTGGCTTTGGCGTCGTCGGCATTCCTATACAAGCTGACGTTGTACTTGCCCGAGGCTACCCCAAGAGAGAAATATTCGCCCTTTTTGTTGGTTTTGAGAGTGTATTTCTGACCATTATCCAGGTTGGTGTAGACCACAACTGCATCGGCGATGGGCTTGCCGTCAGTGTCCTTGCAGACGCCCTTGACCGTTCCGGAAGCCTGCGCGAAGACCGAGGGCGCACAGAGTCCCAGCATTAAGAAAAGAAGAACATATATTGCGAAATGCTTTTTCATTTTGGCCTCCCGGCGCAAAATTAAATTGCTGAATGCCGATGCTTGATCGCGTATGGACATGAAAGAAACAATCGATCATCAAGATCGAATCAACTGAGCCATCGTTGCATAGGGAATTGGATCCTTGGCTCCCGCTGCGGCGAAGGCCCGCAACCGCAACACGCAGCTGTCACAGACGCCGCATGCCTGATCCTGACGGCTGTAGCATGACCAAGTTAAATCGAATGGCGCGTCCAGTTCAAGGCCCAGCCGCACAATTTGCGCTTTGCGCAGGGCGATGAGCGGGGTGACGATCTGGATGGTTCCTTCTTTCGTGCCTGTCCTGATGACCTGATTGAACGCTTCATAGTACGCCGGGCGGCAGTCGGGATAGCCGGAACTATCCTGTTCGACGGCGCCGATGAAGATTTTCTCCGCGCCCAGGACCTCGGCCCAACTGACGGCGACCGATAAGAAATGCGCGTTGCGGAAGGGCACGTAGGTCACGGGGATATCGTGGCCCACGGCGTGGGATGGGGGCACGGCAATGTTTTCGTCGGTGAGGGCGGAACCTCCGATGGCGCGGAGGGCTTCGTTGCGTACGATGAGTTTGTCTGAAATGTTCAGGCGGTGGCAAATCGCCAGGAAGGATTGCCGCTCGCGGTCTTCGGTGCGCTGCCCGTAGCTGATGTGAAGAGCAGCGGGGACGTAGTCGCGAGCCGCGAGCGCGGCGCATACGCAGGAGTCCATGCCGCCGCTGAGCAGAACGATGGCGCGTTTGGTGGAGTGGGTCATCGCGAGTCTTGCCTTAAACTCCCTTCAACGCTGGATCCCAGATGAATTTGTGCAATTGCAATCCGAGGCGGGCTGGAACGTCATCGGCGAGCATCCACTCGGCTAGTTCCTGGGGATCGAGCAGGCAGTGAGAACTGTTGCGCGAGCCAGTGGCGTCCTTGCGAAAAGCAGGCGAGAACAGGACCGCATTCACGCGTTCCGCTAAGCGATGACGATGGGTGAAGTCGCGGGCAAATTCGTAATCGGCCCGGCCGCTGAGCACGAACTTGATTTCATCGTGAGGGATCAGGGTCTCGAGATTCTCGATGTGAAAGGTATCGCCCTCGCCGGATTGCGGACACTTCACATCGACGATCTTGATGACTGCGGCGGGGACGCGCTCCAGTGGCCGTTCTCCACTGGTCTCGAGCAAGACGCGATATTCTGAGTCCAGCAACTGGCGCATGAGCGGCAGCAGTTCGCGCTCCTGCAGCATGGGCTCGCCGCCGGTGATCTCGACTAGCCCACCGTTGGGGCTGAGGCGCTTAACTTCATCCCAGACTTGCTCGGCAGTCATCTTTCGTCCGCCCTGGAAGGTATATTCACTGTCGCACCAGGAGCAGCGTAGATTGCATCCCGTGAGACGCACGAACACGCACGGAAGCCCGGCGTGCGTGGATTCACCCTGCAGCGACTTGTAGATTTCTGTGATCTGCATGGAAAACAGTTGCCAGTTGCCAGTTGCCAATACTACAAACCCGATTGCCGCGACACTGACGCCTTCCGGCTGTCCGCAACCAGCGGCCGTTGGCTATTATTCGCTGTATTTTGCCGTCGTCGTGTCGGTCTCGAAGACAGTTACGTCTTTCACGCGGACGCGGCCGTTGGTCACACCCTTCAGGCGCGCGTTCGATTCGTCATAAAAATACTTGGCCAGGTTCTCCGCCGAGGGATTGATTTTTGTGAAGGGCTCGATGTCGTTGATCATCTGGTGATCGAGGCGCTCGATCACGAGTCTCATCACTTCGCGCAGGTCTTTGAAATCGAGCAGAAGTCCGGCCTTATCTAACTCCGCACCGGCCAGCGTGACTCGGATCTTGTAATTATGTCCGTGCGGATTTTCACACTTGCCTTTGTAGTTGCGCAAGTAGTGTCCCGCGGCAAACGTATCGTCAACCGTGACTTCAAACATAGACTCCTCGGCGTTCCACGCGAGTACGAGCGGGACCGCAGCCCATGGCGAAACATCTATTGTACCGCGCCGAGTGGAAGGGCCTAGGGCGCGGCTACAATTGGCGAGCTAGTGTTCGATTGGTTCCGTTGCCCGGTCGGTTCCATGAAACGAAGCGAATCGGAGGTGTCGCACGCTGGGGATCGCGGCGTCATAATCCGCCGCGCCACTCGCGATGACGCAGGGGGCATTCTGAGCTGTTTACACGCCGCGTTTGAACCATATCGCCAAAGCTATACTCCGGAGGCCTTCGAGGATACCGTCTTGACTTCCGAGACCCTTCGCGACCGGCTCCATGACATGACGGTATTTGTGGCAGTTGCGAACGATAAGGATATTGTTGGCACCGTCGCATGCAAGACGATTTTTCCAAACGAAGGGCACCTTCGTGGAATGGCTGTGCTGCCGCCGTGGCGCGGGCGCGGGGTGGCCGAACAGTTGTTGATTCGAGCAGAACGGGAGCTTCGGTTAAGCGGTTGCGGGCGCGTCAGTCTGGATACGACAGAACCTCTGGAGCGTGCGATCCGCTTCTACGAAAAACATGGATACCGCCGCTCCGGCGAGATCGCCGATTTCTTTGGGATGCCGCTCTACGAGTACGTTCGGGAGTTGGAGGCGGGTTGAGGGAGTTCCTTCGAGCCAAATTCAGGTCATGTCATCGCGCTTGACTGGCTCCCTTTCCGAAATGTAGCTTGCCTATTCGGGTCTCGACTGAAAAGGAGCAGGTATGGCGCGCTGGAAACTGTGGGTGCTGGTTGTCAACGTTCTGGTGTTAACGGCCACTTTTGCCGCTCAGAGCAAGCCCGAGACGCCGGAGTATGACGTCAAGGAACACTATACGAAGTATGAGTACAGAATCCCGATGCGCGATGGGGTGCATCTTTTCACCTCGGTTTACGTGCCAAAAGATAGTTCGCGTCCCTACCCATTTCTGATTAATCGAACTCCCTACAGCGTGGGCCCGTATGGCGTGGATTTGTATCGCACTCGCCTCGGTCCATCGCCCGAGTTCGATAAGGCGGGATACATTTTCGTCAACCAGGACGTGCGTGGCCGATATATGTCGGAGGGGACGTTCATCGAGATGCGTCCGCACATCGACAACAAGAAATCCAAACAGGATGTGGACGATGCCAGCGACCTCTACGACACCATCGAATGGCTGCTCAAGAACGTGCCCAACAATAACGGGAGTGCGGGGATCTGGGGTATTTCGTATCCCGGCTTTTTTACGTCGGCCAGCATTATCGATTCGCATCCGGCGCTCAAGGCGGCTTCGCCGCAGGCGCCTATGACCGATCTTTTCATGGGCGATGATGCCTACCATGGCGGCGCTTTCATGCTGAATGCCAACTTCGGTTTCTATAGTTCGTTCAAGCCGCAGGAGAATCCGCAGCTGCCGCCGAAAACTCCTGTGCCTTTCGATTATGGCACCAAAGACGGCTATGAGTTCTATCTGAACGCGGGACCGATCTCGAATCTTGCTAAATATCTGGAGGGCAGAAGCGCGCTTTGGGATGACCAGGTAAAGCACGATACTTACGACGAATATTGGAAAGCGCGGAATCTGGCGCCGCACATGAAGAACATTCACTGCGCGGTGCTGACCGTCGGAGGATGGTTCGACGCCGAGGATCTGCAAGGTCCATTCAGCACTTTCCACGCTATTGACAAGAACAACTCCGGAATCTTTAACGCGCTCGTGGTCGGTCCGTGGGTTCACGGCGGCTGGGCGCGCTATGACGGCGAGCACCTGGGGCGAGTGGAGTTCGCCGCGAATACGGGCGATTACTACCGGAAAAACATTTTGTTTCCATTCTTCGAGCAATATCTCAAGGGCAATAGCGACGCGAAACTTCCGAAGGCTTACGTCTTTGAGACCGGCACAAATGTTTGGAGGAGGTATTCGGAATGGCCTCCGAAGGATGCCGAGCTGAAGACGCTTTACTTCCGCGCGGGAGCCGGACTTTCGTTCGATCCACCCGCTTCTGACACGCCGGCTTTCGATGAATACGTGAGCGACCCCGCGAAGCCCATACCCTTTGTGAACTACACGTCCACGCAGGTTCCACAGGAGTACATGTTGTCAGACCAGCGGTTTGCGGACAGCCGAACCGATGTGCTGGTTTATGAAACACCCGTGCTGCAGGAAGACCTGACCGTGGCTGGCCCTGTCTCTCCGAGACTTTTCGTTTCGACGACTGGAACGGATTCCGATTGGGACGTAAAGCTGATCGACGTGTATCCCCCTGACTATCCCGACAGCAAACTCGAAGAGGCAAAGCCCGAAGACCGGAACAGGCCCCGAACCGATGTGCCTCCGCCATCTTTCAATATGGGGGGATATCAGCAATTGGTGCGGGGCGAGCCTTTTCGGGGAAAGTTTCGCCACAGTTTCGAAAAGCCGGAAGCTTTCACGCCGGGCAAAGTCGAAGAGATCGACTTCACCATGCAAGACGTGAATCACACTTTCCGCCGCGGGCATCGCATCATGGTGCAGGTGCAGAGTTCATGGTTTCCGCTCACTGACCGCAATCCGCAGACGTTCGTGAATATTCCCGATGCGAAGCCTTCGGATTTTGTGAAGGCTACGGAGCGGGTTTATCACGCCAAGGGAGAAGCTTCGGGAATTGTGGTGGGAGTTTTGCCCAGACCGGGAACGGAGGAGCGTAAATAGATACTTTAGAGTTCAAGTCTAAGGCCGCGCTCAGACATTTCGGGTGCGAGCTACGGTACAATAACGCCCACCCGCATCTTCTATTGAGTTCAACTTAAGCCTGCTGGATACCAGCGAGGCAGTAAGGACTGGTCCTGATGAACGTCCTGTTGCTTTCCATGCCGGATTCCTTCGAGCACATGCCCCCGGTCGCGATCCGGATGCCGAATGGAGCGCTCA
The DNA here is from genome assembly GCA_963761915.1 of uncultured Acidobacteriota bacterium. Classification (GTDB taxonomy): domain Bacteria; phylum Acidobacteriota; class Terriglobia; order Terriglobales; family Acidobacteriaceae; genus Sulfotelmatobacter. Next base: position 193,216 of record CAVXIO010000022.1, read on the forward strand.
CGTCGCTGGCGGGAAATGTCGATCCGCATCACCGAGTGGCCGTGGCTGACTTGATTCTGGTGCACCGGCGAGTTCGTGAAACTGTCACTGAGCTTGTCCGTGAACTCGATCCGGAGGTCGTGGGACTCTCCATCATGACGTTTCAGCGCCGCACGGCGGGGCGCATCATCGAACTGGTGCGCGATCTGCGGCCGGGGGTGAAGATTGTGGTGGGCGGGTACGATCCGAGCCTGGCTCCTGAAGCTTACGAGGACATGGGCGTGGATTACCTGGTGCGGAGCGAAGGGGAAGTGACGTTCCGCGAATTGTTGCGGGCAATCGAGGCTGGCTCCGGTTTCGAGGGGATTTGCGGCCTCTCTTATCGAGATGGCGAGAACTGGGTGCACAATCCTGCGCGCCCTCCGCATCGCTTGGAAGACAGTGAGATTCGCCTGCCGAACCGGGATGCGCGCGTGCTGAAGGGATACACGCTGTTGGGCCGGCAGGTGGATGTGATCGAAACCTCGCGGGGCTGCACCTACGATTGCAGTTTTTGTTCCATTATCGAGATGCGCGGGCGCAACTTCCACACTTACTCTTTCGAGCGTGTGCTGGCCGACATTCGCAACGCGCGCGATCATGGAGCGCGAACTATTTTTCTGGTGGATGACAACATCACGCTGAACGTGAAGCGGTTCGAGGCTTTGTGTGAGGCAATCATTGAAGCTGGCCTGCACACGATTGACTACTTCGTGCAGGGCATGACCTCGGCCATCGCGAATCACGGGGAAACTCTTGCGCCTTTGATGCGGCGAGCGGGATTCCGTTATGTGTTTCTGGGGATCGAAAACATTCTGGAGAACGACCTGGAATTTCTGAAGGCCTCCGCCAAGAATACCGAGAGGACAAACGGCCAAAACACTGGCAACGCCACGCTGAAAGCTATCGACTATCTGCACCGCAACCAGATGTATGTGGTCGGCGGCTTAATCGTGGGCAGTCCGGGCGACACGCGGGAATCCATCGAAGCTAACCTGGAGTTTGCGCGCCGCTATGTGGATTGGCCCTACATCCAGCATCCAACGCCGTATCCGCGCACGCCCATGACGAAGGAGTTCCGCGATCAAGGCTTGATCATGAACGAGCGGCTGGAGGAATACGACGGCACCACCGCCGTGGTGCGGACTGAACACTTGCCGGCGGAAGAAGTCGAATTCATGCGCTGGAAGGCCGAACGCTGGATGAAAGTTCACCACGTTCCAGCGGCGCTGAGGCATGATCCGAAGTTTGTTTTGACAACCGGGTGGAAAATGCTGGCGCACACATTCCGGGGAAGCTCGATCCGCTCGGCGCTGGGACTTGAAAGCGAGAAAACAGTTTTTGAGCGGTATCGGGAGATCCGCCGGGCGGAGCGGGAGTATGTGTGAACATCAGTGGAATTGACCAATAGGTCTAATCCTTACTATAATGTAAGGAATGGAACAATTGGAAAGGATAAGAACATGGCCGCCGCAACTATAACTTCTAAAGGGCAAGTTACGATACCAGTTCAGGTCCGGGCCGAGTTAGGGGTCGAGGCGGGCGACCGCCTTGAATTTGTCCGGGTGGGGAAAGGGGAATTCAACATCGTTGCCGCCACACGCTCTGTGCGGGAGTTGAGCGGAATGTTATATCGCAAGGGAAGGAAGCCGGTAACGATTGAGGAGATGAATGCCGCCATCGCGAAAGGCGCGTCCCGGTCTCGGTAGCTGGCGAAGAAAATGATCGGCCTCGACACTAATGTTCTGGTCCGTTACCTTACACACGACGACCGTACTCAAACCGCAGCCGCAACGAGAGTGATGGACGCTCTCTCTTTCGATTCACCCGGGTTCCTTTCCCTGATCGTGATCGCAGAGCTAGTTTGGGTGCTGGCTATTTCCTACCGCTATCAAAAGAAGGAAATTGACCAGGTCCTGGAAAATTTGTTGCGGACCAAGGAGCTGTTTATCGAGCGTGCGGATATGGTCTCGCAGGCGTTGCGGAAGTTTAGAACCGGCCGTGCCGACTTCGCCGATTACTTGATTGAGCGCTGTGCGCACGCCGCAGAATGCGAATTTGCGGTCACGTTTGATCGAAAAGCAGCGACAGTGCCGGGTATGCGCCTCCTTCACTGAAAGCTTCCTTCACGAAAACTGCGTTCCTCCGAAGAATTCCTCCACGACCCGCAGTTCCGTGGTCTTCTTGTAATTCGGCAGGCTCTCGATGAACACGCGGCCGTATTGCTTCTTCAGGATGCGGTTATCGAGGAGCACAAGCAGGCCACGGTCGTGCAGCGAGCGAATTAGGCGTCCAAAGCCTTGTTTCAGGGTGATCACCGCGGCGGGCACCTGATACTGAAAAAAGGCGTTTCCGCCATCGGCGTCGATTGCCTTCACGCGCGCGGCTACGACTGGATCGCTGGGCACGGCAAACGGCAGGCGATCGATGATCACGCAACTCAATTGCTCGCCCTGCACGTCCACGCCTTGCCAGAATGACGACGTTGCAAACAGAACAGCGTTCGGGGTGAGGCGGAACTCCTCGAGCAGCGCGGTTTTCGGGGCGTCGCCTTGTTTCAGAATGGGGAATTTGAGTTCGCCGAGCAGGCGCTGGTAAATTTCGTTCATCTGCGCGTAGCTGGTGAAAAGTACGAAGGCGCGGCCGCGAGTAATTTCTAGGAGTTGACGAATGCGCTCCGCCGCTTTTGCGGTGAACTGTGGCGCGCGGGCGTCAGGTAGATCGGGCGGCACATAAAATAGAGCCTGACTCTCATAGTCGAAGTGCGAAGGCAGCACCGATTCGCGGACATGCTCGAGTCCAAGGCGCTGTCGGATGTATTCGAAGCCACCGCCAACGGCAAGGGTTGCCGAAGTGAGGACGGCGCAGTCGAGCTTCGACCATAGACACTCGCGCAGAATTGGGCCGACGTCGATCGGCGTGGCCTGAAGGAAGACGTTCTGTCGTCCGCGCAAATATTCGTCTTTCTTCTGTACGCCTGCCGGCCGCTGTGGCGAACCTGTTCTTCCGCCGCGCCGTTCGATCCAGAACACCGTGTTGCGATCGTCCGATTCCATCGCGAAACGAAGTTGCACCTGAAGTTCCTGCGCGCGGCGCACAAAGTTTAAAACTTCTTCTGGCTTCTGCGGCAGCCCTTCCAGTTCGCCTGCGAGACGCGTCAGCGATTGATTGAATGCAAGGAATTCATCGCCGTTCTCTTCGAGAAACTCGCGACGCGTGTCGAAAGCGAAACGCCCCTCCCCTGGGGGCAGCAGCGAAAAGAAAAACTGCGACCGCTCCCGCAGACTCCCCAATGCTCCCGAAAGTGACGCCGACATCATTCGATTGTGTTGCAGCGACGATTCGACGTCGCGCACCAGATCTTCTACGCGGAGGTTGCTCACCGAAATTCCGAAGTAGTTCCCTGCAACATCTTCCAGTTCATGCGCTTCGTCGAAAATCACTGCTGCAGCTTCTGGCAGAATTCCCGCGTCGGGCGCGCCTTCGGCCTGCAGCTTAATTGCGAGATCGGCGAAGAATAGATGATGATTGACGATGATAATGTCACTCTCCATGCCTCGGCGGCGCATTTCGGTGATGAAGCAACGCTCCCACTCGCTGCACTTCTGCCCGATGCAGGCGTCGGCGCGGGCGTCGAGCTTGTGCCAAAGGGCGCTGGCCTCGGGTAATTCGCCAAGTTCGGCGCGGTCGCCGGTGGCGGTCGTCTTCTCCCAGGCAGCGATCGCGCGGTATTGTTCAATCTCTTCCAGTCCGCTCAACACTGGCTGATCGGTTAGGTCGTAAAGCTTCTTGCGGCATAAATAATTGTTGCGTCCTTTCATGTAGCAAACCGAAAGCTGGCGGCCGGAAGCCGATTCTCCAAACAATGCTTGTTCGAGAAATGGAATGTCTTTGTAGAAAAGCTGTTCCTGAAGATTTTTGGTACCGGTCGAGATAATCACGCGTTTGCCGGAGCGGATCACCGGCAGCAAGTACGCGAGAGTCTTTCCCGTGCCTGTGCCAGCCTCGACAATTAAGTGGCGTTTCTCTTCCAGCGCCCATTCGACAGCTTGCGCCATTTGCAGCTGCCCCCGCCGGAATTCGTACGCGGGGTGAGTACGCGCGAGCAGGCCGCCGGGAGCGAAGAATTGGTAAAGGGAAAATTCCTTTCCGCCGCGAGCTGGACGGTTCGGCGTTGCAGGAGACACGGGTTGGGAACCTAAAGCCACGGGAGTCTCTATAATACGAGTTCCGGGCACAGTCCGCGGAAAGGCATTTGGTCTGACGACCCAAGGACAGCCGGGGCGGCTGTCCGCGCATGAAGATTCGTTTTGACCCAACCCACTTACAATTCGACCAGCACGGTTGCCACCACCGCAGCTGGCATTCCGACGCTGGCCATCGTGGGCCGGCCGAACGTAGGCAAGTCCACGCTGTTCAATCGCATTGTGGGGTCACGGCGGGCCATTGTCGGCGACGAGCCCGGAATTACGCGCGACCGACTCTACGGGGACGCGGAGTGGCGCGGGCAACGCATTCGCATTATTGACACTGGCGGCATTCTGCCTGAGGAAAAAGATTTCATCCCGTCAGAGATTTTTCGGCAGGCGCGGGTTGCGTTTGACGAAGCGGCCGCGATCGTTATGGTTGTGGATGGGCGCGCCGAACTTGCCGGACCCGATCTTGAGCTGGTTCGATTGTTGCGCAAGACGGGACGTCCCTTGTTTCTCGCCGTGAACAAAGCCGACACGGAAAAGCAGGCGCGCATTGTCGACGAGTTTCATCGATTGGGAATCAAGCAGATGTTTCCGATTTCCGCTGAACATGGGCGCGGGATCGACGATCTGCTGGATGCTGTGTTCGCGGTTTTGGCGCCGCCGCCTGAGAATATAACCACAGAGGACACAGCGGAAGCACAGGAAAAGCCGCTTCTTGCAGACGATGAGTCAACCGTGGAAGACCAGCCGGTTTACGAGACCAAGGTTGCCATCATCGGCCACCCTAACGTGGGAAAGTCTACGTTGCTCAATTGCCTCACGGCGTCCGACCGCGCCATCGTTTCGCCCATCCCTGGCACTACGCGCGATGCGGTCGACGAAATTGTCGAACGCGATGGCCGCCGCTTCCGCTTCATCGATACTGCCGGCATTCGGCGCAAAGGCAAGACTCACTTGATGGCGGAGAAGCTTTCGGTGGTGATGGCCCGCAAGCATCTCGAAGGCGCCGACATTGCGCTGTTGGTCATCGACGCCACGGAAGGCGTGAGCCAACTTGACGCGGCCATTGCCGGTTACGCGCACGAGAGCGGGCGCTCGATGATTATTGTCGTCAACAAGTGGGATCTTGTCACCGGCGGGGCGCAGAAACCGGGCAGACCGTCGAAGTCCATGCGCATGCGGGAAAGCAAACGCCCCGCCGACCGCGAAGCTTACGAAGAGCGACTACGCTACGATCTGAAATTCCTGAATTATGCGCCCATCGTTTTTATTTCGGCGCACACCGGCAAAGGCACGGAGAGAATCTTTCCGCTGCTTGAGCAGGTTGCCACCGAGCGGCGCAAACGCATCTCCACGTCAGCCATGAACCGGTTCATCGAAAGCGTCGATTTCGAGCGTGCGTCGGTGCCCGTGCGGTCGCGTGTGAAAATTCTTTATATGACACAAGCTTCCGTGGCGCCTCCGACGTTCGTGCTGTTCACGAATCGCGCCGTGAAGCTGCATTTTTCTTACCAGCGCTTCCTGGAGAACCAGATTCGGAAGGCGTTCGGGTTTTTGGGGACTCCGATTTGGATTAAGAATCGGGCGAGGAACTAAGGCCCACCGCGTAGCTGAGGGCAGCGTCGATATGCGCCGGTTTCAGGGTAGGATAGCTGCGGAGAATTTCCTCTTTGGTAGAACCCTCCGCAAGGCTGTCGAGAATTACTGTGACAGGAATCCGCGTTCCAGTTGCGCAGACTTCTCCCGCGCAAACATTCGGCTTGCTCGCGAAGAAGTCTTTCCAAGCTACCATTGCACTATTCTATCGGGCTTCCCGTCAACTGGCCATATGGAAGACTGCCTATTCTCCCGCCACTTCGCGATCCATCGTCAGCAGACCCACCCTTTGCACGCCAGCGTGATGCGCCACGTCAATCACGTCAGCGACATACTGGAAGTCGACACCGGCATCGCCACGCACGAAGACTACTTTTTCCGCACGCGTTAAGTAAATCTTCGCGAGGCGCGTTTCCAGATCTTCCCAGCGCACGTCTTCCTGATTGATCTTCACGGTTGGCGGCTGATCTTCCTTCGTCCACATTACCTGGATGACGACCGTGCGTGGCTGCGAAATGTTTTCCGTCTGTTTCTGGTCGGGTTGCGGAATCTGGGCGGTTTCGCCCTGCTCCTTATCCATTGACACGACGACCATGAAAACGATGATCAGCGTGAGCAGCACGTCGATCAGGGGCGTAACGTTAATTTCGGGACCGCGCGCACCTCCGCCTGCCATTGAGAACGACATAGAAAGCTCCTCGTTAGCACGCGCGTGTCTGCAACATCAGACACCTGTGGAGCTGTCAGAGTTCCCCGCTTCGTCTTGTATTCAGTGGCGGGCGGCGCACTCACCGTGACCGAAGTAATCTGATTTTTTGACGGTATCCCCGATACGATGATGCGGGCCTCATCCTCTGAGGCTGACCGTTTGAGAGCCGTGATGAGAATCAAACTGCGCAACATCATCAGGGTTGTTACGCTCGTGACCTCAGTTGTGGCACTTGTGTTGGTGTTGAAAAAGCCGGAACCAGTGGCGAAGCCGCAGACGAAGGCCGCGATCGCGGCCAATGCTGAGTCATTTGGGCAAAAGATGGGGCAATTCGCGCAGGCCGCGCAGGAAAATTCTCCGGCATCCACCGGAAGTTACCAAACCGCGGCCTCCCACGCTCAGCAGGCAGTTGCATCCAAGGCGGAAGTTCGTCTCAGCTCCGACGAAGTTGGCGCCGCGCTGGCTCAGGCTACAGGAGCCGGCGGACTCTCAGCCGATTCAAATGTCGGCAGTGGAGCGCCCACCATTAAGGATGAGCGAGTGAGTTTCGACGGCGACATTGTTCACGGGCAATTTCTTGCCGAAATTGCGGGAAAAGATGTTTGGGTTACGGTTTCGGGGCACTTGGGCGCGAAAGATGGATACGCCACGTTCGATCCCACGGAATTTAAAGTGGGTGACATGAGCGTGCCGGTTTCGCTGGTGAATCCGTCGCTGCAGAAAAAGCTCGAGGAGCAGCGCGACCGATTGAAACTTCCGGATTACGTTGGCGACGTGAAAGTGCAGAACGGCGAGTTGGTTATGCTGCAGAAATAGCGGGTCGCAGGCGATTCTCCGCGGCAACTTTCGCGTACCATCGTCCTGATTCCTTAATGGTGCGCTGCTGTGTTTTGAAATCTACGTAGGCCAGGCCGAAGCGCTGGCTGAAACCTTCCGCCCACTCAAAGTTATCCATCAGAGTCCAAGCGTGATAGCCGCGAACGTCTGCTCCGTCAGAGATGGCGCGAGCCAGCGCTTGCAGGTATTGCCGGTGATAGTCAATGCGGCGTGTGTCGCGAATCACGCCATTGGCGTCGGGACCGTCGTTGTAGGCGCAGCCGCTCTCAGTAATCTCGATCTGCGGCCGATTGAAGTCGCGGGTGATGCGCATGACCATGTCATACATCGACTGCGGCCAAACCTCCCATCCAATGTCGGTTTTCGGGCCTTGCTGGCCGCCTGTCAACTTCACCGGGAACAGCCACTGTTGGGTGTGGGAGATTCGTTCGAGCGCGCCGGGCGCCGACGCGATGGTGCGGTAGTAAAGATTGATGCCGACGAAGTCGAGCGGCGCGCGCATTTTATCGAGGTCGCCTGATTTGATCCGCATTACAGTTTCCGGGAGAAACGCCAGCGCTTCGGGATAGCGCCCGTTCAGCGCAGGCCCCAGAAACCACAGGTTACCGATGGCGTGAGCGCGCTCGGCGGCCAGCTGGTCTTCTTCGGAGTGAGTGGCGGGTTCGCAGGCCGACATGTTGAACGCGGTCCCCACGCGCGCCGACGGGCTGATGGACTTCAAGGCATGAAAGCCCGCAGCCTGCGCCAGGTTGATGGTATGAGACGCGCGCAGGAAGTCGATGATGCTGTTGCGTCCGGGAGCGTGCGTGCCATCGAGATAACCCTTGTAGGTGAAGGCCAGGGGTTCGTTGAAGAGCATCCAATCGGAAACGCGATCGCCTAAACGGAGGGCAATCAGATCTACATAATCGGCAAATCGAGCAGCTGTATCGCGATTTGGCCAACCGCCGGCATCTTCCAGAGCCTGGGGCAAATCCCAGTGGTAGAGCGTGACAAATGGGCGGATTCGGGCTTCCAGCAAGGCATCGACGAGGCGGCTGTAATAATCGATGCCTTTCGAATTCACGGCGCCGGAGCCGGTGGGCTGAATGCGCGGCCAGGAAATCGAGAAGCGGTAGCTGTTCAAGTTCATCGCGCGCATGAGCGCGATGTCTTCGGGAAAGCGATGATAGGAGTCGCAGGCGACGTCGCCAGTATCGCCGTGCTTGATTTTCCCGGGAGTGTGAGCGAAGCGATCCCAGATCGATTCACCCCGGCCTTCATCTTTCCACGCGCCTTCAATCTGGTAGGCGGCGGTGGCTGTGCCCCAAAAGAAATTCCTTGGGAAAGAAAATCCGGAATCGGTATTGAACTGCCTGATGTTGGGATGTGCGGGACCGGCGGAGTTCGCCTTCAGCGCCGCACTTGACGATACGCTGCAAGCCGAAAACAATCCTGCAGGCAGCGCGGCTGCGATGCCTGCGGCAACGGTAGACTGCGCGAATTTGCGGCGGGTTATTCGCAAAGTAAGAATCAGGCTCCTTAAAGGATGATACGTCGTGGGGTGATCAATTGTGTTCGGCGAACTTCCCGGTCTCCTGCACGGCTGGCGAGTTGTACAAAGCCCTGGTCCCCGATTTCATTTTGACCATGGGGAGATATTTTAAACCGGAAAGGGGGAACACGCTGCACCTAGGGCCATCCTGCGGGTTTACGTGTGCGGTTCGGCCTGACGATTGCAATATGAACTCGTGGATTCGGCGACGGAATCCAAGTTGCGGCTACCCCCGGACGTAGCCCGAGGCAGCTTCGCCGCAGACGCTTCCCTGCGCAGGAGCACAGTCATGCATATTCGCCCGAACCAAGTTAATCCCAATACTCAATTGGATATGGTTAATGCCGCGGAAAGAGCGGCAGCAAAACGGGAAGTGGAGCGCACCAGAAAGAAGCTGCTGGAAGGAGCCTCAAAACTGCTCGGCGAGGCTGCCTCCGGGGAAGCCTGCGTTGTAAGAGTGGGGCAACGTGAAGAATCGCAAGCGGAGACGAAGCAGCAGGATCAGCAGAAGCCGCGCCGCCGTCACGAGGAAACCGCGGATTCCGCGGATACAGCCATTTCGGACTGGGGGTAGCGCGGCGGTTCAGGAGCTATTGGCGTCTTGGTAGCCGGACCTCTTTACTTTCCAATGCAGAACTTGCTGAAGATGAGATTGAGTATGTCGTCGGCGGTGGTGGCTCCGGTGATGGCGTCGAGAGCGCGGAGGGCGTTGTAGAGATCGAGCATAAGCATTTCGTGGGGAACTTTGTTGGCTACGGCGGCGGTAGCGGCATCGAGGGCGGCAAGTGCGTCCTGCACAAGGCCCTGATGGCGAACATTGGTGAGAAATCCCGCTTCGGCTTGGGCTCCGGTTTCGCCGCCGATGTGGCGCAGAATCTCGGCGCGCAGTTCGGTAATACCTTCCCCGGTTAGAGCCGAGGCACGGGTCCCAGTAGCGGGATCACAGCCTACGGGCCACTTTCCATCAGACAGTAAGTCGCACTTGTTGCCAATTACGATCGTGGGGCGGCCCTCGGTTTGCCGCAGCAGCTCTTTGTCTTCTTCCGTTGGCAGCTGCGAGGCATCAACCACAACCAGCACCAAATCGGCATCCGCCAGAGCTTCCATGGATTTGCGGATACCGATGGATTCAGCCTCGTCGAGCGCCTGCCGGATTCCGGCAGTGTCGACCAGCTGAACTGGGATGCCGCCGATGGCGACGGTTTCGCTGACCAAGTCGCGCGTGGTGCCAGGAGTTGACGTGACGATAGCTCGCTCCCGTTCGACCAGACGGTTGAACAGGCTTGACTTGCCAACGTTCGGGCGACCGACGATGGCAAGTGTGAGTCCCTCGTGCACGATCTTGCCGTAGGCGAAGGTGGCGGCGAGTTGATCGAGTGGCTGGCGGACTGCGGCAATCCGTTCGAGAATAGCTGGATTGGGTAGGACAGAAACGTCGTCTTCGGCGAAATCGATTCCTGCTTCGAGCACGGCGATCAACTCGACCAGCTTCTGTTTCACCGGCTGCAATCGCTTCGATAGAGCGCCTTCGAGCTGCTGGGCGGCGATCTTCGCCTGGTAAAGCGTTTGCGAATCGATCAGGTCGCGGACGGCCTCGGCCTGGGTGAGATCGATGCGTCCGTTGAGAAAGGCGCGCATGGTAAACTCGCCGGGCTCGGCGAGGCGCGCTCCGGCGGCGATGCACAGTTCGACAATATGCCGAAGTACAACGGGAGATCCGTGGGCGGAAATCTCGACAATGTCGTCGGTGGTATAGGAATGAGGTTTGGCGAAGTAGGTGACCACGACTTCGTCGATCCGGGAGGAGTTTCCAGTTTCCAGTTTTTTGTTTCCGATCGTCGCACTAGAATCCGGGAACCGGAAACTGGGAACTCCTGATCCACACGGCTCGATGAGTTCTCCAAATACAGCTCTTCCGGGCTCCAGTTCATGCTTCAAGCGCAGCATCGGCTGGGCAATCTCACGCGCTCTCGGGCCGGCAATACGCACTACGCCAATACCGCCACCACCGGGCGGGGTTGCGATGGCGACGATGGTGTCGTCGAGGTTCACGGGGCGATTGTAGCGGTTAAACTGGAGGAACAACCAGTGGCCGAACTGAGTGCGAGGGATTTAGCGAAGCCGAATTCATGCAACGGAAAGGGTAAGAACTTGTCAGTTGCCGACGAACTGCTGCGAGCCAATCAGCAATTTGTAAGAAACTTTAATCTGGGAGATCTTGCGGTCCGTCCGAAGCGACGCCTGGCCGTCCTGGCCTGCATGGATTCCCGCATCCTGTTTGAACGCTGTCTCGGACTGCATCCCGGAGATGCGCACATGATCCGAAACGCAGGCGGAATTGCAACTGAAGACGCGATGCGATCGCTGATCGTTTCACATCACTTGCTGGACACGCAGGAATTCATCATCATCAACCACACAGACTGCGGTTTGCTGAAGGTGCGGGAAGACGAACTCAAGCAGAGGCTAGCCGAAAAGATGGGAACGTCGGCCGGCGCGCCGGCGCATTTCCATGCTTTTGACGATCTGGAAGAGAATGTTCGGGAGCAGGTGCGGCGGGTGAAATCCCATCCCTGGATTCCGAAGCACATTCCGGTGCGGGGATTTGTTTACGACGTAAAGACTGGGGCGCTGCGGGAGGTGGAATAGAGGGGCGGCGGAGCAATAACGGTCCGCATAAGCCCAGCAGTTAGCCAGATCAGTACCTGAGCTGGCATCAAGCTTCTTGTGATTGCGCCGCAATCAGATGTCGATAAACGAAAAAGTAGTAAAGAATCGTTCCGAACGGAGCCAGGACCCCCAAGAGCACAAACCATATCGCTTTCTTCAAATAATGCGAGGAATCGAAACTGAACCAGAAATACCACATGCCAATCCACAGTACGGCCACCCCTGCTATCTCCGGGTAAAGCAGCGTTCGGGCCACCGCAGAAGCCGGTGCGACTAGAGCGTTGGTTCCCGCCGCCACCATTGCCATTCGAACCCCGAGGAAGGTGGCTATAAATGCGAGCGTCAGCAATGCGCTCGCGAAATATATGCGCTGAGCAAGTGGGGAAAACAACCAACTGCGGTTGATCGGAAGATACAGCATGGCCGCACAGCGTAGCACCGAACAGACGGATTGCTCAACGGGCCACGACTTTCTCAATCTCCGCCCGCAGCCGATCATAAGGTAAAGCCCCCGGATGATACATCGCGACTTTGCCCCCGCGATCGAGCAGCACCAGTGTAGGCGTCGTCGAAGCGCCGTAGACGTCGAAGTTGTGCGTGCTGACGGGAACGGGCATATCGAGCAGGCCTGAGTAGAAGCGGCGGCGCACAGCATCGATGTAAGCGAGTTCATCGCCAGGCGCGGCGTGCTCGACCTGCGCGGTATAGCCGTAGAGCCGAGTCGGACCTAGGACGGTCAATCCCTTGGGGGCGAATTCGGAGCGCAGTTGCGTGATGATAGGCGCTTCGGCTTTGCAGTCGCCACACCAGTGCGCCCAGAAAAAAAGCAGCACCGGCGATCCTTTGAGTTGCGCGAGCATGGGCGGCTTTGATCCAAGAAACTGTTCAGCCTGGAGTGCCGGCGCCGGTTTTCCCTCGAAAGAGCGCAGGTTCAGGTTCTTCTGCAGGCGCGCACGGATCGAAGTGTTGCCATAAATGCGCAGGGCCGTCTGCAGAACTGCGACGGCCTGGGCGCGCTGCCCGCGGGCGGCCAGCACTTGCGACTCGACCTCGATGGCTGCGCCCAAGGCAATCGGCAGGTGCGGCTCAGCGTCGAGCTGGCGCTGCTTGAGTTGTTGGAGGGCGAGGCTCTTCGTTTGCTTGGCGTAAGCTGCGGCCTGATCGTATTGGCGAGCATCAAGGGCAGCGCGCCCCATCCAGGAGTAGGCCTCGATGTATTCAGGCGTGACGCCGTTCCGGCTGCGGTAAGAACTCAGGTCAGTGTCGGCTGCGCTGAAATTGTTTTGGGCCAGAGCTGTGCGGACATCTTCGACGATCCCCGCCCAGGCCGGAGCGGCCAGAATCACCAGAACTAGAAGGCTGCGGAAGTGCAGATACTTAATCATTACACTGATCATGTATCTTTTGACGTCGGAATGGCAAATCGGCCATCCGGACCGACGCGGATGCGCCTCGGAAGTAACTGAGCACAAAGGAACTTATTTGATCCGAGCGAAAAATATTGTAGCAATTTCGAGGCAGTTATCTTACAATTTGGCTGCGTTTGACTTTAGAGTTTTTTCGCAGTACCCAGTAATCTCCGCCAACCAGCGCGTGACCTGCCTGCCGAAGAAGCCTTCCAAAGTCTCAGCGCTACATCAAAGAAAAAGGAACATTGCAACACCATGGAAACAGGAACAGTGAAGTGGTTTAACGACGCCAAAGGCTACGGTTTCATCAGCCGCCAGAACGGCGAGGACGTATTTGTGCACTTCTCGGCCATTCAGGCGAGCGGCTTCCGCAGCCTGCAGGAAGGTCAGCAGGTGCAGTTTGACGTGGTCAAAGGCCCCAAGGGCTGGCAGGCCGAGAACGTGAAGGGTGCATAAACCACTTCGCAGCTAACAATTCGAAGGTAGTAAAAGGGCGGCTCGAAAGAGCCGCCTTCTCTTTTTCAGACTCGGCGGGAACTTTTCGCCTTCCCATGACATTACCAGTAGTGAAGGATTTAGACGGGAGCTCGCGCAAGGCTGACTGGCGGCGCTCGTTCTAGCCTCGAAGGCGACAGAAACGCCCCATGGACAGCACGCTAGGAAAACCCGGCACAGAGCAGCCTGAAACTGCTGAAAGCGACGAGCAGTTGATGGTCGCCTTCTCTCGGGGATCGGCGGATGCCTTCAGCGAGCTGTTCTCCCGATATAAGCAGCCGCTGTTTGGATTTTTCCAGCGGCGCGTTGCCGATCCGGCCCAGGCCGAAGAGTTGGCGCAGGAAACTTTTCTTGCAGTACTTCGCGCCTCGTCGCGCTACGAACCGAGCGCCCTTTTTCGAACCTATTTGTATGCAATCGGCTTCAAGATTTTGGGCGCGCACCGCCGGAAGGCAGCGTTTCGAGCGACATTTCTTGGAGAGCAGCGGCCGAGTCTCGCGAGCCGGCATTGCCAAGCAGCTATCGACGCCGAAGTATGGCTGCGCCACGCTGTAGGGAAACTGGACCGGCTTGACCGCGAAATTCTGCTGCTGCGTGAGTTTGAGCAGTTGAGCTACGCCGAAATTGCCGGACTGCTGCGCTTGCCCGTGAACACGGTGCGCTCGCGCATCTTCCGCGCGCGGATGGCCCTGCGCGACCTGCTCGCCGCACCAGTTCCCAAATCGTCGCTAGGAACACTCACGGAATCCGAGGGACGCGTATGAACCCGACCACCGCACATCCTGTGGCCCCCGAAGAAGTCATGGCCTTTCTCGACGGCGAACTTTCTGCCGCGGAGGCTCAAGCCGTTTCCGACCACGTGGACCACTGTGCTGAATGCAGCACTCTCGCCGATCAATTCCGCAGCATCTCGCGGTCGCTTTCCCAATGGAACGTTGAAACGGTTCCGGCGAAACTGGAGGACACGGTTAGGAACGCGGCAGCCAAGACCGGTTCAGGTGTCAGAATCGGCAAGGCGGACATCTTTCTTCGCGCCAGCTTCTGGACCTGGAGGCAATGGGCGACTGCGAGCGCGGGCTGTCTCGCAGCACTCTTGCTTGTGTTGGCCGTTTCCTTTCCAAATCTGCACCGGTCTCGTTGGGCGGCCTTTCAAGCAGTGGCCTATGACCAGCTGCAGACAGAAAACCAGAATTCTCAAAAGCTCAGTGCCGGTAAGCCTCGAGTCACCAACAAATTGTTCGAACCCGTTGAACCAGCCACGCCCCGCATTGCACCGGATTCAAACGGGCTTTTTCACGGCATCGGCGATCAGGCCGGGAACTCTTTTTCGGTGGATGGCCAGCCGATGGCCGATCAGCAGAGCAAGGTTGCCGCCGGTCCCATGATCGCACGCACCGTTTCTCTCTCAATCGTGTCGAAAGATTTCTCTGCGGCCCGCTCGTCGCTCGACACCATCCTGGCGCGGCATCACGGGTATTCCGCGCAGCTGAGCGTAAGTACGCCGGAGAACGCTCCACGCGGTCTGCAGGCGTCGCTCCGAATTCCCGCGCCCGAGCTCGCTTCGACACTTGCCGAAATCAGGGCCCTTGGCCGCGTCGAAAACGAAGCGCAATCCGGCGAAGAAGTCACTGAGCAGCACACCAACCTGGTGGCGCGCCTGAAAAACTCCCGCGAAACCGAACGGCGCCTCCGGACCATCCTTGAACAGCGCACGGGAAAAGTTGGCGAGGTCCTCCAGGTGGAGCGGGAGATCGCGCGCGTCCGCGGCGATATTGAAGGCATGGAAGCGGAGCAGCAGGCCCTCGAACACCGCGTAGATTTCGCCACCGTGGAACTGCAACTCAGCGAGGAGTTCAAAGCGCAGTTAAACCCGCCTGCCGCTTCCGTTTCCACCCGCATTCATAACGCGTTAGTGGCCGGCTATCGTGACGCGACGGAGACGGTGCTCGGCATCATACTGTTCTTCGCCGAGTACAGCCCTACCCTCTTGATCTGGCTGACTGTTCTCGCGGTACCAGCAATCTTCCTGTGGCGCCGATACCGGAAGGCGGTTGACGCTGCGTAGTCGTCCGTTTCACAGATGTTTCGGTCAAACGCTTACTATTGCCGCGCATCGCGAATCAGCACCACATCGGAATCGGTGTGACCGCGAACCATGGCCAGCTGCTTGCCATCCGGAGACCAGCGGAACTCGCCGATGTGTTCGGACTTAAACTCCGTCTCCCATTTGCCTGCCGAACCGTCCAGCGGCTGTCGCCAGATGTTATCCACCCCATTTTCACGCACCGCATACTCCAGCGCCTTTCCGTCAGCGGAATACTGGATGCGCCCGAGATGCGATTTTTGCATTGCAATCTCGCGCTTCACTTGCCCGCCCTCGACTGCCACTTCTACGACTCTCTCCTTGTGACCCTCGGCGTGACTGACGGTGAAAAACACCGCCGTCGTTCCGTCGGGGGAAAGGTCGTAGTAGTTCTGCACTTGCAGGTCGGAAACTTTCTGCGGCGTACCGCCTTCCGGCGGAACTCGCATCAGAAGGTTGGTTGTGGTGTCCTCGTAATAGACCCATCGCGAATCTGGGGAGCACACGGGGAAAGCGTCGAGTACCCCACGGGTCAGCCTCCTCGGGTTCTCGCCCAGGGAATCCATGCTCCAAACACTGAGCTGCTTGCTTTCCGGTGTGTACCGAATAAATACTACGCGTCCGTCGCGGCAGGCTTGCTGTTGAATTTCGGGTACGCCGGGATCAGTCCCGAACATCGCCTGCGCTCCGGTTTGGGCATCAACGGCGTGAAGGCGATTGTCCTTGTCCGTAATCAGCTTTCCGTCGATCGTCCACGAGAGACCCGTCCCTTCATTCGCTTTGGCAAGCGCCTTGGCATCCGCCATGTTGCTGCCCGCGGCAATAGTTTGTAGTCCCCACCGCTGTTCGCTGGCCACGGCCGCCACAATCGGGACGCTGCGCGCCACGCTTATGGCGTAATAACTACCGGCATCGCGCGTGATTGGTGACACTGTTCCTTCGGGGTACGAAATTCTAACAATCTGGCTCCGCATATAATTGGTGCTGGCGTCGCGGTTGAGTGCCAGCAAACCGCTGCCATCGGGCAGCCAGTCCGGAAATGTCACAATTCCATCGCTCCGCAGTAATGGCCTTCGTTGTCCAGACTCCGCATCCACAACATCCAGGCCCGTAAGCGCTCCCTGAGGCTGGAGGGTGTAACAGACGATCACCTTCCCGTCCGGGGACCAGGCTGCGTAACTCAAGTACTGACTGGTGGGACCGCCGACCAGCGGCCTCTCGGCACCGCCCTGCAGGTCCTTGACGATTAGCTGATACTGGCCTGCTTTGGGGTTGTCGAAGCGGGTGAACGCAACCTTGCGCCCATCCGGCGAGAAGGTCACGTTCGAATCCACATCCTCGGCCAGCTTTTCCGGCGCTCCGCCCAGCAGCGGAGCCCGATACAAGAACCTCAACTCGTCATTCCCCGGATCGCTACGCACAAAATAAAAATAGTTTCCGTCCGGAGCAAAGCGTAGCCCGTTGTATTGCACGTTGGCCGGCGGTTGCACCTGAGTCACGCTGTTGGTCGGCACATTGCGCAACACCAGGCTGCTCAGGCCGCTTTCCTGCAACAGGGTCAGGATGTACTTTCCGTCCGGAGAAATCGCTACTTGGGCCGCATTGCCGTTCTCGGTCACCTTGGAGACGGAAAAATTCTCGAAAAGCTGGGACTTGTTTTTCCGAACCAGCGCGTAAACCCCGTACGCCGCGACCGCAAGCACGGCCGCAGCCAGAAGCAGGGCCAGCGCCGACCCTGTTCGGTGCTGACGAACTGCGGAGACCACGGCTGAACTCGATGCCGGTGCCGTTGCCGAAACTTTTCCTGAAGCAGACGGCGATGCAGGGGTTATTTCCGATGCTGTCGCGGCTTTCGCTGGCTTTCTTCCTGATTCGGTGTCACGCTTCAGCCGCTTGAGATCTCCGCGCAAGTCGGCGGCCGACTGGTAGCGGAGATCGCGGTCTTTTTCGAGAGCCTTCGCAATGATTTCATCCAACTGGGGCGGCAGTGCAGGATTCAGTTGTTGCGCCGGCACTGGATCTAGTTCAAGAATGGCATGGAAGATTACCGCCGAAGTGATGCCGGAAAATGGCAGGCGTCCGGTGGCGATCTGGTAGATAACGACACCAAGCGAGAACAGGTCCGTACGCGTATCGAGCTCTTCGCCGCGAGCCTGCTCCGGCGACATGTAAGCGATAGTGCCGACTGTGGCGCCCGGACTGGTGAGGTGCGCAGGATTGGGATCATCCTGCGTGGCGCCGATCGTTTCCATCGCCATCTCCGGACGCGCCAGCTTGGCCAGGCCGAAGTCGAGCACCTTCACCTGTCCGCGCTGGGTGATAAATATGTTGGCCGGTTTAATGTCGCGGTGGATGATTCCCTTGGCGTGGGCGGCCTCGAGCGCGTCCGTCAGCTGAATGCCCCAATCCAGCAGGCGCTCCAGCGGAATTGGGCCGGAACCCACGCGCTGGGCGAGCGTCCCGCCTTCCAGCAATTCCATCGCGATGAACGACTGAGTCTCGCCATTCTCCCGCACGATCTTTTCGACTGCATAGATGGTGCAAATGTTGGGATGGTTCAGCGCCGAGGCGGTGCGGGCCTCGAGCAGAAAACGGTCCAGCGCAACTTGATCGCGCGAGAGCTGTGGCGGCAGAAACTTCAGCGCAACCCGGCGTCCCAGATCGAAGTCGAGCGCTTCGTAAACGATCCCCATCCCGCCGCTGCCGAGCTGGCCGGTGATGCGGTAATGCGAGATAGTTTGGCCGATCATGAAAGATGAATCTTTAGGAAAATTCATCTTAGGAGGGATGCCGAAGGCAGTCAAACCGCTTGTGCTTAGGTGATATGTCTTGGGTCTTAGGGCTCGCTTCAGTCTTTCGTGTGAGGTCCTGGGGATGTGTCACCGGAAGTCGATCTGAATGCCCAAGACCTGACAACCAGAACCTGAGACCTAGATCGCAGCGGCCTGCTCGCGTCTTCTCGCCTGAATTTCGATATATACGTTCACCAGCGACACGGCGGCCGGCGTCACTCCGGGAATGCGCGAGGCTTGCGCCAACGTGCGCGGCTGCACGTGAGTGAGCTTTTCCTGCATCTCGCGCGAGAGCCCGCTGACGGATCGATACTCGAACCACTCCGGGATGGCCCGCTGCTCCGACTTCTTCATACGCTCGATCGCGCGCTGCTGTTGCAGCAGGTAGCCCTCATACTTGATTTCCGTTTCCACGGACTTAAGCTCGTTGCGGATTTCGGCGGGAAGACTGCCCGCACCCACGCTGGGATTCACGCGGATTTCTTCTCTCGCAAAAAATGCCGGATCAGCTTGGCGGAGAATTAACGCCATCTGCTCGATGGTGACCTCTGGCCGCTTAAGCAGTTGGGCAAGGCTTTGGCCGAGCGCTGAATTCCAGTCGCCAACTGGTTCCGTGCTGCCGCCAGCGACGGCGGGTTCCCTGTCGCTGCGCTTCCCGGAATGACTGGTCGCGGAGTTGCCAGCATGTTCTCCGACATGTCGGACGTGAATTTCGCGCGCTCCAATGTCGCCTTCAGCTTCTGCAGCCGCTCCTGCTTGGCTTGAAAATCATCCCACGCTTCATCCGAGATCAATCCCACACGCCGCCCATGCGGCGTGAGCCGCCGGTCCGCGTTATCGATGCGGAGATGCAAGCGAAATTCCGCCCGCGAGGTGAACATTCTATAAGGCTCGTTCGTGCCCTTGGAGATGAGATCGTCGATCAGAATCGCTGTATAGGCCTCGGTACGGTCGAGGATCAGCGGCGGCTGCTTCTTAACTTGTAGCGCCGCGTTGACGCCCGCTATCAGCCCCTGGCACGCGGCTTCCTCGTAACCGGACGTACCGTTGATTTGTCCGCCGAGAAACAATCCGGCAATTTTCTTAGTCTCCAGGGTTCGCTGCAGCTCGGTTGGATCGATCGAGTCGTACTCAATGGCGTATCCCGGGCGCAGCATCTCGGCATTTTCCAGGCCAGGAATGGATTTCAAAATCGCCAGCTGCACTTCCACCGGCAGCGACGTGCTCATTCCGTTGACATAGATTTCGTGCGTGTTCAAGCCCTCGGGCTCAAGGTAGAGCTGATGCATTTCCTTGTCGGGAAACTTCACGATCTTGTCTTCGATCGACGGACAATAGCGCGGCCCAATCGACTGAATCTGCCCGCTGTACATCGGCGAACGATGCACGTTCTCGCGGATGATGCGATGCGTCTCCGGCGTAGTCCACGCGATGTAGCACGGAACCTGCGAGTCGTGATGCGCCACTCGCCTGGTGCGGAAGCTAAAGGGCGTAGGATCGGCGTCTCCCGGTTGCTCCGCGAAGCGCGACCAGTCGATTGTGCGGCCGTCCAAACGCGGCGGCGTGCCAGTCTTCAAGCGGCAACCGCGCAGTCCAAGCTTCTTCAGCGCTTCCCCCAGGAGCACAGCGTTCGGCTCTCCGGAGCGTCCAGCAGGATATTGCTGCTCGCCGCAATGAATGAGTCCGTTGAGAAAAGTACCGGTGGTGATGATCACAGCCTGCGCGCCGACTGTGCGGCCATCGCGGAGACGAATGCCGAGAACGCGGCTTCCGGCTTCCGGCGCCCGGCTTCCGGACTCGAGCGACGCCTCGGACGCCGGTTCCACAATCAACTCCGCGACTTCTGCCTGCTTGATCTTAAGATTCGGCTGCGACTCCAGCACCTCGCGCATCTTCAGCCGGTAAGCCTGCTTGTCGCATTGCGCCCGCGGCGACCACACCGCAGGACCGCGCGAAGTGTTCAACAGCCGGAACTGGATGCCGACCGCGTCCGTGATCTCGCCCATGATGCCGCCGAGCGCATCGACCTCGCGCACCAAGTGTCCCTTCGCAATCCCGCCGATTGCCGGATTGCACGACATCTGCGCAATCAAGTCGACGTTCAATGTATAGAGCGCAGTCTTCAGCCCCATGCGTGCTGCCGCCATGGCGGCCTCGCATCCCGCATGGCCCGCACCGACCACGACTACATCGAATTGTTCGGTGAACTGCATTCTTGAATACATCTGAAAAACGACTAGCTCTTTAATATTAATGTTCGCGAATATCGCGGCTTCACACCACGATGCCTAGTATTTTTATTCTAGCAAGTTAGCAACAATGTGTGACCTCCATCACTTGCCGCTGACTCGCCTCGCCCGTATATTAGTGGGTCATATTTCGAACCTGGAGGAAATCATGAATACCGCTCAATTCTTCGAGAGACTAGAACTATCGGTCGCCAAGTACGACCCGCTCTGCCATCCATTCTACCGGGCATGGGCCGCCGGCGAGTTGACCCGCGACGATCTGCGTGAGTATGCCCGCCAGTACTACCATCACGTCGCGGCTTTTCCTTGCTACCTCGCCGAGCTTGCCCTTCGCTTGGACGAAGGCGAACTGCGGCGTGCGGTGCTGGCCAATATGTGTGACGAAAAGGGCGTGGCGAGCGAAACGGGGAAGGATTCGGTGCCTCACTCTGAGCTTTGGCTTGATTTTGCCGAGGGTATGGGCGCCCGCAGAGACATGTTCTTGCACTTGCCCGTGGCCGAGATCCGCGAACTGATACGCCACTTCCATCGCGTGGCGAGTGAAGGTACGCCCGAGGAGGCGCTGGCGGCATTCTACGTTTACGAGTCTCAGGTACCGCGCGTGGCCAAGGAAAAAGAACGCGGACTGCGCGAAATGTATGGCGCGGATGACAAGACCTGCGGCTACTTCGCGCTGCACGCCACCGCCGATATTTACCACTCGAATGTCTGGCGCAAGCAACTGGAGAACCGCATCGCGGCGAATCCAGTAACGGCTCAAGCCGCGCTGGAAGCAGCAGAGAACACCGCCAAACTATTGTGGCGGGCGTTGGACGGGATTGAAGCGGCGCGGCTGGCGTTCGCGGCTTAAGAGCGGTGTCGCAGATGGCGAAGCAAATCCCTCTCGGCGTGCGCGGCGAAGCGCAGGAAACGGTCGAATTGAAACACACGCTGACCGCGCACCATCCCGAGTTGCCCCCGGTTTATTCCACGCCCGACATGATCCGCCTGATGGAAACTGCGGCATTTCTGGCGCTTCATCCCTATTGCGAGGGAGATGAAATCACAGTGGGAACTTCGATCAACATCCAGCATCGAGCGGCGAGCGGCATTGGCGCACACATCCACGCCGAGGCGGTGCTCGAATCGTTTGATGGACGCTTCTACACTCTGCGGGTCACGGCTCGCGATGACGCCCGTGAAATCGGCCAGGGCGCCGTGGGCCGGGCGGTCGTGAGCATTGCGAAATTCCGGAAGAAAGCCCAGACAAAAACTGCGCGTGCCGAACCGTGACCGATCAAAGCTCGCTTTCGCGCCGGGTAAGAATCTAAAATTGATGTCATTATGGCGCAGGAGCAAGCCAAAGCCGCCGCTCTCCGGGTTCTTCACTCAGGCCCCGAAATACTCTTGCTTCCCAACATATGGGACGTGGCCAGCGCACGTATCGTCGAAGAATCCGGCTTCAAGGCCGTTGCCACGAGCAGCGCTGGAATCGCTTTCTCGCTCGGCTATCCTGACGGAGAAGTAATTTCACGCGCGGAGATGCTCTCGGCGATCTCTCGCATTGCGAAAGCTCTCAAAGTGCCACTCACAGCGGATGTGGAATCCGGATACGGTAAAACCCCGGAAGACGCTGCCCAAACTGCGCGGGCGGTTCTCGATGCCGGAGCGGTAGGCATGAACCTCGAGGACACGAGCGGAGATTCGAGTGCTGCTCTCGCAGACCAGCCACTGCAACTGGAAAAGATCCGCGCCGTCCGCGAGATGGCTGGCCGACTTAGGATACCGCTCGTCATCAATGCGCGCACCGATCTGTACCTCCTCCAGATCGGAGATCCTTCGAAGCGATACGACGAGACCATTCGTCGCCTCAGCGCTTTTCGCGATGCGGGGGCCGATTGCGTTTTCGTCCCCGGATTGCGCGACGCTCCCACCATCGGTCGGCTGGTCGCAGATTTGAAGTGTCCGGTAAACATTCTTGCCGGTCCGGGTTCTCCTTCGGTGCCGGAATTGTCCAAACTCGGCGTGGCCAGAGTGAGCCTGGGTTCCGGACCAATGCGCGCTGCTCTGGGCCACCTGCGCCGCATCGCTGAGGAACTGAAGACCGCTGGCACTTACTCCAAACTGGAAGACGCTCCTTCACACGCCGAGATGAATCGCATGATGGGGCGCAAGCAGCGTTGAATGTCGGGGTGACGATCGAAAAGCCAATCACGATCGGCGTCATCTCCGATACGCACGGCCTGCTTCGCGCTGAGGCGGTTGCATCTCTTCGAGGATCGCACCACATCATTCATGCCGGCGATATTGGCGCGGCCGAGATTCTCGAACAGCTCTCCGCAATTGCGCCCGTGACAGCCGTGCGCGGCAATATCGACAAAGGCGCGTGGGCTCTCGCGTTGCCGGAAACTGAAGTGCTCGAACTAGGCGGCGTTTCCATTTACGTTTTGCATGATCTGGCGCAGCTTGACCTGAAGCCCAAAGGCGCTGGATTCGCGGCCGTGGTCAGCGGCCACAGTCATGTTGCGAAACAAGAGTCGCGTGATGGAGTGCTCTATTTCAACCCCGGCAGCGCCGGTCCGCGGCGATTCAAACTGCCAGTGAGCATCGGCAAATTAATTCTGCAGGATGGAGGTGTCCGCGGTGAACTGGTTTCCCTGCCGATTAGTGGCTAAGGTCAACGGTAGCCGGGGTCGGGAAATCTGCTCCATTCCTTACTGTCACTGCCGACTGATCTGCGAGGCGAACGCTCTGATGTCCCTCACGCCCCGCGGAAAATGATTACCCCAAAAATGTCGGCCCACGCGTGCGCAAGCATTCCCGGCCTCAGGCTCTTCCGCCATGCGGCGAAAAGCCCGAAGATAACGCCGAACAGCGTGATTCTCGCTACCGGACCCACCCCCTCGTAGAGGTGGCCGATACCAAATACAACTGCCTGGATAAAGACTGCCAGCCCCGCGCTGCCCGTGATCGCCTCAAATTGCTTCTGAAGATAGCCGCGAAATGCCAGTTCCTCGCAAAATCCTGCAGAAAGGGCGACGGATATCCACGCTATGCTTTGAAGAATTCCTTGCGGAAGCAGCCCCTTTGCGGTGTTGGTTCCAGCGCCCAGAACATGACTGTTCATTAAGCCCATCCACAGCGCCCAGATCCCTGCGCCCAGAACGATGTCTTTCACCACCGCTTTCGGCGTGGCCCACCGGCCGCCAACAAGATCGCGTAACCGCATTCCGCGCTTGTGCACACCCTTGCGAACATAGAGCACCAGAAGCCATTCCATTACGCTCACAGAAATGTAACCGGTTACGACCTTGCTGCTAGGCGCCGTGAGCGTGGCTTGCGGATGCTGGTTTGCGGCGTGCTGAAAAAAACCGCCAGCGACCGACAGCCCTACAAAAATCGCAATGAACAAGATCGTATGCCACGCTGGAGCGACGAGCGGGCGGCCCACTCGCGGAGGAGTAAGGCTTACGTCTGCGGTGATTGCGTCTTGCACGAGCGGCGCCATAATTTCTTAGCTCCTACTTCATCGGCTCTGACCGGACTCTTGACTGCCAAAGTCTGACGAATTCATTCCGTCGTCGCCCTAGTATCTATACGGTTCAACACTACGAAACTTCCTAAGAGCAAAATGGTCAATTCTGCACAGGCAGAATCGAATGCCGGTCTCTAAACCATTGCTACAATTCCAAACAAATGTCCATTGAGTTTCGCATTGAGGCCACGAGCAAGGCGGCGCGCGCCGGCCGCCTCATCACGCCGCACGGCGAGATCGAAACTCCCGTGTTCATGCCCGTCGGCACGGCGGCCACAGTCAAAGGTGTGCCGCAGGATATTCTCGAAGAACTCGGGGTTCAGATTCTTCTCGGCAACACTTATCATCTTTACCTCCGCCCCGGAGTCGAAACCGTGCGCAATCTCGGCGGATTGCATGGTTTCATGGCGTGGCCGCGAGCGATCCTGACGGATTCCGGCGGCTTCCAGGTTTTCAGCCTGAACGAGCTGCGCAAAGTCACCGAAGAAGGCGTCACATTCCGCTCGCATCTTGACGGATCGTCGCACTTCTTACCCCGGAGAGCGCCATGCAGGCGCAGATCGGGCTCGGCGCCGACATTATTATGGCGTTCGATGAGTGCACGGAGTATCCCGCCGATACCGCCCGCACCAAAGCTTCGATGGAACTGACCCTGCGCTGGGCCGAGCGCAGCAAGAAATATTTTGAAGAGCATAAGCATGAGGTGCCATGGAACAGCTCTCAGTTCTCAGTTCCCAGTGCTCAGCAAACCGGTTCTCAACAAACCGGTTCCCGACAAACCACGATTCGCTCTGCTTGCAATGACAAGCACCATGTAGATTCCACTCAGTCCCTTTTCGGCATCGTTCAGGGCGGCATGGATCTCGCTCTGCGAAAAGAATCTGCCGAGCGCACCATCGAAATCGGCTTCCCCGGCTACGCCATCGGCGGCCTCAGTGTCGGCGAGCCGCGGGAGCGCACTCGCGAAGTCGTCGAAGCCACGCTCGAACACCTGCCCGCCGATAAGCCGCGCTACTTGATGGGCGTGGGCACGCCCGAAGAAATTGTTGAGTACGCCAGCCTCGGCGTCGACATGATGGACTGCGTCCTTCCCACGCGCGCGGCGCGCCACGGCCTGCTATTTACTTCGGAGGGAAAAATTTCGATCAAGCAGGCGCGCTATACTAGGGACGCAGGCCCGCTCGATCCCAATTGCGGCTGCCGGGTTTGCCAGCGCTATTCGCGGGCATATTTGCGACATCTTTATGCTTCGAATGAAGTGTTGGCTCAAGTCTTGAATACGCTGCACAATCTGAGTTTCTACCTTGACACTATGCGGCGGGTGCGTCATTCTATTCGACTTGGGGAAGAGTCCCGTTTTCTTTCGAGTGTCTGGTCTCGACCGAAACCGTGACCTGCCTGGAAAGACTTCTCCAGATTCAAGCCTGAGCGGTAAATGATCCGGCCGGAATCGATCGGCACTCCCGTCGTGAAATGACAGGGTCCGCGGCGTTCGCAGGTGCGGGCAGGTGTTCGCGAATGCGGGCCGAATCGAATAAACGCAGCTTTTTGAATGCGGTCGAATGAACATGCAATTCTGGTTGGCGGTACAAGCCGGCGGTGGCGGAATGGGGTGGTTGAGCGTCGCCCCGCTGATTTTCATCTTTGCCATCTTTTATTTTCTGCTGATTATGCCCCAACAGCGCCGCCAGAAAAAATGGCAGGCCATGCTGGAATCGCTGAAAACTGGCGACAAAGTGGTCACCAGCGGGGGCTTGCGGGGAACCATCATTGCTTTAAAGGATGACTCGGTGCATCTGCGGGTGCCTCCGGACAACTTGCGCCTGGAGGTGACCAAGGCCTCCGTGACCCAGGTCACCACTGCGGAGGAAGAAGCCAAAGTTAAGTAGTCGAAGCATATCCTGAATATTTGGACTGTATTTTTGTCATGAACAAGAATCTTCTCTGGAAATTGCTAGCCATCATCGGAGTTCTACTCGTCTTTCTGTTTGGGATATTCGGCGTCCCGCAGAGCTTTTCCGGCCAGGGTTTGCTCACGGCCATGACCAACCGCATTCGGCTTGGTCTCGATTTGCGTGGCGGAACCCACCTGATCCTGCAAGTGCAGGTCAACGATGCCGTGAACGTTGACTCCGACAACGCTATCGAGGTTCTCAAAGAGCAGCTCAATAAACGAAAGATTGCCTTCGCCGACATCTCCAAGCCCGATCCGCAGAACAATCCCGACAAGGTTGTGATAAAGGGAGTGCCGCCGGACGGCCGTAAGGATTTGATGGATATCGTCTCCGAGCGTCTCTCCGAATACAACGTGGGCTCGGGGGCCGATAACACCTTCACTCTGACCATGAAGCCGCAAAACCTCACCGAGATGAAGAACAAAGCGGTGACCCAGGCGATCGAGACCATCCGCAACCGCATCGATTCGCTGGGCGTGAGCGAGCCGACGATTCAAGAGCACGGCCTCGGCCAATACCAGATTCTGGTGCAGTTGCCCGGCGTCGACGATCCCGGCCGCGTGAAGGACATCATGCAGTCCACTGCCATGCTTGAGATCAAGCAGGTGTCTGGGCGGGCCGTATCCCAGCGAGCAAGCTGCCATGCAGGACAAAGGTGGAGTCTTGCCGCCGGACGCGATGCTAATGCCCGGTCATCCCGCTCCTGGAACTGCCGGAGGCGATCAGGTCTGGTATCTCGTATCCCGCGTTTCCGCCGTCAGAGGAAAAGACTTGCGGGACGCGCAGCCCAGCACCGACCAGAACGGCCAGCCGAACGTGCGCTTCCAGCTTACCGGCGAAGGAGGGCAGCGGTTTTACACCTTCACCTCAAACCATGTAGGAGAAAGTCTGGGAGTGGTCCTCGACGGTAAAGTCCAGGAAGTCGCTAACATCAAGGAAGCCATCCGCGACACCGGGGAAATCAGCGGTGGCAGCATGAACCAGCAGCAGGCCAAGGATCTTTCCATGATTCTGCGCTCGGGCGCGCTGCCTGCCGGCATCAAGTATCTGGAAGAGCGCACAGTGGGTCCGTCTCTCGGTACCGATTCCATCCGCCATGGCGTGAATGCCGCCATCATCGGCATGCTGGCTGTGCTGATTTTCATGCTGATCTACTACCGCGCGGCTGGCATCAATGCCGACATCGCGCTGCTCTTGAACCTTATTATCCTGCTTGGATTCATGGGCTACTTTGAAGCCGTGCTGACCTTGCCCGGAATCGCTGGCGTGATTCTCACCGTCGGCATGGGCGTCGATTCGAATGTGCTGATCTTCGAGCGCATTCGCGAAGAATTACGAAATGGCAAGACACCGCCTTCTGCGGTTGACCAGGGCTTCAGCCATGCCTGGATCACGATCGTGGATACGCACGTCACGACCATTGTCTCGGCCGCAATCCTGTTTATCTTCGGAACCGGGCCGGTGAAGGGATTCGCGGTCACTCTCACTTTCGGATTGCTGGCAAACCTGTTCACGGCCGTATTTGTTTCGCGAGTAATTTTCGACTGGGTTCTCAGCCGCAAGCAACGCGGCGAAGCGCTGAGCATTTAGAGGAATTGAGTCATTGAGCGATTGAGTGATCGGGTGATTGAAAAACAACTGGCACACAGAACTTTCAATTGCCCGATGACTCAATTGCCCGATCGCTCAATGCCAACGAAATCATAAATCGGATAAGAGGTACGACTGGTGGAGTTCTTTCGCAATACCAACATCGACTTTCTCGGCAAGAAGTGGTATTTCCTCGCCTTCTCGCTGGTGTTCAGCGTGGCGGGCCTATTTTCCATGTTGTTCTGGCACCACATCCCTTACGGCGTGGACTTCCGCGGCGGCACTCTGGTCTACGTGAAGTTCTCCCACACGCCGAACGACAATGCGATTCGTGCGGCGATCGATCATGCCGGATTGCATAACTTCAAGATCCAGCGCTACGACGTTCCCTCGAACAACGAGGAACTGATCGATCTCGACGTTCAGGAGACCAGCGAACAGGCGCTCGACACCGGCAAGAATAGGATCATCAACGCGCTCGAAACCAACGTTCCCGCCGGTAAGGACGATCTCAATAACTCCAGTTCTTTGGCCATCAAGAATTATCTGATGGATAAAGACCCGATGCGCCTGGGCTCCGATGCGGACCAGAAGTATACCCAGCAGGCTCAGGCGATCGTGGATACGCGCGACAAGACGCAGGGCGGAGTGCTCACCTCCTTCGACCAGTTAAAGGGACCGGTCGATCCCGCGGTGGTGGCCTCCTTGTCGGATCATTTCTATCTTTCGGACTTCAACGTGCGCAATGTTGAGATTGTCGGGCCGCAGGTGGGTGCGCAGTTGCGCAAGCAGGCTTTGCTGGCGACGGCATATTCGCTCGCCGGCATGCTGATTTATCTCGGCGTCCGTTTCGAGTGGATTTACGGAGTCGCCGCCGTAGTCACGGTGTTTCACGATACGCTGATCACCGTGGGCGCATTCTCCCTGCTGAACAAAGACATCTCCCTGACGGTGATCGCCGCCATCCTCACCTTGATTGGTTACTCTAATAACGACACGATCGTGGTATTTGACCGCATCCGGGAAAACATTAAACTGATGCGGCGGGAGAAGCTCTCGGATATCGTCAACCGGAGCATCAACCAGACTTTGAGTCGAACCATCTTGACAGCCGGGCTTAACCTTCCTTACCGTACTCGCACTCTATTTGTTCGGCGGCGAGGTGCTTCGCGGCTTCAGCCTCGCGCTGGTAATTGGCATCTTAATCGGAACGTATTCGTCGATCGCGATTGCAGCTCCGATTCTGGTGGCCTATCAGGATTGGCGGATCGAGAAGGGCAAGCGCGCAATCGCCATGCCGGTGCGCACCGGTAATCGCCCGATTGCGGGCCGGCGATTTTCGGTTAAGCCTTTGTTTGTAGGTAGTTGGCATGTTGTGGCAAAATGCTGGCCGGGAACGGTATTAGCCCGGCGGGTTGAATTCGGGAGCAAAGGGGACGTGGTCGGTGTCTAAGTTTACGTAGGCTCTGAAGTAGGGAGAAATTCTATGTTTGAAGATAGCCTTCTGGAATCCGGCGGCAGGCTGAAGACCAAGCGGGGACGGACCACGACCTTCGCTATCATTCTTGAGATAGCGTTGATCGGTGTGATGGTGCTGATGCCTCTCATCTTCACCGAAGCCCTGCCCAAGCAACAGTTAATGACCTTCCTGGTGGCCCCTCCGCCGCCACCTCCTCCGCCACCCCCGGCCGCCGCTCCGGTGAAAATCGTGAAGCAGATTCAGACCGACATCGTGAATGGCGCACTGCGCACTCCGACCAAGATTCCCCAGAAAGATTCAGATGATTAAGGAAGACGAGGCTCCGCCGCCAGATGGCTGCGAGCGGGGTTGTCGGCGGCGTTCCGGGAGGCATTCCGGGCGGCCAGATGGGCGGCGTGATCGGCGGCATCATCAGTTCCACGCCGGTAGCCGTGCCCAAAGTCGCTGCTCCGCAGCGCGTGCGCGTTTCGGCGGGCGTTACCTCGGGCCTTTTGGTCCGCAAGGTGAACCCAAACTATCCGCCTTTGGCGCGGCAGGCTCGCATTCAGGGAACGGTTGTCTGCATGCGGTAATCAGCAAGGAAGGTTCCATCGAAAACCTTACACTGGTCAGCGGGCATCCAATGCTGGCTCCAGCGGCCATTGACGCCGTGAAGCAGTGGAAGTACAAGCCTTATCTGCTGAACGGCGAACCGGTCGAAGTGGATACGGAAGTCCAGGTCAACTTCACCCTGTCCGGAGGTTAGATCCGGCAGGTGTGAGCGCGGCAGACGCTTAGATGTAAGTGGATGGCCCTCCCCTTCCCACCCAAAATGGTGGCCGGGAGAGCCCTTTTACCGGGCGCGGTCGCCGTACCTTTCATCTCAGGTACGCAACGTGGCGGAGAGTCGCTGGGCGGCTTTTGCCTGCAGGCTTGTGCGGTGCGTTCAGAATTTCGCATCAAAGGTCTAAAGAAGTTCCGAGGAGGGAAAAGCAACTCATGTTGAGCTAACTTCGCAGGAGCAATTCTCAGTCATGTTCCCAGGGTCGCCGCCTGGATTGTGCAGGAGGGTGGCGCAGTGGGATGGGATCCGATTTCGCTATGGAAGCAGATGGGTATCATCGCGAAGATCGTGGTCGTCATCCTGTTCATCATGTCGGGCTGGTCGATCGGCGTCATGATTGATCGCGCCATGGCATATAACGCGGCCCGCAAGCAGTCTCGCGCCTTCGCTCCCGCGGTTGCCGGAGCCTTGCGCGATGGCCGCATCGACGAAGCCATCAAGGTCGCCGAGCGCAACAAGAAGAGCCATCTGGCCAAGGTTGTCACCGCTGGCCTCATGGAATTCAAGGCTCACCAGGATAGCCCCGGCGCCATCCCCGGCGAGACCATTGAAGCTTCCAAGCGCGCTCTGGAGCGCACCGAAGCCATCGTCCACGCCGAACTCAAGCGTGGGCTGGGTGGTCTGGCTACCATCGGTTCGACGGCGCCGTTCGTGGGCCTGTTCGGCACGGTGATGGGCATTCTGAACGCCTTCAAAGGTATTTCCGAGCAGAAGGCTACCGGTCTGGGCGCGGTCGCAGGCGGCATTTCAGAGGCGCTGGTAACCACAGCTTTCGGGCTGCTGGTGGCAATTCCCGCCGTCATGATGTTCAACTACCTCACCGGTCGCGTGGAAGCGTTCGATGTGGAGATGGACAACTCGTCGAGCGAACTGATCGATTACTTCCTGAAGCGCCGGGACGTTCGCCGGTCCTAGTATGGACGGAGTTCGCCGGCAGTAGTCCGCATGAGTTGCTGTCCGGCGCTGGGATCGTTCCCAGCGCCGGCCTTCCCAACCCAAGCGGCGTAAGGTTTTACTGGCAACTGGCGGCTGACAACTGGCCGCTGCTGTACGGAGAATCGAGCTATGTCATTAGCAAAACGAAACGAAGGGGCAAAGGTCAACTCCGACATCAACGTCACTCCAATGGTGGACGTGATGCTGGTGCTGCTGATCATCTTCATGGTCATCACGCCCATGTTGCAGAAGGGCATCAGCGTGGATATGGCGAAAGTAAACAATCCGACGCCGATGCAGGACGCGGACAAGGAAGACGCGCTGCTGGTTTCGGTCATGCGCGATGGCACGGTTTACTTCGGCGCTGATAAGATTACGCCGGACGCCCTCACGGGCAAAGTGAAAGATCGCCTGACCAATCGCACCAATAAAATCGTCTATGTCAAGGCCGACGCCCGCGCCCACTTCGGCAACGTCGTCCAGGTTGTGGATGGTGTGCGCGCCGCCGGCGTAGATGATCTGGGCTTGCTCACCGAGCAGAAGAAAAGCACTCCAAACGCTCCGCCTCGCTCCGGCGCCGGGCAATGAAGTAGGGGAAAGAAAAATGAAGTGAAAGAAATAAGAGGAGATCGACCATGAGTATGGCAGTGGGAACGCGGCGGGGGCCAAAGCGCAAACATTAACGTCACTCCGCTCATTGACGTGCTGCTGGTGCTGCTCATCATTTTCATGGTGATCACGCCGTTGACGCCGAAGGGTCTGGACGCGCTGGTTCCTCAGCCGCCTCCGCCCAACGCGCCCAAGAACAATACTCCCGACCGCACCATCGTGGTGCAGTTGATCGATCGCGGCGCCGGCCAGGATCCCGGCCTCAAGATCAATCAGGAAGATGCCACCTGGGACAACCTGCAGGGCCGTCTGGCGGATATCTACAAAACCCGCGCCGAGAAAGTCATGTTCGTGAAGGGCGATGACGCTATCCCCTTCGCCGATGTGGCCAACGTGATTGACATCGCGCACGCCGCAGGAGTAGATAAGGTCGGTCTGATTACCGCGAAGATCGAAGCGGGCGGCTAAAGCCCGTCTGGGATTTCAGAATCTAGGACTTGAGAGATTACGCGTCAAGCAGCGCCCGGAAGTCGCATCGCATTACCCGGAGCACCGGAGTCACATTTCCCGGTGCTGCTTCTGCCAGGGAATGCTCGGCCAGCGCTTGTCAACCCGCTGTCTCTGGGCCTAGGATGCTGTGGCAAGGGAGACTTATACCGCAATGAATAAACATTTTCGTCTGCTGACGCTGGCGGCCGCTACGCTGGCACTTTTATCTGCCGTGGGCTGCGGCAAGCTGCGCGCCCGCGACCAGCTCAACAAGGGCGTCACCGCTTACAAGAATGCCAAGTACGAAGAAGCCATCGACCATTTCCAGCAGGCCGTTGCGCTCGACCCCAGTCTGATTAACGCCAAAATGTATTTGGCCACCGCCTTCGCTCAGCAATACATCCCCGGCGCCGACACTCCGGAAAACAACAAAATGGCCGAGCAAGCCATCGAGCAATACCAACATGTTCTCGACATGAACGCGGCGCGCGATCAAAAAGTCAACTCCGCCAAGGGAATCGCGTACCTCTACCTGAACATGAAGAAGTTTGACGACGCCAAGAAGTATTACCGCATGGCCGCCGACATGGATCCCAACGATCCCGAACCCTATTACTCAGTCGGCGTCATCGACTGGACGGCCTGCTACCAGCCGCGCATGGAAGAACGCGCCAAGCTCGGCATGAAGCCGGATGAGAACCTGAGCGCCAAGAACAAAGACCAGAAAAAAGTCTGCCAGGAATTGAAAGTGAAAAACGCCCCCGCGATACAGGAGGGCATCGACAGCTTGAACAAGGCGATCCAGCTCCGTCCCGACTACGACGATGCAATGGCCTACTTAAACCTGATGTATCGCGAGAAGGCCGACGTCGAATGCGACGATCTGAATGCCCGCCAGGAAGATCTTAAAACCGCCGACCACTGGGTCGATCAAACCCTGCTCACCAAGAAGGCCAAAGCCGAGAAACAGCCCGGCCAGCAAGGCATCACCATGGACCAGCCGAAGTAACTCCGATCGCAGCTTAACCTATTCTCGCTGTTCGAAACCGTTCGGCTTCAGCCGATTTACCGCGCTTGCCGCCAGGTATCGCGCGAGTCAAACTCTCGCAGACCGGCCCATGGATTTCCAATGATAGTATTTAATAATCGCAATCCATATGGCTATAGCTGGAACATCGTTGCAGGCATCGCCGCGCGGCACCGCCGTCACGTCTGAGAACGACCGCTGGGCGGGATGCGTGTCGGTAATCGTGCCTGTCTATAACGAAGTCGCCCATGTCGATGAGCTTCTGCAAGCCATCCACGAGTCACCGGTAAAAAAAGAAATCATCATAGTCGACGATGGTTCTACCGACGGCACTCGCGAAAAACTCCGCGCCATGCCGCTCGCCAATAACAACGACGTCACCATCGTCTTCCACGAAAAGAACTGCGGCAAAGGCGCGGCCATCCGCACCGCGCTCCAATATGCCCGGGGCGAATATATTCTCATCCAGGATTCCGACCTCGAATACGATCCGCAGGATTATCCCGCACTGCTGCAACCACTCGAGCAGCGCCATGCCAACGTAGTCTACGGTGTGCGCCCCGATCGCCCCGAGCGCGGGCTCCGTTTTTTCCTCGGCGCAAAGCTTCTCACCCATCTCACCAATCTGCTCTATGGCACGCGCATCCACGACGAAGCTACCTGTTACAAAGTCTTCCGCCGTTCACTGATCTCGCAGATTGATTTGCGATGCCACCGCTTCGAATTCTGCCCCGAAGTCACCGCCAAGCTCTGCCGCATGGGCGAGAATATCGCGGAAGTTCCAATCGCGTACGCACCACGCTCAGCCGGCGAGGGCAAGAAGATTCGCCACTCCGACGGCTGGCTCGCCATCTGGACCCTCCTCCGCCACCGCTTCACCCGCCGCTCGCGCTGGGCAAGATCAGAGCAAGATGCCAGTGCTCCATTCGCCGTGAGTTTTTCGCGCGTTCCGCCAGAGTGACTCCACCCTACGGCTGCTAGAATTGAGCCTTCGCCGGCCCCGTTGCCGATCTTCGACTGATGTTCAAGAAAATCCTCATAGCCAATCGCGGCGAGATCGCCGTGCGCGTCCTACGCGCCTGCCACGAAATGGGCATCCCCGCGGTCGTTGTCTATTCTGAGGTCGATCGTGCCGCGCTCTACGTGCGCCAAGCCGACGAAGCCTATCCCATCGGCGCCGCCGCAGCCAGCGATTCCTATCTCAATATCAATAGAATTCTCGACGTCGCCAAGCGCTCTGGAGCCGACGCCATCCATCCCGGTTACGGCTTCCTCTCCGAGAACCCGAAATTCGCGCAAGCCTGCGCTGACGCGAAAGTGAAATTCATTGGCCCAACCGCCGCCGCCATGGAAGCCATGGGATCGAAAACCCGCGCCCGCCAGGCCATGGAGAAAGCCGGAGTCCCCTTCGTGCCCGGAACATCGCGCGGCGTCGAATCCTTCGCCGAGGCAGAACAGGTAGCCGCGCGAATCGGATATCCCGTGATGCTAAAGGCCGCAGCGGGTGGCGGCGGCAAAGGCATGAGGCTGGTGCACGCTCCCGAGCAACTCAAATCCGCCCTGGAAGCGGCGCGCAGCGAGGCGGAGCGCTCTTTCGGAGACAGAGAGGTCTACATCGAGAAGGCGATCGTGAATCCGCGCCATATTGAAATGCAAGTGCTCGCCGATGATCACGGCAACACCGTTTACCTCGGCGAACGCGAATGCTCGCTGCAGCGCCGCCATCAGAAAGTTCTCGAAGAAGCGCCTTCGCCCGTCGTTGACTTCGATATGCGGCGCCGCATGGGCGAAGTTGCGGTTCGCGTCGCAAAGGCCGCGAACTACACCAACGCCGGCACGGTCGAATTCCTGGTCGATGAACAGAAGAACTTTTATTTCCTGGAGATGAACACGCGTTTACAAGTCGAGCATCCAGTGACCGAACTGATCACCGGCGTCGATCTCGTCCACCTTCAGATTCGCATTGCCGCTGGCGAGAAGCTGCCGTTCACGCAAGACGATATACACATTCGCGGCCACGCTATCGAATGCCGCATCTACGCCGAAGATCCCGACAACAATTATTTTCCCAGCCCCGGCAAGATCAGCCTGTTGCAGGAACCCGCAGGTCCAGGAATCCGGATCGATAGCGGCATGTATGAAACCTGGACCGTGCCCATTGATTACGATCCGCTGCTGGCCAAGTTGATCGGCTACGGCGCCGATCGCCATCAAGCCATCGCGAAGCTCACGCGAGCTCTCAGCGAATATTTTGTCGGCGGCATCAAAACGAACATTTCGTTGTTTCGGCGAATCCTGCGTGACGCGGATTTCCGCGCCGCCAAGCTCGATACCGGATTTCTCGATCGCATGTTAAAGCGCCCCGAAGAGAACCCGGCCGATTCAACAAAAGCAGAAGTCGCCGCTATCGCAGCCGGTGTGTTCGCCGCGCTCGCGCCAGCCGCGACTGGCGCGGGAGACGGTGCGACTGGAAGATCGAGTGCGGCAGACAAAGCGGAATCAAAATGGAAGGACGCGAGCCGCCGCGAGGCCCTGCGTTAGAAAACAGTCGATCCGAGAAACTGGCAACTGGCTGTCGGCAACTGACAACTGGGTTTTCATGCTCTACGACGTAACCATCGACGGCAAGAATCACCGGCTCGACCTAAACCGCGTCGAGAACCGCTGGTCTTGTCGCATCGATGGCCGCGAGGTCGACCTGGATGCCGTCCTCGTACGCCCGGACGTCCTCTCGCTGCGCATCGGAAACTTCGCATATGAAGTCAAATCGGAGCGCGTCGCCAACGATTGGCATTTGTGGGTAGGCGGCACGCGCTTCGCAGCGGAAGTTCGCGATCCCCGCTCCTTGCGCGGCCGCGCGCGCGCAAGGGACGATCACGGGCCCAGGAAGATAGTCGCCACCATGCCCGGCAAGGTCGTGCGCTTGCTGCTTCGCCAAGGGGATGAAGTAGAAGTAGGCGCGGGCGTGGCTGTAGTCGAAGCGATGAAGATGCAAAACGAAATCAAATCGCCGAAAAAGGGGATCGTTCAGAAAATTCTGGTCACTGAAGGTGCGACCGTGAACGCCGGCGACGTGCTGGCGATTGTTGAATGATTTCTTCTACTTCGTCAGTCCGTTACTGTCCAGCACTTTCTTAGCATAGTAGTTTTCCACCTTCGCGGAGTCGCGCAACACTTCGTAATACGCCGCCTTCAGCAGCTGTTCGCGCCGGTCATGAAGTTGCGACCGAATAGCTTGCTGCACCCGCGGATCGGACAAATCCCGCTGCCCCGCGGGCTCTTTCGATACCAGCTTCACAATGCGGAAACCCACTGCCTGCTTGGTCGCAGGGTTTATCACGGTGATGATCGGGCTGTACTGCCCCGGCTTCAACTTCATCACTGTGTCGCGTGTCCCCGGGTCGGTGTTGCGCAACGAAGACTCGGGAATCGTTCCCAGGTCTCCGCCATTGCCGGAAGTCTCCGGATCCTCGGAATAATTCATCGCGAGGGTTGCGAAGTCGTCGCCGCTGTCCAGCCGGTTAGAGATCATCTGGATCTTCTTGCGAGCGTCGGCCTCGTTCTGCGCCTTGTTGTTCTGGTTGTGCACCTGCGGGTTCGGCGTAGGAGTCACGAACACCTGCGCCAGATGATACTGCGGCTCGATCAGATTGAACTCAGCTTTGTGCGCCGCGAAATAGTTGTTGATGTCCTGGTCAGTCACATTGATTTTCGACGACACTTCCTTGTTCATCACTTTATCGACTGTGATGGAGCGGCGAATGTCGCGCTTGAAATCGTCCAGGGTAATCTTTTTTTCCTTCAACCGCTGATCGAACTCCTCCTGCGTGTAAGGAGATTTAATCTCATTCAGCTTGCGATCCACTTCCTCCTCCGTCGCCAGCAGACCGAGTTTCTCCGCCCGGTGCATCACCATCTCGTCATCGATCATCTGGCGCAGAATGTTCAGGCGGAGAATCGTAGCCTGTTCCCCAACCGGCGCCTGCTGAGCGCTGGCCACCGAATTGTCGTAATACTTATCGACGTCGGAACGAAAGATCTTCCGGCCATCCACGGTCGCCATCACGTCGCCGCTTACCTGCGGCTTACAGCCCAGCAGCGTCGACAGCAGCACAGCGCTCAGGATCGCCGCCAGCCGGGCAAAGTCTACATTTCTTTTCAAAGGATTTTTCTCCCCACCACGGATCATTCGCGGCGCATGTGGACTTATCGAAAGACGATTCGTGCTTCCCTTCGCCAATATCATTTGGAGGCTGGCGCCGCAGCCACCGCGGTGTGCTCAGGCACTGGCAGATTAGCATCCTTCAAGGCCTGGTCCAAGGCCGCACGCACTTCGCTGATCGGTACCGCTCCGTCGATCTTTTCTCCGTTGATGAACAACGTGGGCGTCGCCTCCACTCCAACCGCCTCGGCCTCCTTCATGGAAGCCTTCACCGCGCTCTCATCCTGCGCCTTGATGCAAGCCTGCAACTTCACAACGTCCAGATTATGTTTTTGTCCTTGCTGCATCGTAAGCTTGTCGAGCGCCTCGAACCGCGCCGCGGGAGTCTTTTCGTTGCTCACCTCGCGCTGGTTGGCGTGAATATAATCGGCGAAATCCCAATAGGCGTCCCCATTCTGTGACGCCAGGCAATTGGCGTCCACCGCCGCATGCGTGGCCCACGGATGAATTTCCACCAGCGGGTAATCTTTATAAATGAACGTGACCCGGTCGCCGTAATCTTTAAGTATCTGCGGGAACAAAGTCTGATGCATGCGCGAGCAGAACGGGCACTCGAGGTCGTCGAAATTTACCACCACAACCTTCGATGCCTTCGCTCCCCGCGTAGGCCGCCCGCTGGTGTCGATCTTGCTCATCGTCTCCGCGAACGGATCCTTGCTCAAATCGAACTTCGTCACCCGCATCATGGAAGAACGGTCTTTGGAAACCAGGAACGTGAGATCTTGCTTCTTTCCCTCGTTGTCAACGGTTACAACCACGGATTCATAGTTGGCAAAGTCAGGACTGGGCGAAGGCGCACCTACCAGCAAGTGAACCTCAGGAGGGATCTTGTAGTAGGAACGCACCTGGCGTTCGATCTTCCTGGTTAAATCCGTCTTGTTTGAATCTTTGCTGTTCAAATCCGGCGAAGTAGACTGAGCGACGCAACCCAGACAAACCACGAGAAGGAGAAGAAAAGAACGTCGAATAAGAGTCACCAAAAACCGCCTTAATATCACAAGTCGAAAGTCGATTATCTCACAGGGCTGGCCGCGGGCGTGGCTGGGCAGCGACGCACAGCCAGCTCAACCCGCCCGCCGAAACAGCTCTTCTGCAGGCAACAAAGCGTTCATCGATCCAGACCGGAAGCCTTCCAAATCGAGCGTCACGAACTTGAAGCCCAAGGCTTTGAAGACAGCGGTGAACTGCGCTGCCATCGCAGGGTCAAGCGCCCGCTCCAACTCGTCCCTCGCAATTTCGATGCGGACGATCTCCCCGTGGTGCCGCACCCGGAATTGCCGGAAACCCATTCCGCGCAGCGCGTCTTCACCCTTTTCCACCACGTCGAGCGCCTCTCGCGTAACCGGGCGGCCATACTCGATGCGGGAAGATAGGCACGCCGATGCAGGCTTGTCCCAGATACGCAGCCCAGCACCTCGCGCAAGTGCGCGAATTTCTTCCTTCGTGAGGCCCGCATCAAGTAAGGGAGCCACAACACAATGCGCGCTTGCCGCCTTTTGTCCGGGACGGAAGTCGCCCTGGTCGTCCAGGTTCACGCCATACGCTATCGCATCAAAGCCCCGCGCCGCGCGCAGTTCCTCCATTAGCGTGAACAATTCATCTTTGCAGAAGAAACACCGTTGCGCGTCGTTGCGTACATATTCAGGTCGTTCAAGCTCCGACGTTGCGATTACCTCCAGCGGTATCGCCTGCTCATGAGCGAAGGCAACGGCATCGGCCATCTGCGCCCGCGCCAGGCTTGGAGAGTCGGCAATCACCGCCAGCATTCTCTCTCCCAACGCCTGATACGCAGCCCACGCGAGATAAGCAGAATCCACTCCGCCGGAATAGGCGACTAGAATCCGTCCCAGTTTGCGCAGCCGCGCCTGCAGCATTTCACGCTTTGACTCGATGTCGGCTTTCAAGGGCATACCCGAATATGTTAGCAGGATCGAGAGGGCCGCAAGACCACCGAAAAGGCGGGCGATTCGCTAGGGTCCCTGCAACATCGCCGCGATTGCATCGCCATAGCTGGTCCCATCGCCCGAGGTCGGCACGATGTAACTGCCTTCTCCGAGTTCATTCCAGGCCTCGATCAGCACGAGTGGAGGCGCCGGCGAGGGTTCCGGGCGAAACTGCGGATTGCTCGCCGTCCACGTAATCGCATCCCCCACGAACGTTGAAACCTCCTGAGGAGTTCGGCTGTACCACATCAAGTCTCCGGTGGTCGGCTCGGTTTCATTCCAGGGGCGCGGATCCCATCCTGTCATCGCAGTCGGAATGAATGGGAGCGCGCTATGCAGTGCTGCTTCATCCCAGGTCCATTGCCCCGCAGCCGAAAGACTGGAGAAAGGCAGCATGCCATTAACCGGAGGAGGCGCGAACGGATAAGCGTAGAAAGCCACGGCGTCGTAGCCATCCTGTTGCGCGATGAGGAAACCATCGTCTAGAGATTCCTGCCCCAGCGTTCCGCTGGGCGTGCCGAAGCCGCCCACAATGTACACGCCCGAAAGGCCTTGCGCCTGTGCAGCCATACGCAGTTGTTGAAGCGCTGCTGAGACTGCAGCGGACGTGCCAAACTCCTGCCGCACTTCTCCAACGTTGAGGACAAACAGCGCAGGCTTGCCATTGATGAGGGCGTAAGCGGAGTCCGCCATGTAGCCCACCCATTCGGTAACGGCGGTAGTCCAGTTGGCGGGTCCGACAAAAAAAGCCGGATCGCTTACATACAGAATCGCGTACTCCATTCCATGACGGTCTGGCAGCCCCGAGGTGATTTCTAGCGCCGAATTCAAATTCTCCCCCGGGTTATTGACTTCGGCATTGAAATACCAGTCAAAGACAAAGAAATCAACGCCGAAGTTATGCGCCGAAGCCAGTTGTTGCTCGACTGCGCAAGTCGAATTGTCCTGCCAACCGGAGAAAGGTTGGCGATCCTGATAAGGGCCTAGAGGCAGGCCCTCAAAATGCATCGTAGTGAGAGGACCGGACCAGCCATCAAAATAATAAGCGCCCAGGCGCGTGCGGGTTTGGGTTGAGGCAGGAGCTGCGCTTGCAATCACGCATGGAACCGCGAAGGCCAGGGAACTGGATCCACCTCCGCCCGGACCCGGATTAGAGACGGCCACCGTGTCGGGACCCGGTGTGGCGACGGCACTTGCGGGAATATTAGCGGTCAGCAAAGAGGTACTGACAAACGTCGTCGGCACCGCACCACCGTTCCAAGTCACACTTGAATCTGAGATGAAGTTTGTGCCAACAACGCTGAGAGTGAACGCCGGACCACCCTGCTTACTGCTATTCGGGGAAATCGCAGCGATCGCCGGAACCGGATTGGACGGGCCGGTAGGATTAACGGAACCAACAGAACCACCGCTGCCGCCGCAGCCCAGCGACATTAGGTTGCACAAAAGAGCAATGCCGCAAGTCGCAGCAGATAGTTTGCAAACTTCCATCCTGCACCGCCAATCTTTAGGTCGAGCGGGAACTCAGTTCAACCTACGCACGCAAGGTGAAGCGAAAATTGGTCGGAAACGCGTTTCCGAAGCAGTGTATGCCCGCTCGGAGGTTTGTCAAGCCCGAGGTAACAAAGGTCTGCTAGTACAGCCGCTCCTGCCGCCGCAAACTCCCGAAATTCCCGATATCCGCCAGCGTAAACGAGAAGCGGAACAGGTTTTCGTTGCTCACATTGGCCACCGAGTAGCTTCGGTATTCCACCGTCATGCCGCAGCAATCCCAGTTATAGGTGGCCTGCGTCGAGATAAACTGCAGCACCTTGGCTTCGGCATCAAATCCAAAACTGCTGGCCGCAGTGAAACCGCGTTTGCCGGCTTTGCCGTATCCCAGAGCCGCGCGAAACTGATTAAAGCGCGTCGGCGTGGACGTCCCCAAAACCGACGTCGTAGTCTGCACCGGGATCTGCAGAATTGCGTCGCCTCCGCCCATGGTAAAGGGCCCAACGTGGTAGTTCGCCAGCAAGGTGCTCGCATTGACGCTTTTGTTTTGGAAGTCGTAATCCAGGTCCCACTCGGCGTCCGTCTTGGCTGTGGTTTCCACGCGCAAACGCGAAACAAGAGGCGAAAGATGCCGCGGTTCCGTAACAAACGCAATTCCAGTAAGCTCGGCCGTGGTCGTGAACATGTTCCGTTGGCCCGGAACCAGCGCCCCGCCAAACGTCGGATCGAGAAAGTATTTCTGCGCCAGCTCCCAGGTCACAACTTCGCGCACTTGAGGCGGGCACAGCGCCTTAACCCCAAAAGTAGGATGCGCCCAAGGAATGGTCGATTCTCCTGCCGCTCCGCCTACCATAACCCCACCGATCATGGTCTCGTTAGCGTTCGAGCTTCCATTAGGATTAGCGGTTGGGTTCGCGCTTGGGTTAAGGCTAGGGCAATCCGGCGGCTTTCGCGGCTTGGCATACAGCCGCGTCACGAAGCCATATTCCACTTCATGGGTGTCGCTGAGTATGTCGCGCTCGTCAAACTTCACCGTCTTCGTGAAGTCGTTGATGCCGGTGACAAAGCGATATACCACCCTCGGCTCAATCACATGCTTCCACTTCCGTCCCAGAAATTCTTTGTCGAACAGGCGCTCCAACGCCGGTGGCCGCAATTCCACCGCCGCCTCAAAAGCGCTCAGGTTGATTGGATCGCCCGCCGCTGACCCGTTCCCCGTCGGCGGTTCCCGCTCCGTGTAATAAGTGTCATGCAACATCAGCTCTGGACGTAAAGACCATCCCCGGAACTGCAGTGGCAACGAAATATCAGGGCTCGCGGCGAATCTCCCCAAAAGCCCTGTGCGGAAAGGCAGAGAACAAACCGGGGTTAAACTCGAGGTCGAACACAGCTCCGGCTCGCTGCGAGACAAGCCGGCCCCCGACACATCGAACCCCCAGTAGAACGGCGTGTGTCCGAGATGCTCGTCTACGCTGGAAGCATCAAAACTCGGAAGGTGCGAAATCTTGACGATCTGGCCCGGAGTCGTGCTCAGGTAGTTCTGATAGAGCTCGACAAATCCGTTAATGTTATAACCCTCCGTCGACTTCGACAGAAACCCCTGCGATTTCACCTCCGAAAAAACCGCTTGAGTGAAAACTTCATTAAAGGCCAGGCGGAACAGGAACGAACTCAAGTAATCAACGTTGGCCACTGCCCGGAGCCCATTATTCAGAATCACGCCCGAGTTCAGCCGTACATTCTCACCTCCCTCCTTAAGCGGAGGCGATCCGATACCGCGGTCCATCACCCCGAAATAGTAAAGATCCAGGTAGGATTTTTCACCGGGCATCACCCTGAACTCTCCGCGCTGCGACCAGCCTCGCAAGGAAAAGTATTCGGCCCCCAGAGTCGCATCCATCATGCGGCTGATTGCCCAGTAGTAGGCCTCGCCTAACACGTAGCCCTTGGTGGATGACTTGCCTATCGAAGGCATCAGAAACCCGGACTGCCGCGAATCCTTCTCCACCGGATGGGTGGCGTACGGAAGATAGAGAATGGGAAGCCCATGCAGCAGAAACGTGCTGCGGTAGATCTTGGCATTGCCGCCTGTATCCACAATCACCTTGCGCGCGTCGAATTGCCACTTGGGATGGGGTAATTCGCAAGTGGTGACCGTCCCGTCGAAAACCACATAATGATCGGGACTGGTCTTATCGACAATTTTGCCGGTGAAAGCGAACGGAGCGGTGGAAGTCAAGATCAGCCGGTCTGCGCGAAAGCGCAGTCCCGTGGTGCCCGTCACATCGTAGAAGCGCCCAGTCTCCAGTTCCAGATTGTAGGTTCCGCGCGTCGCTCGGATGTGGTCGTCGTTAGGGCCGCCGTCCAGCGCAACATGCCCCGTCGCAGTCGCTTCTTTCGTGTCCGAGTTGTAGGTGGCTTCGTCTGCCCGCAAAATAAAAGTGCCGTAGTGGATTTCCACCGCCCCATGCAATTTGTAAACATCACCTTCTTCTTCTTGCTGGATGGCGCAAATCGTATTAACCTCGCTCTCGCCTTTTTCCTTCTGCGCGGCAGCCGCCAGGCCGCACGGCGTTGGCGGTGTGGATGGTTTCTCCGCAGCCTTACCCGCGCGTGGCTGAGCGGGCGCTTCCTTCGCAGGTGGCAACTGGCTGGTAACTAATGGCGGCACCAGAAGCAGGTGACAAAGCATCGCAGCCGTGATAAGGAATCTCTTGCGAAGAGTCATCGGAACTAAATCATCGGAACGGATCGCAGAATAAACTCTCGACGGTTCAAAGTCTCTCGCAGCCGTCGTGAACTTAGCACGGCTGCGCCCCGCGAGGCAAAGCCGTTTCAGATTTGGATTCCGACCCAGCGTTCCCGGTTATCCGGCGCTCGCAAGCTTCGCAGCTTTCGTGAGACTTTGATTCATGTCCTGTCCGCTTTGTGGTGACATTTGCCGCTGCTCTTCCGCCAACGCCGCCGCCGCTTCGCCGCGCTGGCTGCCCGATTCCGACCTAATCCCCGTCGCGACCACGCCTCAAGTAAAAGAAGCCCCGAGCCCTTC
This sequence comes from uncultured Acidobacteriota bacterium, assembly GCA_963761915.1. Taxonomy (GTDB): domain Bacteria; phylum Acidobacteriota; class Terriglobia; order Terriglobales; family Acidobacteriaceae; genus Sulfotelmatobacter. The sequence goes on from CAVXIO010000022.1 coordinate 236,932, forward strand.
GCCGGCCGCGAACCAAGCAAAGCCTGACGAAAGTCCCGAGCCCCCACCCGAAGATTCCACTGCGTGGCGAGAGGAACTCGCCGCCCGGCTGAATCATTATCAATCCCGGCGCAAGCCGCGCCCTCCCCGCTATCCTTCGCTTCGTTTGCGCTTCGAGCCAGAAGATTCAACTTCCGCGGCCAGCGCAGTTTCTGCCGAGCCTCAAGCCATCGCGCACAGAACCGCTTCGCACCATGCCCTGGCATTAGATAATTTCGCAGACAGTCGCCTTCACGAGGATGCTCAAGCCGAAAACGAAACCGCAGCACCCCTTCCCGCCGGCCACTCGTATCAGCAGCTGCCGTTGCCCGTTCCCGCAACCGCCCCCGCAACCGCCCCCGCAACCGCAAAGATCATCGAGTTCCCCCGCTCCTGGACGCCCGAGCCCGCGCCCCTCGACCAACTAGCCGAGCCAGTCATCGACCGTCCTCGCATTCTCGAAGCGCCCGAATTCACGCCCCCGCCGCCCGCTCTAGGCGGCATCACAATCGAGCCCGCCCAGCAACCAGCGCTCGAAAAGCGTCCCGGCATCGATATTCCGCTGCAGGCCGCGCCACTCGCGCGCCGCATCTTCTCCGCCGCCATCGACGACCTGATCATCGCATCGGCCAGCGCCCTGTTCGGTTTCATCTTTTGGAAGATGACCGCCCTCCAGCCGCCTCGCATCCAGATCGCAGAATTTGCAACCGGCCTTTCCGTAGTCTTCTGGGCCGCCTATCAATACTTGCTGGTAGTCTATTCCGGCGCCACGCCCGGGCTACGCCTGGCGAAGCTAGAATTGGCCCGCTTCGATGGAAATCCAGCCAGCCGCCGCCTTCGCCGCTGGCGCGTGCTAGCTTCTTTTCTCTCCGCCGCTTCCCTCGGCATGGGATACGCCTGGGTCTTCCTCGACGAAGACGCTCTCTGCTGGCACGACCGCATCACTCACACCTACCTCGCGCCGAAGGCCTAGGCAGCAACACTAGGAATCTGGCCCACTCAGCAGGCTAAGAGCCCAACACCCACCCCAAGTCGCGGTAGTGCGTCAGCTTCCGAGCGGTCAGACAACTTGCCAAGAATGTCGTGCGCGGCTGTATCGCAAAACGTAAAATACATTTCGGCATGTGCTTGGAACACGAGAAGGCGCGAAGGCTGCCCAGGTAGGGGGTCACCATGAAGACTTATCGCTGTAGGGCGTACATTATGACGCTGCTGACTTTGAGTCTGGTCATTCCGGGAGTGTCAGCTGCCCAGTCTAACCAGGATTCCGGACGCGGAATGAGTCAAATAGATAGCGTAACTTCCCGCGTCCATGACTTCGATTTCTTAGTAGGCCACTGGCGAGTTCATCATCGAAAGCTGAAGGAGCGGCTGGCCAACAGTCACGAGTGGATTGAGTTCGAAGGCACATTGAATAGCCAGCCTCTGATGGGGGGCTATAGCAATGTCGACGACCTGGTGCTCGATGTGCCGGGTGCTCCCTATCGTGGCGTAGCGCTGCGATCCTTCGACTCGAAGACCCAGCAGTGGTCAATCTGGTGGCTCGACAGTCGGACGCCACTGGGACCTGTGGATCCGCCCATGAGAGGGACCTTCAAGGACGGTGTGGGAACGTTCTACGGGGATGATACCTACAACGGGAGACCGATCCGCGCACGATTTTTATGGACCGAGATTACTCCGACATCGTGTCACTGGGAACAGGCTTACTCGCCAGATGAGGGCAAGACATGGGAGACCAATTGGGTGCAGGACATCACGCGAGTACACTAATCGAAGCGAGCGACGTTCCCAAGTAGCGAGCCACTTACCCTCAACAAGTTGGCTGGCCGGGCAGGGTTCAAACCTGCGTGCCATGAATAAGAGCACTTGGCGGTTGTTCGCGGATCACGGACCAACCGGAACCTGACCCACAACCCACGTTCCTCCTATGCTATCTTCAAAGGGTTTACCCTAATTAGGCAGTCCGCGCACTCCTAAGAAATGGCAACATCGGCAGGCTCTAAACCGGCAATAAAAGTCTTCGTCGCCACCACGGTGATGTTGACCTTTATCTCCTTCTGGCGCGCCTCCGCCATCGTCCTCTCCGACCTCGCATCCTCCGCTTATTACGCCGGCGGCGACGCCGAAAAAGTCATCGGCAAGAGCGCCCCGTGGTTCATTCTCGCGGTCATGCTGTTCAGCTACGCTGTCCGCGCCCTCTACATTGAATCGAGCAGCATGTTCGTGCGCGGCGGCGTTTACCGCGTAGTCAAAGAAGCCATGGGCGGCACCCTGGCCAAGTTCTCCGTCTCGGCCCTGCTCTTCGATTACGTCCTGACCGGCCCCATCAGCGCCGTATCCGCCGGGCAATATCTCGCCGGCTTCATCAAAGACATGGGCGTCTACCTGCACCGCCCCCTGCATTTTTCCGACGACCACTTCGCCGCAGGCCTCGCCGTCATCGTCGTGCTCTATTTCTGGTGGAAGAATACTCAGGGCATGCACGAGTCCAGCCAGAAAGCCCTGCAGATCATGGCCATCACCACCGTCATGGTCGTGATTCTGCTCATCTGGTGCACCATCACGGTTCTGCGCGCTCCCATCCAGTTGCCGCCCAACCCGCTGCACGCCGGAGTGATTCCCCTGAACAAAGAATCCCTCGGCTGGCTGGACACTACCTGGTTCCGTCACCTGCCGCTCGGCATTCTCACCACCGTCATCGTTTTCGTCGGCTTCGGCCACTCGGTGCTCGCCATGAGCGGCGAAGAAACTCTGGCCCAGGTGAACCGCGAGATCGAGCATCCCAAGCTCAAGAACCTCGAAAAGACCGGCCTCGTCATCTTCATCTACAGCTTGCTGTTCACCTCGCTGGTTTCGTTCTTCGCGGTAATGATCATTCCCGACAAAGTCCGCCCGGATTACTTCGCCAACCTCATCGGCGGAATCGCGATGTACCTGGCCGGCCCCGAAAGCCTGAAGCTGCTCTTCCACGGCTTTGTGGTTCTGGTAGGCGTCCTCATTCTCGCCGGAGCCCAAAACACTTCCATCGTAGGCGCCAATGGCGTTCTCAACCGAGTAGCCGAAGATGGCGTCCTCACCAGTTGGTTCCAGAAGCCGCACAACCGCTTCGGCACCAGCTACCGCATCATTAATCTCATCGTTGGCATGCAGTTGCTCGTCATCTTCCTCAGCCTGGGCAACGTCTACGTTCTGGCCGCGCTCTACGCCTTCGGCGTGATCTGGAGCTTCGCCATGAAGTCCATCGCCGTGCTCGTGCTCCGCTACACCGAGCCCGGAAACCGCGCCTGGAAAGTCCCCGGCAACCTGCACTTTGGCAAGACCGAAGTTCCAGTGGGATTAATTCTCATCTCTGCCGTCTTGCTGCTCACCGCAATAGTGAATTTGTTCACCAAATATCAAGCCACCATCGCCGGAGTAATTTTCAGCGCCGTCTTCTTCACCATCTTCTCGCTCTCCGAGCGTCACGTTTCCAAAGAACGCCACGGCAAGCCCGAGCAGCTCGATCAGTTCCGCGTCTATGGCAATCAGGAACTCGGCAGCGGCGCCATGGGCGTTCGTCCCGGAAACATTTTGGTCGCGGTCCGCGATCCGCGCAATCTCTACTATTTGCGCCACATCCTCAGCCACACCGACACTAACAAGCAGGATGTAGTCGTCATGAGCGCCCGCCTCTACCATCGCGAGCACAGCTTCAGCGGCAGCGCGGTCATGGAAGCCACTCAGGTCTTCGACCACTACGAGCAGGAACTCTTCACCGCCGCCGTAGCCGTGGCCGAAAAGGAAGGCAAGCCGATTTCACTGCTGGTCGTCCCCGCCAGCGATGTCTTCGAAGCCATCATGGTCACCGCGCAGCGCTTAGATTCCTGTCGCGTGATCTGCGGCCTCTCCAACAAGCTCACCGCCGACGAGCAAGCCAAGCTTTTAGGCGACGCCTGGGAGCGTCTGCCCGAGCCTCGTCCCCGCCTCACCCTCGAGGTCTGCGCTCCCGACGGCGCCATTCGCGAATACGCCATCGGCCCCCACAACCCCCGCCTCCGCCCGCAAGACGTCGAACTCATGCACAAACTCTGGCTCGACGTCACCTCCGACCCCAAATACTCCGGCGCCCATCACTACCACATCATCGCCCTGGCCCTGGAAGAATTGCAGCGCGAGCTCAACACCGATCAGCGCGCCCAGCTTCTACAAAAGTTGCAGGAAGAAATGAACCGTCGCGAGGGCGCCACGCCGAACCCGCCAGACTAAACTAAATTGTAAGATTGTCATTATTGTTGGATTGTCATTCCGAGCGAAGCGAGGAACCTGCTGTTTGCGTGCGCCACCGCAGGTCAGTGTGGCAAACCGCTCACCGCCCCAACAGCGCCTCCAACGACCCCCTCAACTCCCTCCGCCGAAACGGATATCCACTGGAAATCAGCTTCCCCGGTTCCACCTTCTGGCTGCTAAGCAAAAGCTCTTCACCCATCTCCCCAAACACCGCCTTCACCGCAAAACCCGGCATCGGCAGAATCGCCGGACGCGACAGCACCCCGGCCAGCGTCCTCGCAAACTCCGCATTCGTCACCGGCCGCGGCGCGACCATGTTCACCGGCCCCTGCAGCAAATCGTTTTTCAAAATGTGATGGATCGCTCCCACCATATCCTGCACATCAATCCAGCTCATCCACTGCCGCCCATCCCCTGTGCGCCCGCCCACACCCATCTTGAACGGCAGCAGCATCGCCTTAAGCGCTCCGCCTTCCGGGCTAAGCACAATTCCCGTCCGCAAATGCGCGGTGCGAATGTCGGCTTGCACGGCGGGCGTAGTCGCTTCTTCCCACTCCTGGCAAACGTGCGCCAGAAAACCAGTGCCCGGCGAGCTTTCCTCCCGCAGCAGCTCATCTCCGCGATTGCCGTAATATCCAATCGCCGACCCGCAAATAAAAACTTCCGGCTTCTCTTCCACCTGCGCCAACGCCGTCGCCAAGTGCAACGTCCCATCCACGCGGCTGTCGCGAATCTTCGCCTTCTTTGCCGCTGTCCACCGTCCAAAAATACTTTCGCCAGCCAGATGGATCACCGCCTTAAATCCCGACACCGCCTCCGGCGCAAGCGGTTTCGCCGGATCCCACGCAATCTCCCCGTCTCCCGTCGCCACTCCGCGCACCAACCGCACCACCGCGCACCCATTTGCAGAAAGAGACGGAAGAAGCGCAGCTCCAATCGGCCCCGAAACACCGCTGACAAGGATTTTGGCCTTCATGACTTACCGCTTTTCACCCTCGCCAGCCCGTTTCCCGCTCCCCGCCCCGGATTTCGCCGCGTCCACTTTCTCCCCGCCCGCTGGCTCACCCGCATTTGTTTTCTTCACCGGCTTGCGCGCCGCCTCCGCCCGCTTCCGCTCCTGATACCGCCGATCATGAAACGCCTGATCCGACCCTTGTTTCTTCATCCCCTAACTTTGCCACACCCCGCCAAACATAGCCAGCCCCGCCCGCCAGATGCATGCCCCAGCTGGTGTCATTCCGAATCGGGCCGAAGGCCCGGTGAGGAACCCGCTGTCCCCGCCCGCTTGAACGGCCCCGTCTTTCCCCACCCCACCTCTACAGGGAATACCTGATGCCCCCTACCCTTTGCGTTCAGCTACAACTCTTATGCTGAATACCAAATCTAAGAGCCGAATAGTCTCGTACCTTTAAGCTGAAAGCCCGCTGTCATGCGCAGGATCTCCTTACAAACACGAGGCTATCTCCTGGCGATTGTCTCTGCCCTCGCCGCTCTATTGCTCCGCCAGCTGCTCTTACCCTTGCTCGGAACAGATAGCCCCTATCTCACCACCTGGGCGGCCATCGTCCTCTCGGCTTGGTATTGCGGTCTTGGCCCTTCCATAGTCTGCGTCCTCATCAGCGTCCTCGGGGTCTGGTACTTATTTCTTCCCTACTTCCATTCTTTCTCCCTCCAAAACCCTAAAAGCGAAATTTCCGGGATGGTCCTTTTCTCCGCCTTAGCGGCCCTCGTCGTCGCCCTCGGAGAGGCCAACCGCCGATCCCAGGCCCGCTCCGAACGCGAGGTTGCCCAGCGCCAGCGCGTCGAGGACTCCTTGCGCTCGGCAAAAGCCGAACTCGAGACTCGCATTCAACAGCGCACCGCCGAACTCAAAATCGCCGTTCAAAATCTCTCCCGGGAAACCGCTAGAGCCAGAGAACATGCCGAGTGGTTGGACGCCGCCAACGACGCCATCTTCGCGGCCGATTCCCAGGAAAGAATCACCTATTGGAACAAAGGCGCCGAACGCCTCTATGGATGGACCCAGCCAGAAGCCCTGGGCAAGTCTCCCCATGAATTGTTGCGTACCCAGTTCCCCATTCCCTTTGCCGAAATCGTTCAACAGCGCGACCGCGGCGGCTGGGAGGGCGACCTGATTCACACCCGGCGCGACGGCACCACAGTCACCGTCACCAGCCGTTGGACTTCCCTCAAAGACTCCCACAACAATGTGGCGAGCTGGCTCGAAATTAACCGCGACATCACCGACCGCAAAGCCGCCGAAGCCTCGCGTCTCCTCACCGCACAATTACTCAAAGCGAGGGATGACGAGCACCACCGCATCGCCCGCGAACTGCACGAGAGTGCCGGACAGATGGTAGTCGCCCTGATGCTCATCCTCGAGAAACTCAAGGCCTCCACGAATCTGAACCCCGACCAAACACACCTGCTCTCCGATAGCGATGCCCTCCTGCAAACCCTCAACAGCGAACTTCGCACCATTTCCTATCTATTGCATCCGCCCTTATTGGATGAAGTAGGTCTCTGGACCGCCCTCGAGTGGTACCTCGAAGGCTTCAGCCAGCGCAGCGGGATCGCCACCACCTTCCAGCGCGACCCCAACCTTCCCCGCCTGAAATCCGATCTCGAGGTCGCCATCTTCCGCGTCGTTCAGGAATGCCTCACCAATGTCCATCGCCACTCCGGCAGTCCCGAAGCCTCAGTTCGTCTGCTTCGCTCTTTTGAAGAGGTCCGCCTCGAAGTTCAGGATCGCGGCAAAGGCATTCCCACTGACATGCAGTTGACCGTTCCAGACGATGCCACCATCGGCGTAGGTCTTAGAGGTATGCGGGAGCGTATCTACCAGCTAGGCGGAAACCTCAACGTCAAATCCAACGGCCATGGAACCACCATAATCGCAACCTTCCCACTCTCAACCCCCGCCGCCTCGTCGCCGAAAGACCTGGCCGCAGCCTAGAAGCCGTAGCCGTGAATTGGATTGTCATTCCGTGGCCGTAACCTGAAACTGGATTGTCATTCCGAGAAGCGAGGAACCTGGTCCAGTGGCGGCGCAAGCAAGGGCCCATACATTTCACTCCACCATGTCATTCCGGACTCTCAAGGCCTTTGTCATTCCGAACGGGGCCGAAGGCCCGGTGAGGAACCTGCTGTTCCGCTCGCTGAAACTAACGCCCAGAACCCGGCATCACCGGCCGCACGCGCCCCTACCGCCGGCGGAATATCTCGAAAATCAAATTGAACAACTGCACCAGCGTGACCCCGATCGTCACATACACCGCAATCTCCAACCTCCGCCCCGCCGCCTGCGTCCCGCGCAGCAACTCGGCAACATCCTGCGTCGCCTGATGCAACGTCTCCGCCAGCCGCTCAAAATGTTGCGTCGACCCACTCATTTTTTCCGACACTCGAGCCATCGTCACCAACGCTTCCGCCGCCTGCTGTCCATTGCGCAACTCCAGCTCCGCCTTGCATGCCGTCCACCAGGCGCTCCCCGGAGCGCTGTCATACATCCGTTGCCGGATCTCCTCATACGACCGGCTCCGCAACAGCTGCACCAAAGCCTCCACCCGGCCGGCCGCCTTAGCCTCCTCGCTCACCCGCGCCTCCGCAGCTCTAACTTCATCGGTAAATACTGGCATCCCAAGCAGCCTACCAGCCACATTTCCTGCCGCCAACTTCCCAAAGGTCACCCCAGCACTCGCCCCATCTCCCATCCCCGCTCCCGTAATGACCTTACCCCTGCCCAATCAGCCACCCCACCTCCCATCCTTTCGAGCATGTCATCGGGGAACAGAGTTCCTATCCCCAATCTCAGACCCTTGTCATTCCGATTTGTCCCCCATCCCAAACCCTTGTCATTCCGAATCGGGCCGAAGGCCCGGTGAGGAACCTGCTGTCCTCTCCATCCAAGGCGACGCCGTCTCCGGCGACAAGAAGACGTCACCCGCACCAATTTGCAGCTTGACACTGCAACAACCACGGAAGATAATTTGGCGCACGTTTTTGAGGCACCTCTCCCCTTTCTCCGTCGCCCGGAACCCTGATTTTCATACCGGCTTTTTGCTAGGCATTTGGTCCATCCGGGACCAAAGTTCGATTCCCTCGAAGGAGAAGTCTCCCATGAAACTCCGCGTCGCTTGCGTGGTAGTTGGTTTCCTGTTGTCCGTGCTTTCCACAGTCGCTCAGACCACGGCCAGCAGCACCGCCTCTGCCCAGGTGCCTCCGCCGCTGATCCAGCTCTCCAACGTCGCCGCGGACGAACGAGGAAACACCCTGAGCGGCGTGGTCAGCATCACGTTCTCGCTCTACACCGGCCAGCAAGGTGGCGAGCCACTGTGGACCGAGACTCAGAACAATATCCAACTCGACGCCACCGGACACTACTCGGTGCAACTAGGAGTGACCAAGCCCGCTGGAGTTCCCACGGCTTTATTTGTCACGGGCGCAGCGCGCTGGCTGGGTGTGCGGATTGAAGAACAGGCGGAACAACCGCGCGTGCTGTTGTTGAGCGTGCCGTATGCGCTGAAGGCCGGGGATGCAGCCACGATCGGCGGATTGCCGCCGTCAGCTTTCCTGCTGGCGGCACCAGGGACGGCTCCGGCCGACTCCACGCCAACCACCACGTCAGCTGCCGAGCCGAGTGCTCCACCACCAGCGGGCACAGTAACCGGCTCCGGCACTATCGATTTCATTCCTCTCTGGACCAGCAGCTCCAACATCGGCAACTCAGTCTTATTCCAATCCGGCACGGGCAGCACCGCGAAGATTGGAATCAATACCAACACGCCCGACGCCACGCTCGATGTGAAAGGCGGCACCAACCTTGAAGGCCTGCTCACTCTCCCGGCCACCGGCACGGCCACCGCGAGCACTGGCAGAACTTCACAGGCGCAGAATTTTGTAGCTTCGTCGTACAACAGCGGCACCGCCGCGGCCGTCAATCAGACGTTTCAGTGGCGCGCGGAACCGCTGGGCAACGACACCGCGACTCCTTCCGGAGCTTTGAGTCTGCTGTTCAGCTCCGGAACCGCTTCCCCGGCCGAGACCGGGCTGAAGCTCAGCAACAAAGGGCTGTTCACCTTCGCCACGGGGCAGACCTTTCCTGAATACGGGCACGCTCACCGGCGTTACGACCGGCACCGGCAGCGGCCTCACCGGCGGCGGCACCAAAGGCACGCTGAACCTGGCACTGAAAACCTGCGCCGCCAACCAGGTGCTGCAATTTGTAAGCGGCGCGTGGACCTGCTCGAATGCGGGCACGGGCACCATCACGGGAGTCACGGCGGGCACGGACCTGACCGGAGGCGGCACCAGCGGCAGCGTCACGCTGAGTCTTGACACGACCAAAGTGCCGCAGTTGGGAACTGCCAACACGTTCACCGCCAACCAGAGCGTAACCGGCAACATTACAGTCAGCGGCAGTCTGGGCGTCGGGATCGCTGCTTCTCCCTTTGTGCTTCGCGTCGGCACATTTAACAATGGCTTGCGGGTTGAGGGTCCCCCCACGGGAGGAGCCGGTATGGTGGCTGCCTCCTTTGGCGGCAATGGAGACTTCGCAATCGACGCTCCAGGCATTACGGCGGGGCGGTTTGTGGTGAAAGATACGACCGGCAACGTTGGCGTCGGCATAACTAAGCCCGCCAACCAAATGGACGTCTATGCCCAATCGTATGTCAATGCGATCAACGCGGTCGGCTTCAACGCTCCATCCGGGTCGGGTCTGAACGGCGGTGGCGCGATCGTGGCACAAGGAGGCACTGATGACCCTGTCGGGGGCGCTAGTGGTGGCCCAGGGGTATATGCCGTTGGTGGGGCGGACATTGAGGTAGGGAGCAGCGGCTCTCGGGTGGCTACGGAGTAGAGGCTACGGCGGTTCTAGTCGATTTCGGAGGGAGTGGAGTAGCGGGAAGGCGGTAATGGGGTTTTTGGGGCGCTGGCGGTCTGGCTTTGGCGGCGCCGGCGGCGGGATGGGGGATACGAGGGGGGCGGTTCGGGGGAACTCGCAGCGGGCGCAGGCGACGGAGTAGATAGTTCCCCGGCAGCGGCTACGCCGGGGACTTCTCGGCGATGTCTACATCACTGGCGCGATCACGCAGGGACGAAAGGATTTCAAAATCGACCATCCGCTCGATCCTGCCAACAAATACCTCTTCCACTCCTCGGTCGAATCCTCGGAGATGATGAACATCTACACCGGCAACATCACCACGGATAGTCAGGGCCAGGCGACGGTGCAACTGCCCGAGTGGTTTGAGGTGCTCAACACCGACTTCCGCTACCAGCTAACGGTGATCGGTCAATTCGCCCAGGCCATCATCGGACACAAGATCGAAAACAACAGTTTGAGATCAGACAAGCGCGCCCAACGTCGAGGTCTCCTGGCAGGTCACCGGCGTGCGGCAGGATGCCTACGCCAAGGCGCATCCGCTGGTGGTGGAGGAGGAAAAGGAAGCCCGGCTGCGCGGCTTCTATATCCATCCCGAGTTCTACGGCGCGCCGCCCGAGAAGCAAATCGAATGGGCCCGCCATCCGCAAATGATGAAGAAGATGCAGGAAACGAGAGCCAGGCAGTTGGCCGCAGCCCCGCAACCTATCGCACCGCGCAAATAGGTCTCGGCTAGAGCTCGGTTCGTTGGAGCGGATTCGCAAACACAGATTTTATTTTTTGGAGGCAGCCATGAAGAACCTGAGATCGGCGCTGTTGGGAGCAGTGATTCTAATTGTGGCCGCGACCGCAGTCTGGTCACAACAGAACGCAAATGGCGCTGCAATTCCGGCGAGCGGTTCAACGTCCCAGCTTCCGCGTCTGGTGCGGTTCAGCGGAACGTTAAAAGATGTCAACGGCAATCCGCTGACTGGGGTCATTGACGTGACCTTCTCGCTCTTCGCCGAACAGAATGGCGGCGTCCCGCTGTGGCTGGAGACGCAGAATGTTCAGCCGGACAAGAACGGGCACTACACAGTGCAGCTCGGTTCCACCAAGCCAGACGGATTGCCCGTGGGTCTGTTCACCTCCGAGCAGGCGCAGTGGCTCGGGGTGCAAGCGCAAGGGCAGACGGAGCAAGCGCGAGTCTTGCTGCTCAGCGTGCCTTACGCGCTGAAGGCCGGGGATGCGGAAACAGTTGGGGGGCTGCCGCCCTCGGCCTTCGTGTTGGCCGTGCCATCTTCGTCATCGGCGAATAGCGAGGCTTTGTCAACTTCGCTATCTAGTTCCGCATCTGGCACCTCGCCGCTCGCTAGTAGCATTACCGGTTCAGGAACTATCGACTTTGTTCCTCTCTGGACTAGCAGTTCGAACCTCGGCAACTCCGTGCTGTTCCAGTCGGGCACCGGCAGCACGGCGAAAATTGGAATCAACACCAACACGCCCGGCGCCACGCTCGACGTGAAAGGTGGCACCAACATCGAAGGCCTGCTCACCTTGCCGGCCACCGGCACGGCCACTGCGACCGCGGGCAGAAACTCACAAGCACAGAATTTCGTGGCGTCTTCCTACAACAGCGGCACCGCCGCAGCCGTCAATCAGACGTTCCAGTGGCGTGCGGAGCCTCTGGGCAACGACACCGCGACTCCTTCCGGAACTTTGAGTCTGCTGTTCGGCTCCGGAATTGCTTCTCCGGCCGAGACCGGGCTGAAGCTCAGCAATAAAGGACTGTTCACCTTTGCCACGGGCCAGACCTTTCCTAACACAGGCACGCTCACCGGTGTCACGACCGCGACCGGCAGCGGCCTCACGGGCGGCGGCACAAAAGGCACGCTAGACCTGGCACTGAAGACTTGCAGCGCCAACCAGGTGCTGCAATATGTAAGCGGCGCCTGGACCTGCTCGAATGCGGGCACGGGAACCATGACCGGCGTCCCAGCGGCACGGGCCTGACTGGTGGCCGGTCACCGGAAGTGGGACGTTGAGCGTCACGTCTAAAGCTGTGCGACGGGAGCGCGCTGAGTGCACGCCGTTCACCGCGCGACTTCGCCAATGGGGGCCAACACCTTCACCGGCAATCAGACCATCACCGGCAATCTCAGCGACACTGGCAACATACTGCAACAGGCCTATCACCGGACAAACCGGCAGCTCAGCGGAAACAATTCGCCACCGATCCTAAGTGTCACCAAAGCGGCGTAGGTAATGCGAATCGGCGCCACATCGCTACGAAGGGGTTTACGGGACGGCAATCTTATGGGGTGGAAGGCTCGTCAGTCGCCGGTAGCGGCACGGGAATCTTTTCGGCTTGCAACCGGCACGAGTGGCACCAGCGTGCTTGGGGCGAGTCGGCGAAGTCGGGCAAAGTGGATGCGTTCAGGATCTAGCGTCGCCAAAGGGAACGGGTGACGGGGAACGGGGCGACCGGCGGTGTCAACGGAGTCATCGCCCTCTACAAAGGGAGTGGGCGTGCTGGGACAGGCGCCGGGCTCAACCCTGAGCAGCACCGGAGCTGGCCAAAACGGACTTGTTGCATACGGCGTATGGGGCGATACGGCTGCCGCGGCGGGTGGGAACGGCGCCGGCGTCCAAGGCACCGCAGACGATAACTGGGGGGTGCTTGCAGCCAACAACAGCCCTGGGGTGCCGACGATTGAGGCGGAGAACCTCACGGCGACCGCCGGTGGCGAGATTTTCTATGGGTACGTGGCGTACGACAATAACATATTTGGTAACTATCCCGCGATCCTTGGGGACCCCGGCTGCGGCGAGGGCTACATGGCCCTCCAGCTCGGGCAGGAAGGCATGTCAAATTGTAACAACTACACATTGCTGGGCGACGGCGCCAATACCTACATCAACGGGGGGGCTGGTACTGCGGGCTTTGGAACGATCTCCTTCCGAATCAATAACGACTCCGCTCCTAACGCGATGACCGTCAACAACAACAATTCCGTCACAATTGATAGCCTCGACGTCACCACCAGCCTGACCAAGCCTTCGGGCTCGTTCAAGATTGACCACCCGCTCGATCCCGCCAACAAGTATCTCTACCACTCCTTCGTGGAATCGCCCGACATGAAGAACATCTACGATGGCATCGCCGAACTGGACGGCAACGGAGAGGCGGTGGTCAGCCTGCCCGACTGGTTCCAGGCGTTGAACCGTAACTTTCGCTATCAGCTCACCAGCATCGGCAGCTTTGCCCCGGTTTACATTGCCGAGGAGATGCAGAATGGCCAGTTCAAAATTGCCGGCGGCAGATCGGGAATTAAAGTCTCATGGCAAGTCACCGGCATTCGCCAGGATGCGTTCGCCAACGCGCACCGGATTCAAGTCGAAGTCGAAAAGGCTCCGTCCGATCGCGGCCACTATCTGCACCCGGAACTTTTCGGAGCGCCGGAAACGGCACGCATTGGCTACGTTGCTTCGAAAATGAAGAGCATACCCGTCGAACACCAGCGCCGGGCTCTCCCGCGACGCGGCAATGCCTCGCCGCTGCCGCAGCGGACGCCACCCAGCATGCCCATTCCACTGAGGCCGGCTCCGCCCAATCCAACTCCGCCGCTCCGTTCTTTGGCGCCGGCCGCGCAAGGGAACAAACTGGAGCTCAACCAAAAGTAGCCGGATGCGTGGCCACTACTTTCACCCCGGAACACTGGGCTATAATGCCGCCGAACGCACCCGGCCCCCATGGATGGAAGAAATGTCTCTGCTTCTCCGCGTTGAAAGATTTTCTCCCCGCCATCTACAATCGTCCCTTCCACATGCACCCCGCCCGCATCGCCGAGATCCTCCAACCATTCCTGGCCCCTATTCAAAACCCTTGTCATTCCGAATCGGGCCAAAGGCCCGGTGAGGCTTGCCCTGAGCGGAGCCGAAGGGAACCTGCTGTTCTGCCTACTGCTGTCTTATCCGCAACTCAACTCAATCGTATATCGACGTACATCGATATACTCCTCCGCTGGAATTCCCGCATCAACCTAACCGCCATCCGCGACCCAGAAGAAATAGTCACCCGCCACTTCGGCGAATCCCTCTTCGCCGCCCGCCACCTCTTCCCCTCCACTGCTCGTGTGCGGACGGGCGACTCGCCCGTCCTTCCAGGCAACAGCCCAGCAGATCGGGAACGGCACGACTTCAGTCGTGCCAATAACCTGCCAGAAAAAGGAACCGGGGCTTCAGCCCCTGAGGGACGCGCAATCCGCCTGGCCGACCTGGGCTCCGGCGCCGGCTTCCCCGGACTCCCCATAAAACTCTGGGCTCCCAACATCGCCCTGACTCTAATCGAATCGAACCACAAAAAAGCCGCCTTCCTCCACGAAGTCACCCGCGCCCTTACATTGACGTACGTCAATATACAAAACGCCCGCGCCGAATCCCTCCCCCCGTCCACCTTCGACGTAGTAACCCTCCGCGCAGTCGAACGCTTCCCCCAAGCTCTCCCCACAGCCGCAACCCTACTCGCCCCCATCGGCCGCCTGGCTCTCCTGATCTCCTCCTCCCAACTAGCCGCCACCCACTCCGCCCTTCCCAACTTCACCTGGCACTCCCCCATCCCGATTCCCCAATCCGCATCACGAATACTCCTGCTGAGCCAGCCCCAGACGCAGCCATAAACTCGGCAGTGTTCCCATGGGAACATTCGCTCTGATGTTCCCATGGGAACAGTAATCGGGGTCAGGAGACCCGCCCCGAGCACTTGATCAGATGGAACCAAGATAGTAAAAGTGGGCCGTCAGCGCAATTCATAGCCAATAAATAACTGCCGACAACCATATCCAGCCATGCCAGTGGTATAAAAGTGGAAAATCCTAGTCTTATTATTCATGGAAATAGGTTTTGTGCTCTGGTGTTCCCATGGGAACACTGGAGCGACGAAGTGTTCCCATCGGAACAATAGACTCACTGTTGCCACCGGAACACTGCTTCGTTGCTTGCCAAGTGGCGAGACTAATGTTCCGATCGGAACATTAGAACGAGAAAATGGAGACGGCAATGATCGCGCTCACAGTCCCGCACCTCAGCGCGGGATGTTCCCATCGGAACATTCAGGCCAAGTTCTCTGGCTTGAAAAGTCGACACGAGTGTTCCCATTGGAACACTGGACGTGTTTTGCACACAAATTCTCGCGACGCACAGCACTTCGACGTTGCATTCGAAATATGAATCGGGTTATGTTGCCAACAGCTCTGGCTCCTCGACAATTTATGGGACGCGTCATCGCTGTTGCCAATCAGAAGGGCGGCGTGGGCAAGACTACGACTGCCATCAACCTAGCCGCGTCCTTCGCGGCGGCTGAAGTGAACACACTGCTCATCGATTGCGATCCGCAGTCGAATGCCTCGAGCGGGTTGGGCCTGGTGAAAGATCCGGAACGTGTTTCGACTTACCACTTGCTGCTGGGTGAGGCCTTGGGCGAGCAGGCGCTCGTGGCCAGCGAGCTCGAGCAGCTCTGGATCATTCCTTCGCACAAGAACTTGATCGGCGCGAACCTCGAGCTGGTCGAGGCAGAGCGGCGCGAGTACCGGCTGCGGGACGCGATCGCGCCACTGCGCGATCGCTTCACCTACATCGTGCTGGACTGTCCGCCGGCGCTTGATCTGCTCACGTTGAACGCGCTGGTGGCGGCCGACTCGGTTTTGATTCCCATGCAGGCGGAATACTTTGCGCTCGAAGGAATCAGTGAGCTGCTCGATACTGTGGAGCGGATCCGGGCGGCGTTGAACCCGGGGCTTGAGATTGAAGGCGTGGTGCTTACGATGCTGGATGAGCGGACGAACCTGGCGCAGCAGGTCATGGGTGAACTCAAGAAATATTTTGGGGAGAAGTTGTGTGAGGCAACCATACCGCGGAACATACGGCTGGCGGAGGCGCCGAGCCATGGGAAGGCGGCGCTGGTGTACGATCCGCGGTCGAAGGGGGCGGAGAGTTACATACGGCTGGCTAAGGAATTGTTGGGGAGGCATCTGGCGGCGCGGGATGCGGCGGCTATCAGTGCTTGATCGTATATTTATGTGCGTCGATATATTAGATTGATGGATATCGATATACTTACCGTGGTTTCCTGTCTTGGTCTTAGTGAATGATATACCGCTTTCAGAATCTTCTAACGAACATCGGCAAGGCTTGCGAGGAAGGTCCGCTGACCGAGGCGGAGGTGGAGAAACTTTTTCAGCAGCATGATTTTTTCGTGGAGCTGGGCTATGAGGGGATCGGCAGGGATATCCTGGCGCAACGCTCTCGGGCGCAGAAGCGATACGATACCGCGCTGCTCGGCTTTGGCGGACGGGTGCGGGCGGTGATCGAGTTCAAGAAGCCCCGGACGAGCCACACCCTGGAGGACTTCGCCAGTGACTTATACGAGAAATATGTTGTGCCGCACGTCGCCAATATCGGTGTGCTAACGGACGGGGTCGACCTTCTACTGTATTACCGTTTCAATGGCGACTTCACGCAGCAGCTAAAGCTTCGGCTGGCTACGGCGAGCGAGAGTGAGGCCCGGAAGCTCGAAGAGTTTCTGAAAAAGCGCCGGGTCGACCTGGAATCGCTGCCGAGCGTGACTGACTGGCTGAAGGACAATCGCAAAGGGCCACTTCTGATCTCAGACATTGAATCGGAGCCAGCGAAGATATTCTTCGAAGTATTTCAGTTGAGGCCCGAATCTGTGTTCGGCCATCTCACGCTGGCGCTCTGGGAGATATTGCCGGAATCGATTGACGAGTCTGGATTCACCCGCGGCTCCTACGAATTCTGGCTTAAGACTTATGCGCGGGAGCTCAAACTGAAGGATGTGCCGCGAAGCTGGCGATCGTTTGCCCTCATTGACTCCGCAGCGGTAATCGCGCGGTTCTCCTTCGCTCTCGAAACCGCTTACACCATCATTTCGCGCCTGATTCTCGCTAAGGCCGGCGACGACCAGAGGTTTCCGGGCGTGCGCTTTTTGCCGAGGCTTCAGGAAAGCTTCAACGAACTCTCCACGCGGGATCGACTCAAGCCGGAGGACCATCTGGAGGTCATTGGACGGTCTTTTCAGCGCGCCGGAGAGACCCTTTTCCATTCCATTTTTTCCCAAGATATTTTCGACTGGTGGTTTGAGACGAAACGGCTACAGAACCGGGCACTTTGCATGGCGGTGGGCGAGGCTCTACTGACGATGGCCCAGTTCGATTTCGCCGACCTATCCGGCGACCTACTGGGTGAGCTATATCAGCGCTATTTCGACCGTGATACGCGCAAGGCGTTGGGCGAGTTCTACACCCCACGTGAGGCCATCGAGTTCATTCTCGATGAGTGTGGGTACCGTGGACAACGGGGCGAGCGGCTGCTGGACCCGGCTTGCGGCTCAGGCTCGTTCCTTGTTGCCGCCTTGCAGAGATACCTGGAGGCACAAAAAGGGCAAGACAAGATCGAAATGCTGCGCGATCTGACGGATGGGCTGCGGATTGTGGGCTTCGACATCAATCCTTTTGCTGTGCTCATGGCGCAGGTGAATTACGCAGCGCTTATTCTGCCACTTTATGCCGAGGTGGTCTTCCACAACCCGGAGTTCCGCATTTTGAGGCTGCCGGTGTTCAGGACGGACTCATTGCGAATTGAGGAACGGGAGGTCGAGGCGGAATCAAAGAAAAAAGACGCACTGACGATTAACCTGCAATTTGAAGAAAAGACGTTGGATGTGAGCGTGCATTTACCGCTGCTGGAATCGAAGTCACGCTTCGTGAAAATGCAAGTTAAGGTTCCCCGGTTCGCGGACGCGCGGAAACAGGGACTGGTGGGCAATCTCGAGGAATATGTGGCGGCCGTAGGTGTTGTTTTCCAGGTGGCAAGGGACTCGAAGAATGGGCTGTCGGCGGGGCTGCAAGGGAGATTTGCGGCCCGAGCAGCCGGGCTGGCGGCCTACCTTGAGGACACGCTGAACGGGCTGAACGAGGCGGTCGACAGGTTGAAAAAGCCGCCATACAACGACGGTCGGTTCCTGAAAACGATCGAAGACTTGGTGCTGGCGATCTCGCTCAAGCACGACATGCAGTACGACTACGTGGTCGGCAACCCACCTTATGTTCGCATCCAGAAGATCCCAGATCACGTGAAGGAGTACTGGGAGGGAAAATATAAATGGACGGAACACAATTATGACCTTTATGTCCCATTTATCGAACGGGCGGTGCAGTCTGCCGGACAACAGGGCTGGCTGGGAACGGGCGGAAAGCTGGGGTTCATTCTGTCGGACCGGTTTCTGAATGTCGACTACGGCAATGCGCTGAGGGCGGGATTGCCCAAGGCTCTGCGGGTGGATTTGGTGGTCGACTTCCGCGACACACGTGTTTTTGAGGATGCGCTGAACTACCCAGCCATTCTGATAGGGGAGCGGGGTGACGGCCGGACTGGGGAGATGGAGGCGGCGCGGATATTCTCCAGTGACACGCCGTTTGCTGAACTGCTCAATGAGTTTCACACGCTTCGGACGGAAGTAAAGGGAGGCAAGGTCTTGCGCGGCACGGCGGTTGAAGTATTTGCTTTTCCGCGCACACGGCTCAGGGCGGAGGGGTGGTGGTTGATGCCCGCAGATGAGTGGGCGGTGTTTGATCGGGTTAGGAGCGGCAGTGGTAAGCGCCTGATTGAACTCACGGCGAGTGCGAGCGGCGGCTTTGCCGGGTATCAAACGAGTGCTGATTCCGTTCTGGTCTTTGACGAGGTACGGGATTGCGGGAAGATACTTAAAGTTCGTCCACGGCACGACTCTAAACAGTGCGGATGCGGAAAAGACGGCATTGAAATCGAGAAGGATGCCCTAAGGCCCTTTCTGTTTGGCAAGGATGTTGGACGTTGGCTAATTGGCTGGAAAAAGTCGTGGGTGATGTTCCCCTACGACGTCTACCAGAAAACGGAAACGCTATATGAAGAGGAATCGGTGATAGAAGCCTGGAACCTAATTCCCAGCAAAGAAAACATAGACAGTTTCGACTTCGTTAAGCCGAAGACAATTAAAACGATCGAGGAAAGATTTCCGAAGGCCTGGAGATATCTGCGGAACCACGAGGCTGTGCTGCGGGGGCGCGAACACGGCAAGTATTCCGAAGATAAGGCGGACGGAGCTATCTGGTACGGAGCGACCTACCCGCGGAGTCTCGATTATTACTTCCGGCCGAAGCTGGTGTTGCAGGTTCTCTCCCGAAAACCGTCTGTCACGCTCGACCTAGAGGGAAATTTCGTTTTTACCGCTGGTGGGACGGCCGGCGTTTACGGGATTGTGCTGAAGGGCTCTACTACGGTCGATCTGAAGTGCGTGGCGGCGGTGCTTAATTCGCGCGTCGCAGACTTCCAGGTGAAGCAGATCAGTTCGGTATTTGGTAGCCGCTTCTATTCCTATGGCGACCAGTTCATTGAGCGGATCGTCTTACCTACTGCGGCCAAGAAGTTCTCTTCCCTAGCGCCGATTGTGGACAAGCTGGTTCCCCTGGCCAGCAAGCAGTTCGACCTGCTTCTCAAGATTGCCGAGTTTCCCGAGAGTTTTGTCTCTGATCTACCAGGGTCTGAGTTGGACACTATTAAGCGCCTGGCTAATAAATATCCACAATCGGAACAACTCAAGATCGCCTCTGGTGAGATTGGCGTTCAAGAAGCACTGTATGGATTTGAGGTGCTCTATGGAAGCCAAGCGCCGTTTGAGTTCAAAGATCGAGAGCATGCCGAGTGCCTGGCGGAGGCTTTGAGAAATCAGAGGCGGAGAACCTTGAGTAGGAAGGAAATACTCGGTTGGCGGTTGCCGGTGAAAGCAAAAGAGGCAAAGACGCTGCTTGATCTGCTGGGCTCGGCGAGGGTCGGCCTCGGCAAGGTCGAAAAGAAGGTTACTTCCAACGAAGAAGAGCTCAATGATTTTGTGTACGAACTTTACGGAATTAAGAAAGAGGAACGCGCGGTAGTGGAGGGGTTTCTCGACAGTACAGCAGCAGTCCGGTCGCGATTGAGGGCGACGGCGGTGAAGAGAATCCAGGAATCGAAGGAGCGAGTGATGACGACGTCTGCGGCGGAGAAGAAGGACGAGAAGGTGGAGAAGCGGCGGGCTTTGGGGCGGGGGTTGGAATCGTTGCTGCCGGGGCCGCGGGTGGTGGCGCCTTCGACACCGGTGCCGACAGCCGAGGGCGGTGGTGGTGTCGGCGAAAAGCAGGTTCCTCACTTCGTTCGGAATGACAAGAGTGTGGGTGAGAATGACAAGAGTGGGGAGGAGGGCAGAACGGTGGAAGCTCCTGTGATGGAATCTACGACTTCTCAGGAGAAGGAGGCGATGCGGGCGGGGGCGCCCGCACCACACCCGCCCGCACCAGGCGAGGTGATTTCGATTCAGGCGCAGGCTATGCCGGGGAATTTGGTGATCAATCTGGATATTGGGTTGATCGATAAGAATCCTTATCAGACGCGGTATGTGTTTGATCAGGAGATGCTGATCGAGCTTCGGGAATCGATCAAGGAGCATGGGGTGGTGCAGCCGGTGGTGGTGAGGCCGGCGGAGGAGGAAGGGCGCTACATCCTGGTGCTGGGCGAGCGGCGGTTGCGCGCGTCGAAGATGGCGGGGAAGGATACGATTCCGGCGCTGGTGCGGAGGGTTTCGCCGCAGCAGGCGGCGGAGATGACGGTGCTGGAGAATGTGGTGCGCGAGGATTTGAATCCGCTGGAGCAGGCGGAGGCGTTTCGCGTGCTGAGCAAGGAATTTCATCTGACGCAGGCGGAGATTGCGGACCGGATTGGAGTGTCGCGGGAGACAGTGTCGAATTACATGCGGCTGTTGAAGCTGCCGGAAAAAGTGATGGGATACATGCTGGAAGATAGGTTGAGCTTCAGCGACGCGCGGCAGATTCTGGCGTTGGAGAATCCGGAGCACATTGAGGCGCTGGCGGATGAAGTGGTTGCGAAGCACATGAAGTGGGACGAGATTGAAGACCGCGTGATGAGGATTAACGGATCGTTCCCGATGAAGCCGGGGCAGACGATGCCGGGAGAGAAGAAACAGAAACGCGGGGCGCGGTGGATGGATCCGAATGTGAGGGCGGCGCAAACGGAGATGGAGCGGACATTGGGGATGCGGGTTAGGATTCGGGATCGGAATGGGAAGGGAAGGATTGTGATTGAGTATGCTTCGGTGGATGATTATGAGCGGGTGGTGGAGTTGCTAGGGAGCAAGAAGTAGAAAGGAACTTCAAAAACCTTTTGTCAGCGGAAGTCGCTGAACAGGACTACGTCACTGGATTCGGCGAGGCGGATCAAAGCTACACGCTTTGCATCTGGAGACCAAGCTAAACTCACTACGGAATCGGGGAAGTGGGTAATTTGGCGAGGACTGCCGCCGGAAATGGGCTGAACCCACACATTGGCAGCATCGTTTTGAGTCGCCGTATAGGCGAGTCCTTGTCCGTCGGGCGTCCAGCGAAGGAGCCACTGCCAACCTTCATAGGGGAGTGCGCCCTTATAATCAAATGCCTTTGAGATGTGCCCCTCGGAGTCCATAATTCCGATCTTCAGGGCTGCCTTGTCGCCTTCGCCTTCTTCAGAAAGAATCCCGATCCGCTTGCCGTCTGGAGAATATTGCGCCTGGAAAGCACCGTCAGGAAGGAGGGTTTGCGTGGATCCGCCCGAAATCGGGACTTTCAAAAGGGGTGTCTTGTTGTCAGCTTCCCCAAAATAAATAACCCACTTGCCGTCAGGGGAGCAATCGGGGAAATAGTCCGAGGGGCCCTTGGTGAGCTGCACCAGGTTTCCGCCGGATGAGTCTGCTCGCCACACCGTAGATTCCCCATTCCGGACTGACCTGTTCAAGACCAGCAGCTTGCCGCGGTCACAAATAGAGAACGATCCAGGAAACAGTTTTCCATCTAACGAAAACAAAGAAACCCGATCTCGTCCATCGTCGGACGCCAGCCAGAATTGATATCCATCGGTTGATAACAACTTTCCATCCGGCGTCCATGCAAGGGCGATGGTTTTCGAGTTGCTTGCACTGATCGGAGTCGCCTTGTCCGGTTCTGAAGCCGGTCCAACCAGCATAGTGTGCTGCCGATGGCCTTGTATGGCCGAAAATCGCCCTCCGTCTGAAGTGATCGCGACTCCAGTGTAAGCGTCGGTATCATTGGTGATTCGCTGCAGGGAGCCTTTGGGAAAGGGTTGCAACCAAATTTGCCCTTTTACCGTGAGAAGCAGACCGCGTTGATCAGGAAGCCAGACAGACGACCAAACGACGCCGGGAACGGGCAGAATCACAGGTGCACCGCCCGCAACAGGACAGAGAATCAGTTCGTAACCGTTCCGCCCCAGGGCGCTGGAAGCGATCAGCTTGCCATCGGGGGACCAGGAGGGCGCTTCCGACTCGACGTTGGCTCCTAGCTTCGATTTGGCGATGTCCAGGAGCACGCGCTCATCTGTCCCATCGCTGTTGGCGATCCACAGGGCTGACCCGGTTTCATTGTGGCCGCGGATAAAGGCCAGATGCTTGCCGTCAGGAGAAACGCCAAGGCCGCTTCCCGTACTCTTGACGACGAGTTTCGGTGTTCCGCCCAGGGCAGGAAGAGAGTAACCATCGCCGCCGCCCACACCTCTTACAAAGTAAAGATAATCACCGTCGGGAGAAAAGTTAATCGTTCCGAAGAATGTTTTTTCAGAGGGTGGGACGAGTTGCACTGCGCTTTCGGTCACGATCTGCCTGATCCACAAACTGCTGCGCCCGGCTTCTCTCAAAGTAAATGCGACGTGGCGCCCATCCGGAGAGATTGCCGCCGTGCCGACTTTGCCGGTGTCCGTGAGCTTGGAAACCTTCATATTCTGGAGATTCCATGGGGCCGGGCTGGAAGTTCGATGGAAGAAGAAGTAGCCCGCTGTGGCAGCCGCCAGGGCGAGAACTGCGGCGACCGCGAGGGGAAACGCTTTCTTCTTCTTTGCAAAGTCCGGTCGCTGGATTGCCGCAACAGATGTGTGCGAGTCTGTGTCTCGCTTCAGGCGTTGCAGGTCGGTGCGAATCTCAGAGGCATGTTGGTAGCGAAGATTGCGGTCTTTCTCGAGACACTTGTTGATGGTGGCTTCCAGTTTGGGTGGAAGGTCAGGATTCAATCGGATGGGGTCAGCAGGATCGCGGCTGAGGATGGCCTCGAAAATCACTCCTGTGGTCTCGCCGCGGAAAGGAAGCGCTCCGGTAGCCATTTCGTAGAGCACGGCGCCGAAGGAGAAGAGGTCGGTGCGGGCGTCTAATTCTTTCGCGCGGATTTGCTCGGGCGACATGTATGCGATGGTGCCGAGCGTCTGCCCAGGGCTGGTGAGATGTTCTTCTGAATCGACGGTGGGGGCGCTCAGGGCAGGATTCGCCGGATTCAGGGTGACTTTTGCCAGGCCGAAATCGAGGATTTTGGCGTGGCCGCGCTTGGTGACGAAGATGTTGGCGGGCTTGATGTCGCGGTGGATGATGCCGGCGGAGTGAGCGGCGTCGAGGGCGTCGGCGATTTCGATGGCGAGGGAGAGGATGAGTTCTGTTTCGAGTGGGCGGCCGGCGATGCGGTGCTTCAGGGTGAGGCCGTCGAGAAATTCCATCACGAGAAACGTTTGATTGCCGCTCTTGCCGATTTCATGGATGGTGCAAATGTTGGGATGGTTCAGGGCGGAGGCGGCGCGGGCTTCACGGCGGAAGCGTTCGAGGGCTTGGGGATCTTGGGCGACATCATCGGGGAGGAACTTTAGAGCGACGAAGCGGCCTAGTTCGGTGTCCTCGGCCTTGTAGACGACACCCATCCCGCCGCCGCCGAGCTTTTCAATGATGCGGTAGTGCGAGATGGTTTGGCCGATCATGCTCAATAAGGCGACCATATTAGGAGGGCAAACTGCGGCAAGTCAATGCAAGGTCAAAAACCAGACGGGCGAGTCGCCCGTCCCCACACGATCTAGTTCAGCTTGAGGCGAAGTGTCTGGGCAAGCTTTCTCTGCTGGAGGTCGAAGGAGTAGAGGCAATCGACGCCGAGTTCCAGTGCGGCGGCGACGTGCAACAGGTCGGCAGTGCGTGTGCCGAGTTTGGCGGTAGTTTGGCGAGAGAGTTGGTGGGCTCGCTGAAGGAGCGAATCGGTCAGGGCGCGGAGGTGGAAGACGCCGTCACGCAAATCCTTCTCGAACTCGTCCAGTGAAGACTGGGCCTGTAGCGACGAAATTTCTCTGCGAAAAATTCGTAAGCCCATGGCATTGACGATTTCGAGTTCTCCAAAGGTGGTTATGAAGCGGTCACCGGCAGCGGCCTGCATAGCACGCACGGCCTGGACCGAGTTAACATCCGGGCTGTAGAGCGAGACAATAAAGCTGGGGTCGGCGTAGACCTTCAATATCGGCTCCGGTCGGAGGAGAGCAGTTCGGCGCCGCTAACCGAGAGAAGCTTGTCGCCATAGATAGTGCGCAAGCGCAGGAGGAAATCCGGAATCTCTTTCGCGCCCCCCTCTAGTTCGGGCACGAGACGGGCAATGACTCGGCGACGCTTCGTAATCTGGACCTCTTCTCCCTGGTGCAGAAGGCGCTCAATCTTCTTGAAGTCGTAGCGCAGGTCGCGGACTGATGCCTGTTTCATGTGATACATTTTAGCATCACAACGAATATTTCGCAATCTGGGAGGTTTGGTTAGCCGGTTCGGGTTGGAGAATCAAGAGGGTTACGGGATCAGGATGGTAATGGGTGGAATGCGCCTCGGAAATTTGCGGCTTATGATGGAGCGCGGCGTGGGGAAGTTTGACGGAAGTGGGAGTTTGGTATGAATGAGGTGGAGAAGACGTTGGGATCGGTGGCGGCGCAGTTGATGAATGGGGAGGAAGTGGTGGTGGAAGGGCAGACGATTCGAGTGCGGCGGGTGGGGAGTGGGCGGTTGCGGATGGTGCAGTTCAAGATGAATGGGCGGGTGTTCGAGGCGATTGAGCAGAATCGGGAGAAGCCGAGCCGGTGGGGGCAGCTGGCGCGGGAGAAGCATCAGGTGGTGCAGTTTCGGGATGTGGAGACGCATAAGTATGTGGCGGTGTCGGTGGATGGAGAGGTGCGGGAGTATGGGAAGTAGTGGTGAGCTGGTTGCGGGAACGAAGTCAAGGCCGGCGCCCCCGTTTTGCTCGATCGCCAGGTGACCAACCCTGTTGGGAGTTTTGAGCATTATGGGGATTTAACAACTGTGCGGATGCCGATTGGCGGGTGCCACTGCGTTAGACTGTTTTTGCCCCCATGACAAAAGAAGAAAAGAAGCGCCTCTCTGCTGTTCTAGGTGCAACCGAATACCTGTTCCTTGAAAACATCGCACTCAAGCTGCTGCTCGAACATCGTCAGGTTGCAAATTGGCAGAAGCTGCTCGATCACCTGCTGTCGGACAAAGAGATAATGGCTGGAGTACGCCTAAAATTTGGCGACCTCTACCGCGAACTTGAGGCGTCAAAAGACCCCTCATCCGCCCTTGATGTCTTCTTGACAGGACTTCCGGCGGCGAAGAAGCCGCATTAGCGTCGATGAGCGTTGTCGGGATTTATCGCCAATCGTGCGGCGTGCCTCAACTAATTCCCCGCATCGGGCACGGGAGCGGCGGGACGCGCTAAGATACTAAGATACCAGGATCCTTGCCTGCCACTTTCGTCACTCCATTAAAGGGGTGTGCCGCATGAATCCGGAAACGCAACAGTCCGAATCCCCATACTGCGTGAGGATCGAGACCGGGACCGGCCAGTCCGCTACTGTTCCGATTGCCGTCTTGACGCCGAAGCAGTTGGAAGTCTTTCTTCAGAGTGAGTTCAAGAGATTGGCGCAAGAAGCAGGCGTAAAAGGCGCTCGAATTCATGTGGAGCGGGCGGTAGCCGCTGACTACGAGCAGGTGCTCCGTGAGGTAACGGCGTGCCTGTCCTCTGCGAAGGCACGAGTCGCATGACTGGGGCCGCGAGCAATTCTGTCTTAAGCCCTTACAGATGTACCTCGGAGGGCTGAAGCCCCGCATCATAGGTGATCTCTAGTCGCAGAGCTGGAAGCGCTGCGACACCCCAAGGCGTGCGCAATCTTCGGGGCTAGGATTGGGCGGCGGCGTGGCGGAGCTTCGCTCCACGGACAGCTGAGGGCGGCTGTCCCCAGATGAGAGTAGCGGCAGTGAAAAAATTGCGTGTTCGGAATAACCGGGGGATGTGATCTGGCTCACAGACGGATGGTTGGGGCGGAAGTAACGTTTGACCATTGTTCGATTGGCGATTTCTTAGTCCCCGGGAAGGGCTGTGAGTATGGCTACTATTGTTTCTCCGACCAATACGCGAGTTTTGAATTCGAAGCTGGCGCGCAAGATCATGAGCGCAGATGAGGCTGCATCACTGATTAAGTCGGGCGACCAGATTGGGATGAGTGGGTTCACTGGGTCGGGTTATCCGAAGGCGGTGCCGATTGAGCTGGCGCATCGGATTGCGGAAGCGAACTTGCGCGGGCAAAAATTTCAGGTAAGCGTGTTTACCGGAGCGTCGACGGGGCCGGAGCTGGATGGAGCGCTGGCGATGGCGGGAGGGATCCATTTGCGGCTGCCGTATCAGTCGGATCCGGAGACGCGGAAGCGGATCAATGCGGGCGAGATGGATTACATGGACATTCATTTGAGCCATGTGGCGCAATTTGTGGAGTACGGATTTCTGGGCAAGCTGGATGTGGCGCTGATTGAAGTGAGCGCAGTGCTGGACGATGGGCGACTGGTGCCGAGTTCGTCGGTTGGCAATAACAAGACGTGGATCGACCAAGCGGAGCGGGTGATTCTGGAGGTGAACGCGTGGCAGCCAGAAGCGCTCGAGGGGATGCACGATATTTATTACGGGCTGCAGGCGCCGCCGAATCGTGGACCGATTCCGCTGGTGACTCCAGGGCAGAGGATTGGGACGCCGTATTTTGAAATTCCGGAGGAGAAAGTTGTTGCGATCGTGCTGACGGATGCGCCGGACCGGAATAGTAATTTCAAGGCTCCGGATGAGGCTTCGAAGTGCATTGCGGATCACATCCTGAAATTTTTGAGTTGGGAAGTGCAGAAGGGACGGATGCCGGCGAATCTGCTGCCGCTGCAATCCGGCGTGGGCAATATCGCGAATGCGGTTTTGTGTGGACTGGAGGAAGGGCCGTTTGAAGGGCTGACTTCTTACACCGAAGTGATTCAGGACGGGATGATGCGGCTGCTGAAGTCGGGAAAGTTGACGTCGGTTTCGGCGACGGCATTTTCGCTGAGTCCGGAGATGATGACAGAAGTGAATGGCGATATGGTGAATTACCGTGACCGGATCGTGCTGCGGTCGCAGGAGATTTCGAATCATCCGGAGATTATTCGGCGGCTGGGAGTGATCGCGATGAATGGGATGATCGAGGCGGATATTTATGGCAATGTGAACTCGACGCACGTGATGGGATCGAAGATACAGAACGGGATTGGCGGGTCGGGAGACTTTGCGCGGAATGGATATCTATCGATATTTATGGCGCCCTCGACGGCGCATCATGGGGACATTTCGACGATCGTGCCGATGGTGTCGCATGTGGACCACACTGAACATGACGTACAGGTGATCGTTACCGAGTACGGGCTGGCGGATTTGAGGGGGCTCTCGCCGCGGCAGCGGGCGCGGCTGATTATTGAGAAGTGCGCGGGGCCGGAGTATAAACCGCTGCTGCTGGATTATCTGCATCGGGCGGAGCGATTGTCGTATGGAAAGCACACGCCGCACATGATGAGTGAATCGCTGGGGTGGCATAGCCGGTATTTGCGCAGCGGGAAGATGCGGCCAGAAGAGAACTGAAGAGGAAGCGACTTCGCCAGGAGTCGCGGGTCAGCGTTAGGCGGGTCCTCGGGGGCAAAAGCTCCTGTTTTGCTCGATGCGCCGAGTGACCTACCCTGTTGGGGGTTTGAGCGTTACGGGGAATTTAGCGCCAATTGAGACGATTGCCTACCAATTGGCGACTCGGACAACTTGCTGTTTGCTGACCACCCTGAGGTTGAGCAACACCGAGGCTACAGAGGATGGCCATTGCGATTGTGTGAGATTCTGTGTCACGAGGTATGCCCTGAGACAAGAGCGAGTGTTGCAGGTTTTGCTCGTGCCGATTGGGTTGTTCTTTGTCGCTGGAATCTATCCTCTGCTCACGTCCATACCACAACAGCAACAGTCAGACTACGGCGATCAGCTAAGCGCGCAAGCACGTGCTGCGCTTGATTGCGTAACGACGATGGCCCGTCGCAACGAGTAGATTGGTTTGCGATGAACAAAGACCAAGGCTCGAGAGGAGCCAACGTCATTCTGTGGCCGGCGAGTAAGAGCCGGCGCTTGAGTGGGCAGCCTGCCTCCCTGAAAAGCGGGGAGTTCGAAGTGAGCAATCGTGGGTGCAAGCCCCGAAGCGATGGATGGTGGGACCTGAAGTCCCGCTGCAGGATTGAAGAGGTGACGAGCTTGGTCTGGTCATCAAAGACTTCCTGCTAGAGCGAAATGGCGCAGCTTTTGGCGTCGATGCCGAAGTGTCGCCTAAATTCGCTTGACAGGGTGCAGCGTCGTTAGAGACAGGATGACAAAGCACCAAAACGCGATGCTTATTGGTTGTGTTGCGTGCTGGCGGTTTGGGGCTTGGTGCCTTCGACGTCGGTGCCGATGGCGTCGCCGGAGAGGATTAGCTCTACGCGGCGATTTTGCTGGCGGCCTTCGGGCGTGTCGTTGGTGGCGATGGGCTCGGTCTTGCCGTAGCCGTGGGCTTCGACGGCGGCGGAGTTGATGCCTTGCTGGACGAAGTAGTCGCGGACGGCCTGGGCGCGGCGCTCGGAGAGTTGCTGGTTGTAGTCGTCGGAACCGATGCTATCGGTGTGGCCTTCGATGGCTACGTGCAGTGTGGGATAGGCGAGCACGATGCCGGAAACTTTGGCGAGGCGCTCGCGGGCTCCGGGAAGAAGCTCGAAGCTGCCGCTGCGAAATAAAACGTCAGACATGTTGGCGACGAGGCCGCGGGCGGAATCGCGGGTGGCGAGAATGCTGTTGAGTTGCTGCAGGAGGCGGGCGCGAAGCTCTTGCTTTTCGTACTCGGCCTGCTGCGTGGCTTTTTCGGCTAACTGTTTTGCGGTTTCGGCCTGCTGGCGCAGGGAGTCAGATTGCGCGGCGGCCTGGCGAGCTTTGTCGGTTTCGGCGGCTAAGACTTGCTGCTGGGCAACGGCTTCGGCAGTCGCTTTCTCGGCGGCGGCCTTTTGCAGAGCGGCTTGTTGAGCGGCGGCTTCGGCTTCCTGCTTCATCTTTAGAGCTTCGGCTTTGGCTTGTTCGGCGGCGGCGCGGTCCGCTTGAGCCTGGGCGGCAGCTTTTTCCGCGTCGGCACGGCGCTTGGCTTCGGCATCGGCATCGGCGCGGGCTTTGGCTTCGCGGGCGGCGGCGGCGGCCTGGGCTTCGTCCTCAGCTTTTTGCTTGACGGCCATCAGGCGGGCTTCTTCGGCGGTTTCGGTGGCTTCTTTGGCGGCGGCTTCGACGGCGGCCTTGTTCGATTTCCTGACGATAGACTTCCTCGGCGTGCATCAGTTGCTGGCCGGCTTTGGAAATGATGAAGGCAGCGTATTTGTCGGCGGCGGCGATGCGCGCGATGCGCAGGGCGTTGCGGGCTTCGAAGAGCTCGAGCGGAGTTTTGCTGTCGATGCCGAAGATGGCGTCCTGAATATGGGTATTGGTGGAGGAGTAGGTGCCGCGGCTGACTAGATCATATTTGGCTTCGATCTTTTCGCCGCTGACGCCGTTAAGTGGAGCGCTTTCCATGACGACCATGTTGCCGGGAGCGGTCACGGCGAAGTAAGGCTCGGCGGTGACGATCATGCCGAAGGTTTGCAGGTCGGTGGAGGCTTTGAGGTGTGCGCTGCCGTGCTCGAGCGTGACTTCGCCGAGATTCACGGGGCGGCCTTGCGGGGAGACGGCCCAGAGAACATAGGTTAAGTATTCGAGTCCGAACTTGGTGGCGTCTTCGAGGTTCTGGAATTTGACTTCGATCTGGAAGTTGGTCTTCTTGCCTTCGACCTTGGCTTCGCCGGTGGCGCCCTGGAGGAGATCGGTGCCCTGGAAATCAACTTTGGTGTTGCCACCTTGCAGGCGGTAGTGGATGGCTTGGGTGGTGCGAGTGACGGTCGCGACTGCCGGAGTTTGAGTTGCGGTCTGCGCCGTTGTTGGCGCGGGAGTCTGGGCGGTGGGGAATACTTGCGTTGTTTGCGCGGACGCAGCGGCGCAGAGGATTATGGCTAGAGATAGGTTTTTCACGAGGGTTCTCAATCTGGGGGAGAAGTTAGGAATGCTTAATCTTCTTGGTTATCTTCGTTGAAGTGGGCGCTGGGGACAAGGACAGGAAGGACTAGGGAAGGGATGGACTTTGGTCACCGGGGCTTAAGTTGGAGGATCTGAAAAAGTCAGACCGAGAGGACAGAAGGACGCAGCACGGGTGAAAACGCCCTGCGCAGCCGACGGTAGCGTCATCGTGCGAGGGGTCCTTCACTTCGTTCAGGATGACAAAGTTAGAAATGTGTTAGGGGAGGGTAACGATTGAGCCTTTGGGGCCTACTACTAAGGCACCGCCTTGTAGGTAGGGGCTTACGGCGTTGAATTGGACGTCGGATTTCTTGTGTGGGCTGATGCGGGTGGGATTTTTGGGAGGGCGGAAATCGTAGACGAATTTGGGGTCGACTATGAAGAGGCGGGTGGGGTTCTTGCGATCATAGGCTACGGCGGAGTAATAGGATTGCGGGAAAATTTTGGAGACGGTCCAGGTCTTGCCGCCGTCGTTGGTGAAGGCCAGGTTGGGACCGTCCTCGTCGGGTTGTTTGTAGTTTCCGCCGGCGATTACGCCGTGGGTTGCGTCGCGGAAGGCGATGGAGAAGATGCCGGAGGAGTCGGTGCCGTGGGTGATGGGAGTGTCGAAGACTTCCCAGGTGAGCCCGCGGTCGGGGGAGTGGAAGACGCGGGCGGCTTTGCCGCCGGTGGCGAACCAGATGTTGGGATCGCTTCCCTCAGGGGCTGAAGCCCCATTTTTTCCCGGCACGCTTGTGGCACGACTGAAGTCGTGCCCTTCCCGATCATGCCTTTCCATATCGGGGAGGATGGCTAGGCAGGTGTTGCTGGCGGCGAAGGCGGCTTCGCCTTCGAGGGCGGGCGGGAGTTGGGAGCGCGGGATGGGAGACCAGGTTTGGCCGTCGTCGGTGATCAGGAGTTCGAATTTTGGTTGGCCGGTTTCGTCGGGGATGGGATCGCCGAGAACGATGCCGTGAGTTTTATCCCAGAAGGCTATGGAGTCGAAAAATCCTTTGGGATTTGGGTTGGTGAGCTGGAGGTTCCAGTGGCGGCCGGCGTCAGGCGGTGTGA
Source organism: uncultured Acidobacteriota bacterium (assembly GCA_963761915.1). Classification (GTDB taxonomy): domain Bacteria; phylum Acidobacteriota; class Terriglobia; order Terriglobales; family Acidobacteriaceae; genus Sulfotelmatobacter. The sequence goes on from CAVXIO010000022.1 coordinate 268,504, forward strand.
TAGATGCGGGACTGGTCGCCGGGACCTGAGGACATGAGGAAAGCTTCGTCGGCGGAGAAAGCGACGACTCCGCGGAAGTCGAGAGACTCGGCGCCGGGGACCTGGTCGGGGATCCAGATGTGACCGTCGGTAGTGCGAAGATAAGTGCCGTGGGTGCCTGAGGCCCAGGAGATGTTTTGGGAGACGACGCTTACGCCGCGGAAATTTTCTGTGATGCGGGAGATGCGAGTTTGCGGGGCGGATTGAGCGAGTGCTGTAGCGGCTGCGAGGAGAACGCGACGGTACCGCATGAGGAGATTGTCTCAGATTTTGCGGCAGTGCAAGTTGATAATTTGAGGAAAAAGTCTTTAAGACAAAGTCTTTACCGCCGGGGTCACCCTTCGACTGCGCTCAGGGCAAGCTCCGGAGCACAGAGTAAACCACGGGCTTGAATTCGTAACATTCGAAAATTTCTTTGGGGGCGCATTGTTTGGGGATTGAGGGAAGGTTAGAATTGCAGGCAAGAGTTCCGCCCGGCCCGGGCTTGTGGTTGCAACCATTCCCGGCTTTGCCACTTCATAGTTAAAACCGTCACTGTCCTGCCGGGCTTTAGGATCTTCGTCAAATCGCAGCACTGGAAAGCGCTGCGCCACCCCAAATCGTTCGGGAATATAGGAGTATCGAATGCGAACAATTGTTTTCAGGAACACGGCGGCAGTGCTGGCGGCTTGTTTGTGCAGCGGGTGGTGCATGGGGCAGAGTTTGAAGCCGAGGCCCGCGGCAGGGACGGGCGGCTCAACGAATTCGGCCACAACTACGGCGGAAACCACTGTGGCTGCGCCGGTGGTAGTGCCAATGAGCGTGACGGCTGGGACTCCGATTAAAGTGGCACTGGATACCGAAGTGCGCGTGCGGGAAGTCGGACAGGCGATTCACGGCAAGACTACGGAGCCAGTCTATGCGTTCGACAAGCTGCTGATTCCGATGGGGACGGTGGTGAACGGGAAAATATCGGCGATCGATGCGGTGCCGAAGAAAGTGCGAACGCTGGATGCTACGGATGGGAATTTTTCTCCGCGGAGGAATGTGCATGTGCAGTTTGATGAGTTGGTGATGGGCGATGGACGGCACGTGGCGCTGCAGACGGTGGCATCACCTGCGCCGGATGGAGTGCTGAGTTTTGTTTCGGCAAACGAGAAGGAAAAACAAAAGAGCAAGGTGGGAGATGCGGCGTCGAAAAAAGTGAGCGCGACGCGAGCAGGCAGATCCGGGAGCAGTGGAGCGAATTGCAAAAGCAAATCCACGAGCCGGGGAAGATGCACAAGCTGAAACGGATTGCGCTGGCGGAGCTTCCGGTGCATCCGCAATATATCGATGCGGGGACGAGCTTCAACGCGGATTTGCAGCAGCCGCTGGATTTTGGCACGGAGGCGGTGAAGGCGGAGGCACTGACCAATATTGGATCGCCGCCGCCTACGGGCAGCATAGTGCATGCGCGGCTGGTAACGCCGCTGAGTTCGTCGACGGCAAAGAAAGGCGATGCTGGTAGAGGCGCTGATCACGGAGCCGCTGGTGGTGTCAGACCATTTGATACTGCCGGAAGGAAGCGTGATTAAGGGCTCCGTGATGCAGGCGCAGCCGGCGCGGCGGCTGGGACGGAACGGGCAGCTGCGAATTTTATTTCATCAGGTGGCGCCGCCGAATGGGATTGAGCAAAAAGTGGAGACCAGCCTGGAAGGCGTGGCGGTGGCCAAGGGCGAGAATTTGAAGCTGGATGAGGAAGGTGGGGCGCAGGTGACGACGCCGAAGACGCGGTATTTGACGACAGGAATTCAGGTGATGCTGGCAGCGTCGCAGGCGTCTCCGGATCGCGATGCGGGGCAAGGAGGAGCTAGCATGGGAGAAGCGGGAGGCGGCGCAGCGAGCGGGGCTTCGGGCTTCAATTTTGTAGGAATGATCGTGGGAATCGCGGCACATTCGCGGGTGGTGTCGGCGGGATTTGGATCGTATGGCGCGGCGATGGCGATCTATTCGCATTTTCTGGCGCGCGGGCGGGACGTGGTGTATCCGAAAGATATGGCGATGGTGATTGGGCTGGGAACGCGCGAGGGAAAAGCGGGGGCTGGGTTCTAGCTGGGCTTTCGTGGAGTTCTGCCACAGAGGCTGAAGCCCGCATTCGTTGGGCTCTTTACGGCGCTGAGGTGCCGCTCTTCCACGGTGCTTCAAGCGCAAATCGGTTTCAAACAAACTAAATTCTTAGAAATCCTGCTATTTGGCGGTGAAGGGGGCAAAGGAGGCGGCTTTGCCGAAGTAGATGCGGAGGGTGCATTTGTTACCGGTGTGGGCGAAGGCTACTTCTAAGGAATCCGAGGGCTGACTTATCTGGTCGGTCTCGATGGCCGCACGGGCTATGTCCTGATGCTCATCGTAGGGGGAGTGGGGAGTGACATTTTTGTTGACAACGAGAGTCCATTTATCTTTGCCGGGTATGGGGTAAACGGTGTAAGCGCCGATGGGAATGTTGGAGCCGCCGAAAGTGAGCGGAGCTTCGGTGAAGAGAGTCATGGGAGAGCCGCCGGGAGCCCAAGGCTTGCCGTTGGGAGCTCTGTCGGTCTTGGTGCTGACCGCGTTGTAACGGATGTAAACCTGACGGCCGTCGTCCAGATAGCAACTGGCAGTGGACGACGGCGTGGATTGTGCCGAGCAGAAGGCAGCGGCGAAAAGGAAAAGGACAGCGACGACGAAGCGAGCGCGAACCATAGAGACCCCTCTGGGGCAAGAGTGTAGCGCCGAAATTGGCTGAGGGGAAGAGGAATTGGGTGCGGACTTTGGGTGGCGGGATTGGGCTTAACCGGGCGACTGAAGGCGCAGGGCATCGTTCGTTGTTGGTCTTCGGTGATGTACTCAGGGGGCGGGGCGGTTGCTACCGTGAGTGGCGAGTACTGGGAGGGCAAATACCGGTACCGGGCGAGGACGAACACTCATGGCGAAGTCTGGGAAGTTGAGGATTCTTTATGGCGAGAGCAATGCCGAAGCGCAGGCGGTGACGGCTGGGGCATTTGAAAAGGCTGGGCATATCGTAGAGAAGGCTTTGGGGCGAAAGGGAGTGGAAGCGGCACTCAGCAAGAGTGGATTCGATCTGGTGGTGCTGGGACCGTCGTTGAGCCGGAATGACCGGCATCATTTGCCCTACGCGGTGAAGAAGGCGCAGGCGGAAGTGAGCGTGCTGGTGATGCACGCAGATGGCAGCAGGCATCCTTATGTGGACGCATGCACGGACACGGGAGCTAGCGTGGAGAACGTGCTGGCGCGGATTGAAGGGATGAAGATTGCTGGGACGATTCCGATGGCGGCGGGGGCCGCGGCGGGACGGTAGAGCAGTTCTTAGTTCTCCAGTTCTCTGTTTTCAGTTTTCTGTTCTCGGTTCTCGGTTTTTTGGAAGGGCGGCTTTTGCTGCCCTTTTTTCTTTGTGGCGGGAAAACGCTTGAACACGGAATCGGGATTGGTAAGAACCTCGGTGGTTACGTGGTGGAATAGAATCGGTCGGCGAGCTCTCGTTTGGATACGTACTGATCGGTCAATGCGGCAAGAAGTGGGATTTCGGTGGTTGAGATGCACTTGGGTTTGGGACGAACCTGATTAGTAATTGTGGAGTGGAATGGCTGTCGCCTCTGTTATTTCCAGCGTGAAAGTGTTGGACGAGCGGGGAGCGGTACATCGGGTGGAGCGCGGATACGGAAAGTGATCTGCGGTTCTCCTTCCTGAGTCTGCGAGCGGATTTGACTTCTTACTATTTGTTCTCCGGGCTTGTCGCCCTTGGATCGGCTTCTAGGGTGACGTCGACTTCGGCACCTTTCTTGAGGGCTACCTCCTCGCCATTCTTGGCGGTAAACGTATTTTCGATGCGAATCTCGCGGTACATCTCGTCGGCACCTTCGACTGCGATCTGCGCCTTCTCCGGTTGATTGGGCTGCGAAGGCTTGATGATTTTCTCTACTGTCCCCGGCAGTGTGACACTCGGCTTCTCCGTCATAGGCTCTCCTTTCTAGACAAACGGGGCAATGCCATTCTGCTCAATAAGAAATTCCAAGAGCGACTCGGCGCAAATAGTCGCGGGCGTCGGCGCCAGCAAGCTAGGGAGGAAGCCGCTTTAGAGCTTCCAGAAAATCGGCGGACACTTCGCGGATGCGTTGCAGGCGCTCTTTTTCCCGGAGCAATTCTTCCGGGGTGATTCCCAGGAAGGTCTGTTTTGCCATGCTCTCAATGTGCTCGCGCATCAGCCGTTCGAGTTCATCGCGGAGTTTGTTGATGGTCGGAACATCCATAAAAATCACGCTGCGATCGATGGATCTGGCAGCCTGGTTACAGCTAAACAAAGCGGCGTGAGATTCGGATGACGACAGAGTTTGCGAGGCCAGGCGACCCGGCACGTCGCGAAGCCAAGAATCTTTGTCTCTGTGTCTATCAGGTTTTTGATACTAGCCCGAGTGGGGCTCAAGAAATATACAGCGGAATCTGTACGGGGCTCGGCCCGAACCCGAAAGAACGAAACTGCTGGAGGATTCGTATACTTTTCGGTAAACTCGACCGACGTTTGCGTAGCCGTAACGGCGAATGTCGGCACCCCTGCCAGCGGCACGGCATTTTGTCATTCCTCAAAGCGCGAGTAGGGATTATCAAAAGGAGGCGACGTGGAGTTTGTAATGTTCGAAGATGTGGACGGAATGGAAGTCTTCGTCAATCCCGAACAGGTGATTTGGGTGAGAGAATATCCCGGCGAAATTACGGTAATCAGCTGCGGACACGACGACACGTTCGCGGTGCGCCTCAGCCCGGCTCAAACCGTTGCGGCATTGGGCAAAGCGGTTCGTTAAACCGCGGGAGCGAGTGAAGGGCTGTGTTTCCCGGGGAGGACGATGGGAACACAGAGCGTCGGAGTTGCCAGGGATCCCTTCGGCAAGCTCAGGGCAGGCTCTTCGACTGCGTGGCTGGTTCGCTGCGCGAACCAGCCACTTCGTTCAGGATGACAATGCGAAATAATCTTCAGAGCAGGCTTCTATTGCAGATTCACTTTCATGTCCAGGTTGTAGGCGACGAAGGCCCAAGTGTCGGCGGTTTCGTCGATTAGCTTTGTGATCGACTTGCCGGCGCCGTGGCCGGCTTTGGTTTCGATGCGAATCAGGACGGGGGCGGGTCCGGCTTGATCGGCTTGCATGGTGGCGGCGAATTTGAAGCTGTGGCCGGGGACGACGCGGTCGTCGTGATCGGAAGTTGCGATCAACGTAGGCGGATATTTTGTTCCGGGTTTCAGGTTGTGCAGCGGCGAGTAGGCGTACAGGGCTTTGAATTCGGTGGGATCGTCGGAGGAGCCGTAGTCGGAGGTCCAGGCCCAGCCGATGGTGAATTTGTGGAAGCGCAGCATGTCCATGACGCCGACTTCGGGAAGCGTGACGCCGAAGAGATCTGGACGTTGCGTGACGCAGGCGCCGATCAGCAATCCGCCGTTGCTACGGCCGCGGATGGCCAGCTTGGGAGTTGAAGTGTACTTGTTGGCGATAAGCCATTCGGCGGCGGCGATGAAGTCGTCGAATACATTTTGCTTCTTAAGTTTCATGCCCGCCTGGTGCCACTCTTCGCCGTATTCGCCGCCGCCGCGCAGGTTGGGCTGAGCGTATACGCCTCCCATCTCAAGCCAGACGACATCGGGAACGGAAAAAGCCGGCGTCAGCGAGATGTCGAATCCGCCGTAGGCATAGAGCAGCGTAGGGTTTTGGCCGTCGAGTTTGATTCCCTTCTTGTAGGTCAGGAACATGGGAACACGAGTGCCGTCTTTGCTGGTGTAGAAAACCTGTTTGGTTTCGTATCGGCTGGAATCGAAGTCGACCTTGGGCTGGCGGAAGACGGCGCTCTTGCCGGCTTGCGGATCGTAGCGATAAACCGTGGTGGGCGAAATGAAACTGGTGAAGGCGTAGAAAGTTTCTTTGTCCTTGCGCTTGCCGGTGAAACCGATGGCGGTGCCGATGCCGGGCAGATCGACGTTGCGCATGAATTTTCCGCTCAGGTCGTGGATGCGGACTTCGGTGCGAGCGTCTTTTAGATATCCCAGAAGAAAAGAATTGTTCACCACAGTGGAGAACTCGAGTTTGTCGGTGCCTTGAGGAACGATCGTTTTCCAGCTGGTGCGCTCGGGATGGCGAGTGTCGATGGCGAGCACGCGTCCGCGAGGGGCGTTGAGATCGGTCTGGAGCCAGAAGATGGGGCCGTCGTTGTCGATGAATTGATAGCGGGCGTCGAACTCGTCGAGTAGCTTCACGACCGGGGAATCAGGCTGGGTGAGGTCTTTGTAATAGATGCGATTCTTGGGAGAAGTGCCTTGCCAGACGTGAATGATGAGATAGTGACCGTCGTCGCTGACGTTCCCGGCGAAACCTAGCTCTTTATTGTCGGGGCGCTCGTAGATGAGTTTGTCTTCGGATTGCGGAGTGCCCAGGCGGTGATAATAGAGCTTTTGAAAATAGTTGGTGTCGCGCATGGTGGCGCCTTTGGGCTCGTCGTAGCGGCTGTAGTAAAAGCCCTTGTTGTCTTTCGACCAGGAAGCGCCGGAGAACTTTACCCACTTGAGATCGTCAGAGAGATCTTTGCCGGTGTCGACGTCGCGCACGTGCCACTCGGTCCAGTCGGAGCCGGAAGTGGCGATGGCGTAGGCCATGAGCTTGCCGTCGTCAGATATTGCGGTGTCGGCGACCGCGACGGTGCCATCGGGAGAGAGCGCATTGGGATCGAGAAGAACGCGCGGCTCGGCGACTAGCGAATCCGCGACCAGAAGGACGTTCTGGTTTTGAAGTCCGTCGTTGTGATCGAAAAAGTAGCGGCCGCCTTCCTGCTCGGGAACGGTGAAGCGCTCGTAGTTCCACAGCTTGGTGAGGCGGTCATGAATTGCCTGGCGGTAAGGAATTTGGTCGAGGTAGCTGAAGGTTAGTTTGTTCTCGGCCTCGACCCAGGCGTGGGTTTCGGAGGAGTCGGTGTCTTCGAGCCAGCGGTAGGGATCGGCGACTTTGGTGCCGTGGTAGTCGTCGACTTGATCGCCGCGATGGGCTTGAGGATAGGTTATGGGTGAAGTCTGGGCCGATAGCACGGTCAGGAGCGGGAGTATGAGCGCGAGTAGAATTGTGGCGTGGCGAGCTAGGTGCATGGAAGCCTCTGGGATCGATAGAGATGGAGCGATCCATTTTGCCTGTGCGCACGGGCAAGAAGCAAGACACACACTGAGCCGTGGTGGGTCGGTTTTACTGTTTCTACTTCGCGCTGGCCGTGAAAGCATGAAAAGATCGAAGAGCGAGGGGGGATTACGGAATCGTTGCTGATCATTACGGGCACGATGGGAGCCGGCAAAACCGCTGTCCTCGGCGAAGCGTCGGATATTCTTGCCCAACGCCAGATTGTCCATGCGGCAATCGACCTTGATGCGTTCGGTCTCTCGCATCTTCCGTCCGCAGCCCGCAGCGATGGCGTGATGTACGACAACCTTCGGTCAACCTGCAGGAACTATGCCGCCTTGGGAGTGCAGCGCTTTTTAGTGGCGCGCGCAATCGAAGACAGCGCTCAACTAAAACTCTGCCGCGACATTATTCCGGCGGTCAACACAGTGGTCTGCCGTCTCACCGCGAGCATAGAAGCGATGAAGAGACGCGCACAAATACGTGAGTTAGGGATATTGCGGCGGGGATATGTTGCTCGGGTTGCGAAACTGAATGTCATCCTTGACCGCGCTCGATTAGAGGACTTCGCCGTTACCAACGAGAATCGCTCATTGACCGACGTCGCGCTCGAAATGCTTGTCAAGGCAGGATGGATCTCAAACTGACCCACTACGGCAGAGTGCGGCGAGCGGATTTTCCCGCAGCGGGCGTGTAGTCCGCGGGATAGAGGACTACCGATCGGTTGAAGCCTTCGCCGTCGCTTTCGGTGCGCAGGTCGGTTTGGTCGCGCAGGGCGAGGTGAACGATGCGGCGCTCGCGCGAGGACATGGGAGCGAAGTGAAAGGGAGTTCCGGTCTGACGGACTTTCTCGGCGGCAACGGACGCGGCCATGCGGAGTTCCTGAAAGCGAATGGAGCGCTGGTTCTTGCAGTCGAAGGAAATCTTTTCGTGCTCGCCCGAGGCCAGATGCAGGATTTCGAGGGCCAGCAGCTCCAGAGCACGGAGAAGTTCGGCGCCGCGATCCAGCAGCAGAGTGGAATCGGGGCCGGAGAAGTCGACGAAGATTTCAGGTTTCTCCCATTCGCTCTGGGCGGGAGGATCGACGATGATGCGGTATTTGAGGTGAAGTCCGCCGTGGGTGACGACGGCTTGAAGGAATTCGTTGATGCGATTAGCGGCGGCTAGTTTGTCCATAGGGAAGCTTTCAGCTCTCAGCCGTCAGCTCTTAGCTTGATCGTTGTGACGGCAGCGATCTTGTTTCCTCGGTAGTCAAATCTTTCACCACAGAGGACACAGGGTTTCACGGGGCAACCCGTGGTGCAAAAGAAAATCTTATCGCAACGCTGCGCGCTCAAGGCTGATAGCTGAAAGCTGACAGCTATTTATCTTTCTTGCGGGCGCGTTTCTCCATCATCTCGCGCATTTCGCGGCCTAGCTTGGTGCGGTTCATGATGGCCTGCTGCGCAATCGAAATCAAATTGGTTTCCGCGTAATAAAGATTCAAGCCTGCTTGAAGATTGAAGAAGATGAATCCCATCATCAAGGGCATCATCCACGTCATCATTCTTTGTTGCGCGGGATCCATACCGGCTTGCGGGGTCATGCGCTGCATAGCGAACATGCTGACGACCATCAAAATTGGCAACAGGAAATAAGGATCGCGCGCGGACAGATCGGTGATCCAGAGCCAGTGGGCGTGGCGAAGATCGAGGGCGACGCCCAGCATACGGTAATAGGCGATGAGGAACGGGAATTGGATCAGCATCGGCAGACAGCCGCCAGCGGGATTCACGCCTTCCTTCTTATAGAGCGCGCTGATCTCTTCGTTCATCGCGGCCTTGCGCGGATCACGGAGGCTGTACTTCTTATATTTCTCCTGAATGGATTTGATCTGCGGGGCGACGCGTTGCATCTTGAGCATCGACTTCATCTGCGTGATGCGCAGCGGAAGCAGGGCGATGGTGATGATGAAAGTTTGAATAACAATCGCCCATCCCCAGTTGGGAACGACGTGGTTGTAGGTCCACTTCAGCCAGAGGAAGAGCGGTCGGGCGAGAATGCCCCACCAGCCGAAGTCGACGATGCCGCGAAGATCGGGATTGTCGTTATGAATGGTGGGAACCTGGACAGCGTCGAGGACTGCGATCTCTTTGGGTCCGACGAAGATGCGTTCGGTGGTTGGGCCGCGGAGGCTGCCGACGGCTGCGCCGAGGACGTCCACGGCGGCGGTGTCTTTGGAACTGGCGCCTATGGGACTAAGGCCGGGCTTCTGCGAAATATCGAGCGGGTTGCGCAGGGTAACCATGGCGGCAGTGGTGGGATCGTCGGGGATAAAAATCGCGGTGAAGTATTGATCGCCAGTGCCAGCCCACTCGAACGGGCCTTTCAGAGTGTTATCCCCACTGACATTCTTGACGGGGAGACGCGAAACATAGCTAGGGAAGAAGATATAACCGCTGCGTTCGGTGGAAGCGTCGTTGTGGTAGTCGATGCGAGCGGCAGCGTAGGAAGCCGGAGTTTGTTCGTCGCCGAATCCGGAGGGCCATGCGGGCGGAGCGAACAATTCAGAACCTTTGTAAAGGACAGAGGTCTCGACGTTCAGGACGTAGGTGTGATCGAAACGGAAAGTCTTGCGGACGACGAGATCCTGATCGGCGTATTCGAAAGTAATGGTGGCTGGAGCGGTAAGTTGCCCCTCGTTCGAACTTACGTAAAGAGCGGAGTTGAGGCGGGTGCGCAGAGTTTCGTCGTAAGTGAAGAGAGAGAGCGGATAGCCGAATTTCTGAGCGGCGTTGGGATTGACGAGATCGAGCGGGCCGTTCTGGGCGTCGTTCTTGAATTTCTTCAGGATCCAGGACTTCACCTGAGCGCCGCGGTTGGTGAATGTGATGCGGTAGAGATCGTTTTCGATGACAGTTTCGGTTTCGCTGGAGGCTTGCCTGGTGACTTTGTTAGCCGGAACGGCGGCGGATGGGACGGATGTCGCAATCGGAGGCGCGACTGGGGCGGCGGCGGTTTGGGATTGCGCCGGCTCATTTTTTGGCGGAGGCGTTGGTGCCTGCGGCATGTACTTTTTGAGCAGGGGTTGGAAGATGATGAGGACGACGAACGTCAGAAGAAAGACGAGGAGAAGGCGGCGCTCGGCGCCGGGTTCCTGTTGAGGATTTTTAAAGTCGGGCAAAGTTTTATTCAGTACCTCGGGGGCTAAAGCCCGTTCGTCGACAGGAGGTTGTTATGCAGCGCTGGAAGCGCTGCTCCAGCCGGCGAGCGGCGCTCCAGATCCTTCCGCTATCCATCATACGTTTCCGGAGCCGGTTGCCCGTTTCACCACGGGATCGTAACCGCTGCGAGCAAAAGGATGACAGCGGAGAATGCGCGCGAAGGCCATCGCTCCGCCGCGCAGCGCGCCGTAGCGCTCGACGGCCTCCATGGCATATTCGGAACAGGTCGGCACGTAGCGGCAGGCTGGGGGAAACAGGGGCGAGAGCGCCCATTTGTAAGCCCGCAGCAATTGCAGCGTGACGACTTTGGCAAAGTGCTTCAAGATCGGCTTCCGGCTTCCGGTTTTCGGCTTCCGGCAATTCTGTTTGGCGCTTCTTCCTGGAGCGCCGATTTTCTCCCCAGCTTTTGTTCGATGACCACAAAAGCGCGGCTCACTTCAGTTACTACTCCGGCGAAGTCGGAGGTGAGCAGCGACTTCTTCGGATTGATGACTACATCCGCCGCAACCCGGATAGCTGGAAGGGATAGGCGAACTGCTTCGCGAAGTCGGCGCTTCATTCGATTGCGTTGAACAGCGCCTCCGAGAGAACGGCCCACGGTGAATCCGATGCGCAGACCCTGTGACGCGGACAATGCCTGATGCTCCGACTGCGCAGTTGTTTCTGGACGCGGCCAATAGAAAACTGTCATGGATGCCGAGAAGTGGCGGCGTCCTTGCTTGTAAACGCGCTCGAAATCCGCGTGGCGCAGAAGCCTCGCTGTGCGCGGGAATCGTGCTGCTTTCTTTGACGGCATGGCGTAATACGATCGAATTTTCAGCCTGGCATTAGTCAGCACTCCCTCGTGCTGTGCCGGGCGGCTGAATGTCTCGACGGTGGAAGTGAGCGGCACTCGAAACACTACTCGCGGAAGCCGGGCTTCACGGAGACCCGCTTCCGCCCTTTGGCGCGGCGGCGGGAGATAACCTTCTTGCCGCCCTGGGTCTTCATGCGCGTGCGAAAGCCATGCTTCTTGCTTCGCTTGCGCCGGTTGGGTTGGAATGTACGCTTGGGCATGAAAGATAGCTGCTCCTGATTGCATCGACAGTGTTAGGGCAAACGATGAGTATAAATGACGGGGCGGTAGGAGGGCAAAGGGCCAGTTCTCAGTTCTCAGTTCTCAGTTCTCAGTTCTGGGTTCTCGGTTCTCCCGTTCTCAGTTCTGGGTTAGTGTTGGGGGCGCTTGCTTCTTTAACCGGGCTGGAATCTCCAAGGACATCATTTATATTTTCCTTTATTCTTTTAAACAACAAGATGAAAATCCCGACGCGCTCTTGCATCATTCGCGTTGCAGTTACATCCTTGACACTTGACAGGCACGCTGGATCGGGTTCCGAATCATGTTCGCGGATGAATTACGCGAGAAGATTTCCGCACGACGAAAAAGTTTTATGCTACTATGCCGCACGGTCGGCTTTGAAAGTCTCATTCACAACTGGCAACCGCGCACGACACAGTGGCGCATTCCGCAGTACACTAAAAGTTCCACCAACGAGTCGGTAGACAGTACTTTTGCAGAGAGGCGCCCTCAAGCCAGCCGCCTGGACGCCACGGCGGGTATTCATAATTATGTCAGCACAAGGCACAATCCTTTCCCCCAATCCGTGGATGCGCATTCTGGATGCGCTGGAAAAAAAGATCAACCGGCACTCCTACGACACCTGGTTAAAACCGACTCGCTACAGCCACTCCAGCGGCGGAGTCTTGTTTGTGCGCGTGCCGACGGCGGAGTTCGCGCACGCCGGAGACAAGTACGCGGACCTGATCCAGGAAGCGATCGATAACCTGGGGCTGGAATTCAGCGACGTGAAGTTTGTGACGCCGGAGGACGACCCGGCCGCGACCACCGTGCGACACAACGGCGGACTCTCGGCGGTTCCGGCGGGATCCGGCCCGTCCCAGGCGCGGTTTGACTGGGATGGTGCGGCGCAACTGAACCCGCGCTACACCTTCGACGCTTTCGTGATTGGCTCGGGAAATCAATTCGCCCACGCGGCATGCCAGGCCGTGGCGGAGCGTCCCTCGAAAGCCTACAACCCGCTGTTCCTGTATGGCGGCGTGGGCATGGGCAAGACGCACCTGATGCAGGCCATCGGTCACGAGGTGAAGCGCCGGCAGCCGCAGGCGGCCATCTGCTACGTATCCAGCGAGAAGTTTACCAATGACATGATCAACTCGCTGCGCTATGACAAGATGATCGGCTTCCGCGACAAGTTCCGCGGCGTGGACGTACTGCTGATCGACGACATCCAGTTCCTGGCGGGCAAGGAGCGGACTCAGGAAGAATTCTTCCATACCTTCAACGCGCTGCACGACACGATGAAGCAGATTGTGATCGCGAGCGACCGGTCGCCGAAAGAATTGGCGGAGATCGAAGACCGGCTGCGCAGCCGGTTTGAATGGGGACTGATTGCAGATATCCAGCCGCCGGATCTGGAGACGAAAGTGGCAATCCTGCAAAAGAAGGCTGAGCAGGAGAAAGTGACGCTGCCGACCGACGTGGCGCTGTACGTGGCGCAGAATATCCGGTCCAATGTGCGCGAGCTTGAAGGTGCGCTCATCCGCCTGGTGGCGCATTCGTCGCTGATTGGGGCGGAGATCACTCTGCCCTACGCGCAGCAGGTCCTGAAGAATTTTATTGACTCCCAGGCGCGTAAGATCACGATCGAGTCGATCCAGAAGATGGTTGCGGAACAGTTCGGTCTGCGGTTAGTGGAGATCAAGGCCAAAGATAATTCGCGGGCGATTGTTTATCCGCGGCAGATCGCCATGTATCTGGCGAAACATATGACGGAAGCTTCCCTGCCCGAGATTGGCAGGCAGTTTGGTGGAAAGCATCATACGACCGTTCTGCACTCGGTCGAGAAGATTGAAGAAGCTCGCAAGAACGACAAAGATTTGAACAGGCTGCTCAACAAACTGACCGAACAATTGGGCGGATAAACAGCACGTATTTGGCTTTTTGCACCGAGCGGCGCAGTCTTCCTTTTGTATCGCTGTGAATCAGATGTGGAAGCTGTGCAAGGGTCAGGAGAATTGGCAGAAGTGGAAAAGTTGCTCCGGCAGCTCCGCTAGGTTGAAGACCAATTTCTCACACGAGGGCATTGGATTCAAGCGAGTGAGAATAGGCCGGTTGGCAGAGTTTTCCACTTTCCCGCAGTGCCTACGGTTACTGCTGGTTTTATAGGTTTTGTATTTGATATAAGGGAAGTAATAAAAGTAGCACGCGGCAGGGGAGACAAAGTATGCCGGTGGAAGCGGCGGTCGCAACTGGGACGGCGGTGGGATCGATGGAGATCACAGTCAGCAAAGTTGAGTTGCTGCGGGAATTGACTGCGACTCAGGGCGTAGTCGAGCGCAAGACTACCATCCCTATTCTTTCCAATTATTTATTTGAGGCGGCTGACGGCAAACTGTCGCTGACGGCGACCGATCTCGATCTCAGCCTGCGAACCTCCTGCAACGCCAAAGTAAAAAAGGAAGGCTCCTGCACAATTCCGGCGCGCAAACTCCATGATTACGTGAAACTGCTGCCCGATGCCGATATCACGATCAAGCTGCTGGAAAATCATTGGGTCAGCATCCGCTGCGGACGTTCGAATACCAAAATGGTGGGGATGGCGAAGTCGAACTTCCCCAGCTTGCCGGCGTTCCCCACCTCGGGAGTGGTGAAGATTCCGGGGCAAGTGTTGCGCGGGTTGATTGCGCGGACGGGATTTGCAATATCGAGTGAAGAGTCGCGCTACACGCTGAATGGCGCGCTGATGCTGCTGAAGCCGGAATCGATCACCATGGTGGCGACCGATGGCCATCGCTTGGCGCATTGCGAGCGCAGCGGAGAAAAGTTTGAAGGCGTCTCCGGCGAAATGAAAACGCTGGTGCCGAAGAAGGCGATGGACGAGCTGAAAACCCTGCTCGATTCCACCGACGCTGAGACCGTCGAGTTCGCGAAAGACGAATCGACTCTGTTCTTCCGCATCGGATCGCGCCTGCTGACCTCGCGCCAACTCACCGGCCAATTCCCCAACTTCGAAGCGGTTCTGCCCAAGGACAATAGCAAGAGCATCACGCTGAACAGCGACGATTTGAACTCCGCGATCCTGCGCGTGGCTCAGTTTGCCGACGAGCGCTCGCGCGCCGTCCGCATGAAACTGGAAAAGGGCGAAGTGAAAATTTCAGCATCGTCCACCGAAGCCGGCGAGTCCGAGGATTCGATTGAAGCGCCCTACGATGGCGAGACTCTGACCATCGGCTTCAATGCTCAATACCTGGTCGACTTCCTGAAAGCTGCCGGCACCGACGAAGTGCGCCTGGAGCTGAAGGATTCGCAATCCGCAGGCCAGCTGCGGCCAGCCGAGGGCGATGACTATAAGTACAGGTATATCGTGATGCCGATGCGGATCTGAGCCGGCACCACGAGTCCCCTTCGTGCGACTCGTGCCCTGATGGTTCTGAGTTCTTGTCCTGCCCTGCGTCTTACTTGACCTTCCCGTTCTCCTGTCATACATTTAGCCCCAATCTTCTCGGAGGCACTATGCTCGACGGCTTCAAAAAGTTCATCCTGCGCGGAAATGTTGTGGATATGGCGGTGGGCGTGGTAATTGGCGCGGCATTTGGGGGCGTGATCGCGGCCCTGACCAAGGATCTTCTGACGCCGTTTATCGCGGCGATAGTGGGCAAGCCAGATTTTTCCTATCTCGGATTCTCGATTCGCGGCACGCGCTTTCCTGTCGGCGATTTCATCAATGCCTGCGTTTCGTTTCTGCTGATTGCCGCGGCGATTTATTTCTTTGTGGTGACGCCGGTGAATGCGCTGGTCGCGCGCATGAACCGCGGCGAGAAGCCGCCCGATCCGACCACCAAGAAGTGCCCCGAGTGCCTGAGCGAGATTCCAATTGACGCCCGCCGCTGTGCGCACTGCACCCAGCCGGTCATGGGCAGGGCGGCGTAACGCTCCGATCGGCGACTCAGTCGACTCTCGGGTAACATGCTTCTATGAGTTTTCGTCGTCCGCGATTGTCCTTCATATTGCCGGTTGTAATAGTTGCGCCTCTTGTCTCGCATTCAGCGGCGGTAGCCTCCGCACAAGACTCGTCAGCCTCCCGCCAGTCCAAATCTCCAGCCTCGCAGAAAGCCGCACAAAATAAACTCTTGGATCCCGGTTCGGTAAGCGCCGGCCTGTACCGTAGCTCGCCTTTCGGCTTCACCTGCAAGATCCCGGCGGGCTGGGTGTTGCGCACCGAGGAGATGAATGCGCCTGACGGAGAAAGCACCAAGGCGGGTGGTGAGAAAACAGAGAAGGATTCAAGCCGGGCTGGCCGCGTGCTGCTGGCGGCGTTTTCACGCCCGCCGGAGGCTCGAGCGCAGGATGTAAATGCCTCCATTCTGATTGCCGCAGAAAGTGCCGCGTCGTATCCGGGGCTGAAAGATGCGGCGCAGTATTTCGGGCCCGTGACCGAGATCGCCAAGGCGCAGGGCTTCGAGATCGCCGAAGAGCCGTACGAATATGTGATCGGCACAAAGAACCTAGTCCGCGGCGACTTTCAAAAAGATGTCGGCACGCGCGTGATGCGCCAGTCAACGTTGGTGATTCTCGCGCGCGGCTACGCCGTCTCGTTCACTTTTATTGGTGGCACAGAGGATGAAGTGGGGGAACTTATCGAGGGGCTGGCGTTTGTGAGTGGCGCGCCGCGGAAGTAGCGATGGAATGGCGCCCTCGAATTTTTGTCATCCTGTCTCTAACGACGCTGCACCCTGTCAAGCGAATTTAGGCGACACTTCGGCGGCGACGCCCCTAATGGAGTTCTCACGTTGTCTTGATCCCCCCAAAGCCCCACTCCCAACGTTTCCCCAAAACTCCAAACAACTCTTGCCCCATAGCCGGAAACCCATTACCCTAATTCAAGCCCGGCCATGTTCGCCCCGCACCCCAATCTCGCGGACGAAGTCAACCACGCCATCGTCCAATCCGAAATCGAAGGCGGCGTTTTTCTCCACGATCTCCCGCCATCCACCGTTCTCCACATCCAAACCATGCATCACTGCTACACCGCCGTTCTGCTAGGCGGCAGCGACGCTCTTATCTCCGGCCACCCGGAGTTCTGCCCCGACCCAGTTCAAGTCGCCATCGCCGGTTCCACCTGGGGAGGCTCCATGCTAAAACTCCAATATGTAGGCCGCGGCATGCAACTGGAATTTCGCCACCCCGAATACGCCACCCCCATCGTAACCAGCCCCATCCAGGAAATCCGCGATACCACCTGCCTGTCATCCTGAGAGAGCGCGTTCTCTGCGCGAACGAAGGACCCGGGCGAGCCGCGCGATGCGGCGCAGCCTGCCTTGAGCAAGCGCAGCTCGCCGAAGGTCTTTTGCGACGCAATAAGTCGCGCGTTTGGCTCGCTTCCCTATTGCCCGCAGACTCCCCTCCGTGAACCTTAGTGCCCTTAGTGGCTAAGCGCAGTTGACTAACGCCGCGCACACTTCTACCATTCCCCGGAAGCCGAAAGCCGGATGCCGGAAGCCGACTCATGACCATCACCACCCGCGAAGTCAGCCACGTCACCATCGTCGACCTCGACGGACGCATCACCCTCGGCGACGAAACCGGCAAACTCCGCGACACCATCCGCCAGCTCATCGCTGCCGGCAAGAAAAAAATCATCCTCAACCTGGCCGGCGTCGATTACATCGACTCCTCCGGCGTCGGAGAACTGGTCAGCGGCTACACCGCCGTCCGCAACGCCGGCGGCGACCTCAAACTCCTCAACCTCACCAAGAAAGTTAACGACCTCCTCTATGTCACCAAGCTCTACACCGTCTTCGACATCAAAGAAGACGAATTCACCGCCGTAAAATCCTTCGACTACTTCTTCGCCAAGTAATTTTGTCCTGTGCCGCATCTCATGTGCCTTCTACGCTTGTCATCCTGTCTCTAACGACGCTGCACCCAGTCAAGCGAATTTAGGCGACACTCCGACGGCGACGCCAACGCCAACGCAAACCAGTCTACTCGTTGCGACGTGCCAACGTCGTTATGCAATCAAGCGCAGCATGAGCGTCCGAAGGATGTTCATGAGGAGTCGAAGGACCCCTTGCACGCGTATCGCTCCGCCGGCCCGGACAGCAGTTTGCACCAGTACGTCTATCAGTCGAGCGGTTCGGGCTGGAGGGCGATATTAGTTTCGCCGGCGGCCTTCTTCGCGGCGTATTTCTTCATCCACGCTTCCCAGCTTTTGCCGGCGGCGGTGTCGCGTCCAGTGAAGGCGAGGGCGGCGATGTCAGCGTAGGAGATGGAGATTTTGTCGTTCGCATTCTTGGGATACAGCCGGACGACGGACTCTTTCAGCGTGGCAGCCGTGCGGCGATCAAACAGGTAGCCTTCGACCTTCGATCCGTCTCTGCGAGTGATGGTTACGTCGCCGCGATAGTCGAAGGCCTTCTCCAGGGCGATGCGAATCTCCTCGTCGCTGGCAAGTTGGGGAATCCAACCCTCAAGTTGTTCATGGGCCGTGCCGGGCGCGACCTCGAGAGCGTCCGGATTGACGTGGGGCACAGCTTGCGCAGCTTCGTGATCGACGTGGCCGGATTCTTTACCTGTCATAGCCTTCTATTTTTCTCGCGCACATCAATCTTCCAGCCACTCTTTTGGAACCCATACGCGTGCGTTTACCCATGCTCCACTGCCAGCCTTGCACAGGTCGACATCCTTTTCGGGATCGTGGTAATCGAAATCGAGAGTTCCGGACTGAGCAGCTCTTGAGCTCATCCGCGAGTCGTCGTATCCCGGGGCGGACGAGTATTCGTACTCGTCGATTGCCTTCTGAAGATACTGTTTCTTTGACGCCGCCTGTCCGGATTCTTTGCCTGCCATAGCGTGCCCACGCGAAGCGACGGTATTCATTGGCCCCGCACGTAAGTGCGGGGAAGATTAAGGACGGGAGAACATAGTCCCTGCAGAGCCCTGCCCTGAGCTTGCCGAAGGGGGCGACACCGGCTTATGCGCGAGTTTCGTGCAAAGTCTCGCTGCTCGCGGCAATCTGCACCAGCGGATGCACCGGAGCTTGCGGCTCATCCAGCAACCGCAGCGCCTCTTCATCGCGATAGCTGGTGAAGAGCGTCGCCTTCACCGTGGCCAGGAATCCGCCGACTGAACTGAACGTTGCATTCACCGCGGAAGCTTCATATCCGCTGTGCACCATGCAATTCGCGCACGCCTGATTGCCCGACTCAGTTCCGTAATTGCTCCACTCCGTGGTCGCAAGCAGCTCGGCAAAAGTTTCGGCATACCCATCCTGCAGCAGATAACACGGCTTCTGCCATCCAAAAATGTTGTAAGTGGGCATGCCCCAGGGCGTGCAGGGATAAGTGCGCTTGCCCATCAGAAATTCCAGAAAGAGCGGCGACAAATTGAATCGCCAGTTCTTCTTGCGGTTCGACAGGATCGCGCGGAACATGCGCCGAGTACGGGCCCGGCCGAGGAAGTGTTTCTGGTCGGGAGCTTTGTCGTAAGAGTAGCCGGGCGAAAGCATCATGCCTTCCAGTCCCAGCTCCATCATGTCGTCGAAAAACGCACGCACCGATTTCGGATCGGCGCCGTCGAACAGCGTAGTGTTGGTGGTGACGCGGAAGCCGCGGCTGAGGGCTTCTTTGATGGCATCGACGGCAATGTCATACCCGCCTTCGCGGCAAACGGCAAGGTCGTGCTCCTCGCGCTGCCCATCGAGGTGCACGCTGAAGGTCAAATACTTGCTCGGCTTGAAGAGGTGAATTTTCTCTTTCAGCAGCAGCGCGTTGGTGCACAGATAAATATATTTCCTGCGCGCCACCAGGCCCGCGATGATCTCGCCAATCTGCGGATGCATGAGCGGCTCGCCACCGGGAATCGAAACCATAGGTGCGCCGCATTCCTCGACAGCTCGGAAACATTCTTCAGCAGTCAGATCTTTCTTCAGTATGTGCGCCGGATACTGAATCTTCCCGCAGCCAGCGCAAGCCAGGTTGCAGCGGAACAAAGGCTCAAGCATCAGCACAAGCGGATACTGCTTGCGCCCCGCAAGCTTCTGCCGCAGGACGTAGGACGTAACAGTCCACATCTGTGAGACGGGAACAGCCATTATGGGTTGAGAACTCCTGTGGCCTATTTTAGCAGACGGGTGGCCTTCGCTCTTATTTGTGGGTCACCCGCCAGCCACTTGCGCTAGGATAGGCTCAACCTAAGCCCCAGGAGCCCAACGTGACGATCCGGAAAGCTGCCTTGCAAATCGCTGCCGTGGTGCTGCTCATCCTGATGGCGTTCAACACTTATCTCGCCATCGATCACTTAAAGCGAATTCAGGCGACTGCGGCACTCAGCCTCGAAAGCTCCGGTGTGCAGGCTGGCATCGCCCGCGTCTGGCAGGATTTCACCGACCTGGAGACCGGGCAGCGCGGCTACCTTCTCACCGACGACCCAGCCTACCTGCAGCCTTACGTTGACGCGAAAAACGCGATCGCTACCGACTTGGCCAATCTTCGCTCCGCCTTAGCCAATCGCCCGCAAGCCGAGCAGGCGCTCGAAACCCAGCTGGAATCCCTCGCCGCCTCGAAACAAGCCGAGATCGAGCGCACCATCGCTTTGCGCCAGCAGGGATACCGCCACCGCGCCTTCCAGCTCGTGCAAACCAACCAGGGCAAACAATACTCAGATCAGGCTCGCTCTCTCGTCTCTGCCCTGTCTTCCCTGGAAAACAGCCGCTTCGCCGCACTCGAAAAACACAGGGACGCCAACTCCAGCCAAGCCATGTCGCAAACCATCGCCGCCAATTTGTGTTTGCTTGTGCTGACCGCAGGCCTCTTTCTGCTCATCCGCTTCCACCAGCGTACCCTCGAACAGCAAGCCGCACAAAGCCGGCAAGCATTAGCCGAGCGCGATTCGCAACTGGAGAAACGAATCAGGCTAATGTCTGCCGCCGGCGACCAGACTCGCGCCCAGATCGCAGTAATCGAAGAGAACGTCAGACTGTTGCTCGAAAAATACGACGGATTCTTGCCCCCGCTCGGCTATGCCTGCGCCCAGCAGATCAAGCAGGCAACCGCACAACTCGAACAACTCCGCGGGGATCTCCTCGGCCAACCAGATTCCGACATCCACGAACAAGCGGCCTAAACCTGCTTTTCAACGACACAAGCAAAAAAGCTTTCACCAATTCACACGACTCCGTCATCCTGAGCGCAGCCGTTCTTCAGGCGGAGCGAAGGATCTCCCGCTTAACCGGCCTGGCGCGTAAGCCGCACTGCACCACTGCCCGGTGGTAGCAGCAGAAAGTGACGAAATGACTTTGCCCGCTGCGATGAAAGCGCGTTAGCCCCCATGGTATGAGGACATCTAGCTTGTTCGTTGGCCCAAGCCTGTGACTTGTGAACATCCCCGTTCAAGCCAAAACCGGGCTTGAGGCCACCCTGCCAAACATTGGGGGACGTTCCGTCTGTATTTACGATTTCTTACTTTGTAACTCAGGACCGACTGTGTATAATATATCATACTTATAACCATGAGTATGACTGAGAAGCTCGAAACCGTACGGTTCACAACGAAGGGGCAGGTCGTCATTCCACTTCGCCTGCGCAAACAATTCGACATCGAGGATGGGACAAAGGCCGTCGTCCAAGCCACACCGGAGGGAATCCTTCTCAAACCCATGACCGCGGCGCTCATCAAGGGCGGGCGCGGCATCCTCAAGCGCAGGCCGGCAGGCAAGCCGCTGACCGAGGACTGGGCCGAGCACAAGAAGCAGGAACGGGCACTCGAGGGGCGACATGCCGGCTAAGGTGCTCGACAGCTTCGCACTTATCGCCTATTTCCGCGACGAGCCGGGCGCAGAGACGATGGAAGGTATGCTGGTCTCCGCTGGTAAGAAGGACAGCCCGCTGCTCATGACCGACGTGAACTACGCCGAGGTGAAGTACTCTATTGTGAAGAAAGACGGCGCGGAGGCGTGGGCGGAGGCCGCGAAGGTCCTTCAGGGCCTGCCGATTGATTTTCATTCCACGACCCGCGCGCTGGCCGATACCGCCGCCGATTTCAAGGCGCATTTCAAATTGAGTTTGGCCGACGCCTTTGCGGCCGCGCTGGCAAAGGAAAGAAAGACTGAACTCGTCACTGGCGACCCCGAGTTCAGGCCGCTCGAAAGGGAAATTAAAATTCACTGGCTGAAAACGCATTAGTCCCATGCATTAGGACAATCTAGTTTCGTTCGCCGGACTAAGTCCGTGACGTCCGAACGTCCCCGGTCTAGCCAAAACCGGGCTTGAGCGGGCTATCGGCCACGTTATAATTCTCCCTCCTAATGGACCCTACACGCTTCGTCAATTAAGGAGGCAAGATGAAATCATTCTCGTGCATGCTTGTTACCGTCATCATCCTCAGCCCCGTTTCGGTCGTGCGTGCGCAGCAGGAGGGGCCTACCGGCCTGCCTTCCCGGAGCGGGACTCCGTCGCCACAAGTGAATGCGGTTGGGTGCCAGATCATAACCGGAGAGTTCCCAGAATTCCCTCGGACAGAATGCAGCGAAAACGGCACCAAATTCCAGCGAATCGTCCTAAACCCGAAAACCGTACTCCGTAAGTTCGATGCCGACTATTACGACTTCAGGCATTCCGATGCGTTGGACCCGGAGCAGCGCCTCAAAAACCTGGATACCCTCCTAGCTCGAGCCTGGTTGAGCAACGAAGGCACGGTCCTCCGAGTCGATTTTTCAAAACTGGACAAGTTCGACTGGACCTATCAGACCCTTCTCGACCGGGCGCAATCAAGCATGGACAAGCATAACGCCGACCGCGATGGGTTAGCTCTTCAGATGTCCGAAGTGTTCGCATCGGATCAAGCGCAGAATCGCGGACGGCTTTCTCGGCTTTGGAGAACGTGGACTGATCCGTCGTAAAACAGCGGCGGACGGAAATTCGGGGACGAGGGACAGACAGAACGCTCCCACTAGCTAGTCTGAATCACACCCCAGAGAAAACCGCAGGGCAGCACACACCTCGTTCATCCGTGCGGAACTAAGCTGGGCCAACACGTTTCCCCATGCGCTGTTGCGGCACCGTAACCGCATTGTGCAGGTTCACCGCGCACGGGCAGTTCATGCCGTGCTCCTCATTCAGCACGACTTCCGAATGGGGCCTGCCCCACCTCTGTGATTTTTTGGAAATGGTGGAAATCTGTGCTTCGCGCCCGGTTTCTCCATTTGCCTTGTACCCGCCCGTGCCAAATTGTTGATTTTGCGAGCACCAAAGTAAGCCGAAAATCGCCCGCCTTGGAGTATCCTTAACCCATGGCTGAAAACCTGGTAGAACTCGCACAAAGGATGGCCCAAGCCGCCCGCGCCGGGGTCGCCATCGAGAAGAAACGCTTGCAAGAGATTCTGGTCGAGCGGCAAAAGAAATCCGCACCTTCCTCGAAGTGATTCGTCCCAGATTGACTTTCATTGCCGGAGCCAACGGATCTGGCAAAACCACCTTGACCCGGTGGAATGCACTGTTCAAGGAAATCCCGCTCCTCGATCCCGACGCCATCGCCAACGCGCTCCAGGCAACGACGTCCCTGCCTCCCATTGCTGCTGCCCGTCAGGTCCTCAAATCGGCTGCGGAGCACTTAAAGAAGAGTGAGAGCTTTGCGATCGAGACGACTTTGTCCGGAAGGAACTATCTGCAAATGATGCTGGACGCGAAGGCCCGCGGATTCGAGGTCAGGCTGGTTTACATCGGGACAGAAAGTGTCGAGATCAATTTGGCTCGAATCAGAAACCGGGTTCTGGCGGGAGGTCACGATGTTCCCGAGAACGATGTTCGGCGGCGCTACCAGCGCAGCCTTGAAAATCTTCCCATCGCGATAAAGCGGGCTGACGACTCCATTCTGTTCGATAACTCTACGAGTGATGGCTATCGCTTGGTCGCGATCCTGGGTTCGACGGGGAATCGGCGGTTCGAACCGAAGCCGTCATGGGTCGCTGGGGCGGAGTTGATGAAATTTCTGCGGAGCGCTCCCAACGCTGCTCCCGAAACCGACGACCAGTTCTAAAAAGGCGGCTTGGGAGATTCGGGGTCGGGAGCGTTTCCCAACTATTGGTTCGAATCGCAACCCTTCGAATCACACCCCAATGAGAAGCGCAGAGCACCACACACCTCATTCATCCGTGCGGAACTAAGCTGGGCCACACGTTTGCCCAGGCGCTGTTGCGACACCGTAACTGCATTATGCAGGTTCACCGCGCCCGGGACTTTCATCCCGTCCTCCGCATCCAGAACCACCCCCGATGGCACACCGCCGGACTTTGATTTTGCTAGTTGAAACTGCCTCCAATCGAGAACCGGAAATCCTATTCAAAATGGGGCGTTTACTGCGCCGATTCGTGCCGCACGAAGGGTCAAAAAAACCGCCCTTTCATGGTATAATTTTAACAGCCACCAAACGAACCTAAGTATAAGGCATTTCAATAACTTGAAGTGAGTTCTCAGGTAGGCTGCAAACCTGCGTTGGGGCGGTCAGCCTGGGGCAATTTCCCGGGCTAATCCGGGCTCACTTCTGAGAGAAAGTCGGGGCATTCTCCCGCGGAGCGGAATGGCCACCAAAGAGATCAATACTCCCATCGTCGAAACCAAAACAAAAAACGGAACCGTGACACCCATCACCGGAAATAACGGTGGAGGCAACAACGACTACACTGCCGATTCCATCAAGGTCCTCGGCGGCATGGAAGCGGTGCGCAAGCGTCCCGCGATGTACATCGGCTCAACCGGCGATCTCGGCCTGCACCACCTTGTCTATGAAGTCGTCGACAATTCGGTCGACGAAGCGCTCGCCGGTTTCGCTACCAAGATCGAAGTAACCATCCACATCGACAACTCGATCACCGTCATCGACGATGGGCGCGGGATTCCTGTCGATGACATGGACATTGACGGGGAAAAAGTTTCCGCGGCGCAAGTGGTGATGACCACACTGCATGCCGGAGGAAAGTTCGATTCGTCCACGTACAAGGTTTCCGGCGGATTGCACGGCGTGGGCGTTTCTTGCGTGAACGCGCTGAGCGAAGAACTCGATCTCGAGATCTGGCGCGACGGCGCGACCTGGGAACAGACCTACTCGAAGGGCGAACCTACCAGCAAGATGAAAAAGGCCGGTGCGGCCAAGCGGCGCGGCACCAAAGTCCACTTCCTGCCCGACCGCAGTATCTTCACCGCGACCGAATATAACTACGACACGCTGGCGCAGCGGCTGCGCGAGCTCGCTTTCCTGAACAAAGGACTGCTCATCACTCTGACCGATGAGCGCTCGACCGACGCTAAGAGCGGCGAGGCCAAGCATACTGACTTCAAATACAACGGCGGCATCGCGGAGTTCATCAAGCACCTGAACCGCGGCAAGCAGGTGCTGCACGACAAGCCCATCTACATGGAAGCGGAACGCAGCGGCGTGGCCATGGAGATTGGCCTGCAGTACAACGACGGATATTCGGAGTCGGTGTTCAGCTTCGCTAACAACATCAACACCGTCGACGGCGGCACGCACCTCTCCGGCTTCCGCATGGCGCTGACCCGCACCATCAATTATGCCGGGCAGCAGATGGGGCTGTTCAAGGACGTAAAAGAAAACCTGACCGGCGACGATGTGCGCGAAGGCCTTGTAGCGGTAATCAGCGTAAAGCTCTCGCAGCCGCAATTCGAAGGGCAGACCAAAGGCAAGCTGAATTCCGACATTGCCGGGGTTGTACAAGCATTTATCAACGAGCGGCTGGGGGCGTTCTTCGAGCAGAACGCGACCGTTGCGCGGAAGATTATCAACAAGGCTGTGGACGCGGCGCGGGCGCGCGAGGCGGCGCGCAAGGCGCGCGATCTCACGCGGCGCAAGGGCGCGCTTGATTCCGGAGGTCTGCCGGGCAAGCTGGCGGATTGTTCGGAGCGCGATCCGAACCGTTGCGAATTGTTTCTGGTTGAGGGCGAGTCGGCAGGCGGGACGGCGAAGCAGGGGCGCGACCGGCGCTTCCAGGCGATTCTGCCGCTCAAGGGAAAGATTCTCAACGTCGAAAAAGCGCGCTACGACAAGATGCTGGCGCACGAAGAGATTCGCGCCATGATTACCGCGCTCGGCACCGGCATTGCCAAAGATGATTTCGATCCCACGAAGGTGCGGTACGGAAAAATCATTCTGATGACCGACGCCGACGTGGACGGTTCGCACATCCGCACACTGCTGCTGACGTTCTTCTTCCGGCACATGCAGGAGCTGATCAAGCGCGGCAACGTGTTTCATCGCGCAGCCGCCGCTGTATTCGATCAAGAAGGGCAAGTCGATGCAGTACATCAAGGACGACGATGCCTTTGACAAAGTGATGCTGAAACGCGCGGCGGATGGGCTGATCGTGCGTTATGGCGAGGGCGCGGCCAAGCTGGAGGGCGCTAACCTGACGCGCTTTATGACCGTGCTGAAGGAGTATCTGAACTTCTTCGACAAGGTGAACAAGCGGCTGCGCGATGAGAGCGTCACCGAACTGCTGCCCAGGCTGGATTTTTCGAAGCATGCGGATTTTGAGGGTGACAAGAAGACTCCGCCGAAGAAGATCGAGAAGCTGGAAAGGGAATTGAAGAAGCTGCAGAAAGACCGGAAGTTCAAGAGTGTGGAATCGGTCTTCGACGAAGAGCACAACTTGTGGGAAGTGAAGATCGTGAACTCGCAGGGATCGGAGCACGTGATCAACTGGGAGCTGGCGTCGAGCGCGGAGTGCCGGCAGTTGATTTCGAAGTTCAAGCAGATTGAGCCTTATCTGGAGCCGCCGTTTGTGGTGGAGGCTGTGACCAAGGCGGGCGCGGCTAGCATGACGAGGCAGAGGAAGATGAAGCTGAGGACGAAGCGCGGCGAGTCGGAGGAGAAGTCCGACAAGAAGGGCGTGAAAGCTGCGCCCAAGCAAAGGCTGTGATCGAGCCGGTGGAGAAGGCTACGGCGCGCGAACTGTTTGACTATGTGAAGAAGGAAGGCAGCCGCGGCTATGACGTGCAGCGCTATAAAGGTCTGGGTGAGATGACGGCTCCGCAGTTGTGGGAGACGACCATGGATCCGGAGCGGCGGACTTTGCTTTCGGTGAAGCTGGAAGACATTGCCGAGTGCGAGACCATCTTCACCACGCTGATGGGTGAGGACGTGGAGGCGCGGCGGAAGTTTATTGAAGAGAATGCGCTGGATGTGAAGAATCTGGATATTTGATGTTCTACGGATTCAAGCCGGCATCCCGGGCGACTCTTCCATGCGCGCCAGCTTTAGGGCAAGGTCATTCAGGACGACGCTGTATTTCTCCGAGAGAATTTTGCGTGCAGCCCCGCCGACTTTCTGTCGATTCTTAGTGGCGAAAATATCGGAGATCATACGATATGCCTGATAGGCGGATAGCCACCCACCTATTGGGAACATCTGCTGGATCGGTACCGCAGTCTTGTCGTCAAACTTCACAAGCCCCTCCCGACCGGTTCCCTGAAGATTCACTGGGTTTGGAATGTCGATCCAGACGTCTTCGGTGCCAACATTCGCTTCCTCCGCGATTTCCTGAGCGAGTTTGCCGGGCTGGTCGGTTGCCTTCATAACGTTGGCCCACGCCTCGCTGTTGCCTTCAATATCCTTTTTTCGCGGGTCTTCTCCCCATGCGGGATAGGTGAGAACCAGCGCCCGCATCGGTAAATGCCGCTCTGATATGTCCCTCGCAAGGTTTCGTGCGCGTGCCAAATCAACCCCGTCGGGCGCAGTTCCCGGTGAATAACAGCCGTGCAATATGTCATTGTCTTCGAGGAATACAAATGAGGCGGCGTCTTCCAAAGGCAGCCCCTTAATCAGCGTGCCGGCATTTTTGAGCGCAGTGAGCAGCCGCAGCAGCGCCTGGTGGGCGACTCGTACTTTGTGGTGGTGATAGAGGGAGGAATACAGCTGCATTTTCGAGAATAGCACCTGCTCTAGTACGATCGCCCCAGAGGCTGAGACGCACAGCACACGAGGCTGCTCTGGGGCTCCCTCCTCTTTGAGTTCAACGGTGTCCAGAACCCATAGCAGCCGCTCAATATCAACACCGAGGCTTAGGCCGGTGAAATAACCATCCCGGGCGATGTAATCGAGCTTGTCCACGTCGATGGGCCCGTTAATGAGCTGACGTAGGAACCGTCGTTTCGAACCCGGCGAGGACTCAGGATGTTCGTCGTTAAAATCAGTACCGATGATCATACTCGCGACACGCCACCGGTCGCAGGCTGCCAAGAACTTGCCTGAACGATCATGCTTCTCGTACCGATGCACGACTTCGTCCCAGATTCCACCAAAGTAGTCGGAGGTAAGAAAACAATATGTAAGTATTTCCGATGCACTCGCATTTCTAAACGTCTTCGGAAAGGTGGCTT
The DNA here is from genome assembly GCA_963761915.1 of uncultured Acidobacteriota bacterium. Lineage (GTDB taxonomy): Bacteria > Acidobacteriota > Terriglobia > Terriglobales > Acidobacteriaceae > Sulfotelmatobacter. Next base: position 296,351 of record CAVXIO010000022.1, read on the forward strand.
TAATTTCCTTAAAGATCGGATCAGCCCCATAAAAGGCCTCTGAAGTGTGGGACAGGGGCCCGTGGGTACAATCGTGCAGCAATGCTGCAATACGCGCCTCGAGGATGTCCGTTTGGGTAAGAGCGGCAGTCGTGCGTTTTTCCAATGCCCGCAGAACACGTTCGGTGACTGCAAGTGCGCCTAGGGAATGCTCGAATCGTGAGTGCACTGCGGATGGGTAGGTGAGCAGTGCAAGAGATGTTTGGTAGATTCCGCGCAGCCGCTGGAACATCGGGGAATCGATGAACGCCAGCTCGTGAGGCATAAGGTCGATCATGCCCCACACAACATCGCGCACGACCTTGCTTAGAGCGGTAATTCCTGAGGGTGTAGTGCCCGAGCCGTTCCGCTGCCAGCCCAGAAATCCGTTTCCGTAGCTCGTCGAGCGGCTTGCGCTCAACGACCGCGCCAACCGGAAGGACGCCGGGTGCTCGGACGTCTTCCGACATCAGGGACGCTGCGCTTGGACTGAATGCGCAAAACTCTCGGCAACTGGTCCTAGCGCGGTCAGGAACTCAGGCCCGGTTCTTGCGCCAACCCTTTGAAGGTTCGTTCTTGCCCTGTCCTCCGAGATCTCCAGGTACTGAAAGCGTGGGTTTGCTATTTGAACGCCGAGACGAAGAGCGTTCTCTAGCGCGTCGGATAGCGCGCGCGAGTACACGTAGCCGTTCAAGACCGTTGCGTCCAGTTCTGGGATCACGTTCGGAAATTTAGCCCTGAGGTCAGTGAATGCTCCGTAGAACTGATCCAGATCCACTCTGGGCAAATTGTGCTCCGCGCTGGCAAGGCTGAGCACCGCGACGACGATGTCCGCTAAATCCCCGGTTTCTCCTACTAGTCTCGTCCATTCTCTCATTCTGGTGTCGGTCATGGATGCCTCCGGCGGGCTGTCGGACTGCGGGACTTGGTTATAGATGCAGGAATCAGGGAAGTCAATAGCCTGCTCCACCAAAAAGTGAACTCGCCCTTGCGCCCTCCCAATCCGGTCCCTGTTCGTCTCCTCGGGCTTTGCGGCCGAACCATACTCCCGACCGCAGGTTCAGTATAGCCCAATTTTGATGACAATGAAAGTTGTCATCAGCCTTTAGTAATGACAATTATGATTGACATTATGGCTATAAGTCAATGACAATCTCAAGACCTTCGTCCAAAAGACAACGAAGGTTGTCATGGCATGGATGCGACAATTAGGCGAAGAAATAGCAAAGGCGCGCCGAAAGGCCCGCCTGACACAGGCCGAACTTGGTGAGAAAGTTGCCGAGGCGCGCCGGGAGGCTGGACTAGCTGGGGCCAACGGCGCTGGTGGAGAACGCGTCTCCCGCCAAACGATTGGCCTGTACGAAAGAGGAGAAACCCCGCCGCCGTTCGAGACACTCGCCTGCATCGCAGCCGTCCTAAAGGCCGAGCAGTTTGTCGTAGAGGATCTCCACGTCACGTTTAATCGTAATGGTGTGACACGGGGCCCGATGCCCGTTCCCCAGCAGTTGGACCTCGTTTTCGACAAAGCTGGAGGGGTCACATTGCGAATCGAACCGGGTTCCGATGGGGTGACGATCAAGGCCGCATCTGCGTGATGAGAGGTGCCGCTACGACGCGAAATCCTGTCAACAGGCGAAAATCGCGAGATTCGGGCTAATGTGAAGGGAAGAAGGCGAATACAAAGTTGGGATTTGTGGCGGGTTTACCCCATCCAATTTGCTATTCTGGATACATAGGGTAAAGATTTCGATGGCGCGGCGTGGTCGTGGGAACGGTTGAGCATTGGAGCTGGATAAGTGAAGACCCAGCTTTACCACATGCTCCTATTAAGTGGGAGGAACGCTACGGGCAAAAGCTTTGGAGCAGAGATATATGAAAACGGCAGAACAAATTGGGGACCAAGTGAGAAGCGCATTCCATGGCAAGTCCACCAAGTTCAGACCGTGCGCTTTCTTCGACGAGCGATTAGACTGCATTCGCGTAATTGCACGCGATTGCAGCGTCCTGGAGACTCGCATCAACAAGAACATGACTTTGCTAGAGGACAACTATGCCGAGTCTGAAGAAAAAAGGTATGTAGGTTTCACCGTTAAGGGCGCAAGGCACTTCTGTAAGGAAAACCACATCGACCTTTCGGCTCCGGTTGACATCAGTAAGCTGCTTGATGTAATTCTCGCCAACTCCCCAGAGCCTGCCGTGCAGATGTCAATTCGTCTCGTCGCCCGGCCGCTCATAAAAAAGGAAAAGCTCAAGCAGGTTGATATACCGCCATCACTAGGGCAGCCACAGTTAGCATAGGTCCACTTGGGATGTCCCTCGTGGGCGTGAAGAATACAGAGCGAAGTCTTCAGGCGGCGATAGCGGTCGTCCGCGGCTCGCAGCGGATTGCTTCTCCGATCTGTTTGGGCGTGTTCTGTTCGCGCTTGACAATGCCAAGCGGCCGGAAGATATGAATGCTCCGGGGTGGAGGCTTCGTCGCCTCGCCGGCCAGGTCAAAGATCACTGCGCAATCAGCGTCAGTGGAAACTGGCGCCTGACGTTCAAGTTTGAGGGCGAGGACGCAATCCTCGTGGACTATCAGGACTATCACTAGCCCCAGGTGGTCATTTTTGGGTCGCGGTCTCACCACCAAAACAGGAGCGAAGGCAATGCATAATCCGCCGCATCCGGGTTTGGTTCTTCGCGAATACCTTGGAGATGTTCCCGTGACCAAGGCGGCCGCGCATTTGCGGATCACGCGCGTTACCCTTTCGCGAGTGCTTAACGGCAAGGCCGGGATTTCGGCGTCCATGGCAATTCGCCTGGCTGCCGCCTTAGGTACCACCCCGGAATTGTGGATGAACATGCAGTCGCAGTACGACTTATGGAGGGCGCGGAAGGCGAAACAGCCGGCGGTCCGGAGACTGGCAAATGTTGTCGACATCTCGGAGGGAGACCCGGCGGATGAGGGACGGGTTTAGCCTGCCGTGCAGATGGGTGTGAAAGGCGAGTTCGGATAGCTCAAAACTAGCTGTTGTTGAGAGCGTACCTCAGTGGCCAAAGCCGAAATTGATTGCTGGACTTACGGCACGGCTGTAGTCGTGCTCTCCCCATCTTTCGCCCCTTCGGGGCTGGTTCCTTTCCCCACTTCTTACCCACGGCTTGCGCCGTGGGCTGCATTCTACCGCCGCTTCGCGGCTAAAATCATTAGCGGCGCTGGAAGCCGCTTCGCCGTCCCAAATCACGGTTATGGATGGAAACTCTGGGTCTGACGAAATCTTGTCAATAGGTAGAAGTTACGCGAATGGGGTTAAGGTGATGGAAAGAAAGGGAAAATAAAGTTGGGAAAATGTCCCAGTTGCCCTCTGCAATATGATATAATGGAATTATAGAGTAAAACTTTGAAGAAACGAAGGCGCGGCCTATGGGTCGCGCCTTTTTGTGTTTCGGGATGTTGGCTGAGCGCGGGCAGGCGGCCAAGTCTGGTTTTATCGACATTCTTGCCCCAGGATCTCGTGGGGCGGTAGGGATGCTTCGACTCCGGAATGAAATCGCTTCGCGATGTCATTCCTCCGCTCAGCATGACAACAAAGTGGGAGAGCGGAGTTCGCTGGGTCTGGCCGCTGGGACTGATAGGGATGCTTCGACTCCGGAATGAAATCGCTTCGCGATGTCATTCCTCCGCTCAGCATGACAAAGGAAGTGGGCGGCGCGGCTGAAGCTGCGCCCTTTCAAATCAATCGCGCTTGTTCAAGACGTGGGAGGGTGAGGAGGATGGAGATGGAGGGGTGGGAGCGGTTTGCGAATTTGAAGCAGCGGGGCGAGTGGGCGGAGTTGCAGTTTATGGCGGCGGCTGCGGGGAGATGTTTTACGGTGTGCAAGCCGTGGGGTGATACGGCGGGGTTCGATGTGGGAGTGGAATATCCGCCGAACTTTCTCCGGGTGCAGGTGAAGTCGAGCGTGTGCCGGCTGGGCAAAGGCTACTGGTGCCAATTCAAGCGCCATTTTGGCTTGCAGAAGGATTACACGCTGGAGGAGATCGATCTGTTTGCGGCGTACGTGATCCCGGTGAATGTTTGGTATCTGATCCCGGCGTCGGAATTGTTGGGGAAGGAACGCATCCAAGGGTTGATGCTATGCCCGATAGACCTGCCGATGAGGAAAAACACCTTCCGTTACGAATGCTACAGGGAGGCGTGGTGGCTGCTGACGAAGAGCCGGCGCGGGCTGGCTAGATATGGGCGGGGCCGATAGGTCAGGAGTGGGAGGCGGTTTGGCGGCGGTCAATTCGGGCGATTGTGGCTATCAGTGCGAGCAAGGTGATTAGCGAAATAATCCCTAGGGAGATTACGCAGTAGATGCACCAGACTCCTAGGACGTGGGCTTCGATGTGGGCCAGGTAGAGGGAGTAGGCTAGTCCGGCCAGGGCTGCTGCGAGCACGAAGCGGTAGGCGCGACGCCAGGCTAGGGCGGCCATTAGGAGATATCCGGCGATGCCTAGGATGGCTACTGGAATGCCGGCTAGCGTGGCGTAGGGGCTGTGGTTGACGATGCCGCAGTCCCAGCGTTCGTTGATGCTGCAGGGGGAGTCGCCTTCGGTGCGGTAATGCTCACGGAGGGCTAGGGCGGAGACTGCGATGCCTAGCGTGGCTAGTAGAACTAGAACGTATTTCATGGACAGATCCTTCTTCTTTCTAGCATGAATGATGGGCTAGCGTTGAGCGCGGACCCAGGGCAAACCGCGTGATTGGGAACGGCTCTTTCGCCCCTTCGGGGCTGGTTGCTCTCCGGCTTAACTAACCCACGACTTACGTCCCTTCGACAAGCTCAGGGCAGGCTGTGGGCTGCATTCTGTCGCCGCTTCGCGGCTGGTAGCTATCCTTCCTCGACACGTCGCTTCTTTACGCACCGCTTGTTTACACGCCGATTGTTCACACGGTCAGCTGGCGGAATGGGCGGCGGCGATGTCTTGCAGCAGGTCGGAGGCTTGCCAGTCGGCGCCCTGGTACCACTTGAAAATCTTTCCGTCGGGTGAGATGACGGCGGTGCTTAGCGAATGGGTGAGCAGTCCGCTGTCTTGTTTGTAGGTCAGCGCGAAATAGTTGGCGACTTGAGGCAACTCGGCTGCGGGAACGGCGGCGAATTCCCAGCGGGCGAAGAGCGCGGGATCTTTGGTGGCGGCGTAGGAAAAGCCATAGGCGCGGAGCTCTTTGGGAGTGTCGCGAGCGGAATCGAAGCTGATGCTGAGGAGATGAGTCTTGCCGTAACGTGCGGGATCGGCGCGGAGTTGGCGGTCGAGCGCAGAGAACTCATGGCTTACGCGGGGGCAGTAGTCGGGGAATGGGCAGCGCGTGTAGATGAAGGTGAGGACGAGAGTTTGGCCGCGGTATTTATGCAGCGAAATGTGCTTGCCGTTCTGGTTGACGAGATGGAAGTCTGGAACGTCTTCGCCGTGATCGGGAATGTGGACGTTCGCGGTGGGTTTGTCGGCGGGGGACTTCGAGTGGGCAGTGACTTTGACGTTTTCCAGCCAGTATTTTCCGGGCTCGGCGACGACTACATCGGCGGTGATGGAATCGCCGGGCTGAAGTTGATCGAGGGTGGTGGCGGGTTTGAAGGGATAGGACATGACCATTGCGTCCATGAAGCCGGGGATGGGCTGGTTGTCGATGTTGGCGGTTCCGGCCTGCTTGTCGATGGAGATGACTTTTCCTTTGAGGGCGTAACGCTGGGCTTGAGTGTGGGTTGGGCTGAGCTCGGTTTTCTGGCGGTTGCAGGCGACGGAGAATGCGAGCAGGGCGCAGAGGAAGAACGGTGCAAGACGGGACGACGATTGGTTGAGTTTATTGGGCATATTGCGTTTTCGAAGCGCTGCGCCTAAAGGCGCGATTGTGGTGCGAGAGTTGCGGTATGCCTGAAGGCATACCCTGATACGAAACTTACATACGAATCATATTATCTCCTGCGATGCTTCTCAGTAGTGGAAGCGGTAGCGAAGTTCGACGTAAATTTCGCGTGGATTGTTCCAGTGGAAGCCGCCGAAGGTTACGCTGTTGTCGAGTTCCACGCGGCGGTTGGCTGCGTTGATTGCGTTTAATGAGGCGGAGAAGCGCTCGCCGAAATCTTTGCTGAGAGAAAGGTCGAAGGTTGTGTGTTGCGGCAGATATGCGCCGGGATAGGGCTGGCCGGGGAAGGCGTTGCTGAAGCCGGAACCGTAGTAAATGTTCGTGGAGATGTGAGTGCGCCAGGGGAGTGCTACGTCGCCGCCGAGGTTGAGAGTGTTGCGCTGATCGTGATCGAGGGGTCCCCAGGGCAGGTATGAAAAACTCGTGAGCCCGCCGTTGATAAATCCGCCGGCCCAGGCGACCTGGTTGGAATATGCGAGATGGAGCTGGCCGCGGTGCGCGATGCGCGGTGAGCGAAGCGTGAGCTCCCATCCGCGGATGAGAGCGTTCTGAATGGTAATCGGGAAAAAGAGATTAGACTCGCCGATGTTGTTGTGATCGAAGAAATTCGCGACGTTGGTGCGGAAAGTGTCGGCGTCGAGAACCCAGCCATGGAAGGGGATGTTGACGCCGAACTGGCTGTTCTTCGTCGCGCTCGCCGTTGAGAGCGGCAAAAGTCAGATTGCTGGCGTTGGCAAATTGGATGAGCGGACCGGAGGCGGTGACGAGCGGCGGAGCCTGGTAGTAGTGGCCGTAGAAAGCGCGGAAGGTCCAGTTGAGATGCGGCACGTTGAGGGCGATGCCGAAGCGTGGGCTGATTGCGTTCTCGGAGACTCCGCCGGAGAAATGGGTGGGGCGCATGCCGGCGGTTAGCGTCAGCCAGGGCAAGGGTTTGAATTTGTCGTCGATGAAGAATGCTTCCAGGCTGCCGGTGGGATGCTCGCGGTCGGGAGGATTCACGCCGGGACTTTGCGTGGGAGGATTGAAGATTGCGCCGAACAGCTCATTGTCCTGCTGGTAGAAGCTGTAGAGGCCCAGCTGCAGATTATTCTTCGCCATGTTTGCGGCGAAACTTGCCTGGCCGCCGCCGTAGGTTGAGGTGCGATTCTGTGTTGTGACGACAGGAGAGTCGTCGGGGGAGCTGGCGTAGTCGGCTGTGTTGCGATGAAAGAACGGCGAGATGGTCAGCAGAAGTTTTGAATTGAAGGTGTGTACCCAGGAGAAGTTCACGATGGCGTCGGATTCGTGGTCGCCGTCGCGAAGATCGAGGCTGGGGTACTGTCCAGTCAATTGGCCATTTACCAGATTGTTCTCGATGTCGTTGGGGTAAGGATCATAAGGGATTTGGTAGTAATCCTTGCGCAGGGAAGTTACGAGCCGTAGTTGGTTCGAAGGATCGAGGTTGAAAATGAGAGATCCGAAGCCGCCGTAGCCGTTTTCGGCGTCATGAACTACTTGCGGGACGGGCGTTTCGATGCCGAGATTGCTGCGGTTGGCGTTGACGCTGGCGTAATAGGCGAAGCGTTCGGTGTGGCTGCCGAGGCTGAGGGCGTCGTTGGTTTGATAGAAATTTCCGGCGCTGAGGACGAGTTCGGCCTGGCGGTTGCGCTCGAAGCCGGTGCGCGGGACTACGTTGAAGACGCCGTAGGTGCGGTCGCCGAACTCCGCGCCGTAGCTGCCGCGATCGACTTCGAGATAGTCGATGTCCTTGGGATCGAATTGCGGGCCGAGGTTGGAGGCGATGTTGGTGTTGGGAACGGGAACGCCGTCGATGAGCCAACTGGTTTGGTGGCCGCCGCGAATGTGGAGCTGGTCGTGAGTGAAATAGGCGCCGGGAACGTAGTCGGTGATCATGGCGAGGCTGTTGGTGCGGTCGGCGCCGGGGGTGTGTTCGACATCGAGACGGCTGACCAGAGTGGTGGGCGTGGCGGAGTCAGTGGGAGCGGCTTCGGGAGTTCCGGAGACGTTGACGGTCTCTTTGTTGGTGGCGACGCTTAGAGCGAAATGCAGGACGGGCTGCGATCCGGAGGTCACGAGAACACTCTTTGCGGCCTGATTGAAGTTGGGGGCGACTACCGTTACGGTGTATTCGCCGAGAGCGACGGCGTTGAAAGTGAACTGGCCGCTGGCGTCGGTGTTGGCTGATGCGGTCCAGTCGGAGGTCTTCGAGCGGAGCATGACCATGGCATTTTCTACGGGGCGATGCTGGGGATCGTGGACGATGCCGCGCAGCGATCCGAAGATGGAGGCGAAGGCGGCGAGGGATAGCATCAGCAGCGGCATGAATCGAATTAGGCGAGTGCAGGGCATTGGATCTCCAATCTTTGCCACTCACGTACCTCAGGGGCTAGAGCCCAGTTTCTCGTTTGGCGGCCTTAGGCGGCGCTGAAGCGCCGCTCTTCCACGGTATCGCGCACATTTTGTAAGCTTCCCTCAGGGCTAAAGCCCGCTTTTGGTGGGGCGCTTATCGCATCGCTCGGGCGCTGCGCCACCCAAGAGCAGAATCTTTCGGCAGTCAGAACCTAGGGGCTGCAATCAGAATCCTTAAAGCCGACCCTTTGGCTTCCCTCCGTTTCGCTGGGAGGTCGGCAGAAGAGCAACTGAGGGCCGACGGGCGAGTCGCCCGTCTCCACATGGTTCGTGTTTGCTGGTGAGATTTGGTTTAGCTGATGGAGAAATGGGGAGGGGCGCGAGTGGATTGGGCGCGGGAATTACTTGTATTCGGGAGGATCAGATCGCGCGGGCTTAAGTGATCCTCAATCTTGAGCGCACAAAATCGGTTGGCCAGTGGCTGCGTGTGGGCCCATCGGGCGGTGGTGACGGCGCGGCAGCAATTGTTGTTGCAGCAAGCGGCGGAACGGATGACGAGTTGTTCGGATTCTGACACGGCGAATCGTGGCAGTGATGCGCGGCTTTCCGGACACAGCAGGCATGCGGCGGAGTCGCGGCGGTTGCCAGGGCTAGCGGGGCAAGATTGCCCGCGAGAGCTAGGAGCAACAAGAATCTGGCGATCAGTCGATGCATGCTTCCTGCGAGAGTCACTGTTCTGAGGCAGGGCCAGAATAGAGCAGAACGCCAGAAGTGTGCAAGCGCGAGGCGGGCGAGGGCGCCCCCACAGTTACAGTTACTCTATCGCAGCAGCACATACGCTCCGCCGCTGGTGACGGCGATCAGCAGATTCATGAGAACAATAATCAGATCGTAGTGCCAGCCTGAGCCTTTCTCGCCCCAGAAGCCGGTGTGCCAGACGAACATCTTTTTCTGGATGGCGCCGGCCATGATGAGGATCAGACCGAAGGCGGCGAGTTGGGTAAGGACGCCGAAGGCTACACCGAGGCCTCCGGCGACTTCGGCGGTACCGAGGAAGATGGTGAAGGATTTCGACATGCCGATACTCTTGGCGCGGGCGGCTGGGTCTTTGAGGTGGTGGTATCCGCTGGTGACGAAGACCAGACCGACCATGAGTCTGAGGAGCAGGATGGCGAGGTCGGTGAAGCGGGAAAGTTGAGGGAACATGAGAGATTCTTCAGGCTTTGCCGTGGATTTTGGCCCACCACCAGCGGACGCCTACGAAAAGAAAGCGCCAGTCCTGGAAGAACTCCGGTGGCTTGCCTTCGAAGGCGTGGCCGATGAATTGGAAAATCCATCCCAGGACAAATAGGGCTAGCGCGTAGGGCCACAGGCGATGGAAGAAGATGCTGGCTAAGAAAGACTGGAATCGAGAGCAGAATGGTTGGAATGCCGAGAGTGTGGCAGGCTCGGTTTACGGGATGCTGGTGGCTGGAGGAGTATTGCGCGATCCATTGTTCGTTGGTGCGGTTGCCTAGCATGGCGAAAAGGATGATACACCGGCTGACGGTACTACGCGATAGTGCGGAAGGCGAGGTTGAGGCGCCTGCTTGCCGCGTGGTAGCATCCTAGGTTTTGGCGGGTTATGTTGGGCTGGCCTGTATACTGTCATTCTGATTCTCGATTCTGATTCTGGGCCTTCTCTCTTTCTCACGCCTGCGAAGGAGCCTACTCGTGAAAGTTTATTCCGGAGAAAACATTCGTAATGTAGCGATTGTGGGGCATGGGCATGCGGGGAAGACCACGCTGCTCTCGGCCATGCTTTACACGGCGGGGGCAACGCCGCGGCTGGGGCGGGTGGACGATGGGTCGGCGACGACCGATTACGACGAGGAAGAGATCGCGCGGAAGATGTCGATTGCGGCGTCGGCGGCGTACGTGGAGTGGGGCAAGACCAAGATCAATGTGATCGATACTCCTGGGTTCAACATGTTTGTCCACGAGGCCAAGATGGTGCTGCCGGTGGTGGATGCGGCGATCGTGGTGGTGGATGGCGTGGCTGGCGTAGAAGTGGTGACGCAGCGGGTGTGGAACGACTGCGAGGAGTACAAGACGCCGCGGCTGATTGTGGTGAACCGGATGGATCGCGACCGGGCGAATGCGGAGCGCGTGCTGGAGTCATTGATCAATGCGTTTGGGCGGAATGTGATTCCGATTGAGCTGCCGATCGGAAGCGAGAAGAATCTGACTGGCGTGGTCGACCTGGTGCGCATGAAGGCTTACACGTATGAGCTGGGCGGGAATGGGAAGGGCAAGGAGACGGAGATTCCGGCCAACATGAGGGCGCAGGTGCAGGAAGCGCACGAGCAGCTGGTGGAACTGGTGGCGGAGGGCGATGACAAGCTGATGGAAGAGTTCTTCGAGAAGGGGACGATTCCGGAGGAAGATCTGATCCCTGCACTGCACAATGCGATTCGCGAGGACAAACTTTTTCCCGTCATTTTCAGTTCGGGGCTGGGGAATGTGGGCGCGGACCGGGTGATGGATTTTATTGTGGACTACACGCCAGCGCCTTCGGAGCATGAGTGGGTGCAGGGCGAGCCGGCGTCGTCGGGAAACGGAGATGCGCCGAAGCGGCATGAGACGGATGCGGAACCGGTGTCGCTGTATGTGTTCAAGACAGTGTCGGACGCGTTTGCGGGAAGGATTTCGTACTTCAAGGTTTTCTCGGGCGTGCTGAAGAACGAGGCGACGGTGCAGAATTTCTCGCGCGGGTCGGTGGAGAAGCTGTCGCACATTTCAATTATGCAGGGGAAGACGGCGGTGCCGGTGACGGAGTTGCACGCGGGAGATATTGGAGCGGTTGCGAAATTGAAGGATACCCTCACTGGCGACACGCTGGGAGATAAGTCGGCACCGATTCAGTATCCGCGGGTGAAGCTGCCGGAGCCGGCGATTACGTTTGCGATTGAGCCGAAGAGCCGCGCCGATGAAGACAAGCTGGGGCCGGGGATTCATAAGCTGATGGAAGAGGATGCCATGCTGCGGTTTTTTCGCGATCCGCAGACCCAGGAGTTTCTGATTGCGGGGACTGGCCAGCAGCATATTGAAGTCACCGTTTCGAAGCTGAAGAAGCGGTATCACACGGAAGTGGTTTTGAAAGCGCCGAAGGTTCCCTACCGGGAGACGATTCGCGGCAAAGCTGATGTGCAGGGCCGGCATAAAAAGCAGACGGGAGGGCACGGGCAGTACGGCGATTGCAAGATCAAGATGGAGCCGCATGCCGCGGGGCGGACAGTTTGAATTCGTCAACGACATTTTTGGCGGCGCGATTCCGAAGAACTATATTCCCGCCATCGAAAAGGGAATCAAGGATGCGGCGTCGCGCGGATATCTGGCGGGGTTTCCGGTGGTGGATTTTCGCGTGATTCTTTATGACGGTTCGTATCACGATGTGGATTCGAACGACATGTCGTTCCAGATGGCGGGCCGCATCGCCTTCAAAAAAGCGATGGAGCAGGCGAAGCCCACGATTCTGGAGCCGGTGATGCATGTAGAGATCACCGTGCCGGATGAGTTTGCGGGCTCGATCATGGGCGATCTGAATAGCCGGCGCGGGCGCATCCAGGGCATGGACAACAAGGGCGGCAACACCGTGGTGAAGGCCGAAGTGCCCATGGCGGAGATGCTGACTTATGGCGTGGACCTGACCTCTATGACGCAAGGCCGCGGTGCTTTCAACATGGAGATGCATCATTACGATACGGTGCCGGGGCAACTGCAGGAAAAGATTATTGAGAAGGCTAAGGCGGCGCGGGGAGAGGTGAAGGAAGAGGAAGAGTAGGGATGCGAGGGCTGGTTCGGTTGCCGATGACTAAGTTGGGTTGGCTCGCAGGCCTCGACCGCCGAAAATCCTTCTGAGGGAACGCCTCGTAGGCGAGTGCTTGACCGAGCATAATTCCGGATTCTCTCTTGTCTCGATTCTTAAGAGTGCGGCCCCGTCTTGCTGGTAGACTTATCGACAAGCGGGCCGCAGTGAAATCTTTGTTGTCCGCTGCAGCTCCCAACCCTGAAAAGCCGTTCCATGAATGTTGCCGAAGCCATCCGAATCGCGTTCCAGTCGCTGTGGGCGAACAAGCTGCGGTCGGTGCTGACTCTGCTTGGCGTGGTGATCGGAGTTGCCGCGGTCATCGCCGTGGTCACTTTCGTTTCCGGAATCAACGATTACGTAGCGCAGAAAATCTTCAATCTGGGTGCGGATGTTTTCCTTATCTTCAAGGTCTCTCCAGCCGTCACGAATGTCGACCACTATTTAGAAGCGGAGAAACGCAAAGACCTTACCATGGAGGACTACCAGGTCGTAGCCGAGGCCTGCCGGCACTGCGACACTGGTGGCAGCTTCGACGCGCAACGAAAGCGGGCACGTGAAGTATGCCGAACAATCCATCAGCGACACCCTGGTGCGTGGAATTACGCCTACTTATGCGACGATCCTGGATACTGACCTCAGCGCCGGGCGCATGCTCAACGAAACAGACGTAAGCAATCGATCCGCGGTTGTGGTCGTCGGGAACGACATCGTGGAACATCTGATGCCGGGTATGGATCCGCTGGGCAAGGAAATTCGCATCGATGGCTGGACCTACCAGGTCATAGGCGTGGCCAAGAAAAAGGGAACAACTCTGGGCCAGAGCGCGGACAATTTTGTGATGATTCCCATCACCGCCTGCCTGAAGCAATATGGGTCTCACGACAATAGCATCCGCATTGCAGGAAAGGCTGCCGGCGCGTGGCGTCTCGCTCAACGAGGCGATCGGTGAAGCGCGTGCGGCGCTGCGTGCCAAGCGGCATGATCTGCCCGGCGGCGACGACAGTTTCGACATTGAAACCAACGCCAGCCTGCTGGGAATTTGGACCGGCTTCAGCCAGACGTTCTTCATGGCGACTATCGGCATTGCCTGCATCTCGCTGGTGGTCGGCGGGATCGTGATCATGAATATCATGCTGGTGTCGGTGACCGAGCGCACGCGCGAGATCGGCATTCGCAAGGCTCTCGGGGCGAGGCGTGACGATGTCTTGATGCAGTTTCTTGATCGAGTCGGTTACGTTGGCGCTGCCGGGAGGAGCTCTGGGGGTACTGTTGGGAGTGGCGATCGCTCTGACCGTTACTTTGCTGATCGGAATGCCCTCGGCGATCAAGCTCTGGGCGGTGGCGGCTGGATTGCTTGTATCGGCAAGTGTGGGCGTGTTCTTCGGAGTTTATCCCGCGCGCAAGGCGGCGAAGCTAGATCCGATTGTGGCGTTGCGGTTTGAAACTTAGAAGAATCTGGCGATTGTGTGATCGGGTGATTTTGCGATTGAAAAACCCACTGTGGCGATTCAATCGGTGCCGGTCGAATTGCATTTTCAATCACCCAATCGGCAGATGGCTCAATTCTTCATGATTCACAAAGACGAATTCGGCGAAATCGTGCAGATGGCGACGGACACCATTCGCGGCAATAAGATGCGTTCGTCGCTGACTGTGCTGGGAATTGTGATTGGAGTCGCGATGGTGATCAGCGTCTCCTCCATCGGGCGCGGCCTCGATGACAATGTCCGCGACATGGTTTCCAGCATCGGATCGAATGTTATTTTTGCCTTTCACATCGAGCCGTTTACCTTCGGGCGCCCTACGGAGGAGATGCGGACCCGCAAAGAACTGACCTACGATGATGCGCTAGCCATTCGCGAATTGCCGCACGTGAAGGCGGTCACGGCTAGCCTAAGGTATTTCCGGCCGGAGCTTGGAGTGGGCACGTTTGCCGTGAAATATGGCGACAAGAAAGCGAAGAATACGATTCTTGAGGGTGATCAGTCGTCGGCCAAAGAAGTGTTCGATTTGCAGATCGCATCCGGCCGGTGGTTCGGAGAAGTGGATGAAGAACATCGTTCCTCGGTGGTGTTGCTGGGATCGGACACGACTGAAGAATTGTTCGGTAATGACAGTCCGCTGGGCAAAGAAGTCAACATCGAGGGGCAGCTTTTCACCGTGATCGGAGTTGCCGCACAGGTCAAGTCGGTGTTCGGCGGCGGCAAGAATCCCGATGACAACAAAGCCATTTTTCCTTTAAGCACGCTCAGAAAATTGCACCCCGAGTTGAAGCAGCACTGGATCAGCATCAAGGCTACGTCCCATGACGACGTGCCGAAAGCCATCGACGAAATCCGCCAACTGCTACGGCGGCGGCGAAGGGTTTCTACGGATAAGCCGGACAATTTCGCCGTGTTCACCTCGGATTCCATCTCGGACGTTTGGAATCAGCTCACCGGCATGTTGTTTATCGGAGTTTTTGCGATTTCAAGCGTGGGCTTGATTGTCGGCGGCGTAGGCGTGATGAATATTATGCTGGTAAGCGTCACCGAGAGGACACGCGAGATTGGCGTCCGCAAAGCCATCGGCGCCCGCAAGCGCGATATCCTCTTGCAATTCACTTTGGAAGCGATCATTCTCACTGCAGTTGGCGGGGTGATTGGGATTCTGCTGGGCGCGCTGATCGTCGGGATAATTCCTGAGCTCTGGCCCTCGCTGCCCGCCCGCATGTCGATGTTCTGGGTGATCTTCGGTTTCACTACGGCCGCAGGAGTTGGGCTTGTCTTCGGGATCTACCCCGCGTGGAAGGCGGCGAACCTGGATCCGATTGAGGCCCTGCGTTACGAATAGTCGTGCCCGCGCTCGCGCATGATGCATTCGATTCTCACCTCAGTTGAGATTGTAGCGGCCCTCGGCATCTTTTCCAGTTCGCTTTACTATTTGCTCTGCCTTTGGAGTGCGGCAAGGTTTCTGCACGAGCGGAAGGCGGCTGAGGGCCCCGGCGACTCCATCTCAGGGCAGGTCCGTCCTGCACACACCGCGCCGCCTATTTCCATTCTCAAGCCTCTCAAAGGGACCGATCCTGAAATGTACGACAGCTTTCGCAGTCACTGTCTGCAAGACTATCCGGAATACGAAATCATCTTCGGAATCAGCGACCCTCACGATCCTGCGATCGCAAACGTGAAGGCTCTGCAGCGAGAATTTCCGAACCGAAGAATTCATTTGGTGGTGAGCGAGAAGATCCTCGGCTCGAACGTGAAAGTCAGCAACCTCGCTCAGATGTTGCCGGAGGCGCGTTACGACCTGCTGATAGTGAATGACAGCGATATTCGAGTGGAAGCCGACTACTTGCGCCGTGTAACCGAACCGTTAGCGGATGCGCGAGTTGGAATGGTCACTTGCCTTTACCGCGGAGTGGCTGGCGCGCCGCTGGGATCGCGTCTGGAGGCATTAGGCATCAGCACCGATTTTTGCCCAAGCGTACTGGCCGCGCGACAACTTGAAGACGGCATTCACTTTGGGCTGGGTTCTACGCTGGCTTTCCGGCGTGCTGATTTGGAGGAGATCGGCGGCTTCGCCTCATTCGTGGATTATCTTGCCGACGATTACGAACTTGGGAAGCGTATTGCTGAGCTGGGGCTTAGTGTGAAGCTCTCGGAAGTTGTAGTTGAGACATATCTCCCGGCTTATACCCTGAGGGAATTTTTCGCCCATCAACTTCGCTGGGCGCGTGGAGTCCGAAACGCGCGGGCCGGCGGATACTTGGGTTTAGTTTTCACGTTTGGAGTATTCTGGGCTTCGCTCGCCGTGGCGGCGAGTGGAGGTGCGGTGTGGGCCTGGGGCGCGCTGGCTGCCACTCTGTTTCTGCGTTTTGCCGTCGCCCTGGTTGTTGGCCGAGGAGTTCTGAATGACCGCCAGGGTGCGAAGTACCTGTGGCTAATTCCGTTGCGGGATTTGGTTGCGGTAGCGGTTTGGATGGCATGTTTTGGCGGCCATACCGTGACCTGGCGCGGAGACCGTTTTCAATTAAGAAATGGCAAGCTCAATCGAATCCCACCGTAGCGCTGCACGGTCTCGGCCCAACATCGGTTACTTGTGCCGTAACCGGATTGCGATCGTGGTCGAGAATCGTGCGGACCTTTTTCGCCAATTGTGCCAAGGTGAACGGTTTCTGCAGAAAGTTGTTTTCAACATCTACCACGTTATGGTTCAAGATCGTCTGGCCGGGGTAGCCGGAGACGAAGAGCAATCGCGTCTCCGGACGTCGAGAATTCAATTCCATGGCGAGTTGACCTCCACTCATGTGAGGCATCACCACATCTGTGATTGCCAAATGGATCGTCGATCCATGATTCTTGGTGACGGCTAAAGCGTCCAGTCCATCTCTCGCTTCCAGAACCGTGTATCCGCGGAGGCTGAGGAACTCGGAGGCGGCCCGGCGCAGAGGCTCTTCGTCCTCTACCAGCAGCACCGTCTCTGTTCCTCGGACGACGGGCACGATCGCGGTCTCTGGAACCTCCGGGATGACGGGCTGATTCGGCACGCATGGCAGATAGATTTTGAAGGTGGTGCCCATTCCCGGTTCGCTGTAGACCCATACGAATCCGTGATTCTGTTTGACGATGCCGTATACCGTGGCCAAGCCGAGACCGGTGCCCTTGCCGGAGGGTTTGGTGGTGTAAAACGGTTCAAAAACGTGGGCCAAGTGATCCTCAGGGATGCCGGTGCCGGTGTCGGTGACACTGAGAACAGCATAGCGACCTATGGGAATCATGGCTTTCTTGCGATCGACGTATTCTTCGTCGAGTTGCACATCGGAGGTTTGCACGGTTAGCGTTCCGCCTTGAGGCATGGCGTCGCGGGAGTTGACCGCGAGGTTCATAAGAATTTGCTCGATCTGCACGGGATCCAGACGAATTTTGCCCAGCTCCAGACCCTCGACGAAGGTTAGTTCAATATCTTCTCCGATAAGGCGGTGGAGCGTCTTGACGATGGCTGCGACCACCGGGTTGAGATCGGCGACGCGAAGGGCTTGTGGCTGTTGACGGCTGAAAGCGAGCAACTGACGGGTCAGTTCGGCCGCACGATGCGCGGCGGAAATGATCTCATGAAGACGCGCGTGAGTGGGACTTGCCGGCGCCACCGAATCGAGCGCAAGTTCGGAATAGCTGGTGATAATGGTGAGCAGGTTGTTGAAGTCGTGGGCGACGCCTCCGGCGAGCCGGCCGATAGCGTCCATTTTTTGCGACTGAAGCAGTTGGGCTTCCAGATGCAGGCGTTCGGTGAGATCGCGGCCGTTGGAGACGAAGTGCGTGATTCGACCGGCCGCATCTCGAATGGGACTGATACTCTCATCCACGTAATACACGCCGCCATTCTTCTTGCGATTTACCAGGATGCTTCGGAATACGTCGCCGGAACGAATGGTCTCCCAAAGCTCACGGTAGAGTGCGGGGGCTTGCTGCCCCGACTTCAGAATGTCCGGCCTTTGGCCTGTGATCTCCTGCCGCGAATAGCCAGACAACGCTTCAAAGGCCGGGTTGACATATTCGATGATGCCCTCGCTATTGGTGATGAAGATGATGTCGGCCGATTGCTCCACCGCGCAGGAAAGCTTGCGCAGGGAGTCTTCGGCCAACTGACGGTGCTGCTGCGTGGAGTGCAGATTGAGCGCACAACGGATCGTGCGCACCAGGTTGGCTCCGTTGAGCTGCGATCTCTCCATGCAGTCATAAGCGCCGGCCTGAATGATTTCGGCCACGGCTTTCTCGTCAGCGTGCTCGGTGAGCATGATGAAGGGAACCGAGCCCCTCGCGTTCAGGAATTCGGAGAGCAGCTTGGTGGCTTCGGCGTCTTGAGTCTCGTGTTGAAATAACAGCAGTCCATAGTTCCCCTGCTGCAACATCGTCTTCGCCTCTTCGAGCGAGTTCGCATGATCAAGTTCCGCCGGCAAAGCGCTGCGGTTCCGGTCGAGTATTTCCCGGATCAAAAAGAAATCCTCTTCCTGGCTTCCCATCAGCAGCACATGCAAAAGGGATTGTCCGAGTTGTGCCGCAGTTGACAGGGAATCACTCTCCTTCTCTTGTCACATCGGAAGGTTTCGATCGCGGCGTTGTCGAGGAAGGGACTGGAAATCACTGAGATGGAGAAGAAATCTCAGATTGGGAGTGGTTTCAGATGGGGACGGATGCTACCTCCCTGGCGATCCTTCTCTGAACTATCAGCATCCAATTGTCTAGTCTGGAGTCTGAAACGCCATTTATTCCTCTTTACTTACTTCAATTGTTAACTAACTCTGACTTCGCGCGTCTAATCTGCAAACCTCAAAGGAGCAGCCAGCCCGTGCTCCCCAAGGGAACCCCGGCATGATTTTCTGCGTATCGGTAAAGAGACACAGTATGGGTGAGCCAGCGCTATCGGAGGATGTATGCAGATGCAGCAGAGCACGAGCGCGATAAAGATCATCGCTGACACGGGGAACGGTCATGTCCAGGAAGTCGTGCGGCAGGCCCACGAAGAGCTTCGGCAACTTTTGCATCAACGGGCTGAAGTGATGCGCCGGATCGGCACGATTAAACAGACCATCGCCGGGCTGGCCAACTTGTTTGGTGATGACGTATTGAGCGTTGAATTGCTGGAACTTGTGGACCGCAAGAGCAGCGGCCGGCAGCCAGGTTTCACCAAGGCTTGCCGGAGCGTGTTAATGGATGCAAACCGTGCGCTCAGTGCTCGTGACGTCTGTGACCGGCTTCAGGAGAAATTCCCGCCCATGCTGGCACGCCACAAAGACCCAATGGCCTCCGTAACCACGGTGCTCAATCGTTTGGTGGCGTACGGAGAGGCGCAGGCTGTATCGCTCGCCAACGGTCGACGCGCCTGGCAATGGGTGGCCGACTCAAGCCCCGAGTTGACGACGCCAGCGCTAACGTCACCTGCGCAGCAGTGAAGCCTAACCTGGCTTTCATCAGATCTGGTGTGACGCGCGCATACGAGCCGCGTATGAATCGTGCGTCACCATGACGATAATCTTGTAGAAGTCTTCATTCATACACATCAGGATTTCCAGCACTCCGGCGATACAGGTGGCAGTCCGAGCCGCTTGTCGGCTATCCCACATTGCTTTCCGTCGCCGCCAGAATGTTCTCCGAACAGCCATTCCAGCGGGCTCGCCCGTTTTCGCAGTACTTTGGTAACTCGAACATCAATCTCGCGGGCGATATCCTAGCCTTGACCTGCCCCAGGGTTAAACCCATGCAGCTCTGAAAAGCAAGCTGCGCGGATTGTTTTCTGTGAATGAGGCACGGAACAATGTCCACGAAAATAGGGCACTTCGAAATCCTGAGTGAGCTGGCAAAATCAGCGACTGGCACGGTCTACAAGGCGAACGATTCCCAAACCAGTCAGACCGTCGCATTGAAGGCAATTCAGCTGTCAGCTTTCGGCGAGCGCGCCGCCGAATTGCAAAAATGCCTTCACGCAGAGGCCGAGACCACCAAAACCTTAAGCCACTCAAACCTGGCTCCAGTTTTCGGCGCAGGAGAAATCGACGGCCAGTTCTATGCCGCGATGGAGTACATACAAGGCAACAGCATCGCGACCATGCTCGCTCGCAAGGAAGGATTTTCCATCTGGGACCTCCTCGACATCGGCAGGCAGGTGTGCAGCGGCCTCGATCACGCTCAATCCCACAATGTCTTTCACTATAGTCTGGAGCCCGCGAAGATCATGTGCGGCTGGGACGGCACTGTCAGAATTCTGAGCTACGGCGTTTCCAGCGTAGGCAAGTTTACCGATCAAATCCCTGGGGTTCCTCTGATTTTGCACTACATGTCACCGGAGCAGGTGCGCGGCGAGAATCTCGATGCCCGCTCGAATCTTTTCAGTCTGGGTGCCATGTTTTATGAGATGGTGACCGATCGTAAGGCTTTCGACGGCGAAGATGCCGAATTCCTGCGCCGGAGCATCGTCGAGGGCACACCTGTAGCTCCACAGCTCGTCAATCCAAAAATCCACCCCGTGTTGAGCGATCTCATCATGAAAGCGCTTTCCAAAGATCCGGCGGCGCGTTACCAGACGGGAAGGGAAATGCTCGACGATCTGGAGAAGTGCAAGGAATCGAAACCGCAGGCGAAGCAGGCGGCAACAGCTGCCAAGTCTAGCGTAGTTATTCCTGACGCGGTCAAAGCCGCGAACCAGGCCAAGTTTATAGCTTCCGCGCAGTCGGCAGCGGCCAAACCGGCGAGTGCGCCTCTCGCTGCAGGCGTGAAACCTCCAGCCAACGCGCCGGTCAACAAGGCGGCTGCTGCCGCGGGATCGTCGGGCGGTTCGGCAACTTCAGCGCAGACTGTTAAGCCGAATATCAATACCGCGAAGGCGCCGGCGGCTTCCATGTCTTCGTCAGCCCTTGATGCGCCCGCAATCGATGCTTCTCAGGCCGAGCCACCACGAATCGCCGTGGACCCCATGATGGCCGAAGGCGGTCCATCGCGCGCTGGCGGCAGTGTCAGTTTTTCTGAAATGACCGAATTGCCTCCGCTCAAGGAGGTCTACATCGCGCCCCCATCTCCGCCACCTATCGCGTCTGAGCAGCGTCCCGCTCAGGCGCAGGGCTTCACGGTATATGAAGAGGCACCGGAGAAGCCGAAAATTCAGGCCCGCGAGGTCGCTGGCAAAGCGATCAAAGAAATCAAGAACGTTCCACCCAGCTTGATGGTGTATTCCGTCGCCGGGGCTGCGGTCTTGATTCTGGCAATCGCCATAGGACTGTTTCTCCATGTCAACAATTTGAATAATGATGGCGACACTCCTCGTCCCGTCGCTGCAGCCCCAACTGCTCAACCGGCAGCGAGCCAACCTCCTGCTCGCACTGAGCCTGCACAGTCGCAGCCGGCGCAACCTGAACCTGCGGTTGAAGCCGAAGCCTCGGTTCCCGGAGCCAGCGCCGAGCCGGAACCGGCTCGCGCTACGGCCAGAGGCGCCAGAGGCTCGAGGAAGCGATCATCCGTATCCGCAGCCGTCGCTCTTGCCCCAGGCCAAATGGAGATCGATTCCACCCCTCAGGGCGCGCAAGTGCAGCTCGACGGAAGAACCGATCCCTCGTGGGTTACACCTGTCACGTTATCCGGGGTAGCCGCGGGTCAGCATACGGTGACACTCAGCAGAGCCGGTTATTCCGCCGACACGCGCACCATCAACGTGGGCGCGGGTGGCAAATCAGTTGTCGCCGCCCGCCTGGCTCAGGTAGTGGCTGCGCTGGCTGTCAGCAGCAGCCCGGCTGGCGCCAGTATCTACATCGATGGCAAGAACACCGGCAAGCTCACCCCTGCGCAGGTCTCGGTCGAAAAAGGCCAGCACGTCGTGCTAGTCCGCAAGTCGGGCTACATTGATGAAACGACGAACGCGCAGTTCATCCTGGGCCAGACGGTCAATTTCTCGCCCACACTGCGTCCGCTTGGCAACGTCGACGAAATTCGAACCGTCGGGAAAATGAAGAAGCTCTTCGGCGGCAAGGAAAACCAGGGCATGGGCACAGTCAGCGTCAAGACTCAGCCTAAGGGAGCGCAGGTAGCCGTCAACCAACACATGGTGGACAAGGACTCTCCAGTCGAGTTCCTGCTCGATCCCGGCAACTACATCGTCGACATAACCATGAGCGGCTATGCCCCCATCC
This sequence comes from uncultured Acidobacteriota bacterium, assembly GCA_963761915.1. Lineage (GTDB taxonomy): Bacteria > Acidobacteriota > Terriglobia > Terriglobales > Acidobacteriaceae > Sulfotelmatobacter. The sequence continues at coordinate 318,108 of CAVXIO010000022.1, forward strand.
ACAAAGTCATCACCGTGGGCAGGGGCGGCAAGGCCGTCATCGATGAGGTTCTGCGGCCCGAGTAGCCGGCGGATTTCACATAAATAGTCGGCCGACACGCCAGTTTATTTTGGCTGAGGCACGATCCTTAAATACGGCTTCGGCGATTTCCAACCACCGGGATACTTCTGTTGCGCTTCCTCGTTGGACACTGAGGGCAGGATGATGACATCGTCGCCCTTCTTCCAGTTCACTGGCGTGGCAACTTTGTGCTTGGCCGTGAGCTGCATGGAATCGAGAACCCGAAGTATTTCGTCGAAGTTGCGGCCAGTGCTCATGGGATAGCTGAGCTGAAGCTTGATCTTCTTGTCCGGCCCAACCACGAATACTGTGCGCACCGTAGCGTTGTCCGCAGCTGTGCGTCCTTCGGAAGTGTTTCCGCTCTCCGCAGGCAACATGCCGTAGAGCTTGGCAATTTCAAGTTGCGGGTCGCCGATCATCGGATAGTTGACCTTGGCGCCTTGAGTTTCTTCGATATCGGCGGCCCACTTGCCATGGCTGCTAACCGGGTCGACGCTCAAGCCGATAATTTTTGTGTTGCGCTTGGCGAATTCGGGCTGCAAGCGAGCCATGTAGCCGAGTTCGGTGGTGCATACCGGAGTGAAGTCTTTCGGATGCGAAAACAGAATCGCCCACCCGTCGCCAATCCATTCATGAAACTTGATGGTGCCTTGCGTGGTTTCAGCTGTGAAGTCAGGCGCGGTGTCGTTGATGCGCGGGACCCGGTTTGTAATTTCACTTGCTATCGCTGTAGTCATAATCGCTCCTAATTTAATTCCTCAAAGTCCCCAGACTACCGCCGCAGCTTTTCAAGTTCGGTGGATTCCACATAAAAGCAAACCCACCCGATACGCTGCGGGTGGGTTTCGAAGAAGTCTTGTTCCCTACCCACGCAGCGGCAGACACGTGCAACAGCACATGGCTCCGAAGGTGGCAGGGCAAAGCATGCATTCAGAATAAAAGTCAGCCGCTGCCGTGTCAACCGCAGGACCGCGACCAAAGCTTCTCTGCCCGCAGTTTTTTGTGAATCGCGAAAGTCTCCAGCGGCATCAGTGATCTGTTGCGGCGATCGCTGCACCTCTCAATAAAATCGCCCGAGGAACGATTTATGAATTCGCCACGGCGACTGGCAATGGCGCAGTGGGATGTTTTCTCTTCGCGTCCGCTCGAGGGCAATTCGCTGGCTGTCTTTTCCGACGGCCGTGGCTTGACTGACGCCGAAATGCAGTCGCTCGCCAAGGAGATGAACCTCTCGGAAACCACGTTCATCCTGCCGCGGGATGCCGCCACTGAGGGCGAGCGCGGGATTCGCGTGCGCATCTTCACCGTGCAGGAAGAGCTGCCCTTTGCCGGTCATCCCACGCTCGGAACAGCATTTGCTTTGCGCGGCCAAGGTGGCGCGAAAAAAGTCGTGCTCGAGTTGAACGTGGGGAAAGTGCCGGTGCATTTTGAAGACGGTGCAGGCGGTCCCGCATTCGGCGAGATGACTCAGATCGATCCGACGTTTGGCGCGCAGCACGAGCGCGAAGCAGTGGCTCGTGCAACCGGCTTGCGCGCGCAGGACTTCGACGATTCCCTGCCCATTGAAACCGTTTCGACCGGAGTCCCATTCACCGTAACGCCGCTGAAATCGCTGGCCCTGATGCAGAAAATGCAGGTCGATCTAGACCGAGCTGCCGAATATCTGAACAAGAGTGCAGGCAAGTTTTTTTATTTTGTCACCCGCGAGACCGTGAATCGCGAAGCCAGGCTGCACGCTCGCATGTTCTTCTACAACGGCGAGGATCCGGCCACGGGCTCAGCCGCGGGCTGCACCGCGGCCTGGATGGTGGCGCACGGAGTGGCGAAACCCGACGAACGCGTTCTGATTGAGCAAGGTGTCGAAATGAAGCGGCCCAGCCGGATTTTTGTGCGCGCCGCGCTCGTCGATAACTGCGTAGTTAACGTGCGCGTGGGCGGCAACTCTGTCGAAATCATGCGCGGAGAAGTTTTTCTTTAGCCGATCTCGCCACAGCGCCGCAGAATCTCGTCCTTCGCACGCTCGCAAAAAGTCAATGGCCAAACCCGGCCATTTGCTTCGGCGTCACTTTACAGGGTTGAGCACTTACCGATAGGATGCATTCACTTTCAATTCTTCACGAACAGAGAAACTTCCGTTTGGCTCCCGGTTACAGCCGGCGGATACGGACACGGAATGAAGCCCAAGCGCACGATCCTTTGTGTTGACGATAACGAACAATCTCTTTCCTATCGCAAAATCATGCTGGAGACGCGCGGCTATCGCGTGGCGAGTTATGCGCGTGGCGAGGAGGCGCTGGAGCGCTTCAAGCAGGGCGGCATCGATCTGGTCGTCACCGATATGGCTATGCCTGGACTCGATGGCCCGCAATTGATCGCCGCAATTAAGGCTCTGTCGCCGCAGACTCCGGCCATCCTCATTTCGAGCAAGGTCCGCATTTACGATCATGAATCACAGGCCGACGTCTTCCTATCGCGGGGGATGTACGCACCGGCGGACCTGCTGGAACGAATCCGACTTCTTCTGGTGCGCAAGCGCGGCCCCAAGCGAATGCAGGAGCGCTCCGCGCCATTATCGCGGCAGGGCGCTGCCTGAAGGCGAATTCCGCTCGCCTAAGTCTGTTGACAACAGGTCACCCGGCAGGTAGAGTGAACGACGTTTCTGCCGCTGCCGGAAAGCCCAAGCCTGCGGCAAGGGTGCCGAACCCCAATAGTGCACTGGGACCACCGCGGATGCAGGCGTTTCTTCGGCGCTCAAGTTTCCGAGAAAGAACGTTCTGTTTGCCGGCGCCCTTTTGTTCCAAATCACGCCTCCCCCAGAGGAATGTCAATGAAAACATTGCTGAAGTTGGTCGCTGTCCTATCCCTGCTCGGGGTGCCTTTCGTTAACGCCCAAAGCTGGCAACCTCTGACCCATCCGGCGAGTTTCAACGCTGGCGCCATGTTGTTGCTAACCGACGGTACAGTCCTGGTGCATTCGGAACAGGCAAACCCACAGAACTGGTATCGGCTGACGCCCGATCATACGGGTAGCTACGTCAATGGCACCTGGACCCGGATAGCTTCGATGCCAAGCGGATACGCTCCTCTGTATTTTGGGTCGGCAGTGTTGCCCGACGGCCGGGCTGTTATCGAAGGCGGCGAATATAACAATGGCAACGACGCCTGGACCGACCAGGGTGCGATCTACGATCCCGTGGCGAATACGTGGACCTCGGTCGCGCCTCCCGCAGGCTGGAGCAGTGTCGGCGATTCTCCGTCTGCCATCTTGCCGAATGGAACCTATCTGCAGAGCGATTGCTGCGATACCCCACCCAAGGCTGCGTTGTTCGATCCCTCGACATTAACGTGGAGCGCCACCGGATCGGGCAAGTTCGATGTGTACGACGAAGAAGGAATGACCTTGCTTCCGAACGGCAATTTGTTGACCGTCGATGCTTACGTTTTTCAGTACGACGCCACAGGAATGAACTCAGAGCTCTACAACTCGGCCACCGGCACCTGGTCGAGCGCGGGGAGCACAGTGGTGCAACTCTGGGACTCTGGCGCGGATTGCGGCGGCTCTGGCTCTTTTGAGGTTGGTCCCGCAGTGTTGCGCCCCGACGGAACGGTTTTCGCCACGGGAGCCAACAGTTGCGCCGCCGGCCACTCTGCAATCTACAATTCGAGCACCCGACGCTGGTCTGCGGGACCGGATTTCCCCAACGGATTGGACATCGCTGACGGTCCGGCAGCTCTGGAGCCCGATGGCAAAGTCATCATGATGGCTAGTCCCGGTATCTACAACACGCCTTCGACATTTCTTGAATGGAATGGCCGTTCTCTCTCAGTTATCTCAGGACCACCGAATGCCGCCATCGATTCTTCGTTCTATGGGCATTTTCTGGAGTTGCCCAGCGGACAGTTGCTTTTCACCGATTTCAGCAACGATGTCGAGGTATTCACGCCCGCTGGAACCTATGAGGCGGCATGGCAACCGGTGATCACTTCAACGCCCAAAGCTCTCTATCGCGGAAAAGGTCACACCATTTCCGGGACCCAATTCAACGGCCTCTCGCAGGGTGCAGCGTACGGCGATGATTTCCAGGATGCCACGAACTATCCGCTGGTTCGCCTGGTCAACCAATCGACTGGCCACGTGGTCTACTGCCGCACCCACCATCACACGAGCATGGGCGTTGCTACCGGCAGCCGAATCGTCTCCACAACCTTCGACGTTCCCAAGACCGCGGAACGGGGAGCCAGCTACCTGTATGTGGTGGTGAACGGCATTCCGTCGCCGGCGGTCGCAACGATTGTGCGCTAAGGATGCGCAGGGCCTAGTGGTCTTGGCGCAATTTGACCAACTTTAATCGGTAGGCTTACTGTCATCGCTTGCTTGGGAAGGGGACAGTCAGCCAACCGCATGGCACGAGCGCACATCCAAGCTCCGTGCCTGAGTCTCTTAAAACGGAAGACACCCTGCCGGTAACTTCGTCCATGCCCATGGACATTCCGGAGCAACAGGCCAGCCTGTTTCGCGAAGTGCTTCTTATCCTCGAAGAGAAGCATGTTCCTTACGCCGTCTCGGGAGCATTCGCACTGCGGCAGCATACTGGAATCTGCCGCTTCACCAAAGATCTGGACTTATTCATGACCGCCCGCACCAGCTCTACGGTCTTAACTTATCTTCGCGAACACGGCTTCGAATGCGAAGTTCGGGACCCAGTATGGCTCGCTAAGGTACACAAGGGTGAATTTTTTGTCGACCTGATCACGGGCATGAGCAATGGCGTTGTTGTGGTCGAAGATTCCTGGATTGAGAGAGCGAGTCCCGCGGTAGTTCACGGAGTCGAAACGCGTGTACTGGCTCCGGAAGAGTTGGTAGCCTCGAAGATATTCGTGGCCAAACGGGAACGCTTCGATGGAGCCGACATTGCCCACATCATTTACGGGACTCACTCCTCATTCGATTGGGACCGCGAACTGCAACTGGTCGGGGAACACTGGGAGATGCTCTTGTGGTCGCTCTTGCTCTTCCGGTATGTGTATCCCGCGCAAACCCACTATGTGCCTGCCAGCGTGTGGCGCGACCTGTTGCAGCGGCTACAGAGGCAAATCGCCAAGCCCGATCCCCGGGCGAACTTTCGTGGCAGTTTGGTGGATGAGAACATGTTTGCTATCGACGTGAACGAGTGGGGACTGGCAAACCTGCTCGAAGAGACGCGAAGGCTCCGCATGAGGGAACTTGAGGGTTCCGCGAACGCAGAGATAACTCTCCCAACGCAACCGCAGAATGCGCGCCCGAGCCGTCAATCTGCATGAGAATCGCAGCCACTGCCGACTTGCATTTCAATCCGCAAAGCTATACCAAGCTCAAGGATCAGTTTGAGCGCGTGCGGGACGATGCTGATGTTCTGGTTCTGGCAGGCGATCTGACCAACTACGGACAGCCCAATGAAATGGAGCCGCTGCTCAACGTTTTGCTCCGACTGAGGATCCCAACGATTGTGGTGCTCGGCAATCACGATTACGAGAGCGGGAAAGAAGAGGAGCTCTGCCGCATGATGGTTGCGGCGGGGATCAAAGTGCTGGACGGAACGGCGTATGAACGAGACGGCGTCGGCTTTGCGGGAACCAAAGGTTTTGTCGGGGGATTCGGACGCGGAATGCTCACCGCCTTTGGCGAACGCGAGATCAAGCAATTTGTGCAGGCTTCCATCGATGAATCTCTCAAGCTCGAACGCGCCATGGCGCAGTTGCGCACGAAGAAACGCGTGGTGGTGCTGCATTACTCGCCCATTCAGGAGACCGTGCAGGGCGAAGCGAACGAGATCTACCCATTTATGGGAACATCGCGTCTGGCGGAAGTTGTGGATCGGCACGGAGCCGATCTAATCGTGCACGGCCACGCTCATCACGGCAAGATCGATGGACGGACTCCGACCGGAGTAGCGGTACACAACGTCGCGATTTCACTCTTGCAGGCACAGGAACCGTCGCAGGTGTATCGGGTCTTCGACCTGTGACCGTTCGTGAGCGCTACCACGCGCGAATGCAAGCGGGCGTTGAGAACTTACTGAGTCACCCGCAGAAGCATTAGCGTGCCGCTATCCAATTTCACATTATTCTTGTCCGAACTGACCACTGAACCTTGCGCCGCGGCTGCGTTTGTCGACAGTGTCATATTCTGAATTCCCAGCACTCCTTCAGTATTGCCGGTGATGGGCTGGTGCGCGCTGTTTCCGGTCTGCTCGCCGCTGGGCGCCTCGCTTGTCGGCGCCGAGGGCTGGGGCGTTCCCGTGCCGCTGGAACGCCCGTTGCTGGTGCCCGGCGACATTCCGCTCGCGCTCGGCGTAGACGACGGCTGATCGGCAGATTGACTGCCGTTGCCGTTATTCCCGCCGCTCAAATAAGAAGGCGAGATGATCGCTTGGATCGACATGGGTAACTTGACCTCGCCAGTCTTCATGACGGCGTGGTCAAAGGCGATACCGATTTGCGATTCTTTCTGTTCTTTATTTCTCGCTTGCGCTTCGGTCACGCGACCGACCACCTTCGTATCCTTCGGAACAATTACTTCGCCGTTTCCCGCCTTCATGTCCTGCGTGACCTTGGCCTCGACTTCGTCTCCAACTTTTAGTTTCTTGGCGTCGATCCCTTTCGTGAGCTGCACCGGGATAACGCTTCCGGGCGCAATTCGCGGAGTACTGCTGGGCTGCGCCGAACTGGGTGAAGCAGGCTGAGCTGACGCGGAGTTCGGCTGCGCCTGGGCCGTACCGGTCGTCGGCGCCTGCGTTGCGTCTTGCGCAATTGCGAGCCCGCACAGCAGCGCCAGCGCTGTGAAGATTCCCGTCAAAAGTGATTTCATCGAATGGCTCCTTTCCTTGCTTATCAACGGAGGGGACGAATGATTTCCGATGGTTAGTTAGATGTACTTTCTTGAGGAAAAGGTAGACGCCACACCGATAACAAATCTTTAAATTCGTGGGCGGTGAGCAAAGTCTGCCAGCGCACCTTTCCAGCGTCTTAAATGCACATTCTTACAAGACGGACTGGAAATTGACGCGGGACGTTGCCAGAAGGTATGCTCGTCGTTTCGCGCCAATTCCCGTTACTGACAAGCGATTCCAGTGAAAGCCGGCATGCCCAAAGCCCCCGGGAAAAAACCCATTGCAAATCTAAGTCTGCCCAAGACGCCGACTGGCATTCAGGGCCTCGATGAGATCACCGGCGGCGGTTTTCCGCGCGGACGACCTACGCTGATCTGCGGCAGCGCGGGCGCCGGCAAAACCTTGCTTGCCATGGAGTTCCTGGTGAGCGGCGCTACGGAATACAACGAGCCAGGCATTTTCATGGCGTTCGAAGAAACTGCCGCGGAGCTTGCGCAGAACGTGCGCTCGCTTGGTTTCGACCTGGACGAGCTGGCGAAAGAAAAAAAGTTGGTTGTCGATTTCGTCCGCATCGAACGGAGCGAGATTGACGAAACCGGCGATTACGATCTGGAAGGCCTCTTCATAAGGCTGGCCGCTGCCATCGATTCCATTGGCGCGACCCGCGTGGTTCTGGACACCATAGAAAATCTTTTTGCCGGTCTGCAGAATGAGGGAATCCTGCGTGCGGAATTGCGCCGCCTGTTTCGCTGGCTGAAAGACAAGGGCGTATCCGCCGTCATCACCGCCGAACGTGGTGAAGGCGCTCTGACCCGGCACGGGCTGGAAGAATATGTTTCCGACTGCGTGATCCTGCTCGACCATCGGGTGGTGGATCAGGTTTCTACCCGCCGCTTGCGCATCGTCAAATACCGGGGCACGGCTCACGGTACCAACGAATATCCGTTTCTGATTGATGAAGGCGGTTTCAGCGTTCTGCCCGTCACATCGCTTGGCCTGCAGCATGAGGTGAGTGAAGAACGAATTTCCAGCGGAGTTCCACGGCTGGATACGATGCTGGGCGGCGAAGGGTTCTACCGGGGAACCACGATTTTAGTTAGTGGCACGGCCGGAACCGGCAAGACCAGTCTGGCGGCACACTTCGTCGACGCCGCCTGCCGCAGAGGCGAGCGCTGCCTGTATTTCTCGTTTGAAGAATCCCCCGGCCAGCTCATTCGTAATATGCGATCGATTGGTTTGAATCTGGAGCAGTGGTCGAAGAAGAACCTGCTTCAGTTCCATTCCAGCCGGGCGACGCTGTACGGGCTGGAGATGCACCTGGCAATCATTCACAAGATCGTGAACGAGTTTGAGCCCAAAGTAGTGGTTCTCGATCCAGTCGGCAGCCTGATACAGGCTGGAAACAGTCGCGACGCGCACACGATGCTGATCCGTTTGATCGACTTTCTCAAACAACGGGGAGTTACCGCTTTCTTGACCAACCTGACTTCGGGCGGACAAGCTCTGGAGAGAACCGACGTTGAGATCTCTTCCATCGTGGATACCTGGCTGTTCACGCGCGATATTGAACTGGCTGGCGAGCGCAATCGCGCTTTATACGTACTTAAATCGCGGGGCATGGCACATTCCAACCAACTGCGCGAGTTCCTGCTCACCCCTCAGGGGGTCGATTTGCTGGACGTATATGTAGGGCCGGAAGGTGTGCTCACCGGGTCGTCTCGATTGTCGCAAGAGGCGCGTGAAAAGGCCGCCGCGCTGGCTCGCCAGCAGGAAGCCGAACGCAGGGAGCGCGACCGTATACGCCGGCGCGAAGCGCTGGAAGCCCGGATTCAGGCCCTGCGCAAAGAATTTGAGATCGAGGAAGATGAGGCGGCAAGGCTGGCGGTCGAGGACGTGTCGAGAGAAAAACTGGTTACGGAGAATCGCGCAGCCATGGCACGCAGCCGCCATGCCGATGCGGGAGACGGATCCGCCCGTCCCAGAAAGAGGAGTTAGATGAAGAAATCAGCTAAAGGAGCGGAGCCCCAGCCCCGCAGTCTGCAACAGATTGCCGAGGAGAAGGGTGCGGGAGAGGGAGAAGAAGTATGGGATCTCCGCTTGTACGTCGCGGGACAAACCCCACGGTCCGTCGCCGCCTTCGCCAACCTTAAAAAGATATGTGAGGCGCATCTGCAAGGGCGGTACAATATTGAGGTCGTCGACCTGGTGAAGCATCCGCAATTGGCTGCTGGCGATCAGATCCTTGCCATCCCTACCTTGGTTCGGAAATTACCTCAACCGCTGCGCAAGATTGTGGGGGATCTTCGCGATACCGAACGGGCGTTAGTTGGGTTACAATTACGTCCCGCCGGACCAGAGAAGTGAAGCGGCCTCGGCGGGCACTGGCTGGGCGATGACAGTTACAAGTCTTGGTGTTGGAGTCTAATAAAATGAAGAGCGAGATGCGCGAGTTCGACGACAGCGTTCGACTTATGGAAGAAGCTGAACAGACACTCCATGCCATCCGCCAGGGCGCGGTCGATGCATTTGTTGTGGAAGAGCCGGAAGGCCATCGCGTTTACACCCTGGAAGGTTCCGATCTTCCTTATAGCACTCTGGTCGAGAGAATGCAGCAGGGCGCGGCCATGCTGGACGGTAATGGCTGTGTCGTTTATTGCAATCTGAGTCTGGCAAAGCTCTTGGGCGCGGCCCGCGACACATTTGTCGGGTGTATGCTCTCCGATCTGCTCGCCCCTGCCGATCAAGCGTCATGCCAAAAGTTGCTGCACGAGGCCCGCAACGGATCCTGTGAAGGCGAAATGAGGCTGCGTCTTGCCGACGGTAGTCTTGTGCACGCCAATTTTTCTTTCAGCGTATTATCGCGCGACAAGTCAGCCACCGGCGTTCTAATCACCGATCTGACCGCACAAAAGCAGCAGGCGGATTTTGCTTCGCGTCTCCAGAATCTGCAGGATGAAGAGCGCAAGCGAATCTCACGGGAACTTCATGACAGCGTAGGGCAATTGCTGGCCGCGATCAGCATGAACATCGGCATCGTGCAGTCCCAATCCCAGGTGCTCGACTCAAAGGGAGCCCGAGCAGTTTCTGACACGGCCATGCTGGTGGAACAGGTTTCCAGCGAGATTCGTACTATTTCGCATTTACTTCATCCTCCTCTTCTCGACCTGGCTGGGCTCAGCTCGGCGTTGCGCTGGTACGTGGATGGCTTCTCGGAGCGCAGCAATATCAAGGTAGATCTGGAAGTACCTGCCGATTTCGGGCGACTGACGGCCGAGATGGAAATCGCCATATTTCGCATCGTCCAGGAGTGTTTGACCAACATCCATCGACATTCCGGAAGCACTGCCGCCGCTATACGCCTTTATAAGAAAGGCAATGAACTCATAGTTCAGATCCGCGACCACGGCAAAGGCATACCGGAGGAAAAACAAAGGCAACTGACTCAGTCAGGCCTCGGGTTCGGCGGCATGCGCGAGCGCCTGCGGCAACTGGGAGGCAATTTGGAAGTGCACTCCGATGAAACCGGAACTTTGGTCAGCGCGATTCTCAAAGTAGCCTAGTCTTTTCCGCGGCGCCAAGAGTGAGTTGTTCTGTCTACGGTAATTACACACGCCAGTTGAGGGCCGCAGTGCCAGGTCTACGCCTTTCACCCGATTGCTGCGTCGCAGCACAAAAGCAGACAGTTTCAAGAGGTGGAATAGTGCCAAAACGTGTGCTGATAGTGGACGACCACGCCGCAGTGAGACGCGCCGTCAGAAGTGTGCTGGAGTCTCAGGCCGAATTCGAGGTGTGCGGCGAAGCGGAAAACGGTCGCGTCGCAATTGATAAGGCGCAGCGATTAAGACCTGATTTGATCGTACTCGACCTGTCGATGCCCGTGATGAACGGTTTGGAAGCGGCGCGAGTCTTACGGGCGACTATGCCTGCCCTCCCAATTCTTATGTACACATCATTCGCGACCTCGAATTTGACCAGGGAAGCTCTGGCCGCCGGTGCGAGCAAGGTCGCAACCAAATCCAGCCCACCCGCGCTGGTTAAAGACTTGCGGACCCTTCTCAAGGCTGCCGCTTAGGTTCTGAAAGCTCTCGCTTTAAGACCTTCAGGCAGTTGAGGGCGAATTCAATCGCCGCACGCTCTTCTGTTGTCCCTCCGTCATCCTGATTCAGCTCATGAATTCGTGTCTGGATTGCCGTGTTCGCCTCTACGATACGCTGAGACAAATTTGCCCGGTCAGTCTCAAGAACGGCCGCGACGTAGGGCTCTTGCCACTCATAGTCTAGCGTCATGAGGGAAAACCATCGTCAAACAATGCCGACAGAAATTCAGCTACCGCCTGATTCATGCGACCAGAGTCGGCTTCGCATCCGGTACGGGATGACAATGCGGGCAGTATGGCAGGCGAATGTTCCACCCCTGCTCCCCTCCCTGCAGCCAAAACTGTGTCGGGAAATAAGAGAGACGCGATCCACACTCCGAGCAGTAACGTATTGCGGGCGGAGCAATGCTCTGAGCGTTGAGGAATTTCTTCAGAGACTCGACAAGTTCACCATCATGCTCCGAACTGGGAAGGTGGCGCATGATACCTCTTTTTCAAACCAGATTGCGGAGAACACTTATTAAGAATGCTAGGAGCATCCGTCCGCTTTCGTCTGTCCGATAGGAAACAATAGTTAGTGCGCTATCGCACACAATCGCCTAGGCCATTTCTTTCTTCCACCGAGCAGTGTGCTTAACAATCAGGTCGTAGCATTCGCATGCGGCGTCTTCCAGTCGGGCGCGGTTTTCAATCTTGACTTGTCCGCGATTGTAGGTAATCAATCCCGATTTCGCGAGAAGTCCGGCGGCTACAGTCACGCTGGACCGGCGTGTTCCCAGCATGTGCGCCAGAAACTCGTGGGTCAAAGGAACGACGCCGTGGTCGATTCCTATGCGGTCCTGGCTCATCAGCAGCCACCTCGCCAGTCTTTCATCCACTTCATGGAGCCGATTGCAGGCGGCGACCTGCGACCCTTGCATCGCCATCAAGAGCGCGTACTGCTGCATCCGCCTGGCCAGCACCGGGCATTTTTGTAACACCTTCAGTAGGTTTTGGCTGCTGACTCGGAAGGCTGTGCCTGCAATCTGCACCAGAGCTCGTGTATCGCTGGTTTTGAAGCCGGCTACGAGCGGCAATCCCGTGCACCCTTCTTTGCCGGATAGTCCAACTTCTACGCTTTTTCCATCCCGCATGACGCTCAGAATCGACACCATTCCACTGTCGACAAAATATGCGTACTTGATTGGCTCTTCGGTTTCCTGCAGAACATCGTGGGTCCTCAACTCAACGAATGTGAGCTCGGGGAATATGGAATCGCGTTCCTCCGCGGGAAGACCCAGCAGCAGTTCGTTCCTGACAGGATTTCCTTCGATGAGGGGCGTAACTTTCTGGCTTGCACGGACACGAGACGGGACCATAAACAGCTCCTTGCGCAGCGAATCGCTATCTGATTTCGCAAGGAACCGTCTCCTGACGGAGGGTACGGCGGATGGATGCTAGAAGAGACAACTTAAGTGTAGCAGGTATCCAAACAAATTATCGGACGTTAGCGCACGGCACCTTGGTTTCCTAAAATTCCTATTAGAATGGGACCTGGCCAATAACCCGCCAACCTTCCAGGAGAGCGCCTGAAACCAATGAACGTGCAACCCCCAAGCCGGACAAGTTATCTGAGCATTCCCAGGTGCCTCATCACAGCACTGCTTTTTCTAAGCGCCTCCAATCTTGGTCGCGGGCAAACTGCGCATGCAAAGTCGGGCGAGCCCAAAACAACAGGTGGAGCTGTCGCTCGTGGAAAATACATTGTGGAAGGGCTCGCCAGGTGCGGCCAGTGCCACACGCCTCGCGATACGAACGGCAATCCTGATCGCGCTCATTGGCTGGAGGGCGCTCCAGTATGGTTGAAGCCCGCAGACCCTTCCGACGACTGGCCGCTGCAAGCGCCTCGACTTGCCGGTTCACCGCCTGGAACTGACGCGGAAATGGTCAAACTACTTACCACCGGCTTCTGGCGCGATGGAAAATTCTTACGCCCCCCGATGCCGCAATTTCGCATGACCCGGCAGGACGCCGAAGCCGTTGTCGCCTATCTGAAATCCTTAAAACCGGTGCCGAGGTAATTCGGGCACCCCGCTCCTTAAGGGATTGTGCGCGTCGTGCTACGGGCTTTGGCCGATTGCCAGGTCGGAGAATATAGAATCGCATTCCTGTGACGAAAGGCCCTGCAGCGGTATCGAAGACATGATCGTCGGCACAGGCATTGACATCGCCGAAGTTCCCCGCATTCGGCACTCGATCGAACGCTTTGGCAATCGCTTTCTGCAGCGAATCTATACCCCGGGCGAAATCCGCTACTGCGACTCCAAGGCGAACCGCGTGGAGCGTTACGCCGCGCGCTTCGCCGCCAAAGAAGCAGCCATGAAAGCTCTGGGAACAGGCTGGAACCATGGCGTGCGCTGGCGCGATTGCGAAGTTGTGCGCCTTCCTGGAGGACGTCCGACGATCACGTTTCACGGAAAAGCGGGCGAGTTCGCCGCCAGGTTGGGTGTCAAGCAGGCCGCCCTGTCCATTTCGCACACCGCCGAGCAGGCCATCGCGCAAGTCATTCTAGAAAGCTAGTCCCGGAACTCCGCACTCTCAGCTGGCCTTCTGCTAGACTGTCGCATTCCATCTCATTATGTCCGCGACCATACAGGCTGCCGTCCCAGTTTCTTCGTCCAGCGTAATTCCCGAACGCACTCTTCTTGTGGGTCTGGGGCTAACTAGTTTTGCCGCTTTATTGTTGGAGCTGGCGCTCACGCGATTGTTCTCCGTAGTCCTCTTCTATCACTTCGCATTTCTCGCGATTTCAATTGCCTTGCTCGGTTTGGGCGCCGGCGGAGTGTTTGCCTACCTGTTGAAGCACCGTCTGACGCGCTTCCCTACGCGCACCCTGGCCGCTTGCCTGTGCATGGTCAACTCGGTGCTGGTGTTGCTGGTGCTCGAAGTCGTGCTGCATGTCCCGGTTAAGCTCGCCGTCACGAGAGGGAATTTTCTACGCCTGAGCGTGATCTATGTCGACGCGGCGGTGCCTTTCTTTTTGACTGGTCTCCTGTTCGCGATTGTCTTTGCGCGGGAGACTTGGCGCGTCCCCCGGCTCTACGGCGCCGATTTGAGCGGCGGCGCCCTGGCGTGCCTGGCCGTGGTCCCGCTACTTAACTGGCTTGGAGGTCCGAATACGATTGTGGCCTCGGCTGTAGCTATGGCTGCGGCCGCAATGGTCTGGGCTGCGTCACCTGGCGGGCGCAAAGCGGCAGCCGGACTCGTCGTAGCATTCGTCTTACTGATCACAGCCAACCACTCGAACCGGCTGATTGACGTGATCTATGCCAAGGGCATTCTTCGAGATCCTGCGTGGGTCGAGTTCGCCCGCTGGAATGCGTTCTCCCGCGTGGAAGTCGATCGGCAGCCTCGATCGAAATCCATTGTCATCGACGCCGATGCTTCAACCTTCATCATGAATTGCGACTTGGCGCATTGGCATGGCAGCGAGTGGGAACGGGACTTGATGTCAGCTCCTCCCGCGCTGGCCAATGTTCTGCGTCCGCGCGGGGAATTCGCAATCATCGGCCCGGGCGGCGGAGTGGACGTTCTTCGCGCCGTGGCGAACGGCAGCCCCAGCGTCACCGGCATTGAAATCAATCCCATCATCGCCAACACAATCATGCGCAGGCGTTACGCTAAGTACGCCTATCATCTCTACGAACGTCCTGAGGTTCACATTCACGTCACCGACGGCCGCTCTTACCTGCGCTCCACGCCGCAGCAATTTGACGTGGTGCAAATGACGCTGGTCGACACCTGGGCCTCGACTGCAGCCGGCGCTTTCGCCCTCAGCGAAAACAATTTATATACGGTTGAGGCTTTCCGTGAATATTTCGAGCATCTCAAACCCGACGGCATGATTGCCATCACCCGCTGGGAGTTTCGCCATCCGCGAGAGGCGCTGCGGGTAGTTGCTGTAGCCATGGAAGCGTTGCACCGGCTCGGCGTCGCCTCTCCGGCGCGCAACTTTATCGTGGCATCACAGGGGCCTCTCGATGAAGACGGGATTCCAGTCGTGGTGCTGGCCAAGAAAACTCCTTTTACCGCAGAGGAAGAGGCCTCGGTAAAGGCTCATCTCGAAGAGCATGACGAACTTGCTCCGCTCTACCTGTCCTCCAATCCTGGAAACAATCCGTTTGCCGATCTGATCGCGAGTAACGATCCGTACCGCTTCGCGCAGACTTATGCCTACAACGTGGCTCCGGTCAGCGATAACGCCCCGTTTTTTTTCTTCACCCTTAAAGCCGGTCAAATCCTCGGACCGCAGCGGCATGGAATCGACTGGAAGGTGAACCTGGGAGTGCTGGTTCTCCTTTTAGTACTGGCGATCTCCATCGCCGCAGTGTTGGCCTTCCTGATCTTGCCGCTTATGTTCCAGGCGGGCCGCCAGTCGCCGCTTCCACTGCTTTACTTCGTGGCGGTAGGTTTGGGTTACATCCTGGTCGAGATCGCATTCATCCAGCGCTTCGTGCTTTTTCTGGGACATCCCACTTATGCGCTGACCGTGGTCATCTTCATCCTCATGCTCTCGAGCGGCGCAGGAAGTTTGACGTCTCGCCGCTGGCTTGCCCGCACCCAAATGGCTTGGATGCCGCTGATACTGGTGATCGTCGCGCTTGTCGTCGATGTATTCTTCCTGCCCCGTTGGTTGGAGGCATGGGTGGGCTTGGGACTTTACTCACGAATTGTGGTCAGCGGTCTCCTGTTAGCTCCACTCGGCTTCGTGATGGGAATGCCGTTTCCTACTGGCCTGCGCGCGCTGGGGAGCGGTCCTCACGCTTTCGTCGAAGGTGCAAACACCCCAGACAACGCCGTGGAGTGGGCCTGGGCGATGAACGCCGCCGCCAGCGTGCTCGGCTCCGTGCTGGCGATGGTGATCGCGATCCAATTCGGCTTAAACGTGACCTTGGCCTGCGGAGTTGCGGCTTATCTGTTGGCGTTGCTCCTGCTGCCGGCCCTGCATCCGCAACGTACCTAGGCCAGACCTCGGGTTTTGCTATGATGCTGCGAGGGGCAGCGCGCGTCTGGAGTAGCCCTGCGCCTTTCCCCGGGCGGTCTGAGGAAATCATTTGCCAAGCCAGCAGCAGCTCAAGTGGTCCCAACTTCGCGTCGGTCTCACGGTAATTTTCGCCAGCCTGGTGTTGGCGTTGCTTTTGTTTCTGATGTCTGGGACCAGCGGCCTCTTCTCGCGTCGCGTCACCCTCACGTCATTTTTCGACAATGCAAGCGGACTGCGGGTAGGAGCCCCGGTACGATTGAACGGCGTGGATATCGGCAACGTAATCGGCATGCGCATCGTACCCGACAAAGACAAACAGCTCACTCCCGTGGAAGTGATCATGAAAGTCAGCATGAAGTACGGCTTCAACCTGCGCCGCGATTCGGTCACATCTCTGGAGACGGCTGGCGTGTTGGGCGAGACGTATCTCGATATCGACAGCTCACAGGCCGTCGGCCCGCTGGCGCAGAATGGCGACACACTCCCGACTCACGTGCATCCTGACTTCAACGAAGTAGTGCGCTCCAGCCAAAGCACGCTGCAGAACATGGACGCGCTCCTCAAGCGCGCCGATCGCATCCTCGCCTTCGCGGAAAGCGGCAAAGGCTCGCTGGGCAAGTTGATTTACGACCCGATCCTCTACGACCAACTTTCCAAAACGGTCTCGGAGTTCAACGGAATTGTCGACGAGATCGCCAAAGGAAAAGGCAGCCTCGGCCAGTTGATCAATAGTAATGATGCCTACAACAAGTTCGTCGCCACGCTCGACAAGATCAATGCCGTGGTTGACGACCTGCAGCAGGGCAAAGGTACCGCTGGAAAATTCCTGAAAGATCCGTCTCTCTACAACAACGCCAGCGATACAGTCGCCAATTTGAAGAAGGTGAGTGAAGATATCAACGCCGGCAAGGGAACGGCGGGGAGACTACTAAAGGATGAGGAATTAGCTAAGAAAATCGACACCACCGTGACCAAGCTTGCGGCACTCACCAGCCAACTCGAGGCGGGCCAGGGAACGGCAGGAAAACTATTCAAAGACGAGTCACTTTACAACAATGCCGACCAGATGCTCGTCGAGACTCGGAACCTGGTGAAAGCGATCCGCGAAAATCCCAAGAAATACCTCAGCATCAAGCTGCACGTTTTCTAGGCTCCGCAGCTTCAGCGTTCGCCGATGCCGAAAACCACAAGGAAGCGCGCTCATTATTGCGTCTGGGACACCACCCGTGGGACGGATGTTGACTCAGCCTGCTCATGCGCGTGATAACTTGAGCGCACCATCGGCCCTGATTCAACGTGGCGAAAACCGAAACGCCACGCCTCCTCCTTTAATTCGCGGAATTCCTCAGGAGTGTAGAAGCGCGCGATCGGCAAGTGGTCGCGCGAGGGTCGCAAATACTGGCCCACGGTAAGAATATCGACGCCGCGACCGCCCAGATCGCGGAATACTTCGACCAGTTCCTCGGTCGATTCGCCCAGTCCCACCATCACGCCGCTCTTCGTCACCATGCCGGGAGAAAATTTCTTGGCATTCTCCAGCAATGTAAGAGTGCGCTCGTATCGCGCTCCAGAGCGTACGGCGCGATAAAGCCGGGGCACGGTTTCGGTATTGTGATTGAGAACATCAGGCTGTGCGTTCAGCACGATTTTCAGCGGCTCATCCAAACCTTGAAAATCCGGAATCAGCACTTCGATCCGGCAATCCGGAATAAGCTCGCGGATTTCGCGAATCGTCTCCGCGAAAACCCTAGCCCCACCAACGTTGTCATCGTCGCGATTCACGCTGGTAACGACCGCATGTTTCAGGCCTAGTGTAGCCACGGCTTCAGCCACGCGCCGCGGCTCATCCCAGTCGATGGGCTGCGGCCGTCCCTTACGCACCGCGCAGAATCCGCATCGCCGCGTACATATATCCCCCAGCAGCATGAACGTGGCGGTCTTATGATTCCAGCACTCGCCAATATTCGGGCACTGTGCCGACTCGCAAACCGTATGCAGCCCCAAGCCCCGCGCCAACTTCTTAAGCTCGTGAAAGTTCTCGCCAACCGGCGCTTTGGCGCGCAGCCACTCCGGTTTCGGCGTACGAACCGGCGGCCCAAGCTCGATCTGAATCAATTGTGAAGCGCCTGCCATCGTTCGATTCTATCAGTTCAGCCAACCTCAACCAGCCCGTAGGTATGCTGCCAACGCGTACGCATAGCGACCAGCGCCCGGCTGATTTCCACTTGCGTTACTTCAGAATTAGGCCCAGCTATCACTGCCGCGGCTTCGCGTTTGGCCAGTTCCAACAACTGCCGGTCGCGAATCAGGTTGGCCACGCGGAAGTTCGGCATCCCAGCCTGTCGCGTACCAAAAAACTCTCCCGGCCCGCGCAGTTCCAGGTCGAGTTCGGCGATCTGGAAACCGTCATTCGTGCGCACCATGGCATCGAGCCGGCGCTCGCCATCTTCAGTAACTTTGCCTCCGGTCATCAGAATGCAATAAGACTTCGCCGCTCCGCGCCCAATGCGCCCGCGCAACTGGTGAAGCTGCGCCAGGCCAAAGCGCTCCGCATGCTCAATCACCATGACGGTTGCGTTCGGCACGTCAACGCCAACCTCAATCACCGTGGTCGCCACCAGAATCTGCAACTCACCTTTCTGGAACATGCGCATGACCTGATCTTTCAACTCGGAATCGAGTCGCCCGTGCAGCAGCCCAACTTTGATATCGGCAAATACTTTGCTGCTGAGCTCGCGATACATCTTGATCGCCGCCTTCAGTTCGCTTTCTTCGTTTTCGGCGATGACCGGATAGACGACATAAACCTGATGCCCCTTCGCCACCTGCTTGCGAACAAAATCCCAGACCTCGCTCGATCGTTCGTCAGTAATTCTTCGTGTGACGATCGGCGTACGGCCCGGCGGCAGCTCATCAAGCACGCTGAGATCGAGATCGCCGTATAAAGTGAGAGCCAGCGTGCGCGGGATGGGCGTTGCAGTCATCACCAGAACGTCGGGCTCGGCAAGATTCTTGCTCGTTGCGTCTACATCGGATTCCGTAAGAGCGACAGTCTTGGCCCCGCCGTCGCCCGACTTCTTCATCAACTTCAGCCTCTGCATAACACCAAACCGGTGTTGCTCATCGACGATCACCAGCCCCGGCTTCGCGAACTCAACTTTCTCTTCCAGCAGAGCATGCGTTCCGATCACGAGCTGCGCGTTCCCATGCGCGATGTGTCTGCGGATTTCGCGCTTGCGGTCAGCTTCCAACGATCCAGTCAGCAGCACGATGCGGTATCCGGCATTCTCCAGAATTCTTCGTGCCGAAAAATAATGCTGCTGCGCCAGGATTTCAGTCGGCGCCATCAGCGCGACCTGATAACCGTTTTCGATGGCGATGATCGCCGCCTGAAATCCAATAATGGTTTTCCCCGAGCCTACGTCCCCCTGTAGCAAACGCCGCATGGGATGCGGCTTTTGCATGTCATCGGCAATCTCCTTCAGTACTCGCTTCTGTGCCGCTGTGGGATGAAACGGCAGAATTTTCTTGATCGACTCCCGCACCCGCTCGTCCAGCCGAAAAGAAATTCCAGTCTGCGCCTTCTGCTGGCGCCTTTTCAGCTCCAATCCAAGTTCCGTGAAAAACAATTCTTCAAAGATCAAACGAATGTGAGCGGGCGTGCGCGCCGACTGCAATGCATCAAAGCTCTCTCCCGCCTCCGGCCAGTGCACCTTCCACAGCGCCTCTCGCGGCGAAACCAGCGCCAGCCGTTCGCGCACCGCTGCCGGAATAGTTTCGGCGAGCTCGGGAGTCAGATCGTCCAGCGCCGTGCGAATCACCCGCCGAAACCAGCGCGCAGTCACGCGCCCCTGTCCGGCCGATTCGTAGATGGGAACGATGCGCCCCACTTCGAGCGATGCCGCCGCTTTGTCCTCTGTGCCGTCTCCGCCCCCATCGTCCAGCATCTCAAACTGCGGCTGGACAATTTGCAGCTCCCCGCTGCGCGAGTCCTGCTCCACCTTTCCATACAGCGCAATCAACTGCCCGGGCTTGAACTTGTCTTGCAGATAAGTGGCGTTGAACCACAGGCATTTCAGGCGCGATCGTCCCTGTCCAACGGTCAACTGAAAGATAGGCATGCGCCGGGTGCGAAACAATCCAGAGTTACGGACTTCGCCAATCACAGTCGCCATTTCCCCAGCGCGCAATTCCGCAATCCCCCGCGGATTCAGCCGGTCTTCATAACGAAAAGGTAGATAATGCAGCAAATCGCCCACCGTGACAACGCCCTTGGTGGCAAGAATCTCCGCCAGCTTGGGACCAATTCCCTTGACGTATTGCACCGGCGTAGTGAGTTCAAGCATGGTTAGGCTTCCCAAGGAATGTTAGCAGCAACGCGTTTGATAAATGCTCCCGAAGTTTGCCGACGAAATGTCTACGCCAACAATCGGTCGCGCACAGGCAACTTCCCCGGCATCCGGTGTCATCCCTCCCATAATGCTGGCGAGGGTTTGTCTTCTAGTCCTGTTGCTTATGAGCGGAGCTGTCGCTCAGCAGGATTCTAATCTGCGTGTTCAGGCGAATACAGTATTGGTACCTACGCTGGTGAAGGATGCAGAAGGTCATATCGTCTACGGCTTAACGCAAAAGGATTTCGTGGTTGACGACGATGGCGTAGAACAGAGCATTCATTTGGACGATTCCGCGGAATCCGAACCCGCTTCGGTTGTCGTGGCCATTCAGACGGGAAGGAGAGCCTGGCGCGAATTTTCCAGAATGCGTGGGGTCGGCCCCATGTTGATCCCTGTTTTCAATCAACTCCGATCGCGAGTAGCTTTGGTCGAGTTTGACAGCCACGTCAATCTGGTCGAGAACTTCAGTGATGATGAAACATCGATCAACGAAGACCTCAAGCGGCTGCAAGCGGGCGATAACGGAGCCGCAATTCGCGATGCCGTAGCATTTTCGGTCAGTTTGCTTGAAAAAGAACCCCCCGAGCGCAGGCGCATACTGCTCCTGGTGAGCGAAAACCGCGACCATGGGAGCCATGTCACCAAAACCGATGACGTCGTGGCCGCCATCGGGAACAGCAACACCACCGTGTATGCACTGGCGTTCTCGCCTTCGCTCTCGCAGGTGCTGGACACTGAACGAGGTACTAACAGGGACGAAGCGTACTGGGACGCGCCTCCCGACATAATCGGAACTCTTTTGATGGCCAGGAATGCGATGAAGAAAAACATCACTCGGGCAATTGCGACAATGACCGGAGGCGAGTACGAGCTATTCACAACTCGCAAAGGCTTTGAGGATCGTCTGGTTGATTTTAACAACCACTTACACAGCCGCTACGCATTAAGCTTCGCACCGCAAAGGCCCCACCCTGGACTCCACCAGATCCACGTGCGCTTGAAACAACCCGAACCAAGAATAAGTGTTCTGGCGAGAACCAGCTATTGGGCAGTAGGTCCGATTCCGTGAGCGCGGAGCCGGTGTCTAAACCATCTGTGCTCACAAATCTCCTCCAAGCCCTCTTCGCCATCATCCTCGGCAACCTAGCCTACTTCTTTCTCGGCCCGGCCCTGCACCTGCCACGCCATCAACCGTTCAAGCCAGATTGGGGCCTGCTCGTTGATTTCTGGTTCTGCGCGGTAGCCTACGGCCTGATTCGCACCGCCAGAAGGCGGAAATAAGACAATTCTCCCCTCGTGGCACGGCCGTTTTTCCAGTTACTTTAGGAACCTGCCCAACCGCCTGCAACAGGTTACGATTAGCCTGCATTATGAACAAAATCGCGGTCCTGTACGATGCAGGCCAAGCTGTGCTCTCGACCTTCGATTTGGACGAGGTGCTGCAGCGGGTCCTAGCCATCGCACGCGACTATTTTCATCTACGGAACGTGGCTATCCTGCTGGTCGAGCAGCACTCGCAGCAGTTGTACGTCCGCTCGCAGATCGGCTGGGATGAAGGCCAGGAGAAAGTTCTGCTGCCTCCCGGCCAGGGCATCACAGGCGCCGCAGCGCTGAAGAAGCAACCGGTTTACTCGCCCGATGTCAGCCATGATCCGCGCTATTTCTGCTCTGCCAAGTCCACTCGCTCCGAGCTCGCCATCCCCTTGATGGTCCGCGACGAAGTCGTAGGCGTGCTCGATTGCCAGAGCGACCGCCTCGACCATTTCGACTCTGAAACCATCGACCTGCTCACGCTCTTCTCCAACCAGGCAGCCATGGCGCTGCAGAACGCGCGCCTTTATTCGCTGGAGCAGCAACGGGCGCGCCAACTGCAGGCGATCAACGCCATCGCTCAACAAACCACCGCCGTTCTGGACCTCGAGGAACTGCTGAGCAGAGTTTGCGAGCTCATTCAGGATGCGTTCCGCGTATCCCATGTCTCACTTTTTCTGCGCGAAGACAAAGACCTGGTGCTGCGCGCACATCACGGCACGCTCACGCCTCGCATTCCGCAAGGTGGACGCTTCCCGGCCAGCAATGAACCCTGGGCAACCATTCTGACCGATAACCGGACCATGATGGAAGCCGATCTCCGCAGCGCCACCACCCTGAAGTTCTTCGCGGAGTCGGCTTCGCGCATGCGCATTCCCATGGTCTCATTCGGCCAGACGCTGGGAGTTCTCGCTCTCGATAGCTCGCAACCTGATGCCTTCCGCGACGGCGATCTGCAGTCATTGGAATCCGTCGCTGACATCTGCGCTACCGCCATCCAGAATGCCCATTACGTCGAGCGCGTGAAGCAACTCGCGTACATTGACGGCCTCACCGGGATCTTCAACCGCCGCTTTTTCGAGTTGCGCATCATGGAAGAAATTGAGCGCGCCCGCCGCTACGGTGCGGGAATGGCCGTCATCATGGCCGACATCGACCAGTTCAAGCGCCTCAATGACGAATTCGGTCACGTTCTCGGCGATGAAGTGTTGCGCCAGGTTTCTTCGCTGTTCAACCAGCAATTGCGGAAGATTGACGTCGTCTGCCGTTACGGAGGCGAGGAATTCGGAATCCTCCTCACACAAACCAACGCGCATCACGCCATGAATATTGCGGAGAAATTACGGAAGATGGTTGCAGGCTGGCAGTTCCCCGGCGTGCCCCGCACCGTAACCATCAGCGCCGGAGCCGCCGCCTTTCCCGACCACGGCACCACTCGCGACGACCTGGTCAGGGCCGCCGACTCTGGCCTCTACGCCGCCAAACAGGCGGGACGCAACAAAGTCTGCCTCGGAACTATCGCGCGCGGTCACGTGTCAGGTTCTTAGCTTCGTATCTTGGGTAAGAGACTTTCCAGTTACTTGGCGGAACCAATTGCTTGGCAACGGCAATCCGCAATTAAGAACTAAATATCCAGCCAGTTTCCCTGCATCTGAAGCCTAAGTTCTTCCATCTCTTTCTGCAATTTCTCGCGGCTCTTCTGCATCTCTTCTCGCACCTTGGGCCGCAGTTCCTGCCTTAGCTTGCGCGCTTGTTCTCTCAGTTGCTTCTGCTGCTCGCAGAGAGACTTCCGCATTTCCGCCGACGCCTTGCGCGTTTCTTCCCTGGCCAATTCCATCTGCGGCCGAAGTTTGGCAATCTCACCTTGCACTTCGCTCAACTCCATCCGAGTTTCAGCGTCCAGTTCGGGCACTTCGAAGCTTTCCTCAATCATCTCCCCGGAATCCTTGCGTTCGGGCAAGCTGAGAGTCAGAGTCTGTTCCTTCTTGTCACGGATTACCGTCACATTCACCGATCCCGCGTTGCGGCCGTGTAGAGCGTGTGTGAAGTCGCTGGTGTCATGGACCGGCTCGTCCCCCACTCGAACGATCACGTCGCCGGCGCGAAGGCCGGCCTTGTCCGCGCGGCTGCCCTTCTCCACTGACCGCACCAGCACTCCATTCCCGCTCTTCGCGCCAAAAAACTCGCCCAATTGCGGCGTCAGATTTTCCACCATTAGCCCGCTTCTCATCGACGAATGCACGTAAACTACCCCGATATTCGGAACTTCGACGTCCGGCATGGGAGGCATCGGCGGCATGGGCGGCATTTCAAAATGGAAGTTGTCGTCCTTAGATTTCCCCATATGCGCAAACTCTGACCGTCGATCACCTAACTGCACCTTGATCGTCATGGGCTGCCCATCGCGGCTCAATCCCAGTGCCACCACGCGTCCCGCCGGAGTTTCATGGATCATCCGCTGCAATTGCGACTTGCTTTCGACCGCGGTTCCGTTCATCGTCAGAATTACGTCGTGCTCCTTGATGCCGGCCTTCCCCGCGGGCGCGTCCTGATCCACCATCGTCACTTCAACGCCCTTTTCTTCCTTCAGCTTCAGGGCTCCCAGCCGGTCGGAGGTAATATCCACAATATCCACGCCCAGGTAGGCACTGGTGCCAGACTCCTCGCTCGGAATTCCAAAAGCTTCCGTCGAATCCACCGTCCAGTTTTGTTCGGCAGTCGACAAGCTAAGCAGCAATGGCAGCAAAGCAATTGTGGACAGAATGTATTTCCCCATGGCACCTCCTGAAGACTATGTCCTAGTTTCGACCTGCACATCCTGAACTGCGCCTCACTGATTCGCGCGCTTGAAGCAGATATCTCCAGTCGTGGTCCGAACTTTCAGCACGGGTCCGCCTCCGTTCAACTTGCCTTCAGCGCTGAGCGTCCTCGGGCCCCACTTGTCGCCTTCGCTCGCAATGTGAATGTCAGGAAAGTCGGAAGTGATGTGGTGTCCATTGCCCAAATCGACGCTGGCGCGAATCGACAGCGCCACGTCAGGCGCGATGTAAATCGTAATGTCGCCCGCCGAAGTTTCAATTCTGGAATCGCTGGCCGGAGCCCCGGTCTTTACGAACTTCACCACAATGCCGCCCGCGCCGGTCTCAATCCGTGCCGATGGAACCCCGTAGAGTTCGATCCCGCCCCCGCCGGTGTGGGCTTCCACGTGGCCTTTTGCCGATGCCAGATGAATGCTTCCCCCGCCAGTCTGGATCTCAGCTCCACCGGCAATGTCTCCCAGATCGATGCTGCCCCCGCCGGTTTCCGCCTTCACTTTCCCGCTGCACTGGCGCACTTCAATCGAGCCCCCGCCGGTCTCGACGCTCGCCGCCTGGGAGGCGGACATAATCTCAATGCTCCCGCCACCCGTCTCCGCGACGATTTTCCCATTGGCGTGATGCACTTGAATCGACCCGCCCCCTGTATGCAGGCCTATATCCCCGCTGATAGTTCCCACCTCGATCGACCCCCCACCGGTCTCTGCGCGGGCTCCCCCTCCAATGTCGTCCAGATGCATACTGCCGCCGCCGCTTTGCGCCTCCACACGGCCAGCCACTCCGGTGGTATCAACGTTGCCGCCCTCCGTTTCAATCTTTACCAGGTCGATCTCACGCGGCACGTTGATGGCGAATTCGCCGGAGAATTTCCGCGGCCGCCCGCCTTGCCAGTCGCCCACAATCCAAGCCGTATCTCCACGAACATAAGCGCTCACTTTGAACGAGCCGAACTGACGTCGAGCGTCTTCTTCGGACGAGGCAGAGGACTTCGTATGAACCACGTAACTGATGCCCTGCTGCTGCCCCCCGCGCACTACCACCGAGCCCATGTCCACCTTGACCCGCAGGTTCTTGGCTGCCGCCAGCGTGCCCGATGTCGCCTGACTCCAGCCGCCGCTCTCACGGGATATCTGGGTCTCCTGCGCCACGGCCAGGGACGCAAGCAAGGCCAGCAAGGCCAGCATGTATAGGCCGACGAATTGTGGCGAACGCTTCAAAATTGAACCACCTCAGTTTCCGTCAAATCAATCAATCTCCGGCAACTGCGCCAGCATGGTGCGAGCCTGGGACTTGATGTACTGGCTTTGATCCTTAGCCGCCAGCGTCATCAACACTCCGCGCACGCTGCCGTCCGCCTTCGCCGGCTCGATCAAACGCAGCGCCTCGGTTCGTACGCCCGGATTCGAATCGTTCACCAGCGCTTCCAGCACCACATCGCGGACCCGCACATCATCCTTCACAAAAGGGCCGAGTCCATCCAGCGCCTTCAACCGCACTCCTGGATTCGTGTCGTAACGCAGCGCATACACCAGCGCTTCGCGCACCTGCGAAACGTCCGGCTTCTTGGTCAACAGATCCACCGAATCCATGCGAACGCCGGAATTGTAGTTATTCCGCGCGGCAAACAGCAGCAGTTGCTGGATGCGCTGATCATTCAGCGATCCCTGCGTCTCCAGCGTGGAAACCGTGTCGTACTTGATGTCGATCTTATTCGTGCCTGGCTCCTGCGTCACCGAACGAATGCCGGTAATCGAAGCCTCAGCCGGAGCAACCGTCGCGCTAGTTGCAACACTCGGAGCCTGATGAGCAAACACCCTATAAGCAGTTCCCAAGCCGCCAGCAAAACCTAGAATCAAAATTGCCGAAGCCAGAGCCGGCGAAAACCGCACCTGCCGCAGCCAGTTTGCCGGATCGAACGCCAGCCGTTGCCAGAGCCCGCCCTGCTCCGCCGTCTCCAGCGCCTCCTGCAGCCGCATGCGCGAAGCCGTCAGCAGATTCGGAGTCGGCTCAGCCGCTCGCTCCTGCGACAACAAATCGTGAAACTCCTGCTCCGCCTTCAGCTCCGCCGCGCAGTCCGCGCAACGCTCAACGTGCTGCTCCAGTTCATGGCGAGCATCATCGGCCAGCTCGCCATAAACCTGCAGCACAATATTTTCTCGTACCCATTCGCATTTCATAGCAACCCCGTTTCAAGGCTTCGGAAGTTTCAAAGTTCCAAGGTCCTTGAAACCTTGAAACATTGAGACTTTGAAACCTTTCCTACCTCATATCCGCCAACTGCCCCCGCAATTTCTGCGTAGCCCGAAACAAAGTATTCTTCGCCGTCTCTTCCGTCGTATGCAAAATCTCGCCTACCGTCCGCAACTTCAATCCGTGATAATGCTTCAGCTCAAACACCATGCGCTCACGCGGCGTTAACTTTTCCAGCGCTCCCGAAATCCGAGCCCCCAATTGCCGCCGCATCAAGTCCCGCTCAGGATTCGCTCCCGCCCGCCCATCCGGCACCTGATCCAGCAAATCGTACTCTCCGCCGTTGCCGTCTTTCGCCACCGGCGCATCTTCTTTCCGCACCGTCTTCTTACGCAAGTGATCCAGGCAAAGGTTGGTCACGATGCGGTAAATCCACGTATAGAACGAGCACTCGAAGCGAAAGCTTCCGATGTTCTTATAAGCCTTCAGGAAGGCGTCCTGATACACATCCTGAGCGTCGTGCTCGGTGCCGGTAAGATGCAGCGCCAGCCGCAACACCGCCTGATCGTAATGACGCACCAGTTCCTCGAAGGCGGCGCGGCTGCCGCGCTGCGCCTCGCGGATCAGGATCGTATCGTCTATGCGGCGTTCTTGCCCAGCCATGCGGCCCCACGCGGGGTTCAGGTTACCGCTGACTTTCTCCACTCGCTCGTCGTGCTTACTTCCCGAGTGCGCCCGTCCACCAACCGCAAGTGTTATTGCCCAAACATCGGCCGGCATTTTTGTCTGTCCTCTACCGCCCGGTGTCAATGCCGTACCCGGGCTTGCAAGGAATAGACGGTCAGTCAGCAGAACCGTGAGCAGGAATTATAGGCGGGAAGTAGCCATTTCTGCTTGAGGCTCAGTAGTTTGGATAGACAGGACAGTCGAACGCATAGACGGACACATGTGGGGACAGCCGCCCTCGGCTGTCCAGTCGAGCGAAGCCCGATTGCCAGCGTCCCGGGAGGGACGCCAGAAAACAGCCCGCCACTTCAGTGGCGGGAGTTGGCCCCAGTATCGAAGCCCGTGCCGTAGGCACGGCTGAAAGGCCGGCAGGATCCCCCAGCTTCCGAGTACTCCGCCACCGCTTCCTTCTCAATAACCACCTTCAAATGCGCGGTCACGTCCTTGTGCAGCTTCACCGGCACGGTGAGCTCGCCCAGGGTCTTCAGCGGCTCGTCGAGCCTGATCTGTCTCCGCCAGGTTTCAGTGGGACAATCAGACGTTCGCCGACTTGGTCGCCTTCTTTCAGCAGCTCAGTCAGAGGTCGTCGAATCGGCTCAAGTGTTCCGTCCGGCCAGTAGATCGCGCCTCCACCCATGGGGATGCCTACTCCTGGAACGCCGGATTGAGAAAGGTTCACGAGTGCGCGCAGATTCCACCATTCATCGTTCTCTTCGTGCGCGCCAACATAGAATGGCACAAAGCCGAACAGGTCAAGTTTTTTCGGCTGCGGGGCATCCGTAAGCGTCCCCAATCCCAATTGGACCGCTCCTGCTGAAATGCCCACGAGGATGCTGCCATCGTAGCGTTTCCTCAAGATCAGATCTTTCAACCCGTTCCGTTCGAACACCTGCCAGCCGTGCTCGACATCACCCCCAGCCAGCAGAACCAGGTCGGCCTCCTCCAGGAAGAGCCTGTCCTCGTCCGCGGGTTGAGTCGGCACCATACGACAACTGGATACTCCCATTAACTCCATGGCGGCCACAAACAAGTCGTAAAACTCCGCCCGGTCATTGTTGGATGCGCCGATGTACGCTGCCTTGGGATCGCTGACGGGCAGATTCGCCCGAATTCCGCCGGTCACACCGTTATCGTCAGCCCGCGAAAAAAGCAGCTGGCTGTCCGCCAAAAGATAGAGCGGCGTGATCAACGGCGTTCTCCTGGAACCACACGGAAAGCATCAGAGGGCTGGCTGCTTGATCGAGGTGGTGAAGGCACAGCAGGCAGAAAATCGAGCCGCTAAAAAACCCACCCTCAACAACCTGCCTTCGAAAGCATAGCCGGGGAACTTGGCCAGAGGCCATGAACATCCCGTAACGCGTCTACTCCGCCACAGCTTCCTTCTCAATCACAACCTTCAAATGCGCAGTCACTTCCTTGTGCAGCTTCACCGGCACGGTGAACTCGCCCAGGGTCTTCAGCGGCTCGTGAAGCTGGATCTGCTTCCGATCGAGATTGATGCCCTTCTTCACGATAGCGTCAGCAATGTCGCCCGAAGTGACCGAGCCGAACAGCTGATCGTGCTCGCCTGCCCGCTTCTGGAACGAAACCGATAGACCCTCAAACTGCTTGGCAAGTTCTTCGGCCTGCGTTTTTTCCTTGGCCGAGCGCCGCACCGAAGCAGCCTTCATCTGCACAATGACGGCCTTGTTCCCCGCAGTGGCCTGAATGGCCAGCTTGCGCGGCAAAAGATAGTTGCGCCCATATCCTTCGGCAACCTTCACCACGTCGCCGCGCGACCCCAGCTTGCTTACATCCTCTTTAAGAATGACTTCCATGATAGCTCCTAGCTTCTAGCTGCTAGCTTCTAGCCAAGCCCCTGACCAAGCACGACAAAGCTAGGAGCCAGAAGCTAGAAGCTAGAAGCTGCTTCTTACGATGCCCGCCCCGCAAACGGCAGCAACGCAATGTTGCGCGCCTGCTTGATGGCTGTGGCCAACCGGTGTTGGTGCGGCGAGCACACGCCGGTCAAACGCCGGGGCACGATCTTGCCGCTCTCGGCCACGAACTGCCCCAGCAGCCGATAATCCTTGTAGTTGATGTCCGCAATTTTTTCCGTGCAGAACTTGCAGACTTTCTTGCGCCGGAAAAATTTGCGTCCACCTTCCCGCGGAGGCCCGCCCGGCCCAGAACGCCCGCCCCCTCCGCCGCCGAATCTTGGCCGATCCCCTCCCGAACGCGGTCCGTCGCCGGCAGGCCGCGATGGCCGCTCGGATACGGCCGATGGTGCTTTCGTCTCGTCAGTCATAACTCTCCTTCATAAATCAGTACTTTCTTACGCCGTTGCCGGAGTTTCCTCTGCCGGCGCCGCTAGGCGCTTCCTCCGCCGCCGCCGCAGGCTGCGCGCTCACCTTCTTCTTGGCGTCGCGCAGCTTCTTGATCTTCTCCAGCCGCTTCTGCTCTTCGTCGATGCGCACCGTCAGGAACTTGATCACCGGCTCAGTCACCCGCAGTCGGCGCTCTAGTTCGTGCACAACCGCGCCCGCTCCCTCAATGGTCATCAGAATGTAGACGCCCTCGCGGAACTTGCGCACCATGTAGGCCAACCGCCGCTTACCCATGCGGTCGATGCTCTTGATCGAACCCGCCGCCGAAGTCACCGTCGACTCCAGGTTCGCGATCAGCTTATCCAGATCTTCGTCCGCCATATCCGGCCGGACAATAAACATCAGCTCATAAGTACGATTCATTCTCGTCTCCAAATCCTTCCAGTCACCTGTAGCTCATCTTCCGTTTCTGGCCGAAGCCCGAAAGCTCAAGCCCGGAGCCCGCTATTCCGCTTCCTTGCGGTTAAACTTATTCATCGCCGCCGCCGCACCTTCGATCAAAATCACTTTCACCGCTTCCTCGGCAGTGTCGAGCATCCCATCCACCACTTTCAGTTCAGCCTTGCGGAAAGGTGACAGCAAATATCTCTGCCCGTCTTCCACCTTGTGCTCTGGAGCCACGCCCATCCGGATGCGCAAAAAATCCTGCGTGCCCAGCGCACCAATAATCGACTCGATCCCGTTATGCCCCGCCGAACTTCGCCGCGTGTGAATCCGCAACGTGCCCAGCGGAAAATCCAGCTCGTCCTGAATCACAATCAAATCCGCTTCCGGCTTCGCGTCGTATTCCGCCACCAGTTCCCGCACCGAAAGCCCGCTCAGGTTCATGTAAGTTTCGGGCTTCGCCAACAGCACCGGCTCATCCCCAAACTGTGTTCTCGCGGTCAGCGCCCGGCACTGCCGGCTCCTGATCTCAACCCCGCGCTCGCTCGCAATCCGATCAACCGCCAGAAAACCCAAGTTATGTGGCGTCAACCGATACTCGTCACCGGGATTGCCAAGACCGACGATCAGTTTCACGCCACCATCCCGAACCATGTAGGGACAGCCGCCTCGTGAGCCTGCCCTGAGCGAAGCCGAAGGGTCCAGCCAAGCGAAGCGAGGCGCATCTGCTCCACGGCGCTATTTCTTCTCCTTCTTCTCGGCCTTCTTCTCTCCCTTTTCAGCCTTCTCGGGAGCCGCCGCTGCAGCCTCGCCCTCGCCTTCAACCTCCGCCTTGCCCTTCTTGATAACCTCAGGCTCAGCCGGCGCCGCTCCAGCTTCCGCCGCCACCACTTCCGGAGCAACCACAACCTCTTCCTTCACCGAGGTCACGTGGGCCACGGGCTGGTTCGCATCCGAAAGGATTTTCACCTTGTCGTTGCGCGGCAAATCCGAAACGCGCAGCACTTTCCCGAACGTCAGTTCGCTAACATCAAGATCAATGTGCCCGGGGATATCCCCCGGCAAACACTCAACCTCAACTTCACGGAAAATCTGTTCGAGAATGCCGCCCTCGGTCTTCACTCCAAGCGGCACGCCCTGCAGTACGATCGGCACATTGACCCGCAGCGCCCTATCCATCGCAATGCGCTTCAGGTCGATGTGCAACAGATGGCCTTTAATCGGCTCATACTGCCAATCCACGATCATGGCCTTGGTCTTCTCGCCGCCATGCAGCGCGAGATCGAAAATCGTGTTGTGACCGCTATCGGACCGCAGAATGCGCAGCACATGCCGCGGATCCACGCTGACCGGCAGCGAGTCTTTACCAGCTCCGTAAACAACGCCCGGAATCTTGCCCTCGCGGCGCACCCGCCGGGCATGGTTCTTGGTTCCTGCTTCCCGCGGCTGCGCTTCCAAAGTATTTTGTTCAATCGTCGATGCCATAATCTCGCTTCCTTAATTACGTTTCCTTGTAAGCAGTTGTCATCCTGAGGCGATGGCTTTATCGTCGCCGAAGGATCTCAGTCTCAACCGGCCCCGCCTAAACAAACAACTTACTCACCGATGTCTCTTCGTGATTCGCCTGAATCGCCCGCCCAATCAATCCCGCAATCGAGAGCACGCGAATCTTCGGCTCCTGCCTGGCCTCTTCTGTCAGCGGGATCGTATTCGTGACCACCACTTCGCGGATCACCGACTTCGCAATATTCTCCACCGCCGGAAACGACAGCACCGCGTGCGACGCACAGGCGTAAACTTCAGTCCCGCCGTTCTCCATCAACGCCGTCGCAGTTTTCACCAGCGTCCCCGCCGTATCGATCAAGTCGTCGATGATCAAGCAGGTCCGCCCTTTCACGTCGCCGATCACATGCATCACTTCCGCCACGTTCATCTCGACGCGCCGTTTGTCGACGATGGCCAGCGCGGCGTCCACCTTCTTCGCGAAAAACCGCGCCCGCTCCACGCCGCCCGCGTCCGGCGAAACCACCGTCAAATTCGGCAAGTTCAGCTTCCGGAAGTGATCCACCAGCACCGGCGAAGCAAACAAGTGATCCACCGGAATATTGAAAAATCCCTGCAACTGCGGAGTATGCAAATCCACAATCAGCGCCCGGTGCGCCCCCGCGGTCGTCAACAAATCAGCCACTAGCTTCGATGAAATCGGGCTGCGCGGCTTGTCTTTCCGATCCTGCCGCGCGTATCCAAAATAAGGCATCACCGCCGTGATTCGCCGCGCCGACGCCCGCTTCAGCGCGTCGATCATCAGCAGCAACTCCATCAAATGTTCATCGACGCTGGTGCTCTTCGCTCCATCCTTATGTGCGGCGCGGCACGTCGGCTGCATCACGAACACATCGGCGCCGCGCACATTCTCCTGAATCTGCACATACGCCTCGCCATCGGCGAAGCGGATCACCTGCGCCTGCCCCCGCTGCATCCCCAGAAACTGACACACTTCATCCGCCAGCGGCTCGTTCGCGGTCCCGCTGAAGATCTTGAACTTCTCATCCACCCGCGCCCGCGCCTTGCGATCCAACTTCTCCTCAGGCACTGGTGGAACCTGTTTCTCGACCTTCTCCGTCTTTTCCGCCGGCGTGACTAAAGTGGCCATAGTCAGTTCTCAGTTCCCCGTTCCCAGGTCTCAGTCTTAGGCTCAGGTCTTAACTGAGAACCGAGAACTGATAACTGAGAACTTTTTTCTGGCTGGGCCGCTAGGATTCGAACCTAGACAAAGTGCTCCAAAGGCACTTGACCTACCATTAGTCGACGGCCCAGTAAAGCCATTGTTGATTTTGGATTGGCGATCGCTGATTGAATCCCGGCTCAACCAACACTCTAATTGTCAATCAACAATCAAAAATCAACAATCAAAAACTTCCCAGACCGCCGCTAACCAAAAACGCGCTTCCAGTACTCCCGCCGCGTCAAAGTGACGGTCGCCTGCGCCGCCCACCCCTGCTTTCGCAGCCGCTCCGCCCCAGCACGCGCCGCCTCTCTCGAAGCGAACAGCCCGTACAGCGCAGACCCGGAGCCCGACAGCGACGCATACTTCGCGCCCGCTCGCTCCAGCGCTCTCTTGCCTTCACTCAGCTCGGGATACTCAGGAAAGACGACTTCTTCAAAGTCGTTCTTGATCCCGGCCCGGACAAGCTCGAGAAGTGGATTCTCGCGCCGGCCCCTCATAGGTTTACCAATATGACGAGGAGCACCAGGGTAACTCTCGCTTAGCCACGCCGAAAACCCTCGGCCAAGCTCACCCATTCTATCGGATGCCCCAGCCACCGTCAATTTCGGTCGATCGCTTTGTGGGGGGACGAGTCGATCCCACTCCGCAAAAGCCCTAGGCGTCGACACCCCCACTTCCGGAGTCACCACCACGCACCCCGTCGCCGGCAAATCCTCCAGCGGATAAACCTGCTCCCCGCGCCCTACCCCCAACACCGTCCCACCCACCAGAAACAGCGGCAGATCAGACCCAACCTCCGCCGCAATCCTCAACCGCTCCGATACTGCCAAAGATTTCTTCAACGCTCGTTCCAGCGCCACCAGCGTCGCCACCGCATTCGCCGAAGCTCCGCCCAACCCGCCTTGCACCGGCAACCGCTTCTCAATCTCAATCGCAACCCGCCCCTTCGTCCTCAACGCCCGCATCGCCTTTTCAGCAATCCGGTAGCAAGTGTTCGATTCATCCTTCGGCACCCTCGCATCGCTGCACCGTATCTCAATCCCGCTGCCCCGCCCCACGCTCACTCGAATAACATCATGCAACCCAATCGTCTGATACACCGTGAGCAGCTCATGAAATCCATCCTCCCGCCGCGCCCCGATGCGCAGTCCAAGATTAATCTTCGCGAAGGCTCGAACGCTCACCGTCATGGAGGGATTGATTGTAAGGTCTAAGTCGCGGATTTTCGATGGCAGTTTCTCGAATCCACACCAGCCGGAACCAAGCGCCCCCACCCGATACACCACCTTGGTAATCTCGACCCTCCCCGCAAATAAGAGCACTCTAATTGTGATTCCCGTCACATGAACCGCTGACGGTCCTCCCCGCTGGAATCAAGCACGACCGCAAACACGAGTGCTGCCCGCCTTGCGCGGGACCCTGTGCAGCACTATCCCGCAAGCCGGGTGTAAGCCGTTGCGCGCGGTAGCAAGGACCGATCGATCAAAATTTGGGCCTGCCTTGCACGCGACTTCGCAAGCGCGAGCGGCAGGCCATCAGGGGCTTTGCATGCGGACTATGGTTTCCCGTTGTTCTTTACTCGCGCTGTTGCTGGCGGCTGCAACCTTCGCCGCCGCTCAGACCAACTACAGAGTCATCTCCGTCGCCGACGGTGGAACCATCTCCGGCACCGTGAAATGGTCCGGCCCAGTCCCACGAGAGCTGGATTTCCCCATCACCAAGGACCCCCAGATCTGCGACCCGCAAGGCAAGAAAACCGTCAGCCTCGAGCGCCTCATCGTAGGCCCCGATGGCGGCGTAGCCAACACCATCGTCTATCTCAAAAACATTTCAGCCGGCAAAACCATGGAGCTGCCCGAGCAGCGCCGTCACCTCGACCAGCACCATTGCCACTACGTTCCGCACATTCTTCTGGTGCCCGAAAGCGCAGTACTGGAAATGAAAAGCTCTGACGCCACTCTGCACACCATCCACATGGATGGCGCCGCCACTTTCAACCTGCCGTTCCCTTTCCCCAATCAGGTTATTCCGCGCACCATGTCCACGCCCGGCCTGGTCAATCTGCACTGCAACGGTGGCCACGTCTGGATGAACGCCGAAATGATGGTGGTCCCTCATCCCTACTACGCCGTCACCGACGAAAGCGGACACTTCGAATTCACCAGCGTCCCTCCCGGCACTTATCAGATCGTCGCCTGGCATGAAGGCTGGGGTCTTGCTGGCAAGGAACAAGCCTACGACGTCCTGACCGAACACACCGTCCAGCGCCCCATCTTCACCGAACCGAAGACCTGGGAGAAATCGGTTACAGTCAACGCCAATCAGCCCAGCACCGTAAATTTCACGCTAGGAAACAAATAGGAGTTAGCGTTGGATCGTGTGGGTCGGACACTCTTGTCCGACAACTGCCGGCAGCACCAGATGCCATAAGGGCCGCCTAGGCTGCTGGAAACTGGAAACCAGAAACTTAGCCCTCACCCGCGCCGTTTATACAACACCGCAAACTCAAACCCCGCATTCGCCGGAAACAACTCCGCCACTTTCCTCAACCGCTCTGCCAGCGCCGAAGGCGCCAGCAGCGGATAATCCCGCTCCCGCAAATCGTAATAATCCACATCCAAAAACAGTGACAACAAATAAATCGAGATCGTATCCGAAAAAGTCGCCTCGAAATATTCGTTCTTAAAGCGCTCCGCGTCCGGCCCGCCTGCCAAAGCCAGCTTTCGCGCCTCCCACGCATCCAGCGACGTCTCGCCGCGCGTCCCAGCCTCTGCCTGCTTCCATGCCAGGTCGCTGAACTCGTGCGACACCCCGGCGACCTCCACCAGCGCGTGACCCACGTTGATATAGAACTCAAATGCCACGGAGAATTTGTCATCCGTAAGCCGCGTCGAAATAAACACGCACTGCGAATCGCCCAGATTCAGGTTGCGATGGCACACCGCATTGTCGCTGAGCGCCACATCATAGCGATCCGCAATCAGGATCTCTTCCCCCTGGCTCACCGTCAGCGGCACAAAATAATAAGCCTTGCGCTTCAGCGCCGAGGCGATCTTGGCCGGAACCGCCGCAATCATCCGCTCCAGATCAAACGCGCCAATGGAGTTCTCCCCCGCCACGGCATAGCACACCCCATTCGCCGCCTGCGAAACCGGCGTCATCCTCACCACATCCGCGGGGCTCCGCGTTATTGCTGGCGCTGCCTGCGACATTCTTGCTCTTTTATACACTACCGCTGCACGCGTGGAGCGGGCGCCCCCGCCCGCTGCCTTTGACGTTGCCGTTGCCTTTGACCTTGCCGTTGCTTTTGATTTTGACCTATTCTTGCCTTTGACTCGGCTCTTGCTTCTACTTTGAAAGAATCTCCCGCCTAACCGCAATGCCTGCACTACCCGCCCCAGACGACTCCAGCCCCGCCTTTCCCAACAATCCCCTTGACTTCGACTTCCAAAACAGCGATCCTATCTCTACACGCATTAGCTCTTTGACATCCAATAGCACTGAGATAACTTATCTGGATTCAATATTTTGCGGCCCGTCCGCTGATTCCAAGGCACTTAGCTCTAGCCATACCACGTAAGTCCTGTTAATTCAATATTTTACAAGTAAGTCTTTTGCTCCCAATATTATAGGCGGATTAAAGCAGATCAGGAAGCCGCAACTAACTGATTCCAGAGATTTTACAAGATCGATCTCCGATTTTTTTGATCCGGATCTCGGCCCCCGCTGATGCCCCCTCAAACCGATGGTGTAGCCTAGAACTATGCCGCCGACCCTGCGACCGCCGCGCTGGTATGCCATCCCGGTCCGCGTCCTGCTCGTGACCTTCATCGGCACTCTCATCTCATTCGCGGTCAGCCTTCTGCTGGGCATCCTGGCGACCGTCGTGTTGTCATCCCTGCGCCACATTCATCCCAACATGACCGTAGCCTACAAGCTAATCGCCCTGCCAGCCGCTCTGGTCGCGGGAACTATCATCTTCGTGCTCGCGCTCACCATGGAAGTCCGCCACTATCGGCAGATGAAGACGCTGGCGGCGATCGAGCGGGTAAGCTGACCATGCCGCCACGAATCGCCATCCCCATGCCGCACTCGATCGACCGCGAATACGCCGAACGCGCGATCCCACAATATGAGCGCGCCGTCGCACAAGCTGGAGGAGAGCCCGTCCGCATCCCTCTCGACCAGACGTCTGCTCAAGTCACGAAGATGATCGACGACTGCGACGGAATCCTCCTGCCCGGAAGCAAAGCCGACGTTGATCCTGCCAAGTTCAACGCGACTCGCTCGCCGCACACCGCCTCTGCCGACCCGCGACGCGACGCGATCGACGACCTGCTGCTGCAACACGCCTACGACCTGCGCAAGCCCGTGCTCGGCATCTGCTACGGACTGCAGAGCCTCAACGTCTTCCGCGCCGGATCGCTGATCCAACACATTCCGGATTTTCTGCCCGAAGACCTGCGCACCCGCGTCAATCACGAAGCGGGCAAGAACGTCGCAATCGCGCATTCCGTCGAGATTGAAAGAGGGTCAAAGCTGGCGGGAATCCTCGGCGGGTCGGGGAAACAGATCGTGCCCGTGAACTCTTCCCATCACCAATCGGCCGACGCGATCGGCGACGGCCTGCGCATCTCCGCCCGCTGCCCCGACGATGGCATCATCGAAGCGCTGGAGGGAACAGCACCAGATCACTTCGTCATCGCTGTGCAATGGCACCCCGAGCGATCAGTGGATCAAGACGAACCGTCGCAAGCGATCTTCCGCGCGCTGATCGCAGCAGCGGAGGCACGCCGCAAGTAACTCAAGCCCGCTTCTTCTTCCGCGCTCTCTTGGGGCCAGCCAGCTTCTGCAGCAACACGACTACATGCGCGATAGCGGCATTCTCCAGATCCAGCCCTTCCGGTGTTTTCGCTTTCAACCCAACGCAATCGGCATGCAGTCCCATCAACTGGGCCACACGTCCGCGAATCGCAGCCGCGTGCGGTCCAATTTTCGGCGCAGCCAGGATCAGGCTTGCGTCAACGTTCCCTACCTCATACCCCGCGTCCCGCACGCGCTTCAGCGCCTCACGCAGAAAGACAACCGAATCCGCGCCCTTCCACTTCTGGTCAGACGGAGGAAAGAGCGCCCCAATGTCAGGCGACGCGACAGCCCCAAGAAGCGCGTCCGTGATCGCGTGCAGCAGCACATCGCCATCCGAGTGCCCGCCCAGGCCTTTGTCGTGCGCCAGTGTGACGCCTCCAATCTTCAGGGGAATGCCGGGACGAAATTCATGCGAATCGAATCCGTAGCCAATTCGAATGGCAGGA
Organism: uncultured Acidobacteriota bacterium; assembly: GCA_963761915.1. GTDB lineage: Bacteria > Acidobacteriota > Terriglobia > Terriglobales > Acidobacteriaceae > Sulfotelmatobacter. The sequence goes on from CAVXIO010000022.1 coordinate 356,383, forward strand.
CTAGTCGTTCGTCGTTGGTCGTTAGTCGTTGGCATTTCGAGTGATTTAAGACTTAAGGATGCGAACTCATTAAATAGAATTCCGCCAGTTCCATATCTGCAGGCGTCGTGATCTTGATATTCCGCGGCGAGCCCATCACTACTGCAACATCGTGTCCTGATCTTTCCACCAGAGAAGCCTCATCCGTACCGAGGAACCCGTCTGCGGAGGCTTCGTCAAACGCCTTCTTGATCACGCCGTAGCGAAAACCTTGCGGCGTTTGCGCCATCACGATGCCGGCACGCGGAATCGTGGCTTTGACAAGCGCGCCATCGGCCGTGCGCTCGACTTGCTTCACCGTGTCGACGGCGGGCAAGCCCGCAATCGCCGCGCCATATTTCTTCGCGGCCTCGATGACTTCCTGAATGATTTCGCGACTCACAAACGGCCGGACCGCATCGTGGACCAGAACAATATCATCCGCCGCCGCTGCCACCACTTGCAGAGCGTTCTCCACCGACTGCTGGCGGTGCTCGCCACCCACAACTAGTTCCACCTTCTTCTTCAGCAAGTCTTTGTCTTTGGCTTCGCTCTCCAGGCGGGCACGAAATCCTGCAATCTCATTTTCGCGCAGCGCAATCCAGATCTCGTTCACTGCATCGACGGCAGCGAACTTGTGCAGCGTATGAATTAGGATTGGGATGCCGCCGAGCTCAGTGAATTGCTTCGTGGGCGGGGCTTTCTTCTGCTTGCCTTTGGCGCCGACGGGCATCGGAGCCATGCGGGTGCCGAGCCCCGCTGCCGGAATGATTACCACAACCTTCATAGCGGGCTGTAAGTATACGGGCCGAGGGCGGGGAGTTCAAATATAGAGGGCGTCGGCGCCGCTTAGGGCTGACTCGGCTTACTTTCCACCAACGCGCCCGGAACCGCCGCCACGGGCACCACCGTTCCTGTGACTACTGGCACTGCGGGCGAAACAGCAACGCTGGTTCGGCTGAAAGCACGCTCATCCCATTTGCCGAAGATCATCTTGCCGGCGGTAGTTTGCAGCACCGAGGTTACCGATACGTCGATGGTTTTGCCGATCATCTTACGTGCGTTGTCGACAACCACCATCGTGCCGTCATCCAGGTAAGCCACGCCCTGGTTGTACTCCTTGCCTTCTTTCAGGATGAACACTTTCATGATCTCGCCCGGCAGCACGATGGGCTTGAGCGAGTTAGCCAGCTCGTTGATGTTCAGCACTTCGACGCCCTGCAACTGGGCAACTTTATTCAGGTTGAAATCGTTGGTGATGATCTTGCCTTCGTAGACCTTAGCCAGTTCGATCAGTTTCAAATCAACTTCACGGACGGCGGGGAAATCGTCCTCGACTATCTGGATCGACAGCGTCGCCATTTTCTGCAAGCGCTGCAGAACGTCGAGGCCACGGCGGCCGCGGTTGCGCTTCAGCGAGTCGGCGGAATCGGCCACGAGTTGCAGTTCGCGCAAGACGAATTGCGGCGTGACAATGACGCCGTCGAGGAAGCCGGTTTCGGCGATGTCGGCAATGCGGCCGTCGATGATGACACTGGTGTCGAGGATCTTATAGCTTTTCTTGCCTTGCTTCTCGCCCCCAAAGATGCCGCCCAATGCCGCCAGGTTCAGCAGGTCGCCCTTGCTCGCGCCCACGATCAACCCGACGTAGGCCATCAGCAGCATGACCAGGATTTGCAGGAAACTCTGCGTGTTGCCAGGGGGCACGCTGCTGCGAATGACCAGGGCGAACAGGTAGGCACCGCAGATACCGAGGATGCTCCCGATGGCCGCGCCAATCAGCCGTTTCAGGCTTACTGTCCGCAGCTTCCACTCGAACAGGACAATCCCCAGACCCACTAGGGCGCCAATGGCGGCGTCCACATTAGGAGCGCGGCCGAAAGGAGCAATCACGTAGCAAGTAAGTGAAACTACTATGACAAAAAGAAGGCGTACAAGAATCAAATCCACAGTATGACCTCCTCCGATGCAGTTTCGCCCAACCTCTGGCGAAGTGCGTCGGCGCCTTTTCCTCGCCGCCCCTGGCGGGAATCGGCAAATCAGCATGCGGGACGCGCATGAATTAGGGGATGAATGTGCGTCCCGTCCCGGCCTCTGGGGAGGCATGGCCGGATAATCTTCGGCAGACTAACGCCAAGAGTATATACCCGAAGGTGAAAAATGGACGAAGAAACTGCGGGCTGTGCCAGGCGCTGTAAAGGACTCTCCTTGGCCCGAATTTGGGGCATGGCCGAAGTTCTACCAACAAAAGGGCTACAGTGCTTTACCACCCCCGAATACAGTTTTCATCCCTCTTCTGGATTACCCTGCGCCAGCATCTCAAACCAGTAATCCCGCGAACTGCTGAACGAACATGCAGGTAGCAAGTCGTTAAGCCATCAAAGATGGCCTGGAGGATGCTCATGCGAGCTCTAAGATTTCTGAATCTGGCGATTCTCTCGGTGCTGGTCGGAAGTGCAGCCCTTGTCTATGCGCAGGACGACAAGCAACAGGAAGACAAGCCGGCGCGGCAGGAAGAAGCTAAACCTCAGCCCAAACAAGATGAAGCTAAGCCTTCTCATCAGAACGAAGCCAAACCTTCAAATCAGGATAAGCAGATCGACAAACAGGATCCAAAGCGCGGCCAGGAACAGTCTGGCCAGCAGGCCAAGCCGGAAGGACAGGAACGCCCGGAAATGCAAGGTGACCATGCGCAGCCGGCGCAGGAACGTCCCGAACAGATGAATCATTCCCAACCCCAAGGGCAAGAACGTGGAAACATGGGTCCGCAAGGTGGTCGGCCGGCGGGCAAGGGCGGACACATCCCTGACGACAAGTTCCGGGCGCAGTTTGGCAACGGACATCACTTCCATGCCCAAGGCGTCATCGTGGCAGGTCAGCCCCAATTCCAGTACGGAGGCTACAGCTTCCAGCTGGTTGATGCGTGGCCGGCGGATTGGGCTTATACCGACGATTGCTACATCGACTACATCGATGGCGAGTATTTCCTGTTCGATCTGATGCACCCCGGTGTTCGGATCGCTCTTATCGTCATCATGTAGCATTCTTTGACGTGTGACGTTACCGCGGCGAGTTTGATTTTGTTCGGGAAGGTGGACCTCCTGAGTTGGGATTCAGTTCTGCTGGATTCAACCTTAGAAAGGTCCACCTTCATTTTCTTGGCCGAAGAATATTAGTACGGCACGCGGAACGAGGAGAGAATCCTGCTAAACTCGGCCCCATGAAAGCTCTCGTCATCACCAGTTTGTCAGGCCCGGAAGCGCTCGCCATTCAAGACACCGCCGAACCCACAGTGAAGGACGGACAAAGAGTGGTCCGCGTTGCCGCCGGAGGATTGAATTTCGCCGATTTTATGACCACACAAGGCGGCTATCCCGGAACTCCGCCGCCTCCGCTCATTGCTGGACGCGAATTCGCCGGCGTAGAACTGCGCACGAAACGCCGCGTAATGGGCTACATCCAGTGGGGAGCTTTCGCCGAGAGAGTCGCGGCATACCCCCACATGCTCTGGCCGGTCCCGAAACACTGGAGTGACGAACTAGCCGCCGCCTTCCCGGTCAACTACTTCACGGCATACCTCGGCTACTGGCAAGCGGGAATGACGAAGCGCCCTGCGGCGGGCCGAAAGCATCGCGCGCTGATTCACGCCGTTGCCGGAGGCGTGGGCACCGCGGCGGTGCAAATCGGCCGCATTCTCGGCGTGGAAATGTATGGCACCTCATCATCTGACGAGAAGCTCGCGCGCGTGAAAAAACTTGGGTTGAAGCACTCTATCAACTACAAGAAGCAGGACTACGAAGAAGTCGTGAAGAGTCTTACTGGCGGCGAAGGCGTGGATGCCGTCTTCGAAATGCTGGGCGGCGAGCATACCGCGAAAAGTCTGCGCTGCCTGCGTGACTTCGGCCGCGTCATCCAGTACGGCACGGCGACGGGCAAACCACCGCAACTCGATGTGCGGGCGCTTTATGCGAAATCTGCCAGCGTCCAGGGCTTGTGGCTGACCTACCTCTCACAAAAACCCAAGATTATGAAACCAGCCTGGAAGCAGCTCTCGGCATGGATCGCGCGACGCAAGCTGACACCCGTGATCGGTCAGGTCTTTCCCTTCGACCACGCCGTCGAAGCCTATAAGCTGCTGCAGGAGGGCAAGAACTATGGGAAGGTTGTGCTGAAGATTGGAGGATCAATTTCTGGAGATCACTGACGCCCCAAATACCGCAGCCGTCCAGTGAAGGCGCGCCCATCGCCGTCAATGAAGGTTGGCGAGGGATGGGACGCGTCAAGAATGCCATTGGCGAGGTTGACGTTCGCATGGTTCGTAATGTTGTCGAAGCCGCCGCGTAGAGCCCAGTAACGTCCGAAAAGATGAAAGCGCTTTTCGAGCTGTAGATTTAGCGTGTAGTAGATGGGCAGACGGAAAGATCCGGGAGGATGACCGGGAGCGATTTCTCCCTGATCCGTAGTCGCATTGAAAGGCACACCGGTACGCGCTTCGCCAGAGTAGACCAAGTCCACTTTGTGGAGGATGGGCAGGTTGAAAAACGGCAGCACGCCCCAGCTGATGAAGCGATTGGGCGTGTCCCAAGGATAAGGGCCAGGCAACTGCGGACTCAACAACGCAAAATCCACACTAAAGTCGAACACTTGATTGGTATGTGCGCGGGAGTGGGTGTAGGCGCCGAAGATCTCGTAACGCTGGCGAAAGCGGTGGCGCAGGCTGATCTGTATGGCGTCATAGCGGTCGTCGCGTCCATTCCCGAGGAGGAAGGTTCCGTCGACTGCATCGTTCAGCGTGTTGTAGGCGAAGCCGTGCACGCCTCGCTTCTCTAAGAACTCCAATTTGAAAAAGACGGCGTCCGGCAGTTTCTTTTCCAGACCGAGGCTCCAATTCAGATATCGCGGGGCAGCCAAGGTGTTGCGGTTCGCTGCAAATGTGGTCGGCACGGGCACAGGCGCACTTGTTGGGTTGCCATTCGCGTCTGTCGGCTGTCCGCTCGAATTGAAGAAGTAATCCACCCTCTGCCCGGCGAAAGGCTGGTCGATCAACCCTAGGGTGGTTGTGTCGTAGACGATGCCAATTCCCGCCGAGAGCTTGGTGTTGCCTTCATCGTCGAGAATGTAAGTGCCGGCCAGGCGCGGCGAGAACAACGGCGTGCGGATAATTTCATCCCAATCGAAACGCAGGCCCGGCTCGACAAGCAGACGGTTCGTAACCAGCCAGCGGTCTTCGGCGTAAGCACTGGCTTCGGCATTGTAGGTTGTGGAGTAGTTGCCTCCGGAGAAAGCCGAATACCGGCTGCAAGTTGTCGCGGGCACCACAGGGACGCCGTTGGCATCGGTAGGACAAGGCTGCACTGGTTGTGCCGGCTGCAAAAATGAAATCGGCTGACGCTCGAACTGCGCGGCATAGTTTAAGCGGTCGAGGTCGACGCCGATTTTGATGTCGTGGCGTCCGTGCCACTGATGGGGCGCGAAGTAGAGATTCGACAGTCCCTGTACCCTGCGGGCCAGTGTGTTCTCGCGCAGGTAATAGTTGCCCGCAGCCATGGTCGTGGTCAGGATGTAGGGACCGTCACCATGCGGAGTCAGCGCCACGCTGTATTGGTCGACGCCAAATCCGGTCTCGAGCAATGCCCCGCCAGGAAAATAGTATTGATCTTTGATCGAGCCTATGTAAGCGGTTTCGGCGTCGGTGGGAGTGGTCAACTGCGGCTGAAGCAACGACAGTCCCGCGTATTCATCGTGATAATAGTTCGACAAGAAGCTGACGGTAACGATGTTGCGGGTGGTCAGGTTCGACTGCAACTTTGCCAGATTGTCCACGCGCCAGAAGTGGTCAGCGTCGCCCGGCGACGGCAGTTGCTTAATGATGGTGTTGTCATACTCGCCGTCGAGCGAATCGATAAACCACATCTTCCCCTTACGGATTGGTCCGGACATGGTGACAATGGGCACCCATTGTCCAATGGAGACGCCTTTGATGGTCTGTATTCCGGGAGTGAAGTCGGTGGAGGTGAGGTGGAAGTGATTATCGCCCATGCGTGTGTTCAAGCCGAGCACACCTCCGGAACCCTTGCCAAACTCGGCTGGCTCGCGGCTGGTGATCAGATTGATGGAGCGGAATGATTCGACGCTGGTGCGCACTACGAGCGCGCCATTGGTCGGCTGGGACACATTGAAGCCATCCAGAAGGACGAGCGCCTGATAGCTCTCGGCGCCAGCGAGGTGCGGCTGGCCAAAGGCATCGGGAGTGATTCCAGGGATGAAAGTCAGGGAGTTGCGGTAATCATGCGTCCCGGGATAGGGGATGTCGACAATCTCCGCACCAGTGAGTTCCTCCTTACTGGAGATCTGTGCGGGATCGATGGCAGGAGCGGATTCGGAGACATCCACCACCTCGTGCGCCTCTTGCGGATGGGAAAGAGTGACGTCCACATTGGAAGTGGCGCCGACCTGCACATCAGAGTGCAGAACCGCGTAGTAGCCGGTCTTCTCGACGCGCAGCTCGTAAGCTCCCGAAGAGAGGTTGCTAAATTCGCAGCGGCCGGCGAAATCGGTTTCGCAACGCAATGGATTCGCTGGCGGCAGTGGCTGCAACTGCACGCGCGCGGAAACGACAGCCAAACCGTTTGAATCGGTAACGATAACCGTAAGCTTGTGCGCTGACGCAGGTGACTGAGGTCGTTGCGCAGGGGACGCAGAAGCTGGCGCAGTCTGGGCCGGAGACGAGTGCACCTGTAAGCCGGCCAGTACCACCAACAGCGCGCATCTTAGCGTTGCGCTCCGCCTCCGCATGATTCGAGTATGGAATCATTTAGGCCGTCCGGCAAGCGGGCTCGCAGCGGTCTCCGCTGGCCTCTTAAATACCCATCTTTCACTCAGCAGAAAATTGGCCAGTGAGCATAGGACGATTGCGATTCCGTTCGCGACCAGGTAGTTCACGTGGCCAGCGCTCACCAATACCTTCATCAGCGCCAGATTGCCAATGAGGGAAACCGCCCCGGTGGTGAGGTTGAAACGCAGAAATCGCAGTAAGGACTTTTGCCACGAGGGCCCCACGCGGTCAGCCCATGTATAGCGCTCGTGCCACAGGAAATTGTGTGCGATTGCGGTTTCCACCGCCAGCGCAGTCGAGAACAAATAGTTGAAGTGGAATCCGCTCTTCAAGCTGAACAACACTGCCAGTTGCACCACGATGCCGAGGCCTCCGACGGCGTTGAATTTCAGCCAGCGAAGGGCAATCTCATGCTTCGGCAATTTCACTTGGCAATCCTCTCCTCGCGATAAAGCCGCAAGGTGTTTTGTGCGGTGAAGAAGACGAGCATCAGCGCCATTCCAGCAAGGCCAAGTGCTTGCCAAGAAACGACTCATACTTGCCTCCGAGCTTCTCGCGATGCAGGTTCAGCGCTTTGCTCGATCCCGACTTTGCAGCACGCCAGGCCAACTGGCAATGCACGCCGCATCAAATGGGAATCAACTGAACATCAACCCGCAAGTCTTTCCTCCGCAGATTGTTACCGTACGAAGTCATTTCCTTTAGAACAGGGCGCCGATGGACTTGCGGGTTTGAGTGAGACTGGCGAGCAGAGTCGACCTCAGCCAGTGTCAATAAAGGAACCATCGAGGTCTGATTCGGACGATAAACTCCGCTGTGGATGCGAGCCTCTGGTAGGCTTTGAAGGAAATTGAGGCCCCGCGCACGTTCTCGAAGCTCGGGCGACGCCAGCGTACATCTGCGGCTCATGACCAGACTTCTGCGATTCTTCCGGCCCTCGCATCAGCACTCCGCCTTTTCGGCAACCCTGCTGCTGATGTCGGCGGTCATGCTGTCGCGGGTGATCGGCTACATCCGCGAGGCCTACATTGCCTATGCGTTCGGAGCGGGGCCGCAAACTGACGCCTACGTCGCCGCTTTCACCCTGCCCGACTGGCTCAACTACATCGTCGCCGGGGGCGCAGCTTCTATTACGTTCATTTCGATCTACACGCGATTCCTGGCGGAGAAGCGGGACGCCGACGCGCAGAAGACTTTCTCGATCGTTATCACAGTGATGACTGCGGTGATGATTTTCGGGACCATCGTCACAGAAGTCCTCACGCCCCAATTCGTGCGCTGGATGTTTCACGGCTTCTCGCCGACACAGGTAGACCTGACGGTTCATCTCACGCGCATTCTGTTGCCGGCGCAGATCTTCTTTTATGTGGGAGGAGTAGTTTCGGCGGTGCTGCTGTCGCATCGTCTGTTTCTTTTCCCGGCATTCGGGCCTCTGCTTTACAACGTATTCATCATTTTTGGAGGCGTGATCGCCGGCCGTCGTCTCGGGATTGCGTCGCTGGCCTATGGCGCACTTTTGGGAAGTATTGCGGGACCGTTTCTGGCCAGTGTGATCGGAGCGGCACGCATCGGCACGGGATATCGACCTTCGTTCGACGTCACCAATCCCGCGTTCCGGGAGTGGGTGAAGCTTTCGGTCCCGTTGATGCTCGGGGTCTCGCTGGTTACCGCCGACGACTGGATCCTGCGCCACTATGCCTCGAGCGGCATTGGCGACATCGCTCGCCTGAACTATGCCAAGCGCCTGTTCGCCGTGCCCATTGCGGTGCTGGGGCAGGCGACGGGTCAGGCTTCGCTGCCATTTTTCGCGCGCCTGTTCAACGAGAAGCGCCTACAGGAGTTCGCCACTACAGTCAACGATTCGGTCTACCGCGTCGCCGCTGCCTCGTTTCTCGCGACCGGATGGATGATGGCCGCCGCCTTCCCGTTGATCGATCTGGTCTATCGCCGCGGGCGCTTCTTAGTTTCTGACACGCAAACCACAGCGGTGTATTTCTTCTGGTTCTCGCTGTCGTTAGCCCTCTGGTCGGCCCAGGGACTCTACGCTCGCGCCTTCTATGCGGCCGGCGACACGTTGACGCCAATGGTTGCTGTCACGGTGATCACCAGCGCTTCATTGCCGGTGTATTCGCTGCTGTTTCATAAGTATGGCGTTGTCGGACTGGCCTTCGCCTCCGATATTGGCATTGCAGCGAACCTGCTGGCGCTGGCCTGGCTGCTGCATTACCGAAAAATGGTTTCACTAAGAACGCTACGCTGGGATGAACTAGGAAAGTCCGCGCTGACAGCCGTAGTAGCGGGCGTAATCAGCCTTGAAGTCGCAAAGAGCGTGACGCCTTTCGTTTCCGGTCACGGCAGCCGCTTCGCCGATCTGCTGCAGTTGGGATTGATTTCTGTTACCTGGGCGGCAGGGACTGCCGTGGGATTGTGGTTGCTGAAGTCACAGTTGCCCAACGACCTGCGCCGGCGCAAAGTGGCGGCTTATCCCGCAGTGGCCGAGGGTGAGAGCAAGGAGATTATGGGAGCGGGAACGCAACCGTAAGGCAGGTAAACAACAAAGCAGCGGACATTCGCATAAACTGCGAACGCCGCCGCTGATTCCAACTAAAACCTTAAGCTCTTGCGCCCACGGCCGCGGGCTCAGGAACAGCGATGCCTTTTTCTTCGCCGTTGACTTTCGTCTGAGCGGGCTGCCCGCCCTTGCGGATGTCGATGCCGCCCTTGAAGTAGGCGCCGTCTTCAATCGAGATTCTCGCCGCGACTACATCGCCGGTCAGGGAGCCGTCGCTGCGGATATCCACGCGGTCGCTGGCGGTGAGGTTGCCGCGGACTTTGCCGAGCACTACAATCTCGCGGGCATTGATGTTGGCCGCGACCACGCCATTGCGGCCGACTGTGACTCGATTGCCGGAAAGGTTGATGGAACCCTCGACCCGGCCGTCAATATAGAGCGACTCCGAGCCTGTGACCTCGCCCTTGATCACCAGCGATTTACCAATCGTCGCCTGGTCCGCAGTTGTGGTGGTGGTAGAAGAAGAGGTCGCCGGACGCGGGCCAACTGTGGGCTCACTCGACATGCTCGCAAGGGCGCTCGGACTAGACATGGTTGGACGCTCCGGGTCTGCTGGCCGGCCAGGGGTCGTAGGCTGATTCGTCGGCTTCCACATGGGTTACAAAGTTCCTTTCCTTGTTGGATTGGGATCACGTGCCGCACTTGCGTGACCAAATTTAATTGTACTCCGTCGTCTCAAGATGAGCGCTGTGGAAAACCCTTTATTTTCAACGGAGTTTTCTAACGTGGTTCGTACCTAGGTGCCTGTTAAGGATGAAGCTTTCGACTGCCGAACCCGCCTTTTCAGTACTTCCACAGTGTAAGGATTCCCTGACAGCGTTCAGCAAGTTTACAGTTTTACAGCTACTCGGAGTATGCTCTTGGCTCCAAGATTTATCAGGAGACGGTGTTCTGCCTCTGAATAAGGAGTAAACCATGTTTGAGCCAGCCGTAGTTTCCGCTCCCTCTTTCACAATCGGCCGCCGCCCTCAGCCCGGCGAATATGCGCCCTATTACGAACGCTACATTTCCCTGGTGCAGGGCGAAGACATTCTCAATACGCTCGATGAGCAGCGCCGCCAGACCATGCTGCTGCTTTCCTGCCGCGACGACGCCGATGGCGACTTTCGTTACGCGCCAGATAAGTGGAGCGCCAAGGAAGTCCTTGGCCACGTCTGCGATACCGAGCGCGTCTTCGCCTACCGCGCCCTGCGCATCTCGCGCGCCGATGCCACGCCGATGGAAGGCTACGAGCAGGACGATTATGTGCGCAACGGTCCATTCGCGAAGCGTCCGCTGGAGGATCTGGTCGAAGACTTCATCGCCGTGCGCCGCGCCACTCTTTCCTTGCTGCGCAATCTCGACGAAGCCGCCTGGACGCGCCGCGGGATGGCAAACAAAAACGAAGTCAGCGTTCGCGGCCTGGCCTACATCATCGCGGGGCATGAGTTGCATCACCGCAGGATTCTGGAAGAGAAGTATTTCGCGGTGAGCCGCGGATGATTCGCCAGACCTAACATTCATGTCGTCACGCGCACTAACCGAACTGTTACGAGGCAAAGGCGCTCACGCTGATCCTCTGGCCTGCGTCGAAGATCTCTCCGCCGAATTAGCCGCTCGCCACGTGGCCGGTTTCCCCCACTCGATCGGAGAGCTTGTCTTCCACATGAATTATTGGATGGATTACGATCTGCTCCGCATCCACGGGAATCGCCCGCCCTATCCGGCACATAATTCGGAGAGCTTCCCGTCAAGAACCACACCGGCGAATGCTCACGAATGGGATGGATTGACAACACGATTTGCCAAGCTGATCCACGATTCTGCGGCCCTTGCGGATTCTTCCGCGCGAGAACTCGAACGCCATATCGAACCCACTCATGCCAGCCACAAGGAGCGCGCGGCAACACTGGAAGCCGTCCTGTGGCAACTGGCCACGCACAACAGCTATCACATCGGCCAGATCGCGATGTTGCGACGAGCACTCGGCGCCTGGCCGCCTCGCGGAGGTGGAGACTCATGGTAGAGCCAACGACTGATTAGGAGAACCGATGAGAATCGCCACAATCTACTTTCTGTTGTTGCCACTTGTACTCAATGCTAAGACTGGTAGCGAACCAGCGGAGCTGGCAATCCGCTCCGTCGTGGACCGATTCATGGACGCATGGAACCGTCACGATGCGAAGGCGTTTGCGGCGGTCTTTTCCGAGGACGCAGATTTTACCAACGTGCGTGGCATCGGCGCGAGCGGACGCGCGCAGATTGAGGCTTTCCATGCGCCGGTATTTGCCACCATCTTCGGCAAGAGCCACCAGGAATATACCGACATCAAGACGCGATTGATTCGTCCCGATGTGGCGGCGGTCGATGTGCATTGGGAGATGACAGGAGTCATGGACACACAAGGCAATCCCAGGCCGAATCGTGAGGGCCTGCTGAATTTCGTGATGACGAAAAATGCCGGTCAATGGGAGATTGTGGTAATGCACAATCTCGATACGTCTTCCCTGCCGCCACCAACAGTGAAATGACTGCAGAATTCTGGGTGGTTTATGCTGAAAGCTGACGGCTCATCGCTGACAGCTCCCCATGCTTTCCGATTCCACCATTCTCAAGCACATCGCCCGCCAGCCCAAGCGCTCTGCCGGATTTAAGCAGTTGGTGCGCGAGCTGGGCCTGCATGGAGAGGCTCGCCGAGAACTTGACGCACATCTTCAAAAACTTGTAACCGCAGGAGAATTGGTTCAGGTCAACTCCGACCTCTACGCGTTGCCACAGCCCGCTACCGACAAGAATCTGGTCGTGGGACGCCTCACCATGCACCGCGATGGCTTCGGCTTCGTCATTCCCGAAGCCAGCTCGCTCAGTCCGTCTCTAAAATCGCGCCTCGTCGGCGACATCTTCATCGCGCCGCATGCGATCGGCAATGCCATGCACGGAGATCGCGTGCTCGTCGATATTGTGGCCACGCGTCCCGATGGCCGTGCCGAAGGCCGCATCGTGCGGCCCGTCGTGCGCGCGCATCCGACCGTGGTCGGAATCTTTCACTATGGCAGCCGCCACAATTCCGTGAAGCCCATCGACAGCAAAATCACGATGGACATCATGATCCCGGCAGGTGCGGAAATTCCGGGTACCAAGACCGACCCGGACGACGCTGAGAATCGAAAGAAGAAAGATAAGAAGTCTGTCGACCGCGTTCTCGGCGACGAAGCCGCGCGGACTGCGGAATGGGACGATCTCGAAGGCGTAGTGGTCGACGTTGAAATTACTGACTGGCCCACGCCCACGCAAAATCCGCGAGGCCGCGTCATCGAAATCCTTGGACGCCAAGATGATTTCGGAGTCGATGTCGAAATCATCATCCGAAAGTTTCACCTGCCGCACCATTTCACGGCGGCTACGCTCGAAGAGGCGCAGAACATACCCGCCGTAATCCCGGCGCCAGAACTTCGCCACCGCCGCGATTTCCGCAACCTGCCCATCGTCACCATCGACGGCGAAACCGCGCGCGACTTCGATGATGCCGTCACCGTGCGCCATCTCGACGGCGGAAACTATGAATTGCAGGTCCACATTGCCGACGTTGCCCAATACGTCACGCCCGAATCCGCGCTCGATCAGGAAGCGCGCCTGCGCGGCACCAGCGTCTACTTCCCCGACCGCGCCGTGCCCATGCTGCCGCTCGAACTCTCGACGGACATCTGCAGCCTGCGTCCACAGGTTGACCGTCTCGTGCTCTCGTGCGTGATGCAGATCGATCCTCGCGGTGAAATCATTGGCTACGAATTGTGCGAAGGCGTGATTCGTTCAGCGGAGCGCATGACGTACACGGCCGTAAACGCGGTGCTTGAAGGCGACGCCGCAGCACGCGCGCGTTACAAAATGCTCGTCCCAACCTTCGAACTGATGCGCGACCTCGCGCTGATCCTCAACCACAAACGCCAGCGCCGCGGATCGATTGACTTCGATCTGCCCGAACCGGTCATTGAGTTCGACGAGTTCGGCCTGATGAAAAGCATCACGCGCTCGGAGCGCAACATTGCACATCGCCTGATTGAAGAGTTCATGCTCTCGGCCAACGAGTGTGTCGCGCAATATCTGGAATCGAAGCGCATCGCATCTTTATATCGCGTCCACGAGAAGCCGGACGCCAAGCGCGTCTACGACTTCGAAGTCATCGCCGCGACTTTCGGTTATTCGCTCGGCGTCGGCCCCTTGCCCATTCACCGCGTTCAGTTCAAGGCTGACCGCCGCGCCACGCGCGGCACTGGCAAACAGGCGCGTGCCGTCGAAATTCCCAAGGATGTTCACATCACGCCGCGTATGTATCAGAAGCTTGCCGCCAAGATTGCGGGAAAGCCAGAAGAGCGCATTTTGAGCTACCTCATGCTGCGTTCGCTCAAGCAGGCCCGCTATTCGGAAGAAAACCTCGGCCACTTCGCCTTGGCGGCGACCAGTTACACGCACTTTACATCGCCGATCCGGCGTTACCCCGACTTGATCGTGCATCGCATTTTGAAAGATGTGCTGCACGAATCGGCGGAAAAGCGCGATGGCGATGTGCCGGTCGGAGTTTCTCGTACGCTGGACGGCAGCGCCAGCGTCTCGCCGTGGTCCAAACGCCGAGATCAAGAGGGGCGTGGCGACGCTGCAGGTTCCCTAGGAGGGCCAATCTCCCTAGACGAACTGCACAGCATCGCGGAGGAATCCAGCCAATCCGAGCGCCGCGCCGACGAAGCCGAGCGCGAACTCATGGAATGGAAGAAGGCGAAGTTCATGCAGGACCGCATCGGCGAAGACTTCGACGGCCTGATCACCAGCGTTACCAAGTTCGGCTTCTTCGTCGAACTCACCGACTTGTTCATCGAAGGCCTGGTCCCGCTGTCCACGCTCACCGACGACTACTACACCTATCACGAGAACACCCGCCAGATCATCGGCCAGCGCTCGCGCAAGACTTACAGCCTGGGACAAAGAATTCGCGTTCTGGTCGACCGCATCGATCCCGTCGAGAAGAAAATCCAGTTCGCTGTTTTCGAAGAAGCACCACCGCGGTCAGCGTCGCGACCTTCTTCACGCAAATCGAAACGTAAGCGCAGATGACGCCTTTGGAGTGTCCCTAATTGAGCGAGTTCGCGCGAAACCGCCCCGCAGATGGTAAAATCCTCAAGTGAACCCCATCCGTTGCAGATGCAAGCAACGGGTTCCTTCCTAGTCGGGACGTGGCTCAGCCTGGTAGAGCACTCGCTTGGGGTGCGAGGGGTCGGCAGTTCAAATCTGCCCGTCCCGACCATTCAACTTCTGTCTTCGCGGGCTTTTTCCAACAGGCTGAACTTTTTCCACCACCCCGAACCAAGAAAAGCACTTTGAATAGAAGCGTTGCTCCCGCACAATCGAACAAAGTTTCAGTGCGTCAGACCGTTAGCGTCGCCACTTCGTCAAAGTTCTTTCCAGGCCGCGGTTGAAAGTAGCTCACACTCGGGGGAATTCTTATGTCCGGGCAAGTCATTCTGTACTTCGAGGATCAGGCCGATGCGCTGCGCTTTGCTTTAGCCGCAGGCTCGGTAATGGCGGGGGACGGCGCTCGCGTAACTGATGATCTGGTTCAGGAAACGGCGCGCGTGAGCCGCATTCGCCTGGACGCGGCCAACGCCGGGAAGATCAAGAAGCCAACATCGGAACGCGTGGCTTAAAATCCAGCGTGTTAGGTCTTAGATCCTAGGTCTCAGGAACCACTAACACCTAAGACCTGCCCCTACCCCGTACGTCGCGCAGAAAGTAAACTCAAAATCTCGCGCAGACCCTGGCGGATGCGCTGCATTTCGGCGGACGACTGCGCCGGGAACGGAATGGCTGACTGCCCTTTGTCGGTTTTCGTCTCGGAGCGCAACTGCTGCCGCGCGCCCACGATGGTGAAGCCCTGATCGTAAAGCAGTTGCTTGATGCGCAAGACGTTTTCCACGTCGCGTCTGCGGTACATGCGCTGTCCGGTGCTGCTTTTCACCGGCTTCAGTTGCGGGAACTCGCTTTCCCAAAAGCGCAGGACGTAAGCGGGCAAGCGGCACAACGTTGCCACCTCGCCGATGCGGAAGTAGAGCTTGTCAGGAATGAAGATTTCATCCGTCTTGTTCTTGCCCGCACTCTTCTTCCTTGAACTCATGCTCCTCGCACCCATTCCACGATTTCGGTAGTGAGTATTGTGCCATATCGGAGAGGGCGTCATTGAGAATTTTGCGCGCATGGCAGTTGGCAATTAGCGATTAGCACTTGGCCATCACCACGGCCCGTAATCCGGTGAAAGGCTAACCACTAATTGCCAACTCTCGCAAAAGGAAAGGCCTCTCAAGAGGTGCTTCTCCTGAGAGGCAGGTTAAAATCCTGGCCCATGCGAAGTATCGTTTCGCAGACGGTTAATGTTTCTTCTTTTTTGCCTTCTTCTTCGTTGCCATGAAGGTTCCTCCGTGAACGATTTTCCCTTGCAAAGGTTTTCCAACCTCGGGACCCGAATGCAATGTGCCGCCAAAATGTTGTACAGGCAGCTTCCTTAATACAAGATATTGCGGCACTATAACCGCAGTGTCAACACAATTTTGTAATGCACGGAAGAATTTTCGCGTTCGACGAGTCGTTGGTCGTTCGTCGTTGGCCGCGCATAACGGCAGCGGAATGATCCGCTTTGCCGCCTGACCTTCGGGCTGACTCGCCGTTCCTAGTCGACGATAGACCAGCTAACGACGAACGACCATCGACTAACGACCAGCTCCCCGCTACACTGCCTCTCATGCGGCGCGATCCCGTCGAACTCGAAATCTTCAAGAACCTCTTCCACTCCATCGCCGAGGAGATGGGCGCGGCGCTTCGCCGCACGGCGTTTTCCCCCAACATCAAGGAGCGCCGCGATTATTCGTGTGCCATCTTCGATGGCGCCGGCGAAGTGATTGCCATGGGCGACCACATGCCTGTGCATCTGGGCTCAATGCCAATGTCGGTGCAGGCTGCGATTACCGCGGGCAAGATGGAGCCGGGCGACGTGGTCATGCTGAACGATCCTTTCCGCGGAGGAACGCATCTGCCCGACATCACGCTGGTGGCTCCCGTACATGTGTGGCGCGGACGCCCCTTCGGCAGGCTCAGGGCAGGCTCCCGTCCGCGCAAAGCCGAGGCCCTTCCCGAGTTCTACGTAGCGTCTCGAGCCCATCACGCCGATGTCGGCGGCGCTTTCGCCGGCTCGATGGGACTGTGCCGCGAAATCTATCAGGAAGGGTTTCGCATTCCTCCGGTTCACCTCATGAAGGCGGGCGTGATGAATCGCGATGTGCTCGACCTGCTCCTCAACAATGTGCGGAATCCTGAAGAACGCGAAGGCGATCTTGGAGCGCAGCTCGCAGCGTGCCACACCGGCGCTGAACGATTGCGTGAAGTCTGCGCGCGCTATGGAATCGACCGGACCAAACGCGCGGCGCGAGAACTTCTCGAGTATTCCGAAGAACTGATGCGAACATTCCTGAAGCAAGTGCCTCCAGGCACCTATCGCGCCGAGGACTTTCTGGATAACGACGGCATCAGTGACAAGCCGGTGAAAATCGCTGTGACCATAAAGGTCGCGCCGTCACAAACGCGGAGCCGAGCTTCCAAGCAACCGAGCGTCACGGTGGATTTCACGGGCAGCGATCCACAGGTGGAAGGCAGCATCAACGCCGTCGAAGCGATCACCTATTCGGCGTGCTTCTACGTCTTCCGTTGTCTGCTGGCCGAAGACGTTCCCGCGACTGCCGGGCTTATGCGGCCCATCGAGGTGATCGCGCCCGCAGGCTCTGTCGTCAACGCACGGCCGCCTGCGGCAGTTGCGGGCGGGAATGTCGAGACTTCACAGCGCATCGTCGATGTTCTGCTTCTCGCGCTGGCTCAGGCAATCCCAGACCGCATTCCCTCTGCCGCCTCCGGCACCATGAATAATCTCACGATCGGTGGCATCGATCCCCGCACCGGCAAGCCGTTCGCCTACTATGAGACTATCGCGGGCGGTATGGGCGCGCGTCCCACCAAAGACGGCGCCTTGGGCGTGCATACTCATATGACGAATTCGCTGAACACGCCTGCGGAAGCGCTGGAGTACGCCTATCCGCTGCGCGTTCGACGCTACTCTCTGCGGCCCGGAAGCGGCGGAGGCGGAAAGCATCGCGGCGGCGACGGAATCGTCCGCGAGATCGAGGTCTTGACCGATTGCGAAGTGACATTGCTCGCCGACCGCCGCGCGCGCGGGCCCTGGGGCTTGGCTGGCGGCGACGCCGGAGCGCCAGGAAGAACCAGCGTGATCCGCAACGGCGGTCAGGTCCAAGAGATGCCTGGAAAGTTCAGCACACGGCTGCAAAAGGGCGAGCGCATCAGGATTGAATCGCCGGGCGGCGGCGGCTGGGGACGAGTTGATACAGAGTAAGCGCACTGCCGTTGGGTAGGGTCTGAGATTGTCAAGAGAGGATCGATCCATGCAGATAATCAAATCGGTTGGAGTTCTGTCGTTTGCAAAGATCATGGGCATGATCTATGGCTGTATGGGGCTAATTTTCGCTCCATTCCTTCTGCTGATCGGATTAATGGGATCATTGGCCGGACAGCAGAAGACTCCATTTGCCGGAATTTTTGGAGTGATCTTTGCGCTACTGATGCCGCTCATTTACGGCGCAATGGGATTTGTCATGGGCGCAATCGGTGCTCTGCTCTACAACCTATTCGCCCGATGGGTAGGCGGTTTTGAACTGGAGATCGAACTGCGGCCAGACACTTTAACGGCGCCTTATCCGATTATCCCGCCGACAAGTGCTGCATCTAATCCCTAGAGGAGACGCGTATGACTGATCTCGCTTCTCACTATCTCGACGAAGCCCGCCGACAGTTCCGCGGCCACAAGCGCATGGCCGAAGGCGCGATGACGCAACTTAGCGACGATGAGTTTTTCGTCACCATCGATCCGGAATCGAATTCAGTCGCGATTCTCGTCAAGCATCTTGCCGGCAACATGCGCTCCCGCTTCACCGATTTCCTCACCTCTGACGGCGAAAAGCCGGACCGCTTTCGCGACCGCGAATTCGAACTCACTGCCGGAATCACCCGCGCGGATGTAATGAAGTGGTGGGAAGAAGGATGGGCCTGCGTTTTCGCGGCCATCGAAGCGCTCAAGCCTGAAGACGTGATGCGCACGGCGACGATCCGCGGCGAGCCGCATACCGCATTGCAGGCCATCAACCGCCAAATCGCGCACTACGCGCAGCACACCGGCCAAATCGTCTTTTTGGCCAAGCATCTCCGCTCCAGCGAGTGGAAGACGCTGAGCATTCCGCGCGGCAAGTCGGAACAATTTAAGACCGCACCGCCGAAGTCTGACAAAGGATTGCCGCCCAGAAGCTGACGCATCCGCGGTCCAATCAGGAGCGCCAGAATCTCCACGGTGCTAGAATCAAATGTTTTGTGTCCGAGTCTGAACTCATAGGTATCTCATGCAGTCCACCATGCTTGCCGTCGTGAAACCGGAGCCCGCGCCGGGTGCGGAGATTCGCGAGGTAAAAATCCCCGCTTTCGGCCGCAACGACGTTTTAGTCAAAGTAAAGGTTGCGTCCATCTGCGGCACCGACCTCCACATTTACAACTGGGACCGCTGGGCCCAGAACCGCATTCATCCACCGCTGATCCCAGGGCATGAGTTCTGCGGCGAAGTGGCGGCGTTCGGCGATGAAGTAACCAGCGTGAAAGAAGGTGACTTCGTCTCCGCCGAGATGCACGTGGCATGCGGCAAATGTCTGCAGTGCCGCACCGGTGAAGCTCACATCTGCCAGAACGTGAAAATCATCGGCGTTGATGCCAACGGAGCCTTCGCCGAGTATGTAGTCATTCCGGAATCCAACATCTGGAAGCTAGATCCCGCCATTCCGCAAGAGTACGCCTCCATCCTGGATCCGCTGGGCAATGCTGTTCACACCGTGCTCGCGGGTGAAATCGCCGCCAAGACCGTTGCCATCACCGGATGCGGCCCCATCGGATTGTTCGCCATCGCGGTGGCGCGGGCCGTCGGCGCAACCACCGTGTTTGCCATCGAAGTCAACGAGCACCGGCGGAAAATCGCGCGCGAGATGAAGGCCGATTACGTGCTCGATCCTTCACAGGAAAGTGCTAGCGCCATCGTGATGGAAAAAACCGGTGGCTTGGGCGTCGACGTTGTGCTTGAAATGGCAGGCCATCCCGACTCGATTCGCACCGCCTTCGACATCGCGCGGCGCGGCGGAAGAATTTCCCTTCTCGGCCTGACCTCGAAACCGATCGCCGTGAATTTTTCTGAAGACATAATTTTCAAGGGCATCACAGTGCAGGGCATCAACGGCCGCCGCATGTACCAGACCTGGTACCAGATGACCGCTCTGCTCAAAGCCGGCAAACTCGACTTGCATCCGGTAATCACCGACCGCATCCCGATGAAGGATTTTTCAAAAGCCATGGAGCGCCTCAAAACCGGCGAGGCTAGTAAAATATTGGTATACCCGAACGGCATGAAATGATCGGGTGGCACGGTCCGTGTGGCGCGGGCGCCTTTGCCCGCGAATGCTAACACCACAAGGTTCCGGGCAGAGAAAAATTGCATTAAAGAGCTGCGCCATTAAAGAGGAACCATGAGCCTTGATGCCTTTGTCCGCTGCACCTGCATTCGCGACGGCAAGGCCAAGCCTCACCCGTTTCCTGATCGCCTTATCTTCGACGAATCCGGCGAGCCCATGCTGAAAGGTGACCCCAACGACGAAGAATGGGACGCCCACGACCAATGGCTCACCGATTCCTGCGAGCACGGTGGATTTATTCTCGCTATGTTTCTCGGCAACATCACGCGCGTGAAGAATCTGCGAAGCTTTCTCCGTGCCTTGCAGGGAAATCCCGGGCCAAAATTTCCCATTCTTCTGGAGAAAGTCCTCTATGACGGCACCCACACCGGCGACTGGATTCCCATCAAGCAATCGCCGGCACTGCTGAAAGAAGTAAACACCGTTCTGCATTCCAGCGACATCCTCGCCGATTCTGAAAAAGAGTTCTTCAACAACATGAAAGAACTCTGCGAAGCCAGCATTGCAACCGGTAACCCGATTATGTTTTAACCCATCTTTACGCCTGCTGCCGTTTCCTTCCCGCGCGCGACGGGATTACACTCATGATCGGCTCTGATCCGCGCTAATCCGCGGCTGAGGTTTTTATGACCACCGCAACCCGCACCAACCCGCTCTCCTATCTCACTACGCAGCTCAACGAACTTAAGTCCAAAGGCACGCATTTCAAGCTTCGCGTGCTTGAGGACGAGCAGGCTCCCCTCTGCACCTTCGACGGCAAGAAAGTCATCAACCTGGCGTCGAATAATTACCTCGGGCTGACCACACATCCCAAACTGCGCGAGGCGGCCCTTGAGGCCACTCGAAAATACGGCGTGGGATCGGGCGCGGTGCGCACCATTGCCGGTACCATGAAGATCCACATCGAGCTCGAGGAAAAGATTGCTCGCTTCAAGAACGTGGAGGCCTGCGTCGTCTTCCAGTCCGGCTTCGCGGCGAATGCAGGCACGGTCTCAGCCGTGCTCGGCAAAGAGGATTTCATCATCTCCGATGCGCTCAACCACGCCTCAATCATCGACGGCGCGCGCCTGTCGAAGGCGCAGATTTTGGTCTTCCGCCACAAAGATGTCGCCCATGCGGAAGAGCAACTGGCCAGTGTGAAGAACGAGCCCGGGAAAAAGCTGCTGATCACCGACGGCGTCTTCTCGATGGATGGCGACATCGGCCCGCTGCCCGGCCTGTGCGATGCGGCCGAAAAATACGGCGCTATCATGATGGTCGACGACGCCCACGCTTCCGGCGTGCTCGGCCGCAACGGCCGCGGCACCATCGATCATTTCAAAGTGCATGGCCGCGTGGATATTCAGGTGGGAACTCTCTCGAAGGCCATCGGCGCGCTCGGCGGATACGTCTGCGGCACCCGCCATCTTATCGACTTTCTCTATCACCGCGCCCGCCCGTTCTTGTTTTCCACCTCGCATCCGCCGTCGGTCGCGGCGACCTGCATCGCCGCCTTCGACGTTCTGGAAAACGAACCCGAGCGCATGGAAAAACTCTGGGAGAATACCCGCTACTGGAAAAAAGAACTCGGCCTGCTCGGCTTCGACATCGGCGGCCGCGCCACGCCAGCCAGCGAAACGCCAATCACCCCCATCATCATCGGCGACGGCAAGCTCACCATGGACTTCTCCCGCGAGCTGTTCAAAGAAGGCGTCCTCGGCACCGGCATCGCCTTCCCCACCGTGCCGGAAGGCAAAGCCCGCATCCGCACCATCATGACCGCGACGCACACGAAAGAAGAGTTGGATCAGGCGCTGGAGGTGCTGGGAAGAGTGGGGAAGAGAATGGGGATTCTTTCGTGATCAGTCCGCTCGATACACAACCCTCCCGCCCACAATCGTCGCCACCACTTTCCCCGCAAACTGCCAGCCATCAAAAGGAGTGTTGTGCGATAACGACCGCGACTTGGCGGCTTCGAAGGTCCAGCGCTTCTTGGGATCGAAGATGGTGACGTCGGCGAAGTTGCCGCGGGCAAGCGATCCACGCCCGCGCAGATCAAACACGCGCGCAGGGCCAGCGGTGAAGAGTTCAACGATGCGCGTCAAAGGAATCTTGTGGTCGCGATGCAGCCGCGTAATCGCCAGCGCCAGCGCGGTTTCGAGTCCTGTAATGCCGAAGGCCGCGCGCTCGAACTCAACCTGCTTCTCGTGCGTGGCGTGAGGCGCGTGGTCGGTGGCGATGGCGTCCACAGTGCCGTCGGCAAGCGCAACCAGAATAGCTTCGCGGTCCGTCGCCGAGCGCAGCGGCGGGTTCATCTTGAAATTCGTGTTGTACTCGCCCACGTCCTGGTCAAGCAATGTGAAGTGGTGAGGCGTCACTTCGCAGGTCACGCGGGCCTTGGCGCGCTTGCCGCGGCGCACAGCCTTGAGCGCGTCGGAAGTGGAAAGATGCGCCACATGCAGTCGCGACTCGCGAACCTGCTGCGCCAGACTTACATCGCGCTCAACGATACTTGCCTCGGCCGCGGCCGGCATGCCGCGCAGGCCAAGACGAAAGCTGGTGGGCCCTTCGTGCATGGAGCAGTGCTCCGTGACTCGCGTATCTTCGGCATGCTGCACAACCGGCAGGTTCAGCTCAGCGCCCAGTCGCAGGGCCGCGCGCATGATTTCGTCACCGAGAATCGGCTTGCCATCGTCGGTAACGGCCACTGCTCCGGCCTGTTGTAGCGCGCCAAAGTCAGTGAGCGCCGCACCGCGTGAGCTGCGAGTGGCTGCAGCGATCGGGAAGACATTCACCACCGCGCCTCGCTCTTCATTTCGTAACCACGCAACCCACTCGCCCGAATCGACCACAGGCGCGGTGTTCGGCATCGTGCAGACCGAGGCGAAACCTCCGGCGGCTGCCGCGGCCGTGCCGGTCGCGATCGTCTCTTTGTAGCTTTGCCCCGGCTCGCGCAGATGAACGTGCAGGTCGATGAATCCAGGCGCAACGATCAGACCGCGCGCATCGAACTTCTCATCAGCGCTGCCCCGGACCTTATTCGGTAGCGCGATCTCGGCCACGCGCCCATCGCGCAACAGAACGTCCATAGGCGCATTGACCTTCGCCGCCGGATCGATCACATGGCCGCCTTTAATCAGCAGGCTCGCGGCTTCTCGTCTTTGGCTTTTAGCACTCAGCATTCAGCACTCAGCGACTGATATCTGTCCTAATCCGCAAAGATCCGAGGCCTATTTCGCCTTGCCCAGCGCTCGTGCCAGGATCGCCATCCGCGTCGGAACCCCATTATGAACCTCATCCATAATTACCGATTGCGCGCCGTCTGCGACTTCAGCAGTAACCTCGAGGCCGCGGATAATCGGCCCCGGGTGCATGACGATCGCATCGCGCTTGGCCAGCCTTAACCGCGCCGCTGTCATCTGGTACCGCGCTATATAGTCCTGCAAACGAATCTTCCGGCCGGCAAGTCGCTCCTTTTGCAGCCGCAACAGCATGATCACATCCGTTCCGCGCAAGGCATCTTCAATATGGCGGGTTACTCGAAGACCGGGAGCCAGCGTCGTCGACACGTCCGGAACCAACTCAGGCGGACCGCAGAGTGTGATCTTCACTCCAAACCTGCTCAGCAAATGGCAGTTGGAGCGAGTTACGCGGCTGTGGAAGCTGTCTCCGATGATCGCGACCTGCAGGCCTTTGAACGATTTCTTGTGTTTCAGAATCGTGAAAGCATCAAGCAGGGCTTGGGACGGATGCTCGTGCATGCCGTCGCCCGCGTTGATCACCGGAATGTCGAGATACTTCGCAATCAAGTGAGGCGCGCCGGCAGCGGGATGCCGAATGACGATGGCGTCCGCGCCCAGAGCTCGCAGAGTATAACCCGTGTCGAGTAAAGA
The DNA here is from genome assembly GCA_963761915.1 of uncultured Acidobacteriota bacterium. GTDB lineage: Bacteria > Acidobacteriota > Terriglobia > Terriglobales > Acidobacteriaceae > Sulfotelmatobacter. The sequence continues at coordinate 380,266 of CAVXIO010000022.1, forward strand.
TTCGCCCTTCTCGATGCTCGATCCTGAGGATTCCACCAGCGTGGTAATGGCGCCCAGTGACTTCGCGGCGATCTCAAACGAAGAGCGCGTGCGCGTAGAAGCCTCGTAAAACAGCAGCACGATGCGCTTGTTCCGCAATAGCGGACGAGCCTTCAGCGGATTCATGCGCCGGGCCAGCTTCAGCAGCCCGAGGATTTCCTTGTCCTCCAGATGCTCAATACCGAGCAGCGAACCGCGCGCAGGTTTATTCATCGCGTAAGAATACAAACGGTGCATCATACGCGGCGAGCGCAGCCTGCGGCAAGGGCGGCTTTAATGTGAGTAATGCCTCACGGCCGATTCCTGCGGCCGAGCACAGCGCCAGTCAAGGCTCCAGCGATGCTGCCAGCGGCAATCGAGACCACAAACAAGACAACCAGCCCAAGAATCAACATCGCGGCGAGGCCTTCTGGAGTCTTTAATCGGTCGAAGGCTGCCTGCACCTGCGGGTCAGATGAGCGAGAAGCAGCCTGTTGGAGAGCATCGAGCATCTTCTGGCGAACTTGTCCTCCGGTATGAAATAGGGCGACGGCTATGCTCTCGAAAATGGCCGACACTCCGAAAAAGAGCAGCCCGCACACCGCGCCAAGTTGCGCTCCGGAGCGCGCATTGACGCTCCAGCCTGGGTTCCAGTGGTGGTAAAGCATGACGCCCAGAAATCCCGCGCTCAATACCGCCAGCAGCGGCACCATCAGGCCAAGAGCCATTACCAGACCAGAGATCAACGCGGCAGCAGCGCAAGCCCGCAGCGCCCGTGGCCACGCTATTCCCGTGAAAAGTGAAGCTGCGCTGAGAGAGCCCGGCGCTGTCGGCGGATCCAACGAAAAAGTGGGCAGCTCATTGGACAAGGCGCTCCCCGCAACTACCGGGGCCAAAGCCTCGGGCATAACTACGCGAATCTGCGGCGCGCCGCATTGCAAACAGAAGGCCTTGCCGTCTTCGACAACGTGACCGCACTTATGACAGGGATGGTCCATCAGGCTTACGAAGGGCTTGCTAGAAAGTATCGCACGATGAGCGGCGGTGCAAGAAGCGGGCTTGTTCGGATAGTGTTATCTCAGTGTTAAGACAATACCGCTTGTTCGTTTGTGGGTGTCGGTCGAAACTCCTTTCGCCTCAGATGTCGCCCTGCTTGCCGCGAGTGTGAACGTAAACCAAGGCAAAGGTTGACCCGCTGCCACCGTCTCCGGGCTCAATGGCGACAACGTGCTGGTTGCCCTCCGTGCCGACTTTCAATTCAGTGACGGGTCCCTTATTGTCGCCTTCGCACTTAACTTCTTTGGGACGCTCGTCTTTGGAATTGTCGTCCTTGGAATTCTCATCGTCGTTGAATTCGGCGTGGGTGTCACCTCCGTGTTCGCGAGTGTGGCACTCGATTACCTTGCCATATTTCTTCAAGCGTTCCCGATAGTAGTCGACGACTTTGCCGGGTGCATCGTCGGAATCGTATTTTGCTATCACCAGCTTTATGCCGAAGGCCTCAGTAAGAAGGCCGAGATTGAGCGCCCCACTGTTCTCCTCGTCTTGCCGTCGGCGCGCACCGGGGTAGAGAGGCAAGCCGGCCTTTCGAGCGTCCGCATCCTTGCCCACATGCAGATCTCCAACGGAACTGCGAACGTCGAAGTTTTTATCCGGATCGCTGTCTGGTTTTTGCGATTGGGCAGAGCACCGCGGCGTTGCCAAAGCGGCCGCGCATGCCGCAACCACGATCGAACAAAATATGATTGATCGAAACATCTTCCACCGCCTGTACAGAATTACGTCTCTCAATGCTTCACGTCCCTAGATATCCGCATCTTTTCCATGCGTGCGGACATACACCAGCGAGAAGCTCGATCCCTTGCCCTCAGCTTCGACGGCCACAATGTGCTGATCGTCTTTCGTGCCCACCTTGAGCTCAATGTCTTTGCCGCCGCTGCCTTCGCACGTCAACTCGTTCGAGCCGCTCTTTCCCATGTTCACATTCCAGTTTCCTCTGGAAGTGTGGCATTCGAGAACGTTCCCATACTTCTTCAACTGGTCTTTGTAGAAGGACAAAACCTTGCCGGGGGAGTCGTCAGACATGTACTCCAATGCGACAACTTTTATGCCGTATCCGAAGCCGGAGATATTCACATTGGCGCTCTTGTCGCCGCCGTCAGAATTGTTCTCCTTCAAGCGCGCGCCCGGATAAACCGCCAAACCAATGTCGGAGACGTCCGCCTGTTTGCTGACGTGCACACCGCCCACCAGAGTTTTGATATCGACCTGTTTATCTTGTCCATTGGCCTCCTTCTTCACGTTCACGCTGCATCCCGGCAGAAATACGAAGAAGGCTGCGATAACCCCGATCACAAGAAACGTTGAAAATTTATTCTTGACCATGTTCATGACCTCCGTTGGCAACTTGCATTGGCCGCTCGATGCCGGCGCCACGCCTCGCGACATTTGGAATGCTCACAGGAAGATGGCCGCGAATGGCGATTTCTCCAAACAGCGCCTTCACGGCGCCAATCTCCGAAACGCTCGCATTCGAAAACGTACACATGTAATTCTCAACCTTGGGGAAGTCGGCCGCAAGGTACGGATTGCCCATGGCTACCACCACAGTCTTGCGTGTCGCGCGATCCAACACTTGTTGCAGAAGGCTCCCGGTCGCGTCGGCCATTGCGACCGTGTTTCCGATCTTGCCGGCCGTCGGTACCACGTAAACGGCGGCAACCACGGTCTTGGCTTGATCTACTGCCTTCAGCACTTGATCGCCCATGCCTGCCGCGAAGCGTGGGTCCACATACATCACGCGCGCGTCAGGAATTCGCGCCAGAAATTCGCGTCCGAAGGCCCTGCCAGACTCGGTGCGCACGTCGTCAGAGAAAAGCACAGCCAAAACCTGATTGTGGGTCTCCTCTTGTGAGGTATACGGAAGTCCTGCCTTCGAAGTTCCCTTCGATTTGAGGGGCAAAACCTTGCCATTGTCGCGCACCAACGTGACCGCGCCATCGGCCACCTGCTGGCCGAAAGCTAGGTTCTCCGGCTTGGCCACGACGCGTGCAAGGGCGGTCACGTCCACTAGGCGGGCCTTGTCCAAACCCAACGATGCTTTCGTCTTCAGGATCTTTAGCACGGAGCGGTCGAGCCGTTCGCGCGAGATTTCACCCGACTGCACGGCCTGAAGCATCGAATTATACGAAGCGGGAAAATCCGCGGGAATGAGCAACAGGTCATTACCCGCCTTGAAAGCCTCGACCGCAGCCCGGCCAATGTTGTTCGAGAAAAGGTGCGTCAGCCCGGCCATATCGAGCGCATCGGTGACGATGATTCCTTTGAAGCCAAGCTGTTTTTCTAAAAGGTCCGAAACGATCGCGGGAGAAATCGTGGCGACATGGTTGGGATCGGAATCAAGCGCAGGCACGGTCACGTGAGCCACCATCACCGAGTCCACTCCCGCCGCAATGGCTTCGCGAAACGGCGGCAACTCAATCGAGTCGAGGTGAGCTCGATCCACATTGACGCTGGCCACACCAAGATGCGAATCGGTCGCTGTATCACCATGGCCCGGAAAGTGTTTGACCGTGGTCAGCATGCCGCCCTCGTGCGCGCCTTTGATATACGCTGCAACCAAATCGCCGACCTGCTTGGGATCCTCGCCGAAGGAGCGCGTGTTGATGATGGGATTTGCTGGATTCGAATTGACATCTGCGTCGGGGAAAAAGTTCCAGTGAATGCCGATGGCCCGAGCTTCTTCCGCGTTGATGCGCCCGAAAGTCTCGGCATCTTCAGCCTTGCCATCTCCACCGAAGGCCATGGCATGCGGGAAAACAGTAGTTCCCATCAGACGCATTGAAACACCACGTTCAAAATCCGCTGCAAACAGCAATGGCAGCTTCGAATCTTTTTGCAGGCGATTGAGAAGCTCAGCGGCTTCGTAAGGTTCGCTGCGCAGAAGATATGGGCCGTCTACATGCACTGTCATCGCGAACGAGCCTACGTGATACTTCTGCATGGCCTCGCGCAATTGCAGATATTCGGGATTCTCCACGTTGAGAAAACTGGCTCGGCACCAGATCATGAAGACCTGGCCGATTTTTTCCTCGAGGGACAACTTGCGCAGAGTCTTCTCAGCCCATTTGTCGCCGTCGCGGGTGGGATGGATGGGACCCGGGCGTTGATATTTCTCTTTCGCAGATGCCGCAACTGTGAGTGCGAGCGTGATGAGTAAACGAGCGATTGTGCGACGCATGCACAGAACGATAGCAGAAGGGCACGTCTTAGGTGTCGGGTCATAAGGTCTTGGGCCTTCAGCTAACAGTGGCAAGATCGAAGTCTATGGCCCGAGACCTGAGACCCAGGCACCTGCCCTCTGCTGAACTTCCGCGTCATCGCCGAAGCCGCGCAGCCAGTAGACTTCCGGCTCGCGGCGAAACCAGGTCATCTGGCGCTTGGCATAATTGCGGTGAGCTTGCTGAGCGGCCTGGAGCGCCTGGTCGCGCGTGAGATCTCCGCGCAGGAATTGCACCGCCTGCTTGTAGCCGAGAGACGACAGCGGCCCCGCGGCATCGCCGTAGTTCTCAAGCAGACGCTGCGTCTCTTCGATCAAGCCATGCTCGAACATCTGCTGCGCGCGGCGGTTGATTCGGTCATAGAGGGCTTGGCGATCGGGGTCGAGACCGAGGCGCTGAATGCGGAAGCCGCTTAGCGGATTGCGCCCACGCTGCTGCCAGAGTTCCGTCATCTTCTGCCGAGAGGCCAGGCATACTTCAATGGCGCGGATAAGTTTGGGCGTGTCGTTGGCGTGAATCTTCTCTGCCGCTGCACCATCCAGGCGTCGCAGGATGCGATGAAGGTAGATGGACCCGTGGCTGTTGGCCCGTTCGAGTAAACGCTCGCGCAGTTCTTCCGACCGCTGCGGACCGGGGAAGAGCCCTTCCAGCAAGGCGCGCAGATAGAGGCCAGTTCCACCCGCGACGATGGGCAAACCTCCTCGCGCCTTTATCTCATCAAGCACCAGCCGTGCCTGACGGGCGTATTCCCCGGCGGTGACATAGCTGGTGGGCGCGATGCAATCGAGCAGATGGTGAGGAGCGCGAGCCCGTTCTACAGATGCGGGCTTGGCGGCGCCGATGTCAAATTCGCGGTACATTGCGACGGAATCGCAATTTACGATCTCGCCGTGAAAGCGCTCGGCGAGCGCCAGTGAAAGAGCAGTCTTGCCGCTGCCCGTCGGTCCCAGCACCACCACCAGCAGCGGTTCGGGCTGCACGGAAGCCACAGTCAGCGCAGGCTCCAGCGAATGGCGTGCCAGTAGCGAACTAAAGTGAGGACGAGCAGGAGGAAGGCAATCAGCAACAATCCGCAAGTTTCGGTGGCATAAATCGAATGCCGCTGATGCTTGTGGACAGAGTCGTTCTGACGCTGGGAGTTCACCACCAAGATATTGTACGCCGCGCAGAAACGGGCGGGCGCGATTCGATTGATCGGGCAAAGCAAGGCGCGGATCCGATTTCCGGTGGAACCAAACTCACGAATCTTGCGTAGTCACGTCTAAGAGGCTGGGCGGTCGTGTGCCTGCCTCGCGGAGGATTTTATGAAGCACGTGGATAGGGAGCGGTGGGTGTTCGCAGTTCTTATGCTGTGCGGGTTTGTTTGCTCGTGGGCGGCGCTGCCGGCGCGGGCTGACGAATGGTCGAAAACCTACACTCTCACCGGCAAGCCTGATCTGAGGGTGGACACGTCCGACGCCAACATTCATGTCTCCACATGGGAGCAAAACACCATTGAAGCCAAAGTGACGACGACGCGCTACAAGATTGGCGGCGACGGCATCCGCATCGAAGAGCACCAGACCGGCGATGAAGTCGAGATCGACGTGCGCTATCCGCACTACCATGGCTTCGGCATTACTATCAATGGCGGCAATCACCGAGTCGATATCGATATCCACATGCCGCGCGAAGGCCGGGTGGACCTGCACACCGGCGATGGCAAAATCGATCTCGCGAACTTTAAGGGCGAGATGCAATTGCGCAGCGGAGACGGCTCACAGGAAATCGATGGGGTCGACGGCAAGCTGCGGGCAGCAACCGGAGATGGCCACATCCGCGCCAATGGACGGTTTGACGAACTCGATCTCAAGACCGGGGATGGCCGGCTAGATGCGCGGGCAGTCAAAGGTTCGGCGCTGGCTAGCGGGTGGCGGCTGGAAAGCGGCGACGGCACCGTTACCCTGGAAGTGCCTGAGAATCTGGCGGCAAATGTCGATCTGCACACCGGCGACGGCCACATCGATTTAGATATGCCGATTACGACCGAAGGCCAGATTCGCCAAGGCGAACTCCGTGGCAAGATGAACGGAGGCGGAAACCTTTTGGTGATTCACACCGGGGATGGATCCATCCGGCTGCGGAAGAGCTGAAGGTCGCGCCGGAGCTTAGGTTCGGCTTCCAGGATTTTCTTGAAGAGGTGTCTGACAAATGTGGTAAGCTGTCTGACATGGCTTCTCGGCGCATCACAGTTCGCGTTCCGGTGACTCTTGGGGCTCGGCTTCGCGACTGTTCACGCGTCAAGGGACAAACCCCTTCAGACCTCGTACGGATTGCGTTAGAGAATTACCTCGGGGAGGGAACCAGCACGGGTTCAGCGTATGAACTGGCGAAGGCGGCAGGCCTGATCGGCTGCGTTCGCCGAACTCCAAAGGATCTGAGCACAAACCGTCGGTATTTTGAAGGATTCGGAAAAGCCAAATGATGCGGATTCTGGTGGACACAGGTCCGCTGGTTGCCGTCCTTTCCCGCGAAGATGCGCACCATCAAACCTGCGTGGCAGCGCTCCGAGGGATGGCGGGGCCGCTGCTTTCATGCTGGCCGGTCGTCACCGAGGCCGCGTGGCTCTTGCGACGTTCTCCCCATGCGGTTCAGCAGCTGTTGGGAAGCATGGACAAAGGTTTCCTCGAACTGCTGCCTCTCGCGGAGACGGAAGCCCAAGGCATCGCGTCGGTAATGAAGCGATATGAGAGCATTCGACCTCAGCTTGCCGATGCCTCTTTGGTCTATCTTGCTGGCCGGGAGCGAATCGAAACGATTTTTACTTTGGATCGGCGTGATTTCTCCGTCTATCGGACGGCCCGCAGGCGTCCCTTTCGCATTCTTCCGGAGACGAACTAGTTGGCCGCACGACATCGTCAGCCAGATTTGACAGAGCACCTATAATTTGTCCCGGCTTTGTCGCGGCGATTTTGACTTCGCTGCAAAACGATTGTGGCCCGCTGGAGTAGCGAGCGGGTTAAAGACGAAAGGATCTCTCATGGAATTCCCGCGCCTCTTTCTCGTTAATCTCTTGCTCCTATCGCTGCTTTCCTTGGCTGGCGCGCAACAGGCCGCGACCACGCCGTCGAAACACGAACCAGCGCTTGACGTGACCTCGATGGATCGCACGGTGGATCCCTGCGTCGACTTCTTTAAGTACTCCTGCGGAGGATGGATGAAGAGTAATCCGATTCCTCCCGACCAGTCTTCCTGGGATACGTACTCGAAGATGCAGGACGAGAATCGCGTACGGCTGCGCGGAATTCTGGAGGCCGCCGCCGCGCCCGATTCAAAGCGTGATGCGGCCACGCGAAAAATTGGCGACTACTATTCCTCCTGCATGGACGAGAAGGCGATTGAAGACAAAGGCGTGGCGCCGCTCAAGCCCGAGCTGGAACATATCGCGAAGCTTGACTCCAAGGCGCAGATTGCCGATGTAACTGCGGCCTTGGTGAATGAGAACGTCCTCTTTCATTTCGATTCTACCCAGGATTTCCGCGACGCTACGCAAGTAATTGCCGAAGCGGACCAGGGAGGACTTGGACTGCCGGACCGCGATTACTACGTGAAAGAAGACGCCAAGTCGGTTGATATGCGTAAGGCCTACGTGACGCACGTGCAGAAAATGTTCGAATTGCTGGGTGACCGGCCGGAAGTAGCGGCCGCGGAAGCTGGAACGGTGATGCGCATCGAAACCGCGCTGGCCAAGGGATCGATGACGCGAGTCGAGCGGCGCGAGCCGAAAAACCTGGATCATAAGATGACCAGCGCCGAACTAGAAAAGATCACTCCCGATTTTCAGTGGCAGCTTTACTTCACCAAGGTGGGTCTGCCGTCGCTGGCTTCGCTGAATGTGGCTTCTCCCGGCTTCTTCAAGGCTCTGAACGAGGAACTCGAAAAAGAAAGTTTGGCGGACTGGAAGACGTACTTGCGCTGGCATCTGGTGCACGCGGATGCGCCATTTTTGTCAGCGGCGTTTCTAAACGAGAATTTCGCTTTTTATGGCAAGACTCTGCGCGGCCAGCAGGAATTGCAGCCGCGCTGGAAGCGCTGCACTCAGAACGTTGACGGCGATCTGGGTGAGGCCCTGGGCCAGGTTTACGTGGAGAAATATTTCGGTCCGGAAGCTAAACAAGAAGCAGTGAAGATGGTGAAGGAAATTGAGACCGCGATGGAACAGGACATCAACTCGCGGCCCTGGATGTCCGCCGCCACCAAGCAGCAGGCTCTGGTCAAGCTGCATGGAATGGCCAATAAGATCGGGTATCCCGACAAGTGGCGCGACTACAGCAAGCTCGAGATCGTCCGCGGAGATGAACTCGGCAATGTAATCCGCGCGCGAAAATTTGAATTCGATCGGCAACTGGCGAAGATCGGCAAACCGCTCGACCGCGGCGAGTGGGATATGACTCCGCCCACGGTTAACGCGTATTACAACCCGCAGATGAATGACATCAACTTTCCCGCCGGAGTGTTGCAGCCGCCGGCGTTCGATCCAACTTCGGATGCAGCGCCGAATTACGGCGACACTGGCGGCACCATCGGCCACGAACTCACGCACGGCTTCGATGACGAGGGCCGCCAGTTCGATGCTCAAGGCAATCTGCGCGACTGGTGGACCGCGGAAGATGGAAAAGAGTTTGTCCAGCGCGCCAGTTGCATCTCCGATCAATACTCGACTTACACAATCATTGACGACATAAAGATCAACGGCAAGCTCACACTGGGCGAGGATGTCGCCGACCTCGGCGGACTAATCCTTGCTTACATGGCATGGAAGGAGGATACCAAGGGAGAGAACCTGCAGCCACTCGACGATCTCACTCCCGAGCAGAGATTCTTCATAGGTTACGGGCAGAGCTGGTGTGGCGAGTCTCGCGACGAAACCAAGCGGATGCGCGCCACAGTAGACCCGCATTCTCCAGAGAAATACCGCACCAACGGCGTGGTTTCAAACATGCCGGAATTTCAGGAAGCATTTCACTGCAAGGCAGGATCGCCTATGGTAAATCAGAATCGCTGCAGGGTGTGGTAGGGAACTTATCGTAAGTCGTCGGCGCTTGGCGGGGCTATTGCATTTCGTCTTTGGTGGGGTTGTAGTAAAAGCGGAAGCGAAGAGCAAGATATTGCCCGCCAAAATCGCTGGGCAACGCTGGAAATGGATCGGACGCCGTTATGCCGGCCCAGGCCGCGCGGTCCAGCGGAACGTCTCCGGAGGTGGCTACCAGCTTCATGCCCGCGACTTGGCCATCTTTGGTAATGGCGAACTCGATAATCAGGTTTCCGTGCTTCATTTGCGCGGATTCCGGAATCGCGTTGTACCAATTCTGACGAACGTCGTGAAGCACTCGCTGAAGGTATGGGCCGAAGTCTACGCCCTGAGTGTCGCTGAGAATTTCAAGATTGCCCACTTGTCGGCCGTGCGCTCCAGTGCCTAATCCAAAGTCGCCCCCGTTCCCCTGACCTCCACTTCCCGGCTTGGCAGCCGCCCTCGCCGCCTGTTGAATCTGGTCGCCCGCGGACATCGGATGAGCGTACTGGCTGAACGCATTCGGGATGTTTGGTTTCGTCTCGGTGGGCGGCGGCGCAAATTGTTGGTTGGACGTTTGCTGTTGAGGAACCGGCTGGTTTTGCGCCAACGGCGCGGATTGAGCCGGCGCTGGCTGCCCCGTCGGCGGCGCGCTAAACCCTGGCCGTCCCGGAGGCGGAGTCGCCAAACTCTTGCGCAGCTCTTTCAAATCCAGTTCAGGATGCCGCGTCATCGCGATGCGATCTTTATCCGAAGCGATATTCGTGTTCGGTTTGTGTTGCAGCTTTTGCAAATCCGGGAAGCTCGAGGAAAGTCACATCCTTGGCGCTGGAGGCATTCTTAACAGCAACCGCACTATGCCACGGAAGATATTTTTCAAAGAAATCCAGCTTGGCCAGCAGCACAATCAAGACAAGGTGGACGATAATCGAAATCCACGCAGCTTCGCGCCGCCGCGAGCGCGCCAGATCGTCCTGCAACTGGATGAGCAGATGCGGTACGCGAGCATCGTCATCCAGATCGCGATACGCAGTTTCCCATCCCTGAGCGTCGTAAAGCCCGAGCTGTTCCGGCTGCGGCTTTTCTGACGGCGCCACCGGATCCTGGAATGGAATTTGCGTAATAGGCATGGACTAGACTTGTCCGTTAGACACGAATTCCCCTCGCCACGTTGCATCCGCTTTTGACGGCATAACGCAGAGAACGGAGGTGATCAACCTGCCTTTATTTTCGCATCTTTCCGGGGATTCTGCTCACTCACAATTGGCGTGGGACTTAGGTGTGTAAACATTTGTAAAACGTCGTGGAATCCGCATGTCTCTGGTTGCTGTAGCAGAATCGATAACGTGACGCCTAACTTTTCGCCTTCGCCAATCCGGCCAGCCCAACTTTCTTCCCATGCTCGCGAATCGCCGCGACAATCTCAAGCGCAAGAGCGAGAGCCCGGCGGCCATCTTCGAGCGGCACCACCGGCGCCGAGCGCTGCCGCACCGCATCAAGAAACGATCGCAACTCCGCATGCAAAGGTTCTTCTGATGTCACCGCCGGTTTCGCCACCTTTATCTGCGGATTCACCGTTGGAGCACCCGATCCCGCGCCATCACCTCCGACCGTGAAAACCAGCACTTCCTGCCGTCCGTAATCGACCGAGACGTATTGCTGCGGCTGAAAGAAGCGCAGCTTGCGCACACGCTCGGTGGAAACGCGGCTCGCGGTGAAGTTGGCCACGCATCCCGATTCGAATTCCAGCCGCACATTGGCGATATCAACTTTGCCGGAAAGAATTGGCAGACCGACAGCCCGAACTTCCTTTACAGGAGAATTGGCAAACGATAGTACGATGTCGAGATCGTGGATCATGAGGTCGAGGACAACATCGACGTCAAGAGATCGCGGAGTGAATACGCTCAGCCGATGCACTTCGAAGAACATAGGTTGGGTGAGCAGCGGAATCGTGGCGCGCACCGCGGGATTGAAGCGCTCCAGGTGTCCAGCCTGAGCAATGCGTTTGTGAGCGGCAGCCAGCTTTACCAACTCATCGGCGTCTGCAAGCGACGCGCCCAGTGGCTTCTCGATCAGAACGTCAACGCCCGCCTTCATGAGCGAGCGGCCCACTGCAAGATGATGCACAGTAGGCGCCGCGACCGATGCCGCCCGCACTTCGCTATGCGTCGTCAGCATCTGCTCGACCGAGCCGAAGGCGCGACAGCCGAACTCGCGCGCGACTCCGTCCGCGCGGTCGAGATTAGGGTCGACCACGCCCACCAGCCGAACCGGCTCGCCCTGCTGTTCCAGCTCTTGGTAAACTCGGGCGTGGTTGCGTCCAAAGACGCCCACACCCACCACTGCGACGGAAATCGGATTGTCAGCTTGCAGGAAGGGACTCTCGACTGGCTGGTTGCCACCAGGAACAACAAATTGTAAACGTAAACAGGCGAAAGAGCATCTCGGATTAATTGAGCGATTTTGCGATTAGGTGATTGGGCAATTGGAAGCGCCGTTGTGAATGAGGTCTTAATTCGCCCAATCGCCCGATCGCCAAATCGCTAAATTAGGAGCTTCCACTACATGCGAACCATTGCTCTGCTCACCGTCTCCAACATCTTCATGACCTTCGCCTGGTATGGCCACCTGAAATATCGGAATGTGCCGCTATTCAAAGTGATCGTGATCAGCTGGATGATTGCCTTCTTTGAATATTGTTTCCAGGTGCCGGCCAACCGCATTGGTTCCTACGAGTTCAGCGCAGCGCAACTCAAGACCATTCAGGAGGTCATCACACTGCTCGTGTTCTCCGCGTTCTCAGTGCTCTACCTTAAACAGCCGGTGAAGTGGAACCATGCCGTCGGATTCGCGATGATCGTTGCTGCGGTGGGAGTGATCTTCAAGCAGTGGTAGGCAGAATTTGGTAATTGGGTAATCGGGCAATTTGGCAATTGGAAAACCTCAGTCGAGGAGGTTTTCATTTGCCGAATTACTCAATTACAAAATTACTCAATTTCTTCAGAATCGCAATCTGTCCCGCGTGATACAGCTCGTGCTGCGCCACTCCATGCAGCAGGTGGTAGAAATCGTATTTCTTTCCTGGAACCCGCTCGCGGAGCCGAGACTCGGGCAGCGCCGCAACCGTCTTCACCAGCGTATCGTGCGTGCGCTTTGCCTGAGCGACGGCACGGCGCCAGGCGGCTTCACTGGGCTTAGGAACGACAGGAAAGTTCGCAGTGCCAGTGAGCTGGACCTTCTCTCCGCCGATCCTCCGGCAAGCGGCGCCGTCCCACGCCGCGATATGCAAGACCAGTTCCCAAATGCTGTGAACATGGGAAATAGGCTTCGATGCGGCCGTGGCAGCATCCACATCCTCCAGCAACTCAAGCAAAGCGGGGCCGTGCCAGGCATCGCCTTCGAATGCGCGGCGAAGCTGGTCAGCGATGTGGGCGGATTCGGAATGAGGAGGAGACATATCTTAACTTCGCCGATGGGGAAAGTATTAGTCAACCGATTTATGAACAGGCGGTATTCTTTAGAGAGGTCCTAATGTTGCCGAGCAATCGTATCGCAACTCATCCCGGACGGATTCTGCTGCAGGAATTTCTCGAACCGCGGGCCCTTACACAGGCTGAACTCGCGAGGTCACTGTCTATCCCGCTGGATCGCGTGAATGAGTTGGTGCGCGGGAAGCGGGGAGTCACTCCGGAGACGGCTCTTCTTCTGGCCGAGTATTTCAAGAACTCTGCTGAATTCTGGATGAATTTGCAGACCGCGCACGATCTCACGCGAGCGTTGCACGAAAAGCGCAAGCAGCCGACAGCAGCAACGCGGAGAGTTCGTCGTTCAGTGGGAGCCGATTAGGTCCCCGGCATCCGCGACAATCGCGATCCCCGCGGCATTCGCCGCGTCGACAATCTTCTCGCCATCCAGCAGCAGGCATTTTCCGGCGTCCAGCGCCAGACAGGTCGCGCCTGCCGCCTGCATCACTTCGATGGTCTTCACTCCGATCACGGGAACGTCGAAGCGCATGTCCTGATTAGGCTTGGCGATCTTCACCACGGTAAGGTTTCGACTCAGTCGTGGACGCATCGCCGAGCATCGAACCCATGATCTGTCCTGCGCGCTCGATAGTGGCGTCGGTGCCCTCCATAGCCTCGACCGCCACGCAAGCCGATTCGGCAATCACCACGGTTTGCCCGATGTCATGTTGCGCGAGTTGGCGAGCGACAGTGCGGCCGTACTCGACGTTCTTGCGTTCTTGCTCAGTAGGCGCGCGGCGAGTAAGCGCGCCAGACTTTACCAGCAGCGGCTCAAGCAGCCAGGTGGAATTCTCCAGCGTGATGCCTTCCTCAGCCAGAACCTTGGCCACGGCTCCCAGCAGACTGTCAGTATTGCGGGTAGTGAGCGAGAGCAGAAGTTTGGCCAGCCGCCAGTCCGGACGGATAGCTGAGAAAATCTGCTTGTGCTTCACCTGCCCGGCCATAACCGCGCGGCGCACGCCTTCACGCTGAAAGGTTTCGATCAGTTTCGAGAGCTCGCCCAGCGATAACCAGTGAACTGAGACCGCTCCATGCGCTTCAATCTCGGGAAAAGCTTCTTCCTTGATCGCCACAACAACAACTTCGTATCCCGCGCCCCGCGCCGCGTCCAGCACGAGAATCGGGAACTTGCCATTGCCAGCGATGAGGCCTATGCGTTGCATTTCAGTGGTCAGTGGCCCGTGGCCCGTGGCCCGTGGTCAGTGGTCAGTGGCCAGTGGTCAGGGCCCGTCTTACTGGCCACTGATCACTGCCCACGGGCCACTCACTTAATCACTCCCCGCTCTGCCGCTTCGATAAAACGAATCAGCAAATCCACATCATCCCCGCGCTCCGGCTCAGACTTCAATTTTTCTAAAGCTTGCGACGTATTCATCTTCGAAGCCAGAAGCGTCTTGTAAGCATGCTGAATCTTGCGGATGCGCTCCTTCGAAAATCCGCGCCGCTCGAGCCCGACTTTATTCAGCCCATACGCGTGCGTGTCGCGCGCGGCCGAGGTCATGGAAAAAGGCAGTACATCCTGCGTGATGGTAGTTCCCCCGCCAACGTAGGCGTGAGCTCCGATGCGCACGAACTGATGTACCGGGCAAAGCGCGCCCACCACGGCCCATTCCTCAACGGTGACATGCCCGCCCAGCGTCGCGCCATTCACCAGCATGCAGTGGTCGCCGATCACGCTGTCGTGTCCGATGTGCGCGTAGGCCATGATCAGCACGTGGCTGCCAACTCGCGTGAGTCCGCCACCTTTCACTGTGCCGCGACCGATCGTCACGCATTCGCGAATCTCGTTGTGGTCGCCAATCTCCAGCCGCGTCGGCTCGCCTCGATAAGTAGTGTCCTGCGGTGCCATGCCGATGGCACAGAACGGAAAGAAAGCGTTGTCCGCGCCGATCTTGGTTGGCCCCTCGATAGCCACGTGCGACGCCAGACGGCAGTCCTCACCGAGTTCGACATCAGCACCAATCACGCAGTAAGGGCCGACCCGGCACGATGCAGGCACTTTGGCTCGCGCATCGATGATGGCGGTGGGATGAACACTCATGATTGAGTCATTGCATCATCCGGAGATGGAGTCGTTGCAGCGGCTGGAATCCTATTCATTCCGCAGATGCGTCGTCGCCCGAGTCAGCGCCTTCGCCGCGCCCGCGTGCACTGTCGATGAGCTGGCATGACACCGTCGCTTCCGCCACGCGCTTGCCCCCAACATAGGCCACCCCATGCATTTTCGCCGCGATCATCCGCGGGATCACGCGCCAGCCTTTCACTTCCACCTCAATTCGCAACTGGTCGCCGGGACTCACCGGACGCCGAAACTTGGCGCGATCGATGCCGGTGAACACCATCACCTTATCCGCCCGATCGTCCACTTCCGTAAGCAGCAGCGCGCCGCCGGCTTGCGCAATGGCTTCCACGATCAGCACACCCGGCATGATGGGCAATCCCGGGAAATGCCCACTGAAAAAAGGTTCGTTGATGCTGACGTTCTTGATGGCCACAATGCGTTCTTTGCGTTGCAGCTCGAGCACGCGGTCAATCAGCAGAAAAGGATACCGGTGCGGAAGAATCTTCAGAATGTCGTGAATATCCAGCGCCGTTTTGGATGCAGCCGTGTCCGTCACCGGAGTTGTGCTCTCAATCATGTTCGTGCGAATAGCGCTCGTCCCAAGCAGCCTGAAGATTATACTGTACCGCGTCGCATTCAAGGCGAAGCCGGAACAGCAGCGAGAGGGAAGTGTGCCCGGAAAGAAAATAGCAGTGCCGACACCGCGTGGCGCATGGCTTGATCGCTTGCACTACCTCGAACAACGCCAGCGCCAGATTGTCGAAACCACGCGCGAGCTCGTGGAAATCGAATCTCCCAGCGACAACAAGCCAGCCGTCGACCGCATAGCCGCGCTCCTCGCGCAAAAATTCGAAGCGCTCGGCGGACGCACTCAACTCCATCGCAGCAACGATTTCGGAGACAGTTTGCAGATCAACTTTAGCGTCGCACGCTCGAGATCTAGCGCTCGCAAGCCCATCCTGCTCCTCGGCCACTACGACACGGTTTACCCGCTGGGCACGCTGGCGACATGCCATGCGCAGTCGAGAACGGCCATCTGCGCGGTCCGGGCGTGCTCGACATGAAATCCGGAATCGCACTCATGCTCCATGCCATCGAAGCGCTGAAAGAATGGCACGTCGCACTGCCGCGCCCAGTCACGGTTTTTCTCGTGTCCGATGAAGAAGTAGGCAGCTACTCTTCGCGCAAGATCACAGAAACCTTGGCGAAGGAGTCCGCCGGTGTCTTGGTGCTTGAGCCAGCCGCAGGACTCCGCGGCGCCGTCAAAACAGCTCGCAAAGGTGTCGGCGAATATACCCTGCGCGTGAAAGGCGTGGCCGCGCATGCCGGACTCGATCCCGGAAAAGGTCACAGCGCAATTCTTGAACTCGCTCGCCAGATCGCAGTCGTCACCAGGCTGAATAATTTGAAGCAAGGCCTGTCGGTTAATCCTGGCGTGATCGCCGGCGGAACGCGCACCAACGTGATTGCAGCCGAAGCCTCCGTTGGCATTGATGTCCGCATCAAGGCCGCCAAACAAGCATCCGGCCTAGATCGCAAGCTGCGTTCCCTCAAGCCGTTTGACAAGCATTGCAAACTCGAAATGACGGGCAGCATCAACCGCCTCCCCATGGAGCGCACTCCCGGAGTGGCAGCCCTCTACAAGAAAGCTCAGGAGATTGCCAAACAAGTCGGATGGAAACTCGAGGAAGCCGCAGTCGGCGGCGGCTCCGACGGCAACTTCACGGCCGGCATGGGCATCCCCACACTCGACGGCATGGGCGGCGTTGGCGATGGCGCGCACGCCGTGCACGAATTCATCGTCATCTCCGAACTCCCGCGAAGGGCGCTGCTTCTAGCGGGAATGATCGAAAGCGCGTGATCGCTAGCCTAGCCTATGCTCAAGTTCATTGTCGTGGTTTATCGGCGCCCGGAATTGACTCATGAACAGTTCCGCCGGCACATGCAAAAGATTCACGGACCTTTGGCAATGAATCTTCCCGGCCTAAGAAAATATGTTCAGAACTTTGTCTCTGACGATCCCAGGCGAAAGCCGCCGGGATGGGATGCCGTGGTCGAACTCTACTTCGACGATCGGCCGAGTATGGAAGCCGCATGGGCGAGCCCGCAAGGTGCGGCTTCGGATGCGGATCTTGAGACTTTTGCCGATTTAACTCGAACCGTCTGGTCAACGGTCGACGAAGTCATTGTGCTGGAGTTGGAGTAAAGACCAGAAAATAATCCATCTTGTCGCCCTTCACGAAGTCATATTGCTCAAGTAATTTGTAACCCGCTTCCGTAGCCTCATGTATAACCACGTCTCGTCCCACCCCATGGTTTTCACCATTTCCATTGCGGTCGATGATTCCAACTCTCGCTCCGCGATGCAGCGACGCTCGCAAGTGGCGCATCAGAGCGACCGGTTCCGCCACTTCGTGGTAGGTCTTCAACAGCAGCACAGAATCGACCGCGCTCGCAGGAAGCAGCGGATCGTCGGCTTTGCCGAGGATCGTCTTCACGTTGCGCAACTTCTCCTTCTGCGCACGGTCACTCACGTAACGAATCGCCTCGGGATTGATGTCCACCGCATAAACAGTCCCGTTTTCGCCAACTCGTCGCGCCGCTCGCACCGTGAACCAGCCCGAACCCGCTCCTATGTCGGCCACAGTTTTTCCCGGCGTGATGCCCAGAATGTCCATCACGCGATTGATTTGCAAACGCTCGTCGCGCCCGGGAGAATCAAAGACCGAGAGGTCCCCCGTATAAGGCTCGCTGGTCTTGCGATGTTCAGGTGTCGGCGCGACGGCCTGGCCCTGAGCGCATTCGATGACTAAGGTTTGGCACAATAGGGATAGGGCCACCAGAAGAAAGCAACGTTTCAGAATCACCCGAGCCTCCAGTCATTCACACTCAACGATAAAAGATAGACGTAGCTCGGTGCGCTTGGCGAGCCATCCAGGACCTCCCTCGCTCCTTTGACTCAGGGGTTGGCATGGCCTAGACTTTTCATTAGGAGCTCGTCGGGCCGCGCCGCGTTTGCTGGAAGCGTCGATGAAGCCTTGGAGGAGTCATGGGTGAGTTTTCGCTCTGGCACTGGCTGCTGGTTATCGCGATCGCGCTCCTGCTTTTCGGGACTGGCAAATTTGCCGCAGTCGGCAAGGGTCTCGGCGAAGGCATCCGCAACTTCAAAGCCTCGATGAAGGAAGGCGAAGAACCGAAGAAAGAAAAAGAAGAAGAGAAAAAGTCCTAGCCGCAGTACTTTCATAACCTACGTAGCCTGCAACTCAGACCGCCCCTCGCTCGCGCAGCATCGCATACACCAGCGCCACCGGCAGCCCCACCACGTTGCTGTAATCGCCTTCGATGCGCGGTATCCAGCGCGAGGCGATGCCTTGGATCGCATAAGCGCCCGCCTTGTCCATCGGCTCGCCGGTCGCGATGTAATCGCGAATCTCTTCGTCGGAGAGCTTGCACATCGCAACCCGCGTAGTCTCGGAAGCCGTTCTCAGTTCTCGGTTCTCAGTTCTCAACGGTTGGTTGTCACTCGCAAACGACGATTGGCGGTTGTTCACTGGTCCTACAACGCACACGCCCGTAATCACCGCATGCGTGCGCCCTGACAACAATCGCAACATGCGCCCCGCATCGTCTGCGTTCCGAGGCTTGCCCAGAATAACCTCATCGACTACCACGATCGTATCCGCGCCCAAAACATAATTCTGCGGGCGACTCTGAAACACCGCCAGCGCCTTTTCCCGCGCCAGCCGCTCCGCACAATCCCGCGGTAACTCACCCGCCAGTGGACTTTCGTTAATATCCGCAGGTTGCACTGTGAACGGAATTCCAGCGCTGCGCAGAAGTTCCTGGCGACGCGGCGAGGCCGAAGCGAGAATGATCGTCACGCGTCGATTTTATCGAAACACTTGCAATGCAGCTCCCTTAAACCAATCCGGCCTAAGAAACGAAGAACTCTCCGCGCCTGTTAAAATCAAAGATTAGCCTGCAGCTCTTCACGCAGTCGCCAGTCTCCCGCTTGCCAGTTTCGCTTTGGTCTGACTGGCAACCGACAACTGGCCGCTGGTAACTGAACTTATGGATGCCGCTTTCCTCCGCAACTTTGCGATCATCGCGCATATCGACCACGGTAAATCTACGCTGGCGGATCGTCTGCTGGAATTAACCGGGTCGCTGACCGCGCGCGAAATGCAAGCCCAGGTACTCGACTCCATGGACCTGGAGCGCGAACGCGGCATCACCATCAAGGCCCATGCCGTCCGCATGATGTACACCGCGCACGACGGCCAGACCTACCAACTCAACTTAATCGACACTCCCGGCCACGTGGATTTTTCCTACGAAGTCTCGCGCTCTCTCGCTTCCTGCGAAGGCGCGCTCCTCATCGTCGATGCTTCCCAGGGAGTGGAAGCGCAAACCCTCGCAAACGCCTACCTTGCCATCAATAACGGCCTCGAAATCATTCCTGTCATCAACAAGATCGATCTGCAAAGCGCCGACATCCCGCGCACCAAAGAAATGATCGAAAGTGCCGTCGGCCTTGACGCTTCCGATGCCGTGCTCATCAGCGCCAAGACCGGCCAGGGCGTGCCCGACGTGCTCGAAGCCATTGTGAAGCGCGTTCCTCCGCCAAAGGGAAACCCTGACAGCCGCCTGCAGGCGCTGATCTTCGACTCCTGGTTTGACGCCTACCGCGGCGTGGTAATCCTGACCCGCGTCTTCCAGGGCACGTTGCGCAAGGGCCAGAGAATCCGCTTGTGGTCGAATGGCACAACCTTCGACGCGGAAACTCTCGGCGTGCAAAGCCCCAAGCCGGTCGAGATCGAAGAGTTGAAAGCCGGCGAAGTCGGCTTCCTCATCGCCAATATCAAGAACGTTGCCGACACAAAAATCGGCGACACCATCACCGACGACGCCAACCCGGCGTTCGAAGCCCTTCCCGGTTTTGAAGAGATCAAGCCCATGGTGTTCGCCGGCCTCTACACCGTCGACGCGCACGAGCACACGCGCCTGCGCGAAGCGCTGGAAAAACTCCGCCTGAACGATTCGTCATTCTTCTTCGAGCCGGAAAGTTCCGTCGCGCTGGGCTTCGGCTTTCGCTGCGGCTTCCTCGGCCTGCTGCATATGGAGATCATCCAGCAGCGCCTGGAGCGCGAGTTTGCTCTCGAACTCATCACCACCGCCCCCGGCGTGCGCTACAAGATTACAAAAACCGATGGCGTGTTGATCGAAGTGGACAATCCCTCGCGCTGGCCCGATCCCAGTGAGATCGCCAAAGTGGAAGAACCCGTTATTCTGGCAACAATTCTCACCAACGAAGAATATGTCGGCGGCATCCTCAAGCTCGTCGAGGACAAGCGCGGAAAGCAAAAGACTTTCGAATACGTCAGCTCCTCGCGCGTGATGTTGCACTATGAGTTACCGCTGAACGAAATCGTGCTCGACTTTTACGATCGCCTCAAGTCGGTCTCGCGCGGCTACGCTTCACTCGACTACCACCTCGCCGATTATTGGGAGTCGCCCATGGTCAAGCTCGACATCCTGGTGGCAGGCGAGGCGGTCGACGCCCTTTCCATCATTGTGCATCGCGATTTCGCCTACGATCGCGGCAAGGCTCTGGTCTCGAAAATGAGGGAACTCATTCCCCGGCAAATGTTCGAGGTAGCGATCCAGGCTTCAATCGGCGCCAAAATCATCGCCCGCGAAACGGTTTCGGCCATTCGCAAGAACGTCATCGCCAAGTGCTACGGCGGCGACATCTCGCGCAAGCGCAAGCTCCTCGAAAAGCAGAAGGAAGGCAAAAAACGAATGAAACGGATCGGCCGCGTCGATATCCCCCAGGAAGCTTTCCTGGCTGTCCTGAAGGTTGGCGAGGACAGCGATTAACTTGGCTCTTGCCTTAAGGATTCTTCTGTCCCCCACCGAACGAACGGCGTGCGCCCTGGGGGAAATGCTCGCTTCCGTCAGCACTCCTGAGGAGTGCTTAGAAAGGTTGCATACGCAAAATGTGCAAATCTCCAAAATGGGAGTTCGTTCCCTCTAGCTGCGCCGCGAACGTGTTAATGCCGCGTGAATTGTTTAACTGGTTACTATTCAGAGCCTTAGAAGGGGAAAACCCAGGTAGGTCAATCTCGATTCCCACTACTTGCCGGAAGATATTTCTCTGGTCGTCCTCAATTCCACAAGCTTTTCCACAGCGTAGTCGCCTAGCGCAAGTCGAATCCCCTAAGGTAGTTACACCGCAAAACTACAGTAATTCCTGTATCCGGGCGACTACTCTTCGGGGGCCAACCCGCCCTCCACCATTGTCTCGAATCTGGTGCAACTCTTAAGAAACGCCAGGTTCACTCTGCCGATCGGACCATTGCGCTGTTTGCCAATAATGATCTCAGCCTTGCCTTGCAGGTCGGGATCATCCTGCTTGTAAACTTCTTCGCGGAAAATGAACATCACCAGGTCGGCATCCTGCTCGATCGATCCCGACTCGCGCAGGTCGGCAAGTTGCGGACGGTGATCTCCACCGCGGCTCTCCGGCGCGCGGCTCAACTGCGAGAGCGCAATCACCGGCACGCTGAGTTCCTTCGCCAGCGCCTTCAGCCCGCGCGAAATCGCCGACACTTCCTGCGTGCGATTTTCATAGCGCTTGCTGCCGCCCGACATGAGTTGCAAATAGTCCACGATGATCAGGTCAAGCCTGCCTTGCGATTGTTTCAAGCGCCGCGCTTTGGCGCGCATCTCGCTCAATCCAATACCGGGCGTGTCGTCGATGAAAATGGGCGCGTGCGCCAGTTGCTCCATGGCCCGCACCACTTTGCGCGTGTCGTCCTGCCACAACGAGCCGGTACGCATTTTGTGCGCGTCCACTTTGGCCTGCGAACACAGCAGGCGCATCAGCAACGCCTCGCGCGACATTTCCAGCGAAAACACTCCCACCACTTGCTGATCCTCGACCGCGGCATTCTCCGCGATGTTCATCGCGAACGCCGTCTTGCCCATCGATGGCCGCGCCGCAATGATCACCAGATCGGACCGCTGCAGCCCGCTCGTCATCTCGTCGAGATCGGTGTAGTGCGTGGCCAGTCCCGTAATGCGCTGGCCGCGTTGCAGCAGCGCATCCACCGAGCCAAACGATTCGCGGACGATCTCCTGCACGCCCAGGAACCCGCGCCCAATGCGCTTCTCCGAGAGCTGGAAGATCGCAGCCTCGGCATCATTGAGCACTTCTTCCGCTGCATCCGATTGATCGGCCGCCCGCGCAATCGCCGTATTCGCCGCGTGAATCAATCCCCGGAGCAGCGCTTTGTCGCGAACGATCTTGACGTAGTGTTCAATGCTCGGCCGGTCGGGCACGCCGTGCAGCAGGCTCGACACATAGCCCACATCGCCAATCGGCTGCAGATCCTTGTGTCGATCCAGCTCCTCGATCAGCGTGATCATATCGATCGGCCGCGAAGACTCCGCCAGATCGACCATGCGCGAATAAATCCGTCGGTGCGAATCGAGCGAAAAATCCTCGATCCGCAAATGCTCCGCCGCCTGGTTATAAGCAAAATTGTCGAGCAGGATCGCGCCCAGAATCGAGCGCTCGGCCTCTACGTTCGCCGGAAGAGTGCTAATACTGTAATCAGTTGTGGCCACGCTGTTTTATGTTTCTCCCAGGCTCTCAAAACGCCAACCGTACACTATCTCGACGCGCCTTGTGAATGCGAGGCGCATGCGTTGGAAATCCAAGCTCGATTCAAAAAAAGTTGGCGCTTCGCCACCGTCTGCACCGCCACCAAGAATTCCACGAACTAAACTGTAGGAGAACAAACGGCGAAGTATAAAGTCAAGATGAAAGTAAGAGGCGAAACCATAAGCCAAAAACAAATGCGGCACCGGCCAGCCACCGGTGCCGCATCGTTTCGTTGAACTCTCTTCTTGCCGTCTCGCCGCTTAGGAGCAGCGAACCGACGGTGCCGGTCCGACAGCGCTCACCAGGAGTGCCGCATTTACCGGAACTGGCTGCGGAGGCACGGTTCCGAAGAATCGCTTTTCCGCAACCCATGCGGTGGCCAGCAGTCCGACCCGCTCAGTGAGCGGGAAGGGGAGGAGGCCGCAGTGCCCGGGCAACCGGCACGCACTCTCGCGCATTTCCGATTTCCCCTGGCAATTCACCCTCGAGAATCGCCAGCTGCCACCAGCGTCACCGCAATCATCGTTTGACAAGCGTTGAGAGTGTCAACGTTTTCGCTGTGGAACACTCTGCTGGAAAACGCCTGTCGCCCGCAACAGAAAAGCTTCTCCCACTTGTGCAGAAACTGTGGACGATGCGACTTCCTTGTGGAAGCCTGAGGAAAAGCGCGGAAGGAAATCCCGCGAACGAAACTCCAGACACGGGATTGCAAAAACCTGCACGCTGTCAAAGGCATTGCCGCCCGAATAAGTACGGCAGCTAACCCGCGCTCATTCCACCCACTCCGACGAAAATTCTTCCGCGCAGCCCTGAATGCTGTCGATTCGGCCCGACCCGGCCCGACCCAGCAGATGCCAGGCCTCCCGATAGCGCGCGTACTTCGATTTCGCTGACTTCGGATATACAGTGATCCTTGCCTGGCCCAAGATCATTTCTGCAGGAATGATGTACCACGCGTCGTCGTAAATAACGTATGCCGCCAAGAAGTCGAAGGCACCCGGCGGATACGGCTTGTTGCCGCCGCCGCATACGCAGCACGTATAGCCGCCCTCCTCCAGCTCGAGGATCGTGGATTTCACCTGCACCGCCACAAAGTGCCCCGGCCATCCCACCACGAAGTCATAACTCCTCGAGTCTCCCCAGGGCTTGCTCACCGGCAAGTCATGGTCCGTCGCCCGCAACATGAAATGCATCTCGGCCCACTCGCCGCGAAGTTTCTTATCGAAGATTTTCGGCTTCCGCTTCTTCATTGACCTTCCTTACAACGAAAAAGGCGGCATTCGGTGAAAATTCGCGAATGCCGCCTCATTTATTTATTGGAAAGCCATTCGCAAGCGAAGGCAAGAAAATTCTAAGAAAAAAGTGGGAACGATTCCCAAAATGGGAATTGCGGGGATGCGTGGCGCGGGCGCCCTCGCCCGCGAATATCGGCAACGAACTTTGGAGGACGCAGCGCTTCCAGCGCTGCGATCATTTCAACCAGTGAATTTTGATTTCCCTTTCGAGCGGCCTGAATTCCGGGTCGCCGGTGACGAGTTCAGTCTTTCTTTCCTTCGCCAGGGCGGCGGCAAAGGCGTCGGCCAAACTTAATTTGAAACGCGCCTTGAAATCGGCGGCGGCATCGGCCAACGCGCGGGTCGTGGAATGAAAATCAATCGGCAGGCCCTGAAGGACCTTCGCCGCTTCCGCCCACGCCGCCGCGCCGTCTTTCTTCACAATGGAGTACTTCACCTCGGCGTAGTTCACATCGGTCATGAGCAGCGGGCTGTCCTTTTTGCCGGCGGAGACCAGCATATCTTCCATCGTCTCCGCGCCCGGCTCGTCGCGGAAATAGGCGATAAGTGCGAAGCTGTCGAGCACCTTAGCCGGCATGTCGCCCCTCGAGCGCCCGTTCCTGCTTCTTGTGCTCGGCCCAGTCCTCGGTCAGCGGCTTGCCTCCCGGCGTGCGCTTGAGGATGCCGCGCCCGCGCTTGATGAGCGCCGCGGTCATGGGTTTGAGAAGTATTCCCTCCGGTGTGGCTTGGACCACGGCCTTTGTCCCATCCTCGATGTCGAATTGCTTGCGCAGGCGAAGTGGAATGACGACCTGCCCTTTCGTCGTGAACCATACGGTTTCGAGCTTCTCGGTCATACTCATGCATTGGAGTATGACATACCATATAAAGTCCGTCAATATATCATAAGTAAGATTAATACTTGGTGGGAAGACTCTCGCCAGCAATACCACACGCCCTTTGCAAGAGCGGAATTCCGCGGACGAGGGCTGGTCCATCTTTGCGCCGCCACGACTGGGGCGCACAAGCAAAGGCCCCGAGCGGTCACTCGGGGCTTTTTAGATACCAAACGCCGTCTGCCAGACACTTACTATTTTAAGTCGATAACGCTGCTTGTCAAGCATCTTAAGGATTGTCGAGTGACCGAGGAGGGCAAGGGAGTCGAACCCTAATGGCTGAAAAGCCACTCGACCGTCTGGCAGACGGCGTCCAGTACCCACTGGCAATGCCCTCCTAAACGCTATCTGTCCGGTAACAATTCTACGGCCGCTGCGTTCGCGCAAGGGAACAGGCGCACAATATTCTGGGACCGGATGCCGATTTGGGAATGATGTTGCCTTAAAAAAAAAGGCACAACCGAAGTCGTGCCCTTTGAACAGTTCTTCTCCGTGTCTCTGTGTCTCCCGTGGTGAAAGGTCTTAATCCCGAACTCCATCCATAAACGCCCGCAACTTCCGCGACCTCGACGGATGCCTCAGCTTGCGCAGCGCCTTGGCTTCGATCTGGCGGATGCGTTCGCGCGTAACCGCGAACGACTGGCCGACTTCTTCCAGAGTGTGCTCGCTGCCGTCTTCGAGTCCGAAGCGCATCTTGATTACTTTTTCTTCCCGCGGGGTCAGCGTGCGCAGGACTTGTCCGGTTTGGTCTTTGAGGTTCACGTTGATCACGGCTTCGGCCGGCGAGACTACGGCGCGGTCTTCGATAAAGTCGCCGAGATGCGAATCTTCTTCTTCGCCGATCGGAGTTTCGAGCGAGATTGGCTCCTGCGCGATCTTCAGCACCTTGCGCACTTTCGCCACCGGAATGTCCATGCGCTTGGCGATTTCTTCGCTGGTAGGTTCGCGGCCCAGCTCCTGCACCAGTTGCCGCGAGGTGCGGATCAGCTTGTTGATGGTTTCGATCATGTGCACCGGGATGCGGATGGTGCGGGCCTGATCGGCGATGGCACGCGTAATCGCCTGCCGAATCCACCACGTGGCGTAGGTCGAGAACTTGTAGCCGCGGCGGTATTCGAATTTGTCGACGGCCTTCATCAGGCCGATGTTGCCCTCCTGAATCAAGTCGAGGAACTGCAGGCCGCGGTTGGTGTACTTCTTCGCGATCGAAACTACGAGACGTAGGTTGGCTTCGATGAGTTCGCGCTTGGCCTGCTCGGCGTCCATGTCGCCCTGGATGATTTCGCGCTGGGTACGTTTGATCTCCTGGAACAACAGGCCGGCCTCGGCTTCGAGCTTTTCAATCTCGCTTCTTACGGCGCGGGCCTGACGGCGATATTCTTTCTTGACGTCTTCGCTGCGCGTGGCGTCCGCTTTGCGCTCGAGATTTCCAGCCTGGCGATCGAGCGAGCGCATGCTGTCAACGGTCTTGTTGACGCGATCGATCAGGCGCTTGCGCTCGGCGTTGGTGAAACCCAGCGTGCGCACGGCGAGCGAAACCCGCACGATGCCGCGGGCCAGATTGCGGCGGGCGCGGCGATGGTCCTTGGGCCGCTTCTTCTGCGACATGGCGGCATACTTTTCCTGCAGAATGCCGACCTTCTTGTAAAGCTTGGCCATGGCGTCGATCTTGCCGGTGAATTCGTTCAGCCGGTTCTGCAGAATCTCGTCGGTGATTTCTTCCTCGTCGAAGGTGACGACTTCCTTGATGGAGCGCACGCCCTTCTTAAGGTCCTCACCCATGGCCAGCAAATCATGGATTACTATGGGGGAGCGGGAGAGCGCCTTTAGCACGCGGAGCTGGCCG
The DNA here is from genome assembly GCA_963761915.1 of uncultured Acidobacteriota bacterium. Taxonomy (GTDB): domain Bacteria; phylum Acidobacteriota; class Terriglobia; order Terriglobales; family Acidobacteriaceae; genus Sulfotelmatobacter. The sequence continues at coordinate 406,888 of CAVXIO010000022.1, forward strand.
CGTTCGATGCGCTTGGCGATTTCGACTTCGCCTTCGCGCGTGAGCAGGGGGACGGTTCCCATCTCGCGCAGATACATGCGGACGGGATCGTTGGTTTTTTCGAGAGCGCCGGGGGTGAGGTCGAGTTCAACGTCCTCGCCTTCTTCGCTTTCGTCAAACTTCTTATCGAGCGCCGCGGAAGGAAGTTTGGGGCCTTCGAGCACATCAATGCCCTGCGTGCTCATCGTGGTGAGCAGGTCGTCGAGGTCATCCGGACTAACCACGTCCTGAGGGATCAGTTCGTTGACCTGGTCATAGGTCAAATATCCCTTCTCTTTCCCGGCATCGACCAGCTTTTTTATGTCGTCGTACTTGTCTTCAAGAGCCAAGAGGTGTTCCTCAAGTTCGTCAATTCGCTCGCGCGGAGCGTGTGGTACAGGCTGAATGGTGGGAATCTGGGGTGGAGCGGAGTTGTGCACCTAGCACAAACTTAAGAGTCTAGCACATAAGTGCTGCACCGTCTATTAGTTGCCCCGCAAAGTTCCCGCCGTCCGCCGCTATCTCTAATTCCGCTAAATACTTAGATGGTTCGAACTGCTGTTTTGTTTCACGCACTTTTCTTGTTTCCTGGCGCGATTCGGAGCCCGTCTTCCGCCAGACCGGGGTCGCGCAGGGCGCGGCTCAGGCGCTCCAGTTCCAGCAATAACTCTTTCATGCGTACTTTATCGTCGCCCAAGCCGGGCTTCTTCAGTTCGCACTGCGTTTCCTCCAATCGGCGGCGAAGATGAATGCGCCGCAGAGCGCGCAGCGCGCCATCCAAGCGCTCGGCGGTGAGTTCTTCCTGCTCATGCAGCAGTATGGAAGCAAGCATCCGGCGCTCAGTCTCGGAGCACGGCACGTCCATTACATCGGCAACTTCCGGCCCGGCATTGAGTAGAGCCTCGACCAGCGATTCAGTCGCCAGCCCACGATGCAGGCCTTCGCTTTGAAAGGCATACTGCGCCTGTCGAGCGGGATCGAATTCCTCCTCTTTAACAAAGTTACGGGCGCCATCGCGGGCGGAAAGATGCTCTGCTGGCTGTATCTGCCGCGCAGAAGCCAGGGCGCAGACGAGGATTCGCTCCGCATCGGTAACTTGGGCTTCGGCCGGAGCCTTTACCGTCGCGGCGGAACGCTGGGCAGCCACATGGCGCAGTTCCTGCCGTAATACTGCCGAATCTATGCCCAGCTTCTGCGCGATCTCCTGGCCCAGTTCGTCGCGGACAATCCGGCTGGGTATGCGTTGAATGTGGGGCAGCAGGTAGTTCACCGCTTTCACTTTGCCCTCGGGGCTGCGCACGGGGAAATGACTTCGCGCGCGATCGATCAGATAGTCGAAATACTTTTGCGAGGCTCGCAGCGCCTCACCGTAAGCGTCTTTGCCTTTGCGCCGGATGAAGAGATCTGGATCGAATCCCTGTTCAAGAGTCAGCACTTTGACTTGAAATTCTTCTTCCACCAGCAAGCCCAGCGTGCGCTCGGTGGCTTTGGCTCCTGCCGTATCGGGATCGAAGTTGACCACGACGTTTTTGCTGAAGCGCCCGAGCAGCTTGGCTTGAATCTCGGTGAATGCCGTGCCGGAGCTGGCGATTACATTGTGAAACCCGGCGGCGTAGACGGAGATGCAATCCATTTGGCCCTCAACCAGAATCGCGTAGTCCAGCTTGCGAATCGCCTCTTTCGCCCGGTCAAGATTGAACAAGACTCGACTTTTGGAATAGATGCCGGTTTCGGGCGAGTTCAAATACTTTGGACCTGCTTTTTCGTCGGTGGCGAGAGTGCGGCCAGTGAAGGCGATGATTTTGCCGGCGTCGTTGGTGATGGGAAACATTACGCGGTTGCGAAATTTGGAGTAGATGCGGGCTTCCGGCTTTGCGCTTCGGGCTTGGGACATCGGCTCCCGGCTTCCGGCTTCCGGGGAACCGTTATCTCTCTCAGACTTGTCATCGTGCTGTCGGTCGCCAGCAGCATCGTTGTCTTCCGGATGCCGAGCGCCGGAAGCCGGAAGCCGTTCTTCCTGCTTCCAGGAGAACAAACCGCTCTCGCGCAGCACCTCTTCGCTGAACTCCGCAGCTAGTCGGTCGCGCAGCAGGAAGCCAGAGTCGGGCGCGTAGCCGATGCGGAAGCGCGCAATTGTCTCTTCATTCAAACCGCGCCCGGTCAGATACTCGCGCGCCCGCGCCCCTTCAGGACGCTTCAAGCATTCCTGAAAAAACACCGCGGCCCGCTCTTGAACGTCGAGCAACTGCGCGCGCAGCTTGGCGTCCCGAGCCTCGCCCGGACTGGAATACGTGGCTTTCGGCAGCGGAATACCCAGCTTCTGCGCCACCAACCGAACGGCTTCAGGAAAGGTGATGTTCTCGATCTTCTGAACGAAACTGAAAACGTCTCCCGAGACGCCGCAGCCAAAGCAGTGATAGAACTGCCGGGTGGCGTGGACCGAGAACGACGCCGTCTTCTCCCCGTGAAACGGACAAAGCCCGGAATAGTTTTGCGCCCCGGCCTTCTTCAGCTTGATGTAATCGCCGATGATGCGGACAATATCCGCCTGCTGCTTCACGATCTCTTTGAAATCTTCAGTGGTAGGCATGGATGGATCGACAATCGCGATTGCCCTCAGAGGCGTGACGCTTCTCCCTTTGGAATTGTGAGCCACGGCGCTGCTGATGGGAATATAGCAGCCGCGTTCGCCTGCGGAAAAACTGTGGAATAAGCAGCTATCCCGTTGACGGCCTAGGAAAAGCCAGACTTTATTAGCGAATCTTTCGTTTGGTCAGGTGACAGGGATGCGGCGTTTATACCCTCAACTCCACTACGGTCGCCCCGCCTCCACCCTCATTCTGCGGAGGCTCGGCTACTGACTCCACATGCGGATGCTGCTGCAAGGCCTGCCGCAGCGCTTTGCGCAGGATGCCCATGCCGCTGCCGTGGACCACGCGCACGCGCGGCAGGCCGGCGAGGAATGCGCGATCGACGAACTTCTGCACTTCGCGAGTAGCGTCGTCGACGTTATAGCCGATGACGTTGATTTCCGACGGCGCATTCCCGCCTTCGTTTTCGTTACTCAGTGAAACTGAGACGCCCCGCGCCCGCGCCGCCTTCACCGGAGAATCGACCGCGCGTGCGCTAAACACTTGGGCGATATCATCGCGCGCGATCTTCATCTTCATGGCGCCCATGGCCACTTCGAAGTGAGAATCGTCCAGCTTGCGCGAAATGGTCGCGGTGCGTCCGGTCGATTTCAGCTTGACCGTGTCACCTTCGGAAACGTGCTTGACCATCTGCGGCTGGGCGTGAGGATCGCCCTGATCGGCGCCGCTCGCGTGCGCCACCACGGTGGAATCGAACTGCTCGCGAAACTCGCGGCGCAACTTCGCAATCCGACGCTCCGCGTCTTTGGAGACTTTCTGCGCCGCCGCACGCTCCTGGACCGCGTTCACGGCTTCTCGCGCCTGATATTCGAAGTCGCGCAGCACGCTCTCCAGTTTCTTCTCCATCTCGCGAATCTTGGCCTGCTGCTCCTTTTTGCCCTCGCCCGCCAGGTACGCCTTCTCGCGGTCGAGATCCTGTTCGCGCGCCTTCAATCGCAGGCGCTCGCTTTCCGCCTCGCGCAACCCGGCATGAAGTTTGTCGAGAAACTCGCCGACGTCACGCGCCTGTGTGCCCAGTCGCGCCCGCGCCGCTTCGATGATCGCCGGATTCAATCCCAGCCGTTGCGCGATGTTGATTCCCGCCGAAGCTCCCGGCACTCCCATCTTCAATTCATAGGTAGGTTGCAGAGTGGCTTCGTTGAAGCCTACCGATGCGTTGATTACGCCCGGAGTATTCGCGCCGTAAACTTTCAACGATGTGTGATGCGTAGAAATCACGGTCATGCAGCCGAGGCGGCCAAAGTGCCCGGCAATCGCGACCGCCAGCGCAGCGCCTTCTTCCGGATCGGTGGCCGAACCGAGCTCATCGAGCAGGACCAGCGATTGCGCGGTCGCGGTGCGCGAGATGAAATCGATGTTGGTGACGTGCGCGGAAAAAGTGGAAAGGTTCTGCTCAATCGATTGATAGTCGCCGATGTCGGCCAGCACCGCATCAAACACCGGCATTTCCGCGCGCTCGGCAGGAACCGGAATGCCCGACTGTGCCATCAATGCCAGCAGGCCTATGGTCTTCAGGGTTACAGTTTTGCCGCCCGTGTTGGGGCCGGTGATCACCAACTGGCGGCGGTCGCCTTCGAGTTCTACGGTGACAGGAACTACAGCTACACCTTTGAGCTTCAGATTCCGCTCCAGCAGCGGATGCCGGGCATTCTGCAGAAGCAGGCGAGCTTTGCTCGCCATTGACAGCCAGGGGCGGCTGTCGCCAGATGGATCTTGCTGGCTTGCAGGGGGCGTGCTCAACTGGACGGCTACGCTGTTGTATTCTTCGGCGAAGCGGGCTTTGGCAAATTGCAGTTCGAGCTCGCCGAGCGCTTCTGCCGACGCGAGAATTGCATCAGCCTGCTCACCGATACGCCGGGTCATCTCGAGCAGGATGCGATGGATCTCCGCCAGCTCTTCGTCGAGCAAGCGCACCAGTTCGTTGTTTTGCTCGATCGTTTCGAGGGGCTCGACGAATACGGTTTGGCCGCTCGAACTCGCCCCATGCACCACCCCTTGCACGCGACGTTTCTGTTCAATCTTTATGGGGATGACAAAGCGCTCGCCACGAATGGTAATTAGCTCGTCCTGCACGGCGCCGCCCTCGGCGAGCGTACGCAGATATCCGCGCAGCGATTCTTGAATCCCGCGCCGCTGCTTTTCGATCTCGCGGCGGATTCGCGCCAGCTCCGGCGAAGCGCGGTCTTCCAGTGTGCCATCGGGCTCGATCTTGTTGCGAAAGTAGCGGAGGAATTCGGTGAAGTCTACCACATTTTCCGAGACTGTGCGGGTCCGCCGCCATTCGGTCCGCATGTTCGCCGGGGGATGCAAAGCGATCTCGCGCCACTCCGCGGCGCGATCAACCAGCAGGACAACATCACGAATCTCCGTGGTTTCGAGCGTGGCGCCGGCAATGCGAGATTTCTCAATCAGCTGCGCAATATCGAGCAAGCCGGAAAAATCGAAGGTCCCGCCCGCGCGCCGGAACTCCCGCACTTCCTCCGCGAACTCCTGTTGTTCACCGATCCAGGCTGGATCAAGGGAAGGCTCAAGGACTGAAATCCTCCGCTGGCCGAGCGGGGAAGAAGCGTACCCGCGCAACAGTCCGCGGAGAACATCGAACTCAAGCACGAGCGCGGAACTGTGGAGGAGCGGCTCAGGCATTGAAGTTTATGTTACAGGAACGGAAGGACGACGATAGGCTGGTAAGTCTGCTCTACGAGCGGGCTGCGGCCAGCGCGTGCGCACTGCTCTGCCGAGCCAGGGGCAACCGCAGCACGAATACTGCTCCGCCCTCTGGCTGGTTATGGCAGGTGATTTGCCCGCGATGTTCCTGCACCACGCCATATACCGCACTCAACCCCAATCCCGTGCCTTTGCCGATTGGCTTTGTGGTATAGAAAGGATCGAACACGCGATGCGGCTCGCGGAGTCCAGGTCCGCTGTCGGAAAACTGCACAACCACTTCTTCTTCCTGACATTGGGCGCTGACCCGAAGCAATCCGCCGCCCGACTCCTCCAGCGCGTCCAAAGCATTTTCGACGATCTGCACGAAGGACTGGAATAACTGGTGGCCATCGCCCCACACTCTGGGCAGATTGGGGTCGATCCGGGTTTCGATGTGAATCTTGCGATCGCTGCGCTGCAGTTCGCGCATCTGCACGCTGCGCTGCAGAAGCATGGCGAGATCCACCATCGCCTTTTCTCCGGAACTTTGCTGCGCAAAACTGAGAAGGCTCGCGATCAACTCGCGGGTTCGCTGGGAGTGGTTCACAATCTTGCGCACCAGCGCGTCCTGCTCGGTGGTTAAGCGCTGCTTTGACCAGAGCTGCTCGGAATATCCCATGATCGCCGTGAGGGGATCGTCGATCTCATGCGCCGCGCCGGCAATGAGCTGGCCCAAGGACGCCAGTTTTTCTCTCTGCACCAGGTGGGTCTGCAAGCGCTGTTCGTTTTCGAAACTGCGCCGGGAGTCGTTCAAGACTCCGATCAATGACTGGTCCTGAAGATACTGCCGCACAAACACGAACGCGCCCACCACCAGCATCGCTGCCAGGACGGTGAACAGGCGAAAGGCTCGCGTCGAAGCCGGCGAGTCATCCCAATGGAATGCCCAGAGTCCGAGCGCCGGCAACGAAAGAATTGCCAGCATTGCGAGCCGCAAGGCAATCATGCCCCACTTGTCCTTAGCCTGAATCTGCTCGGCCTCAAGCTGCCAGGGGCGCGCGGTTAGCGCTGTCGCCGCCATCCAAGCCACCGTGCCTATCAGCGGAATATCGTAGATACTTCCCGTGTAATACTTTCCGTTGGCGAGCGCAATGGACAGCCCTTGCGAATCCAGTGCGTACAAGGCGCTCGCCGTCAGCAGATTCATGTACACAATTCGCCATCCAGCAGGCGCCCGGCGCGCGGTGATCCCCAGTACGAGTACCAGCACGCCGGTTTCGACCAGATAGAGTTCGGCGAAGTTTTTCTTGTACATCGCAATGTTCAACGAGATGTATTGCGACGGGAACACAACGAATGCATACAGGAACACCCACCAGACCAACAGCAGCAGGAAGTCGAGGGCACCCACGCGGGATTTCTGCTCACCCTCGGCCCGATGCGGGCGCAAGGCAACCGCCGCGATCATCGGAATCACGTGAAGAAACAGAAATATATCCATGAAACCCGGCGTGGGCATCTCGGTCTGGCGCAGCACTTCGTAATAGGTCCACGCCGCGAGGTCGGTGGCCCAGAGAATGCATCCCGACCCCATTAGCGTCCAGAAGCGCCGATGAACACCTCGCGTCGACCAGGCGTTGCCGAGCATCGCCACTCCGGCCGCAAGGGTTAACAGAAGGTATCCAACATCGAAGATCGCGGTGAGCGCCGGACCCCGCGGCACCGCAACCGACACGACGGCAAACGCCAGCGTAATTCCGCTCGCGAGCGCAAACCAGCGATGCCGTCCGAACAGACTCATCCGGCTTCAATTTTATGGATAAACCAACCATTCCCGGATCGCTTTCGGGGCACAACACATTACTTTCGTCACCCCGGTCACAGTGCATCGCTGTTCCGGGCGCCGGCATTCACCTTCAATTCCATGGAGTGCCTGCTGCCTGCTAGAATCAAGAGTTGAAAGGCGCTCGATTCTTCCCAGGTGGCTCCCATGGCCTTTCCGGTTACCCGTCTTCGTCGTCTTCGCCGCACCGCAAAGCTTCGCGACATGGTGCGCGAGACTCGTTTAACTCCTGAGGCCTTCGTCTACCCAATGTTCGTTTGCCCGGGCGAAGGGGTGCGCAAGGAAATTCGCTCCATGCCTGGAGTGTTCAACCTTTCAGTCGATGAGGCGGTGAAAGAGGCGCAAGAGGTTCACTCGCTCGGCGTGCCCTCAGTGATTCTGTTCGGTCTTCCCGAAAAGAAAGATGACGTTGCCACCGGAGCCTGGGCCGAGAGTGGCATCGTGCAGCAAGCTGCCCGCGCTATGAAGCGCGAAGTACCCGATCTCCTCCTGATGGGCGACGTCTGTCTCTGCGAATACATGGCGCACGGACACTGCGGGATTGTGAAATCTTCGGCGACGCCGAAGTCTCTTGGCGCAGCCGCCCTAGACGCTTTGCATACGGCGAAAGCTGTCGCTGTCAAGAACCGTGAGGAAAAAAAGAAAGCGATTGAGGCACTGGCAACCGTCGTGACTAGCGCGGCTGAAATGGAATTCGAAATCGACAACGACGCCAGCCTCGAACTGCTGGCCCGCACTTCCGTCTCGTTAACGCGCGCCGGCATCGACATCATCGCCCCTTCTGACATGATGGACGGCCGCGTCGCCGCCATCCGCCGCGCGCTCGACGAAGCCAGCTTCATTAACACGCCAATTCTTTCCTACGCTGCCAAGTTTGCTTCCGGCTTCTACGGTCCGTTTCGCGAAGCCGCCGACTCCGCACCGCAATTCGGTGACCGCCGTTCTTATCAAATGGATGGAGCCAACTTGCGCGAGGCCATGCGCGAAATCGAACTCGATATCGAGGAGGGTGCGGACATGATCATGGTCAAGCCGGCCATGCCTTATCTCGACGTCATCGCTGCCGCCCACCAACGCTTCGGCCTGCCACTCGCCGCGTATCAGGTCTCGGGCGAGTACGCCATGATCGAAGCCGCCGCACAGAACGGTTGGATCGAGCGCGACCGCGTCATGATGGAATCGCTGTTAAGCATCCGTCGCGCCGGCGCCAGCATCATCCTGACCTACTACGCCAAAGACGCCGCTAGATTGCTGGCGTAGGTTGACGCTGTGGAGCGGTCTCTCTTACCCGAACTCACTTGGGACCAGGATCATAAAATAAGTTCAGCCGATGCTGTTTTAGGTAATCGAGCTTTTGCTGCAGACCGGTCTGCTCAGGACGAAAAGGATACACCGCAAAGTTGGCGATCTGGTCACAGTAGTGGATATTCTCTGTGCGCACGTAGCAGCTGGCCCAGGCGCGCTTGCCGACGGAAAACCAACGCATCTCCCCCCGCGGTGTGTGCATAGCGGAGGAGAGAAGCAGCAAGACCCACAACGCCAGCACGAGATTCCGCCAGCCCTGCCGCGGCCTCGACAATAGATAGAAATAAATGGCGAGGAAGGCTGGCATAAGCAGAGTGCTGTAGCGCGAGGAATATGCCACGCTCAGGCCCAGGCAGAGGCGGCCGATCGCGGCATTCACAGAGAACAGCAGAGAATAGCTTAATAGCACGGCTCCGATAAGATTTGCTTCTGGATGCGAATGCTTCAACAAGTGGAGTAGATGCAAGCCAAATACAGTCAGCCCAATCAAAAGGATTGCCGCGCCCAGGACCATCATTCCTGCCGAAACGGAAGGGTGTGGAATGACAAACGCCGAGAACATGAGCGCCATAAACCCCGGATATTGCAGCAATTGACCTCGAGAAATCGCGAAGCAATCGGCGGCGGGAGAAAAGGTGTAATGGACGAAGAAGGACGCCAGTGAGGCAGCGGCCACCAAGAGTGCAGTTACGGCTTGGGCGAACGGAGCGGATGTCAAGTGGCGCCAGCTCCAGTAGCATTCGAGCAGGAAGACACCGAGAGTGACCACGCCCATGAAGAAGCCAAAGCCGGTGTAAATCAGCAGGAAATTCAGTGCCAGGACGAGGGAATATCTCAGCAGCCGATTGGGACCGAGCAGCGCCAGGCAGTACAGCATCATCATCAACAGCGGAAAGCCGCTGTAGGCCGGATTCGCCGGACCCACCAGCGCCTGATATTGCGCCAGGGTCAGGAACGTCAACGGAATCGCGACATCCGAATACGAAAGCGGCCCGTAGAGTTTGCGCTTTAGCAGCAACGCGAGCAGCATAGCGGCGAAGATGCTGCCGCCAACCAGGAACGAATCCGTGCGCGCGTTCCAGTGGGTGAGCGGATAGAGAAACTTGTCGGCAATCAGGCCGATGCCTTCTCGGTGCGGCCCGTGCTGCCAGAAAAATAGCTCGATAATGCCGGCCTGATGATGGAAGAACGGGGACAGATAGTCCCATTGATCGTCGAAGAAAACGTTGACCGCGTACCGCGAAATAATCAGGAAAAAACGTACTCCGAGCAGCGCGATAACGGAGGCGATTGCGAAAAGGGGTAGAGCGCGCTGGAGCCTGTCACGCGCACCCAGACTCTCCTTTGCGACACCCGGGCTCTTGAATGTCATCGCTGACGACATGTTGCACTACGCCAGCACTCCTTGTCCAAGAATCGCAAAAATCAAAGGACCGTGAATAACATTGCTTGGTAGAGCCTAAAGTCCTCCGGGAGGCGCTGCCACCGCCTTCAACATTCCAATTCCGATGCGGGCCTTGCGCCAGGACTGAAAATACAATCGGGGAATCTTCGGCGCGCTTCAACTGCCTGTAGCGCCGAAAATTCCCCGGACTTTTATCTCGTGCCTGTTATTTAGCTGGCGCGCTGCATCGGCTTATCGGTCTTGGAAAAGTCCGCCTTCGCCTCGCCCGAAGAAGAAATATCTTGCGCGCCCGTGCGCTCCAGAATTTCCTTCGCCCGCTTGGTCCAGTCGGAATTATCTGAGTGCACCGAAAGCAGGATGCCGCCGCTCTTCACCCGTCCTTCATAGCGCTTGGCTTCGTATTCCGGAATGCCCATGCCAATCAAGGCTCCAGCGATGCCGCCGACCGCGCCGCCCACTCCCACTCCAGCCAAAGCCGCCACGATCGGGCCAGCCGCAATAAACGGACCTACTCCAGGGATAGCCAACGCTCCGATTCCCGCGAGCCAGCCCAGTCCGCCTCCAATGATAGCGCCGGTTCCCGCCCCGGCAGTCGCGCCTTCCGGAGCCTTGGTTCCTTTTTCGTGAGCGAAGTCTTTGGTGCCTACATTTTCAGGAAAGAGCACCGAGATGTCCGTATTGCGAAACCCCGCCGCTTTCAGTGCCTCGACGCCATTTTCGACGCCCGCATAATCCGAATAAATCCCAAATACAGCTGTATTTTTTCCTGCCATATGATCTTCTCCTTTTGAAATAAAGTAATTCCGGCGAATTTCCTTACTGCTTCGCCTTAACGTCCATTTCGTTCGTGATCTTATCTGCGCCAGCCACTTCCGCGGCTTTCGCTTCAATCGCTCTCTTCTCTTCTTCCGAACGCACCGGGCCTTTCAGTGTGACCATCCCGTTCTGCGTGATGACTTTCACGTTATGTGCGTAGGTTGAAAGAGACTTGTCCTCCATAATTGCCTTGCGAACCTGCTGCGTAATGTCGCGGTCCGACCGGTTCGACTTCTGTTGATCGGCCGTAGGCTCGTTGTTGTTGCGATCCCGCTGGTTGATCTTGGAATTGTCGGCCTGCGGGGCATTCGACTGATCGGCGTTTGATTGATCCGTCGTCTGTTGTCCGCCCGCTACTGCCCATCCACCAAGAACAAGACTGGCGAACAGCGCGGTGCGAACCGTGACTTGAGAAACAATTTTCATCGAAACCTCCTTTGACGAATTTATCCCTTTGACTTGCCTTGCTTGTTCTGGCTTACGTGTCAGGCGGAGTTAGGGCTCAGACACAGATTGGCTCAGGCCGCCCCGATGCGAGCGGTCCGTTTCAAATGCCCTTCGGAAGGCCTAGCGGCCTTCCGTGCCGGTCGCGCTCTTCGTTTCCGACGAGAAACGGTCCCGAACCCGGTCACTGATGTCTTGAACTTTTTCCCCGATTTGACCGCGGATTTCTTCGCCGCTGGCCGGGGCAAACAGCAGGGCCGCACCCACTCCCACGCCCACTCCAGCCACAAAGGTCATCACGTTGCGGAAGGTATGACTGTCGCCCTCATAAAGATCCTGGGCTCGGTCGCGCAGATCGGATACTCGATCGCCCGCGCTGTCCAGACTGTCAGAAATCCGGTCCCGCACGTCGGAGGCAACCCGGTCAGACTGGTCCAGAAAGTAAACTGCGGTCTTAAGAATAGATTTCAGTAAGTTGTTAATCATGCTCCACCTCGGTTTCGTGAAATCAAAACGTATTACCGTTAGTTGCACAAAACGGGGAGAGTGACTGTTGAACTACGAAATTATTTATTAGCGAAATTAAGCGGTACGAACATTCTCCAAGCTGATTTTTCATATTGACATTTCCTGCTCACTAGGCGTAGATTTCCTGCAATCTAGGGAGCGAAGCGACACCGCATTCCTCCTGTCGTCCCCTCCTTGCGGTAGGGTCCGGGGTCTAGTTGTTCGCACGATTCGGGCCGAATCCTGGTTTATCCACGGTAGCTTCCAATGAACGCGTTGGACCTTGTGAAGCTTTCTCCTTTAATGGAGCGAACAAGCGGACGACCAGAAATCGTCATTGCCTTGATCGATGGGCCGGTGCTTATGGAAAACGCAAGTCTTTGGAGCGCGAATGTGCGGCACCTGGGCAGCAAGCTGCCCGCCAGCTGCGGGCAAGCCAGCAGCGCTGCCTGCATGCATGGCACCTTTGTGGCCGGCATTCTGTCCGCCAAGAGAGGTTCTCTAGCGCCCGCGATCTGTCCAGGCTGCACGCTCTTGATACACCCGATTTTCCCGGAGTCCACTGCGACGAACGGGCAAATGCCCAGTGCCCGTCCCGAAGAGCTTGGCGAAGCTATCGTCAACAGCGTCGATGCCGGCGCTCGTGTGCTGAACCTAAGTGTTGGACTTACGCACTCCTCTAGCAAAGGTGACCACAGTTTGCTGGATGCTCTAGATTACGCGGCCCTCCGTGGGGCCATACCGATTGTCGCCGCGGGGAATCAGGCGACCATCGGAAGTTCCTCAATCACCCATCATCGTTGGGTCGTACCCGTCGCCGCTTGTGACGCCCAGGGACGGCCCGCCCCAGAGACAAATCTGGGTAGTTCCATTGGCAGAAGCGGGTTGAGTGCGCCTGGTGTGGACATCACCAGCCTGGGCTCCGACGGCAAGTCCCGATCGTTCCGAGGCACAAGCGCCGCAGCGCCTTTCGTTGCCGGAACGATCGCCTTGCTGTGGTCCGAGTTTCCCGGAGCGCGAGCCGATCAAATCAGATTTGCCGTAACGCAAGCCAACCGTAAACAGCGCTCGCTGGTCCCGCCCTTACTGAATGCGTGGGCGGCGTACCAAGTGTTGGCCGCATCGTCTGCCACGGCATGAGAAGACGAGGAAGAAGAAATCGATGACAAGGACTAGATCTCCGAAGCAACCACCGCCCAGAAAGTCTGATCCGTACCGGGTGCGCCTTCCCGGTTTTCTGGTCGAAAAGGAAATTGGCTTAGGCGACGCTATCAAGCGCGCTACTTCCGCCTTCGGAATCAGACCGTGCGGCGGCTGCCAGAAGCGCGCCGCAGCTTTGAATCGCTGGATGACCTTCTCGCAATGACATCGCTGACGCAAACCTGACCCTCAAGGAGAACTACGATGGAGCAATCAGTCGCTGAAGTTCAAGAGCAATCGACAATCACTCCTGGCGGAAATTCGCCAGCAATTTCGCCTTCCTCCAGTCCTTCGGACAGAGCCGTTTCCCCCCAGGCCTGTGCCAACTGCGGCGCCTCACCCGCAAGCCACGGTGGAACCGCAGCGCCGCCTTCCTGGGTCTATGCTCTCGGCAGTATCGAAGCGCGCTTCCCTAGCATCTCCGCCGAGAAAGAGTTTGCCCAGGCCACCGGCCGGGAAAAAACGACCGGACTCACCGACCGCCAGGCACTTCACTCCGTGCTTTCCAAGCCGGAGAATCGTTACCTCGTGCGTCTGCTCTGTTGGGTGATGACGGTCGAGGGATTGGAGACCTACATTCTGCGTCCGCGCGACCCGGCCGACTTCAGCCTCCTGGTCGAAGCCATCCGCCCCAACCCCAGCCCTCTGGACCTCGATGTCGTGATCGGGATTAGGGGACTCATCGCTCCGCCCGAGAGTTGCAACGGCTTGATGGTCCCCATCGTCGCCTTCGACCAGATTTATTCCTTCGACCGCGATGCGCTGATTAAATCAATTCCCAAGCCGGAGAAGACCTCGGCTAAAGAATTTGCGCCTGCTGCCGAAGAGCTCTTGGACCGCATCCTGCGGATGACCGATAACGCCGGAGCCACCGACGAGCACCGTGCCTTGAACTATCTCGCCGTCCGTTATCAGGCCATCTACGCCAGGGCAGCTGAACAGTTCGGGCAGAATTGCTCGCTTACGGCAGTCGATGTCCACGGGTCGACGCTCAGCGGCACCCGCAAGTTGCTCGAAGTGGTCTTCTCCTACACCAACCGCAACACCGACGTCGTGGATAAATTCTTCGTGCGAGTTGATGTCACCGACGAGTTCCCGTTCCTGGTGACCAAGCTGTCACCGTACTACGATCGCTAAACCTGAAATTGCCAAATTAGCCAAGGAGGCCAGAAATGAGACTGCCAGGATTTAACTCGGAGACGTCACTGCAAAAGGCCAGCAGGTTTATCGTGAAGACGCGAGGACAGTCCGACCTGAGAGCCGGGGTTGTGTCTGCTGGATCGGAGATATGCAACTGCAATTGCGCAGGAGGCTCAGGCAGCACAGGAGGCTCGGGAACCACTACCACAGGAGGCGGCTTAGGCCCTCCGGGAATATGCAGTTGCTCCAGCGTTTTGGGAATTGGTTGCTCGACTTCCAGCAATAGCTGCAATCCGGGATTCGTTCCGCAATGCAACTGCGGCGTCTTTGGCAATTCCTGTCAGTGCGTTCCGGGCGGCTCGTAAGTTTTGTTGCCAGGGGTGGAAGGCACGGCGCGGAAACTTCGGTCTCGGCCGCGAACCCGCCCCTCGCGCGGCCTCTGGATCGGGCGATCTCCAGTGCGTTGAAGTCCGATGATTTGATGAGAAAAGAGGTTAAAGATGACCTTGCCAGGGTTCAGTGCGGAAGCGACATTGTATCGGACGACGGGCCGCTATCGTGCATCCTGTGCTGGCGCTGACACACAGCCGGTAGCAATGATCTCGCCGAGCGGATCGGGTAAACAATGTTGCACGCCTGCCGACGATCCCTGCATTTTGGCGTGCCTCATCCCCTGCGAGTCCGCCTTCTGGTGGCTGGGCGGCGACTGCGATAACTGGTGCGCCAGTGCGTGCTGTCAGTGTCCGGGGAACGGTGGCGGCGTCATACCACCGCAACCGTGTTGTCCAACAGGCTTACACTGCTGCGGCGAATGTGTGAACCTCAAGGGTGGAGGGCAAACCTGCATGCGCGGTGAATGCGCAAAGATTTGCCCATAGGTCGGCAGCAGTCTCGCATCTGCAGATTTCAAGAGGAAGGAGACCACTAAATGAATACGCCAGGATTTACTGCCGAGGCCGCGCTCGGCAAAATGCAACGCAGCTACGTTCTCACCCTGAAGCACGCATCAGAAAGCGCCACGGTTTTGCCTCAGTTTTGTATTGGAAACACCTGCTGTACGTGCTGGGATGAGGGCGGCATTAGCGGATGCTTTTGCCACCGCCGCCCGGTGTTCTCTGTCAGTGGTGGCATACACGCCCTTTAGCGATTCGCTGAAGCGTAAACATCCACGCAGCCGAGGGGTGGGCTACTCCTGCCCCCGTTTGGGCAGTGCATCCGTCACCGTAAGTTTTCGGGCCGGATCACGCATTTTGCAATTGCGAAGCTCGACCTACGAAACGGAAGGAGGTTATTCCAATGCGTTTACCCGAATTTACCGCCGAGGCATCGCTCGGCAAAACCAGAGAAGCTTATTTTCTACTACCGCATGTCGCAGCCGACACCGGAAGCGCCGTCCGGCCCCAAGGATTCGTCATTCGGCACTGGGGGAACGTCATTTATTTCGCCTATTGCGACCAAAGCGGTTGTTACTACGAGCAAGTGATTAACCCTCATGTTCTGATGTGAGAGGGCAGAACAGCTAAACACCGGCGGGCCGTGCGAATTAACAGCCCGGTGGAGTTCGCCCCGGACTTCGTCTTCGGCATTCTTTTTCTGGTCGTGAAGTCCGGCTTTTGTCCGCCGAATTGTGAGTTTCAGAGATCGGAGCTGAAATTTTCCGCGTAACGGGGTGCTCTGTGGCACAAAAGACTTTAATCGAAAACAGATCAAACAGGAGCAAACAATATGCCTATCGATATTAATTCACCATTATGGGCTGTTCTCGCGGACTGGGTGAAGGTCATCCTCACGCTTCCCGACCCTCCCCGGGGCGAGCTTGCGCAGGTGAACGACGTCGCCGTTGTAACGGTAATCGCTGCCTTGACGGAGCGTCTGTCGCCCCAGGTGGGCAACGATTTGCGGCAGGCTCTGCCGTCTATCCAGGCTCGCCTCAAGCCCGCTGCTTAGAGTGCGCCCAAAGGGTGGGTTCTTGCAGCGCCCGAGGGCCGGTTCGGCTCAAGTCAACGGATCGGCAGGCGTCGGGAATTTCTTGCCTCACTCGTCGCCAAACTGCCGATTGGCACTCACCAGAGACGAGTGCCAGCCTCGGGCCGCGCTTTTTAGCGCTTTTTCTTCGCCCTGTTGCTTTTCTACCGCTCTTCCGCCACTTCTGATAAGCCGTTTAATTTCAGTTACTTACAACTTACCATCCATAGCTTTGAGGCGGTTTCCAGAGTTTTCCGAGATTTCCACAGTGTTCCTGCAAGACTGCTCTAATGTTCCCATGGGAACATTTCCACCGATACTGCCCTAAAACGCGCCCCTAAGCCCGCGCCGCGCTCTGGAACTTTACCTCTACCAGCTTGCGATCCTCTTCTGAGACTTTGAACATGCCGCGCGGTTTCAAGCTCATGAAGCTGGCCACAAAGACCTCCGGGATCTGCCCGATGCGTGTGTTGTAGGTGTTAACGTCATCGTTGAAGAACTCGCGCCGGTCAGCGATGCGGTCCTCCAGTTCGCTGATGCGCGTCTGCAGCTTGAGAAAGTTTTGGTTGGCCTTCAACTGCGGATAGTTTTCCGCCACCGCGAACAGTCCGCGCAGCGCCACAGTCATCGACAGGTCAGCCTGCGCTTTCTGTCCAATGCTGGCCGCATTCATTGACGCTGCCCGCGCCTGCGTCACCGCCAGCAGCGTCTGCTGCTCGTGCTGCATGTATCCCTTCACTGTCTCAACCAGGTTTGGGATCTCGTCGTGCCGCTGCTTGAGCAGCACATCAATGTTCGCAAAAGCGCGATCGTTGTCGTTGCGGAGGCGCACCAGTTCGTTGTAAAGAATGACCACGTAAACGCCAACTCCCACCACGAAAAGCAGAAACGCTACCCCTGTGATCACGTTGCTGTCCATCGTCACCTCGTCTGCTGAGATGTCCCCAGTGAAACAGCTCACCCGGTAACGGCGCAAGTAACTGACTGGGCAGCATCTAGAGTCACTTCAGCGAGGTCGTCTGGGCCATGGCAGATCAAAAAAGAGGCCGAGCCCAAGGCTCAGCCCCTTCCTGTACATGGCAGATTAGTATTAAGGCTTGTGCGGAGTCAGATCGCAGGCGTGCCTGACTTCATCCAGATTCAACCCGTCGGGCGAGAACTCGGCGATCGTGTAACCGGTCCTGGTCTTGACTTCCACATTGAACACATGGGCGCCCAGCATTCCGCGAACCGTGCCCTTATCCATATCGAGGAAACGTCCCCGCACCCAATTCCATCCCTTGTGCTCGTGATAGCCGTCGATGCGGACCATAACTTCCATCTTCGGCTGTCCCCAAAACCCGGGATAGTCGGGGCGTCCCAGCCTGGCGCCGGGATTGAAATCGGCGTGCTCGTACTTGCCATTGCTGCATATGAGCTCAACCCGCGGCTTGTAGTCGGGATCTTCGCGGAGGTAGTTGTTCGATAGCAGCTCGAAGCGGACTTTCTTGGCGCCCGTCATCTTGTCTTCCGAGCGGAACTCCATCCAGTTGCCGCCGGCGCTGACGCCATCCTGTTCATCCTGATAGGGGCTCATGGCGCCTTGTTGGGCCCATGCCGACAGCGCCGCCGCAGCAATCACGAAGGTCACGAGCCCTGCGGCTATCGCACGACTCTTATTGAAAAGCGAGTGAAATTCTTTCAATGTCTCCTCCCCCACAAGAACATGTTCCTATTGAACCCTTAAAACGGCAAAAAGTTGCATGGCGATGCCCGAGTTTTTGCGGGCTACTGTCCGCTAATTCTGAGGTCAATGTAAACCTGCGATCGATCATCGAACTGGCTCAGAGATTTGGTGTCGCTCTTGCGGCCTTTGTACTGCGCATAAACTTCATAGTCCCCCGTGGACAAGCCAGGGAAACGGTACGTCCCTTCCTGCCCGATGATGTATGTCTTCACTGCGTGGGTGCGCGTATTGGTAAGGTAGACGATCGCACCCGCCACTGGATTGTCCTGTTGGTCGAGCACTTTGCCGTAGAGCAGCCGGCCCTGTTGCTTTTCTTTATTGTCTGGATCAGCATGGGCAGCCACGGAGATCAGAATGAGAAGTGCGGCGGCGATCAAAGTAACATTCTGGACAGCACGTCTGGGAGTCATGCGAGTCTTCTTCCTCTTTCTAACCTTGCAGCTCTTGTAATCCTTTAGCGCGTCAGATGCAAACCAATATCCACGCGCTCGTCATACTCTACGTGGACCGTGACCTCTTGCGCTAGATGCAGCAATTGGCCATCCGTGGTTTTTAATCCCTTGCGGTCGACCGAGAGCACGTAGTCGGCCTTGCCTGGGGGAACGCGCTGAGCGAATTCGCCGGCATGGTCGGAAAGAAGCTCCCACTTCGGTTTCTTATCGGTCGCGCGGCGGATATAGACCTTCACGCCGTAAACAGGGTGGTCATCCGGTCCCCACACCGTTCCGAAAATGAGCGCATAGGCATCCGACGGTTTTAGTTTTTTGGGAGTGGGCGTTGCGCTGGCTGAAGGCGCGGCACGCAAGGCGGCGCAGCACAGCGCAAGCAGCAGGAGAAACGAGAACAGGCGCGCTGGAAAGAAAGAGGGAATGACTCTACGCGTCGTCACCATCTTCGCTTTCCACTTCTTCTTCCTCTTCCACGTAACCGGCTTCGACCGCCTTCAGCTCCAGCGGAGCTGTGGTCACGACTTCGAAGTCGGTACCACATTCGGGGCAGGAAACGATTTCCCCTTCGTCGACCTCTTCCTCTTCCACATCGAGATCGGTTTCGCATTCGGGACAAAGAACCATGATTCCTCCACTACCATCAGACACCATTGTTAGATACCCCTTGATAATATTTAGATTCTCCCTCGCCGAAGGTCAAGGGGTGGGGGCTGAAGAGGGCAAGAATTTTTGTTTGGCGGTAGCAGCCGCCACCCTTGACATTTCTCATGCCGGAGCCTACATGATTTCCTTTCTGAAGAAAAGACCGTGGCTGGCGGCGGTACCGCTGGCGCTGGCCGCCGGCGCCGCAGTGCAGGCGCAAACCCAACAAAGCTCAACTACTGAGCCGATGGCCGTGGATGGCCGCATCTCGGCTGCTCTGCAGCAGGTTTCGGCCGAACACATCCGCGCCAACATCGAAAAGCTGGTGAGTTTTGGAACGCGGCTGACGCTCTCGGCGCAGGACGCAGACGCCATCGCGGCTGGACGCGGGATCGGGGCGGCGCGGGAGTGGATCAAGGAAGAATTCGAGCGCTATTCCAAGGATTGCGGCGGTTGCCTGGAGGTTAAGACCGACAGCTTCACCGAACCAGCCGCGGACCGGATTCCTCAGCCCACTCAAATCACCAATGTTTATGCGGTTCTGAATGGTACTGATCCGGAAAATGCCAAGCGCATCGTATTGGTGACCGGGCATTACGATTCGCGCCCCAGCGACACTTTAGACCCGAAGGCGGACGCTCCGGGCGCCAACGACGATGGCAGCGGGACCGCCGTGAGCCTGGAATGTGCGCGGGTTTTGAGCAAGTTGAAGTTTCCAGCAACGATTATTTTTCTGACGGTTGCAGGCGAGGAACAGGGTTTGAATGGCAGCCATCATTTCGCCAAGATGGCAAAGGAACAAGGATGGAATCTGGAAGCCATATTGAACAATGACATCGTCGGCGGGGACAAGAGTGCGGAGCAGGATCATTCCGTGGTGCGCGTCTTTTCCGAGGGCCTGCCGGCCGCGGCTACGGAGCAGGAGACCCGGCGGATTCGTGGGTTGGGCGGCGAGAACGATTCAGCGTCGCGGCAATTGGCCCGCTACATCGCCGACGTTGGCCACGCCTATGATGTGGACGTGAGGCCGATGCTGGTTTTCCGGCTCGACCGCTATCTGCGTGGGGGCGATCATTATTCGTTCAACCAGCAGGGATTCGCCGCAGTACGCTTCACCGAATTTCGCGAAGACTTTCACCACCAGCATCAGAACGTGCGCACCGAGAACGGCATTGAATATGGCGACCTGGCTAAGTTTGTAGACTTCGACTATGTGGCGCGGGTGGCGCGGCTGAATGCGGCAACGCTGGCGTCACTGGCATCGGCGCCCGCGCCTCCGGCAAACGTGCGCCTGCTGACCAAAGATCTGGAGAACGATTCCACGCTTACATGGGAAGCATCCCCGGGCGGACGGGCGACTGAGTATGAAGTTCTCTGGCGAGCTACATCCAGCCCGGAATGGGAGCACGTTCAAGAAGTTGGGAACGTTCTGCGCGCGACCCTGAAACTTTCGAAGGATAATGTCATCTTTGCTGTAAGGGCTGCGGATGCGCAGGGGCACAGGAGCCTGCCGGTGGTGCCCTTGCCGGAACGTTGAGTTCGGTGTCTACTGCTAGAGGGAGTGTAACCTTGCGCGGTCGAGAGATGACGTTGAGTTTTCCGCCGTTCACCAAGGCGGTGATCTGGCTGCTCGGGATCAACACAGCCGTGTTCCTGGGGCTCTCCGCCTTTGGTACGCGGGCCGTGATTCAGTGGGTCTATTTAAACCTCGGCCTCGTGCCCAGCGTCGCGGTTTTCCATTTCGCAATCTGGCAGATTGTCACCTACAGCTTTATTCACGTCGGCTTCTGGCATTGGTTCGGGAACATGCTCGGTATCTGGATGTTCGGATCGACGTTTGAAAGCTCGTGGGGCACGCGCCGGTTCCTGGAGCTGTTTTTCGCGGGCGTGGTGGGCGCCGCGCTTACCACGATCGTTCTTTCCTTCGCTCACATCCTGATCACTCCCGACACTGTCACGGTCGGCGCTTCTGGGGGCGTGTTTGCCGTGCTGATGGCTTTCGGCATGGTGTTTGGGGAGAACGAAATCATGATGATTCCGTTCCCCTTCCTGATCAAAGCAAAATATTTCGTGCTGATCCTGATCGTGGTAACTGTGGCGTTTGCGATCAGCGGTGGGGGAAGCACGGCTTACCTGGCTCATCTTGGCGGCCTGCTCTTTGGATACTTGTACGTGAAGTTTGCGCCCGCGCGCGGAATGTCAGGAAAGTTCTCGTTCTCGGAGTGGTGGTATGGATTGAATAATTCCTATTACCGATGGAAGCGGCGGCAGGCGGCGAAGAAGTTTGAAGTGTACATGCGCAAGCATGACAACCGCGAAATCCATTTCGACGAGCATGGCAATTACATTCCACCGGATGACGATCAGCGGAAGGGAAATGGCGGGTCGAAATCGGGGTGGGTGAATTAAGTCTGTGGGCGCGGATTTGCGGGGATCCACACGCGCTTACCGCGAGAAAAAGACTTGAAATTCCGCCAATATATTCGTTGGCAGTTCCTGCCCTTTGGCTTTTCCCTTGAATCCCAAATCGTGACCGCCGCCTTCGACGGGCAGGAGTTTTGTCTTCGTCGGAATTAGCCTCAGTGCCTGCTCGATTTCCGCGATCGAGCCGAAGGGATCGCGCGTGCCTTGCACGAATAAGGTGGGAGTGCGCAGATTGAAAAAATGCTGCGTGCGAAGTTGTTCAGGCTTGCGTGGCGGATGCAGCGGGTAAGAAAGGAGAAGCAGGCCGGCGGCTTCTTGCGGTGAATTTTCAGGAGCTTCGGCGCAGAGCATGCTTGCTTGCCGTCCACCGTAGGAGTGGCCGCCGAGAAAGACGAGGCCGGCGACCATGCGGCTGAGTGCGGCTAGCGCGTTCTTGATGCCGGCGCGATCGCGCCTGGCATCGCCCGGTCCCGGCGGTCCGAAGGAGCGATCCTGGCGGAACGGCAGATCGCAGCGCAGCACCATGTAGCCCGCCCCGGCAAAGGTTTCGGCGAGTGCGATTAGAAGCGGAGCCTGACAGTTCGAGCCGGCGCCGTGAGTGAGGAGAAGTCCTTCGCCGGTGGACTTGCTGGGGCGATGCAGAAATCCGCGAACGAACGGGTCGGCGGTGACGTCGGTGAAAGGCTGCGGGTTGGATTCGGCGGACATTCGATCCTTAGCAGAATGCTGAATTTCCTCTTAAGTACCTCAGGGGCTGAAGCACCTATCTAGCCCGTTGCTAATCGCAGCGCTGAAGCGCTGCGCCACCCAAAATCCTGAGAACGCCTGGCTGCCTCTCGAGCGCCTCGCTCCGCTTAGCGGACAGCGGAGGCAACTGTCTTCACATGACCCTATACGCCCAGTTCTTCCAGCTTCTCGTAGACTTTCAGAATTTGAATTTCGTTCCCCAGACGAGCCCAGCAGCGAAGCATTTCGGGATCTTCATGCGCGGTGCGGCGAGCGTCGTCAGAATTCCAATAACGAAGCAGGACGTAATGAGAGCCGCTCCGATACAGAAGATCGCGGCCGTATCCTTTGCTGGAGATGAGCGTATTCAGTTCGCGGATGGTGGCGAGCGAAGCCGCTTCCATACCGGGCAGAGGCTCCCAGATCGCAACGGATAAATATTCCTGCGACATACCCCGCGATTATAGCTTCTGGCGTGCGGCGCGCTTGCGTTTTGTGGGCGGAACCGCGCCGGCCTCTTCGGCGGTGACCGTGTGCAGACGCATGAAGTTGGTGGAACCGGAAGCCTGTTGCGTGCCCGCGACCACGCCTAGAACCGCACCGGGCCTGAGGACGCGGCGAGCCAGAAGTTCTTTCTCGGCTACGAGAACCATCTCGTCGGTGGAAGGCGCGTGGCCGCAGCGGATGGGATGCACTCCCCAGAAAAGATTGGCGCGCTGCACCACCGAAGCAACGTGAGTGAAGGCATAGATGGGAGCTTGCGGGCGAAACTTTGAAATCATCCGTGCGGTGTTGCCGCTCTCCGTGAAAACCGCGATTGCGCCCATGGGCAGGTCCTCAGCGGCATGGGCGATGGATTCGCAGATGGTTTCGGCGACGGTGAGCCCGTGACGATCGCGGCGTCGGCGCGGCTGTGTGAATTCGGCCATATTGCTCTCGGCTTCAATCACGATGCGCGACATCATGGCCACAGCTTCGCGCGGGTAGTGACCGCTGGCAGTCTCGGCGGAAAGCATGACCGCATCAGTCCCATCGAAAATGGCATTGGCCACGTCGCTGGCCTCGGCCCGCGTGGGGCGCGGGTTTTCAATCATAGACTCAAGCATCTGCGTGGCCGTGATCACGGGCTTGCGCCAGGCGGCACAGCGGCGAATGACGTGCTTCTGAATGACGGGGACTTTTTCCGGCGCCATCTCGACGCCAAGATCGCCGCGCGCCACCATGACGCCATCGACCGCCTCCAGAATTTCTTCGAGATGGTCAATGGCCTGGGGCTTCTCCAGTTTCGCGATCAAAGGAACATCACTGCCGTGGGCCGCCACAATTTCGCGAACCATATTCACGTCGGCGGCGGAGCGCACGAAGGAGAGCGCGACCGCGTCCACACCGAGCTTCAGGCCAAACTCGAGATCCTTACGGTCTTTTTCGGTCATGGCGGGAATGGAAAGTGCCGTGCCGGGCAGGTTGATGCCTTGATGCTCGCCCAGCATTCCGCCATTCAGAACGTCGCAGACCACATCCTTGCCGCGGACGGTGCGCACGCGCAATTCGATGAGGCCGTCGCGCAGAAGAATTCGCGCGCCGGGGCCGACCTCGCGGGCAAGATCGGGGAAGGTGGTCGCAATGCGCGTGGCAGTGCCGGCAATGTCGCGCGGCGTGATGATGACGGTTGAGCCACTTTCGAGCAGCACGGGTTCGTGGCGCTCCAGTCGTCCAGTGCGGATCTTGGGGCCTTGCAAATCCTGAAGAATGCAGATGGAACGGTTCTCTTTTTCGGCGGCGCGGCGTAGGCGTTCGATGTTGCGGGCATGATCTTCGTGCGTGCCGTGAGAAAAATTCAGGCGGCCAACGTCCATGCCCAAACGGAGCAGGTCGCGCATGGCGGCCTCAGAGTGGCACGCTGGGCCTATAGTGCAGATGATTTTGGCGCGGCGGGCGACGGGAACTCCGAAGAGCACAGGGGGTGGATCGGAAGCCTCCACGGCGGAGAATTCTGTTGCAAGTGCTGGCTTAGGTAATTTCATTCGATGAAGAACTTATTGTAATTGCTTAGGAGTTTAGTTAATTTGCCAATGCTAGAAACAAAGTTCGGAGTTCAGCCGAGGCTCCGTCATAGATACAATCGGCAGATTCTGCTTTTTCTGCAGTGCGTTGCTTTATGCGGCGGCGTTTACACTTTAGAGGAACTCACTGCTATCAATTCTTTCCCCAGCATGGCGCGCGGGAACAGCATGGCATTAAATTCTGCGCCCACCAGGATTACGAGGGAAACCATGTACATCCACACCAGCAGGGCGATGCCGGCGCCTAGCGATCCGTAAATGATGCTGTAATCCGCGTAATGGCGCAGATAGGCGCCGAACAGCAGCGTGGTTGAGAACCACAGTCCTGTGGCAAGCGTTGCTCCGGGGATCACGCTGTGCCAGGGCTGAGTGCGCGGAACCGCGTTATGATAGATGAGCGCGATCACCGCAATGCTGGTGAGCGTGGCGATGATCCAGCGAATCACAGTCCACATGAGCAGAATGTACGGGCTGAATTCGCGCGCAGTGTAGTAGAGAATGTCAGTCTCGATTTTGCTGCCGAAGGCCACCAGCAATGTAGCGAAGGTCATGGGAAGTAGAGCGAAGATGACGAGCAGGAATGCGATGAGCCGCTCCTTCACCAGTCCCCAGATTTTGGGCAGTTCGTAACAGCGGCGGAAGCCTTCCATCCAGGAAATCATTACGCCGGAGGCGGTCCACAGCGTCAACAGCGATGCTGTGATGAGCAGTCCCACCGGGCGTTGCGCCGCGCCCCGCAGAAAATTCATGGCAGTGGATGTCCCGGCGGGAAGAATCCGCGAGAGCGCATAAGTGATCTCGCGCATGTAGGGCGCGCCCTTGCGCCATGTGGCCAACACGGAACCCACAACCAGCAAGGCAGGGAAAAAAGTAAGAATGGAGGAGTAAGCCGAAGCTTTGGCGATGGAAAACGCGTCGTGCTGGAAGGCACGCCAGATGGCCAGCCGCAAAAGGCGAAGAAAGCGGAGCATCGCTGGCCCTAGCTTATGGCGTGGACGCGCAGGTTGCAACGTGGGAAGCGGGCCAGGTTCCTCACTCGGCAATCGCTGTGGGTTTGCGTGCATCGCTATTTAGTAGCCAAAAACAAGTTCGGGGGCGAACTGTTCGTACAAGCTCGCCCCCGAAGTTTACTGTAGTATGGCTTACTCTGCAGCCAGTTCCTCGGTCTCGCCCTCGTGGCGCATCATCTCGAGAGCGCGCTCGGCCTCTTCGTATGCCGCCGAGACTTCCGCCTGTACCTTGGCCGCGGCCTCTTCCATTTCTGGCGAGAGGCGGACGTTGCGGTAATACTCCATGCCGGTGCCGGCAGGGATGAGGCGGCCGACGATGACGTTCTCCTTGAGCCCGCGCAGGTGATCGACCGCTCCCTGAATGGAAGCTTCGGTGAGCACTCGCGTAGTCTCCTGGAAGGACGCCGCCGAAATGAACGAGTCGGTTGAGAGCGAAGCTTTCGTGATGCCGAGGAGCAGCGGGCGTCCGGTAGCCGGCTTGCCGCCTTCCTTGATCACGCGCTCGTTTTCTTCGCGGAAGCGGAACTTATCCAGTTGCTGCTCCAGCAGGAACGTGGTGTCGCCCACGTCCTCGACCTTCACCCAGCGCATCATCTGGCGGACAATCACTTCAATGTGCTTGTCCGAGATGTTGACGCCCTGCAAGCGGTAGACTTCCTGGATTTCGTTCACCAGGTAAGACTGCAGCTCTTTTTCGCCGAGCACGGCCAGGATGTCGTGCGGGTTGAGCGGGCCGTCCATCAAGGGTTCGCCAGCTTTGACGCGCTCGCCCTCCTGCACGTTGATGTGAACGCCGCGCGGCACCGAGTATTCCTTTTCCGTGCCGTTGTCGGCCTGCACATAGAGTTTGCGCTGACCCTTCGAGACTTCGCCGAACTTCACCGTGCCATCGATTTCGCTGATGACCGCGGTTTCGTGCGGTTTGCGCGCTTCGAAGAGTTCGACCACACGCGGCAGACCACCGGTGATGTCCTTGGTTTTAGTGGTTTCGCGCGGGATCTTGGCCAGCACGTCGCCGGGGTGAACCGTGTCGCCGTCCTGCACCATAAGGTGAGCGCGGGAAGGCATCAAGTAACGTTTGCTGCTCTTGCCCTTCACAACCACCGCCGGTTGGCGCTTCTCGTCGGGCGAATCGCCGACTACGTGACGCGACAGGCCGGTGACTTCGTCCACTTCTTCGTGCAGCGTGACGCCTTCCTGCAAGTCTTTGAACTGCGCCGTGCCGCCGATTTCGGTGAGGATGGCGAAGGTGTAAGGATCCCACTCGACCATGACCTTACCCTGCTGCAC